>NZ_VFTH01000001.1:0-578158 GCF_006439375.1 Mesorhizobium sp. B4-1-1
CCCATGACCCGCCCGATCATCGTGTTCGATCTCGACGGAACACTGGTCGATACGGCGCCCGACCTGCTCGACAGCCTCAACCACAGCCTGGCGGCAAGCGACCTCGCCGCTGTCGACGAAGCCGGTTTCCGGCGTTTCGTCGGCCATGGCGGGCGCGTCATGATCGAACGCGCGCATGCCGCGCAGAACAAGGCGCTGGTGGCGGAAGAGCACGACCGGCTGCTGAAACTGTTCCTCGACCATTACACGCTGAACATTCCCGGCAAATCCCGCCCCTATCCCGGCGTCGTCGCCGCCCTCGATCGTTTTCAGGCCGCCGGCTACCTGATGGCGGTCTGCACCAACAAATACGAAGCGAACTCCGCAACGCTGATCGGCGCGCTTGGCATGTCGGGCTATTTTGCCGCGATCTGCGGCCAGGACACATTCGCCTTCCGCAAGCCCGACCCGCGCCATCTCACCGAAACGATCCGGCTGGCCGGCGGCGATGCGGAGAACGCCTTGATGATCGGCGATTCGCAAACCGACATCGATACCGCCAAGGCTGCCGGCATTCCGGTGGTCGCGGTCGATTTCGGCTACACCGACCGCCATGTGCGCGAATTCGAGCCGACCCTGGTGATCTCGCATTTCGACACGCTGACGCCGGACCTGGCCGAGCGGCTGATCGCGGCGGCGCGCTGAGCGCGCAGAACCCGTCGTCCCCAGTGCAATTGTAGAAGATGTAGAAGAATTCGTCGGGCCATTCATCCAACACTATCAAGCTGTTGGATGGTGGGCGATGCAGGGATTGAACCTGCGACCCCACCCGTGTGAAGGGTGTGCTCTCCCGCTGAGCTAATCGCCCGCTCTTTGCCCGAAGGCCGAAGCGAGCCGCGATATAAGGTAGGCAAGCTCTCGAAGTCAAGGCGATGTGCCGACGATCTTCGAACGGCTGCCGAGCCGAACCGGTCAAGGCTCTAAATCAGCCCTCTGCGCACATTCATCCGCGTCACCGCCGTCACCAGAACGGCGCCGGTCATGAAATAGAGCGTGGCGATGATGTGGCCTTGGTGGAAATGCAACCCGGCAAACAAAAGGGCCGTGACCACGGCAAGGAAGGCGATGACGCGTGAGAATGCATCGGGCATGGGGCGACCTTGTGCAATGTGTCGAGTAGCCGCCCTCATTCAGCCGCACGCTCCATAGAGCGGTTTTCGACTTTTCGCAACCGGCTCGGTGGCGAACTCTCAGGCCAGATCCACTTCGACCCACAGTCCGCCTGGTCCGCGTGCCGCATCGCGCGGCGCGCTGCGTACTGCCTGGATCGAACCGGATGGCGCGGCAAAAGCCGGCTTCCCGTTCTTGTCCGCCAGCCATGGATCATCGGCACGAATGACGCGGCCCTTCGTCTTTGTCTCGAGCGCCGTCAGGATGCCGTCGTAGGGCATCTCGCCCCAATGCACTTTCAAGGCATCGGTCTTGTTGGTGGGGATGAAAGCCGACAGGTCGCTGCTCGTCAGCAGGTCAAAACCCTGTTTCTCCGGCGTGGCGTTCTGACTGCCGTGATGGGCGACTTTGAGATAGACGGTGCGCACCAGAAGATCGGCCGATGTGACTGTGCCCTGCCCCACTGGCCATTTCAGATCCTTCCAGCTCAGCCAGTTGCCGATCTGGGCGTCGCCGGGGAACAGGAGAACCCGGCCGCTGTCGATGAACTCGAAGGCCAGCACCAGGCTGGTGTTGTTGACGCCGCGGTCGAGCTGCAGGGCAAGGTCGGCGGCGATCCCCATCCAGTCGGCGTCGATGCGCCGCCAGGACTGGTCGCGGTCTTCCATGGATGCAGCGGCCGAAACCGGCCCGGAATAATGCTTGCGGACGAAGGTGGCGACATCGACGGTCGGGTCGCTGCCCTTGTCGCCGTTGAGCGCCGCGGAAAGCGGCGTGCCGACATTGCGTTCGAACGGACTGAGCTCGTCGAGATAATTAGCGTCGGCCCCCTCGTTCATCTTGAGGCCGCTGGTCAGGGCCCGCGCAAACGGGCCGCCGCTGGCCAGCGGGAACATCTCGCTCGCCTTCTCCTCCAGCCGCAGGGCCGCCTTGTCGCGCGGCGGGCCCAACACATAGACGCGAAGGTTGGGCAACCCGTCGATCGATACCGGCGGCCCGCCGGGCTCGAAATAGGTCGGCGACGGTTTTTGCGAAAGCCTGGCCGCAGCGTCGCGAGCCGAGCGCACACGCTCCCCGACAGCGCCGAACTGGAAGCCAAGCACGGATTGCAGACCGTCGCGCACGCCGGCCATGTAGGCGCTCAGCCCCTGCATTCCGTCGAGCTTCTGGCCCACGCCTTGCAGTGCCGCCAGCGCCTGGCCCTTGAACTTGTCGAGTTCCGCGGCCTCGGCGTCGGCGGGATTTTCGGTCCACGCCATCCAGACATCGGCGACGACGAAATCCTTGAAGAGGTCCTTCGCCGTCAGGAAGCCGGAGACATGGTCCCAGTGTTCGTGCGTGACGACGAGAACGTCGATCTTGCCGCCGGTCTCTTTCCTGATGTCGGCGACGATGTCGCCGACCAGCGCCGGACCGCCCGCGATCGAAACATGGATGCCGCAATCGATGAGCATGCGGAACGGCTTTTTGTCCGCCTTTTTGAAGGTAAGCAGATGGCAATCGCCGATGCCCTGGCAGTAATGCCGGACGGTGACGCCCGACGCCGGTACGGTAGCCGCTTTTGCCGGCCTTGTCGTCGTCGCCGGCTTTCTAGACATGGTCGTCATCTCCATCGCTGGCATGCAGCAGGGCAAAGGGCTCCGACACTTCGCCGCCGAAATAGAGCGCTCTGAGCGGCGACAGGTAATTGGCGGCCATAGTCCCGGCCTGACGCTTCTGCCGGTCCGCGCTGCCAGTGTTCTTGATGATCGAGTAGCGGATCTCCTCGAACCCCTCGCGCGGGTCGATGATGATGGTGGCGCCGCCCCGGAACCAGAAGAAGCCGTCGCCCTTAGCCATGCCTTGCGGCATCGCTGTGCCGTCGAGCGCAACTGGAATCCGCTGCTGGATGACCGCCACGACCTCGACGCGGAACGAGCCGTCCGGCTCGACGCGGCGAGTCGGGCGCACGCTGTAGATGTCGAAGGTCGTCTCGCCTTTCTTCGGCGCGTGCATGACCGTCCCGTCCTCATTGTAGCGAGGCAGATCCGGCAGCAGGCCGAACTGCTTGTAGAGGTCCGGGTTGGAGGCGAAGGTCTTGTGCATCGCCTTCCACAGCGTGTAGCGGTTCTTGTCGTTGAGCGCGAAGATCTCGGCCCGCTTCAATTTCTGGTTCCAGCCGAGGTCGATCTTGCTGAGCAGGCCTTTCAGCCAGGTCGGAGAAGGATCTTCCGGCGCGCTCCAGGCGAGCGTCTCCTCCGAGATGGTGCGCACGTCGCGCGGCAAGAGCTTCCATTTGCGGAACGATTCCAGGAAAGCCAGGCGGTAATGCAGCGGATCGTCCGGATAGGCGTCGCGGTCGGCGGTGACCAGAGCGCGCAGGTATTCGCCGAAAGTGATGTCGACGGAGGGGCAATAGTCGAGCGCGCGGATGCACATGGTCAACATCTGCCTGGCGGTCTTGGCGACCTCGTCGGTCAGGCGCTCGACCAGGCTCGGATGCAAGGTTCCCGCCGGCAGGATGCCGGAGCCGCCGGTGGCAAGCTGGATCAGATCGTCGGTCCGCCGATCGGTGATCGCCAGGAAGGCCTGGTAGACGGCGAAGACCAGGATCGAGCCCCGGTCATGCGCCTCCACGGTCTTGTCGTAGTCGAGATCGGCCATGCCGGCGCCGCCATATTCGCGCAACGGCCCGGCCCGGCCGCTGCCTTCGCCGAACTGCTTGGCGATACCGGAAAGCAGCGAGGCGGCCGACAATTCGCCCCTCGCCTTGCCGATCTCGAAGCTGACCAACTCCTTCAGCGTGAAATGCTGGAACAGCGCGACGATGTCGGCGAAGGCCTCGTGGAAGGCCGGCACGTCCGGGTTGGACGCTTCCTGGAAGCGGCGGTGCAGCCCGTCGAGCAACGCATGCGACATCTCATGCGCGACGATGTCGCTGGACAGACACGAAAACACCGTCGTTCCGGGCGTGGTGACGTCGCCCTCGTTGCTGGTCGCCGGGAAATAGCCGAACAGCAGCGCCTTCTTTTCCGGGCTGTAATAGGCATTCTCGGCGCGCAACGCATGCGGATAGATGCGCAGGCGCGGCACGTAGCGCGCCTTCACCGTCATGTCGCCGGTCCGGCCGGGAGCCTCGGCATAATGCGGCGCCCACAACGCCCGCCGGCCAAGCGCGCGCTCGAAATGGCCGATCGTGGTCATGGCGACGGCGTAGACCATCTGCTGGTGGAATTTCGGATTGCCCTCCGAAGGCGGCAGGCCATCCTGCGCCAGAAGCACCTTGTCGTTGAGGTCTACCGGATCGTAGACGCGGTCGGACGCGGGGTCGACATCGACCACCTCAAGATATTCGCCGATCGGACCCGACAGTAACGGCCTGTCGGTCGCCGGTTCGTCGTCCCACGGCACCGAAAGCGTCGACTGGTAGACCGAAACCGAATCCAGCCTTTTCGCCACCGACGGATCTAGCGCGTAAATGCGCAGGCGCCGTTGCGGCGGCGGCATCGGCCGTGGCTTGCGCTTGATACCCGGCGCGGGGCCCATGACCGGCGCCGGAACCGCCGCGCTGGCGCCCGGCCTTCCGAGCAAACCTTCCAGAAACGCCTTCAGCGGCTTCGACGGGTTGCCCTGGTCGAGCGCCGCTTCGAGATAGCGGTTGCGCGCCGCGGCCGAAATACTGCCCGGATCGCCATCCGGATCGGCGATCGCCTGTTCGACTGCCGCCGTGACTTGCGCCATCTGCGTCAGTTCAAGCGCAAACATCGTTCCCTGCCGAAGCGTCGCACGCGGGAGCGCCGCCAACGAATTCCCGCCGGTCAAAAGGTCCAGCCAGCTCCATGTGTAGGTGGCTCGAGCGAGCTTCGTCAGGCTGTTCGCCGCCGGCGGCGGGAAGCCCAGCGCATCGAAGGCCCGCAAGACGCCCTGCCCGATCTTCTCCTTCGTCTCCGCCGCATTCATCTTGGCCGTCGATTTCAAGGCCTTCGCGAACAACGCCTTGCGGACCGCCTCGATCCGCATCCATGGCTGGGGATAATTCTTCACCACGTCCCAATGCTCGGCCAGCCACAGAGCGGCCGCGGCAGCGACCTGGGGGGTGGCGGCCGAGGTGCCGTTGCCGTCCATGTCGACCACCTTGCGGCAATCGATTTCAGCCCAGGGCACGTTCGGCGTGTAGGCTCCCAGCGCCGTGCTCATCTTCGAAGGCGGCCCGTAATTGCCTTGCATGGTGCCGAGGGCGAGCCCGGCATAGGCGCGCCCGTCGCTCATCACGCCGCAGGCCGCAAGCACCCGGTTGTAGCGCGCGGGATAAACGATGCTCCTCGGCGTGATGGTGAAATTGTTGCCGGCCGCCGTGACCATGACCACGCCGTGGTCGTAGGCAAGGTTGACGGCGTCGACCAGAGCCTGCGAGGCGAGGCCGCCCATGCTCATCGACAATACCTGCGCGCCCTGCTGGCGCGCATAGTCGATGCCTTGCACCATGGTGCCGGTGGTCAGCCGCACCACCCAGTCGGCGATGCGCACCGGCAGGATTTTCGCCAGTGGCGCGCCGCCGACGAAATCGGTGAAGCCCGGCCAATGCGGCGACGTGCCGTCGAGCTTGTTGCCGGCCAGCAGGCTGAGCGTGCCTGTTCCATGACCGCGATTGCTGGTCAGTGTGCCGGCCGGAGCGTGGTCGGTCGCGTTGTTCGGGCCGGTCCCGTCGTCGACGAAATTGCGCTGCTGCGCTGTAAGAAGTCCTGCTGGAAGGGTTTCGTGACCAGGATCGAAACCGGTATCGAGATGGGCGATGGTGATGTTGGCCTGCTTGGCGCCGACGCTTTCGCGCGCGGCCTTGAACTGGCTGAAGTCCGGCGCGGCATTCCAGGCGACGCGGCCCGCGACCACCGCCTGTCCGCCCTGCGGATCCTGGTCGTCGAAAGTACATGTCGGAGCTGCGCTTGCCGCCATGCCGCGATCGCCGGCGCTGTCCTTGTAGTCCCATTGCTGCATGATATCGGGCTCGACCGCGAGCACCTCGGCGCCCGCGGCCGCCAGCGCCGGAGCCCGGGCGACAAGATCGTGAGCGTGGTCCCAGGGATTGTCTGCTTCGGCGGCATCCGCGGCCAAGCGCAACCAGGTGGCGCCGAGGTCCGCGGCCGCGGCCGTACCGGTGCTTGCAGCACCAGGCGGGAGAGTAAGGATCGGCTCGGCTTCGATCCCGCCAATCCGCGGCGGCCCGCCTCGCACAGAGAGCCCCGCGCCGTCGCCACGAACCTTTACAAGGAGTCCCTTCGCGGCTGCCACGGCGTCCCTCCCTCAAGATGGACCATGGCGCCGACCGTCCGCTACAGTCAAGCCAAGGTTCCAGCCACGCTTCGACTGGTCTATTTGCCGACTAGGCAATCATGCCGGCTGCAAGGCAAAGATTGATCGAGGCGTGAACCATGCATTTCCAGAATAACCATCGGTCCGCCCGGCGCGCATATCTGTGAGCACCTTCACATACGTCGGACAGGGCTTGCGCTCAAATGTTGCAACGGCGGCATCGACGGCCCTACCTGACTGCGGTGTCCGCCGCTGCTGCCGGACTGCGATCTGGATGCGGTTCTCGAGGAGAAATTTCGATCACCTAGCCATTTTCAGGTTTGCTGTCTGCGCGCATGGGCACCTCCCACCCAAGCGCGCGGACGGCGTTTCCAAGGATCGGCCCGCAACCGCCAGTGCGCCCGGTCTCCTTAGAGTTTGCCGGCTTATCCGATTTCGGCGTATCAGGCGTGACTTTGATCCTCCGTCCGTCACCCCGAGAATTCGGCAAGCTACCACAGAAGGAGACGACGCTTTGATCGAGCACGCACTTATCCTACAATTTCCGTCTAACGAGAGGCGGAATCGTATCATGGCTACAAACGGCGCGGACGACAGGAACCTGCCGCGCCTGGCGCGCATCGACCCGCGCCAGTTCGACCTGCTGTTCGGCGGCTGCAAGCTGGAGCGCTATGCGGCCGGTCAGCATTTGTTCGTCCAGGAGGATGCGTCCGACCGCATCTATGGCGTGATGAGCGGCACCGTCGAGATTTCGATCTATTCGCCCGGCGGGCAGAAGCTGGTGGCCAATATCGAACTGTCGCGCAGCCTCGTCGGAGAGATCGGAGCGCTGGACGGGCGCCCGCGCACGGCGACCGCCATCTGCCTCACGGCCTGTGAGCTGGTTTCACTTAACCGGACACAACTCTTTGACCGCATTGAAAAAAACCCGCCTCTGGCCCGCGCGATGATCGAATTGCTGTGCACGCGGCTGCGCTGGGTCAGCGGCGAGTTGGGCGACCAGGCCTTTTTCGGCATCGAGGCCAGGCTGGCAAAGCGGCTGGTGTTCTTGAGCGGCGTCATGGCGGACTCGGCCGGCTGGATTCCGATTTCGCAGTCGGAGCTCGGCGAGTTCCTCGGCGCTACGCGCGAATCCGTCAACAAGACGCTGAACGACTGGCGCAGCCGGCAGATGATCGCCATCAGGCGCGGTGGCTTGCGCATCACCAACGCCGCCGCGCTGAACCACATCGCCGAATCGCAGGACGACGACTGAGCAATCAGGCTCGGCGGTTTCGCCGTAGCCCGCTCGGCGGTTTCGCCCAGCCCGCTCGGCGGTTTCGCCATGGCTCCGTCGGTTCGTCGCATCCGAGAAACGACGAACAGCTTTCAGCGCACCGGTCAGAGCCGCGAGACCAGATAGCGCAGCGCCGACCGGCTCGGCATGAAGAAATAGCCGCCGCCCTTTGTCGTTACGAACTGCGGCACCTCCTTGAGCACGGTGACCTTTTCCCAGGAAGGGATCGAGAACCGGCCGCCGCCGCCCCGCGTGCCGATCGTCGGATCCGTCTCGCCGACAAGGCCCTGGAACGAGTTCGACGAGACCCAGGTCTGCTGGATGAATTCGTATTGGCGTTCGATATCGGCGTTGAGGCACATGAAGAGCAGGCCCTTCTCCGTCTTTCCGCCCCTGTCCTTCTTCTCGTAGGTGCGGCCGACGCGCAGGATCCGGTGGCGCTTGCCGATCCTGATCTGCGTCTCGCGGTCCTCGCCCAGCGAATCGCGCGGGTTGGACCGGCGTATGTGCGAGCCGAGCGGACAGGCATGTCCCTGCGGATCCTCGGCGCCGAGCGCGAAATCATTGTCGACGCCGCGGCCAGGGCGTCCGTTCGGATTGCGCACCAGCGAGCTGCCGTCCTGCCAGCGACCGAGCATCTTTGCCGCCACCCAATGCGGTGTGATGGTGGAATCGCCAGTCTCATTTGCTGCCTGCGTCGCGGCCTTCCTGCAATAGTCGTCGAACAATTCGACATGCTGCTCGAACTGGCGCAGGACGAGAAAGGTGCCGTTGCGGCCGAAATCGCGCGGCGGAGGCGGCTGCCCCGGAATCTGACGGTTGCGCCGCACCTGCGATAGGATGCCGGTGCGATCCAGCGCCGCCTCGACCGACGGCGAAGCCGGATAGAAGCCATGCTCGTCGCGATAGCCGAACAGGAACTCGCCGGGCGCCAGCAGATGCATGGGCGCCGCTCCTTTGGCGGCGCGCTGCGTGCCCCGGACGATCGGTTGCGAGACGCCGTCGACGAAGCCGAAATGCTCGACCGCCCGCTTGCCGTTGCGCCGCACCATCAGCGGCAGTTCGGCGGCCACGGACATCCCTGCGCCTGTCGTCTGTCGCTTCATGGCGGTGATTTCTGCCTTCAACGCGGCCGGCGTCCCGGCATAGCAGACGATGACGACGTCGACGGGCTTGGCGGACGACCCCCACTGCCATTTGTCGGGAGCGTCGGGACCGGTGTCGTTGAGAATGCGGCTGCGCTCGGGCGTTCCCATGCCTTGCCGGAAGGCGACAGGAAACGTGTCCAACGGCTCGTCGTCGACACCGCCCCGCAGCCCGAGCCGGCGCAGCCCGTTGGGGCCGAAAGCCACGGTCATGGCGCGGCCGGCCGGCACTCCGTCGCCGAAACTGGTTTTGTCGATCACGAAGTCGAGCCACGACTTGCGCTTCGCCGCCGGCAACCCTTCCGGCACCTGGATCGCAAGCATATGCGCATGACCGAGCGCGCCGAAGGGCCCGAAGAAAATGGATTGAATTTCCCCGGATTCCAGCTTTTCGAGCGGCGCGGGCGGCGGTTCGGGCAGGCTGGTCGCGTCCGCCGGCCGCGCTGGCGGGCGCGGCAGCGAACCGAACAGGCTCAGCCAGTCGCGCGCCTCGTTGCCGGTGGCCGATGCGATGCCGCGCCTGATCCTGGAGTTGATCCGGATGCGCGGTGTGTTGAGGTGCGGATAGGCGCTGTACCAGAACAGCGTCGGCACCTGCTGGCGCCGCGCCCAGCGCTTGAAACGATCGCCGTCGCGCGCGCCGTCCAGGAACAGCCAGCGCGTGCGAGGATAGCCCTCGGTGTTGCTCCACACGCCGGTCAGGCCGGCCGAGGCCTTGGCGATGAAATCCTCCAGGTAACTTTCCCAGCTGCCGCCGTAATTGGAGAAGAACACCAGCCTGTCGGTGCCGGGCAAAAGCACCCAGCGGGCGAAATGAATGGTGTTGATGGTGGCGAGGAAGCCCGGCCTGAACACTTTCTGTGCCGATATCGAGATGAGATAGAAGGAGAGCCGCAGCGCCAGCCGCCGCAAGATGCCCGGCTTCATCGTCGAGATCGCCGTCAGGTTGTTCTGCGCGCAGTGGTCCTCATTGGCGAGGATCTTTTCCAGCGCGCCGATGTCGACCGGCGTGTTCGCCGGCCGGTCCTTGTCCTCCAGCCGCCGCAACGCCAGGAAGCAAAGACCCACGAACAGGGCGAGAATGGCCAGCAGGCCCAGCACCGTGAGCAGAAGCGCGGCGCCGGCGATAGCGATGTTGGCAAAGGTGACGCCATGCGGGTTCCCGAACACCAGCACATAAGTCATGCGCCAAAAGGCCAGGACGACGATCGCAACAGTGACGAACATCGCCGGCGTCAGCAGCGTCGTCGTCAGCGCGCGCGACCAATGGCCGGGCGGCCTTTCCAGCTGGCTTTCGGCGGGCTCGAACGCCCAGCCGAATTGCCCGAGGCAACGGACATGCCGGCGTGCCTCGGCCAGCACATCCATCGCGTTGCCGGCGCCCGCGCGCGGCTTTTCGACGATCTCGCGCACGCTGTCGGCGAGCCGCGCCTCGGCAAGGATGCGGCGTACGGAATGGCCTGGCGTGCCGGAAAAAACCAAGCCCGCGGCGCTGCCGAAGGACGGCGATATCTCTATGTGGTTCCTCTTCAGGAAATCCTCCAGCGAGCCGCCGTCCGGCAGGCCGCAGACATCCCTGAAGATCGGCCGCAGCCTGTGCCCGATCGATTGCGCGATGGCGGTTATGACATCGTCGGTGCTGCCGTCGCCGGAGATTTCGAACACCAGCGCGCCGGCCTCCATTCCCGTCTTTTCATCCTTGCCGGTGGGAGCGACGGCTAGGCTGGTGAAATGTATGGTGCCGACCTTGTCGAGCGCGCCGCGCAGCTCGCCGATCGCGGGATTGCCAAGGTCGGCGACCTTGTCACGCACCGCATCGAGCGGCATGGAGCGGATGATCGGGCAGACAACCGTCACCATCGACTGGTCGGCTGTGCGGCAAAGCGGCGAACGCTCGAAATCGACTTTGAGGCTTGCCGGATAGGC
The DNA here is from genome assembly GCF_006439375.1 of Mesorhizobium sp. B4-1-1. NCBI lineage: Bacteria > Pseudomonadati > Pseudomonadota > Alphaproteobacteria > Hyphomicrobiales > Phyllobacteriaceae > Mesorhizobium > Mesorhizobium sp. B4-1-1. Next base: position 10,786 of record NZ_VFTH01000001.1, read on the forward strand.
GCCGACATTGACCATCTTGCCGGCCCTGCCGCGCGCGCGGCCAAGCTTCGGTTTGCTGAACAGGGCGCGGATGCATTCGCCGATCTGGATGCGGGCGATCTCGGCACCGATGCACAAATGGATGCCGTAGCCGAAAACCATGTAGTCGCGATGCGGGCGCGACGTATCGAATTCGTTCGGCCGCTGCACGATCTCTGGATCGAACATCGCCGAAAGCGTCGCCGGCATCACCACGGTTCCGGCCTTCACCAGCCGCTCGCGGCGCGTGCCCTTGCCGATGACCGCGTCACGTCTGGTATAGCGCCATGGCCCGATCCAGATCGGTTTGAACCGCATGGCTTCCATGATCGCCCGGTCGAGTTTGCCGGTATCGCCGGCGGCAATTGCCTGATCGACGGCTTGCCGTGCGTCCGTTCGCGACAGGATCACATCCAGGCAGTTGCTGCCGGCAAGCACATTGGTCGGCACGAAACCGGCGACCATGCCGAGCATGATGGAATGGATGTCGGGCAGCGACAGGCGCCCCTGATCCATCAGCGCTACGAGGCGGGCAAGCGGCCGGTCGTCCTTGTCCGCTTTTTCCCTGACCGCCGCGATCGAGCGGTCTATGATCTTGATCAGCCGATCGCCGCCGACCACGGCAAGCTGGCGCGTGGCGGGACTTGCCGTCGGGTCGGAAAAGAACAGCGCGCTGAGCGCGATCGACCAGTCGGCGAACTCGGTTTCGTCGTCGATCTTGAGGCCGAAATAATCGCGGCAGATGCGCACCGGCACGATCTTCATCAATCCGGCGATGGCATCGAAGCCGGGACTGGCGCGGGTCATGATGTCGCGCGAATGGCGCTCGGCGATCGGCCTGACGGCGGCCTCGACCTCCGCCGGCGGGAAAGCGCTCAGCACCGCCGATTTCATCTGCCGGTACGCGGCGCCGTCCTGCATGCCGAGAATGAAATTCGAGCCGCGGGCGAGTTCGGCCATTTCCGGCCCGTAAGGCGTTTCGAACTCGTCGCCCCGCTCCAATATGTCGCGAACGTCCGCGCCCTTGGTGACGAGCAGGAAATTGCCGAAGCCGAGATTCGGCCAGAAACGGCGCAGCAGCGCCAGAAGCCAGCGCGGATCGCCCAGAAGAAAACCGGCGATGCGGGAAGCAAAGCCACCCTTGGAACGCAGCCGGTCGATATCGAACGGCGGCATTTCGGCGACCGGACGCTGGCTCTTCTGAGCGGCGCGGACGGCGGCGAAGTACTTCAAAGTGATCATCGCGTTCAAGCCCCCCGGCTATCCACGTCAATGCGATGCCGGCATTGTCTGGCCTAGGTTTGCATCGGTCCGGCGTATGTGAATTCGCTCACAGTCATTTATTGTCGGCCCCGGCGATCATGCGGCAGATTTGGCTCGATCGAAATTGCCGATCAGGAAATTGTTCTTGGCCGGGTCCACGAACGGTATCCAGCGTATCCTCTGCTCGGAAAAATCGGGATGCCTGGTCATGAAAATCTCAAGCTCATGCGCCGCCTGGTCGCGCCGCCCGCTTCTCGTCAGGGCGCCTATCTTCAGGAACCTCGCGTAGAAGTAACTTGGCGACAGGTTGAGCGAGCGCTCGGCGTTGGCGATCGCAGCCTGCCAGTCCTCGACGAAGCAATAGGCCGCCGCCAGTTCCCCCAGATTGTGGAAGCGATAGAGGTCGAACGGGCTCAACCGCTCGGTGTCGAGGAAGAACGGTATCGCGCCGGTCGCATCGCCAAGCAGAAGGTACGCGCTGCCCATGGCCGAGCGGGCGAAGGCGAAGCTCGGATTGATGTGGATCGCTTCGGCAAGATGCTCTGCCGCCAACGCCGGAAGGCCGCGCATGATGTCGGCCGCGCCGAGATAGGCATGCGGGCGCGCATCGAGGCTGTCCATCAGAAGCGCCTTGCGCGCAAGCGTCTCGACTTTCTCCAGATCGTCGCTGTCGCCGAAACGCAGCCAGGCCCGCCAGAAATACCACCATGCAAGCTCATTGAGCACGGCGCTCGAGTTCGGATCTTCCTGGTAGGCCTTGTCGAAGAAGTCGAGCGCGATTTCGGTATCGCGACGTGTCCGCCTGTTCATGTGCCAACGGCCGCGCCTGACCAACTGCCACGTTTCGAGGCTTTCCCACGGCACCTGGAACGTGCGTGCCTGCTCGGCGCGGTCGACCTCCTTGTCGAGGATGGAAACGATCTCGCTGCCGATCTGGTCGCGCAGGCTGAAGATATCGACGAGGTCGCGGTCGAAACGTTGCGACCAGACCAGGCGCCCGTTCGAGGTGTCGGTGAGCGACGCGTTGAGACGAATCTGCCTGTCGGAGCGCGCCAACGTGCCGCTGACGATGTAGCGGGCGCCCAGCGCGTTGCCGATGAGCCTTGTGCCGAGGCTGTCGTCGCGAAACTGGAAACTGGACCCCTTGGCAATGACCGAGAGCCAGCGCGTGTTGGAAAGACCGTAGATGATGTCCTCGGCGATACCGTCGGCCATATAGCCGACATCGGGTTCGCTTCCGTTGCCCTGGAACGGCAGCACGGCGATTGCCGGGGGCCCCTTGGCAATCGGCCTGGAATGACTGGGCGTGGCGGGAATGGGAGCGAAGGACGCCGTCGCGACAGGGCCGTTGCCGCCACGACCGGCGATCAGGACCTGCACCGGCAGGGCGATGTTCTTCAGGCTGAACTCGCCGAGATCGGTGAAGACCGCCGCCGTCTTGTCCTTCACGTGATGCCACGTCGTCGCCGAGATGGCGACGCCGTCATGCGGCGCGAATTCCTGAAGGCGGGCTGCGATATTCACGTCGTCGCCGTAGAGACGGCCTTCCCGAACGATGACGTCGCCGGTGTTGATCCCGGCGCGAAACGGCATGCGCATGCCTTCGGCGGCCGCGGCATTCAGCGCCACGATCCGGGCCTGGAAATCAAAGGCCGCCCGCAAGGCTTCGATCGGGTTGCCGAATTCGGCCATGATGCTGTCGCCTGCATCGCCGAACGTGCGCCCGCCAAATGCGCCGCAACTGCCGGCGATGATGTCGCGCCTTTCCTCGAAGGCGGCGACAGCCGACTCGTCGTCGATGCCCATAAGCCTCGAGAATCCTACGGCGTCGATCGAAATGATTGTCGCAAGCTGACGGGTATAATTCCGCTCAGCCATGATCGAGCCCCCAGTCCCCGTTTCAGTCCAGAACAGGTGACCTGCGCTCAAAAAAACGCGTCGCCGTCTGCCGACGGAAATCCTCGGCAGGCCCGGCGCACTGTTGCCACCCTGTTATGACCAGAATTCTATCAGGGTCTTGCCGAAAGCTCTACCACGAACAGCTAATGTGACGAATTCACCGTCCGGCGCATGGTTAGTCGTTCATTACGTCAGGAGACACATCCGAACCGCGACTTTACCATTTGAAATTATTATATTTTCTCCGCCAAACAATACTAATCCTGTTTCCACCAGCAAGGATCGGTCGCATCGAGGGATGCGCTGCAAAAACGCGCTATTGCGGCGCTGCGGAACCAACCCGCCTGCGTGCGAGTTTCTGACGGCACTTACGCCGACGAGATTTGAGGGCTCTCATGCGCACTGTTGTTTTAGCAACCGGTATCGCTTTCCTGCTTGTCAGTGGACAAGCCTTCGCAGCAGACGACCAGCCGCTGCCGCCGCAAAATGCAAAGAAACTGTCCGAGATTGTCGCCAAGGTCGAGCACCGCACCGACTTCCGCTACGTGAAGGAGGTCGATTGGGACAGCGACGGCTACACCATCACCTACTACACCACGGACAAGGCCAAGGTCCAAATCACCTACGATCCCGTGACCGGCGAACCCAAATAGGCCTGGTTCGGTTGCCTCCGCCATTCCGCAAGGCCTGCGTTCGGCATAGATTTGCTCGTCGAAACAGGCCGGACGGAGGACCAAGATGCGGCTTCACATCAGCGCAACCGCCTTGCTTGTGGCCGCATCGGCGCTTGTGACATCACGCCCGGCGCTCGCGAACGGCCCGTCCTTCGATTGCCGAAAGGCGCAGTTGCCAGCCGAGAAGGCGATCTGCGCCGACCCGCAAATGTCGGCCATCGATGCTTTGGTCACCAAAGCCTATGCCGGTTTCGAGCCCGCTTTCGGCGGCGACAAACGCGGGATCGCCAGGAAACTGGTCGCCGATCGGAATGCCTGCAAGACGGACGCTGCCTGCATCGTCAGCGCGCAGAACAATGCGCAGCAGACTTACGGCAATGCACCGAAATGGGTGCAGGACTACAATATCGCGCTCATCGGCAAGAAGGCGCTCGACCTTGGGGCAAGGGCGCCGAAGCCGACCGATCAGCCCTTGGCCGTGTCGATCGGAAAATGCGGCTTCACCCATATCACGGCGCTGACGACGAGGCTGGGTGACGACCCGCTGGAAACCGCCAGCCCGGAAGCCGGCAGCGCGGCGCGATTTACCAACGGCGGCACGGCGGTCTCCTACGACCGCGACCCGGGACTGGCGAGTTCCAAGGTCGGCGATCCGGTCGTCATGTGCCTGATCGCGATCCCGCGCGACTGTCCGAAAGACGATCTGCGCGGCAGGGTCTACTACGCCATGGACCTCGCCGCCAAAGGCACATGGGCCCTGCCCGACTCCCAGCATCTGTGCGGCGGCGCCTGAGAACCCTGACGCCGCGTCGCGAAACCAGCGCTATGGACGCCCCTTGCATCGGCAAACCTTTGGTGGCTGACTGCGCCATGATTGCGGGCACGGGGGTGCATGGCAATGATCGGCTACGTCCTGAAGCGCATCCTGATGGTGCTTGTCGGCTATCTGGTCGCGGTGCTTGTCGGGTTGATCGCAGTGTTGGTGATCTACGCGATACTGAGCTCGCTGCCCAACGCGCCGGGCTACTTCGAGCTCATGGAGTTCACGCCCGTCGCCGTGCTGGTGGTGCCGCCGCTCGGCATGTTCATCTACTTCCTGACGATCATCCTGACCGGAATGCAGACGCTGGTTTTCGCCCTGATCGCCGAGTTCTTTTCGTTGCGAAGCTTTTGGCTGCACATGCTGTTCGGCGCCGCTGCCGCGGCTGCCGGTTTCATGTTGATCTGGCCGGACGCCACCGATGATCCGGAACGCTGGGCCGACATGGGCATCATCGCCGCCGCCGGCCTCGTGGCCGGGCTGGTCTACTGGCTTATCGCCGGGCGCGACGCCGGCTTCCGCCGGCCGCTCATCAAGGCACTTCCAAGAAACGTGTGAAGCGGTCAGGTTCGGCGGCTTCGCCGTGGCCTTCCGTCCGGAATTGCTTGAAAGTAGACAGCGCTCAGCTTGACGGCGTGCGCACCGCTTCGGTCGCGTCGAGCGCCTGCATCAGCTTGGAATCGCGGTCATAGACGTCGTCGAAATACTCGACCTTGCCGGACATGTCCGGCCATGCGGTGAAATAGGCGACATAGACCGGAATGACACGCGTGACATTCTCGGTCGAATGCCCATGCTTCAGCTTCTCGGCGATATCGTCGACGGAGGTGCCGAGCACGGCGGCGGCCATGCCGCGCGGATCCTGCAACCGCACGCAGCCATGGCTGAGCGCGCGCATGTCGCGTGCGAAGAACGACTTCTGCGGCGTGTCGTGCATGTAGATGGCATGCTTGTTGGGGAACAGGATCTTCAATTCGCCCAAGGCATTCGCTTCGCTCGGCTGCTGCCGCACGCTGAAGGGGATGTTGGCGCCATAGGCACCCCAATTGACCGCCGAGGACGGGATGCGCTTGCCGCGCGAATCCGTCACCTCATAGCCAGCGCGGTCGAGATAGCCCGGATCGCTGCGCAGCCTCGGCAGCATCTCGTTGACGATGATCGACTGCGGCACACCCCAATAGGGGTGGAAGTCGACCTGCTTGATCTGGTTGTAGAAAAAGGCGGTCTGGTTGGTGACCCGGCCGATGACCGCGCGGGTCTTCAGCTTCTCCTCACCATTGTCGATATAGCTGGCGGTAAAGGCCGGCTGGTTGATGAAGACGCGCGGGCTGCCGAGATCCGACGGCATCCAGCGCAGTTCCTCGAGCGCCACCTTGACCTTCTCGATCTTGTCGGCCTTCGAGGCGCCGGCCAGCGAGGCCACGGTACGCGGGCCGATGACGCCGTCGCCCTTCATGCCGGCGCGCTGCTGTACGGCCTTGATCACCGGCACAAGCTCGGGATCGTAGAGCTCGCTCTTGCCCAGCCTGGCGAGCACCTCGCCATAGTTGCCGCCCATCTCATCGTCGAGATTGCGGGAAATCAGCGTCAGCAGCTTCGGCAGTTCCGGGCTGCTTTCGCCGGGCTTGAGCAACAACTTGGGATCGACGATGATCTCGTTTTCCTCGCTCGCCTCGAGCGCTTCCAATTCGACGCGCAGCGCCTGGTACTCGGCATTCTGCGGGTGGCGCGATTCGAGGTAGGTGCGGATCTCCTGGGTATGCGCCAGCGTTTTCAGCGCGCCTTCGAGATCGAACGGCTTGGCCGGGAAATCGTAGTAACCGGTCATCCGGTTGGGGCCGACGCGGCCACTCTGGGCATCTTGCGCATAGCGCAGCACGCGCGCCGACAGCGCCATCTCGAAGCGGACCAGTTCCTTGGTCCGCTCTTCGGGCGTAGCGGCAGTCGTGGCAGCCGGAACATCGACGGAATAGTCGGCCGGCGTCAGGCCGTAGCTTGCCGCCTCGCCCAGGACGCGCACCGCATCCTGAGCTCGGCCGTTGGGGACGTTGTCGCTCACCCAGATGAAATCCGGGTTGGCCGAATAATAGGCGATCAGTGCCTTGGCGATATCCGGCTCGGCGAACAGCTCGTAATCACCCAAGCCTGCGACGGCGTCGCGGAAGCTGTTGCCCGTCACGGACGGCACATAGGCGGCGTCCTGTGCGGTCGCCGGCTGCGGCGCCGGCAGCAGCGATTTGAAATCGACGCGAACGAGCTTGTCGGCCCTGTAGGTGTTGTACGTCGGGCTGCTGATTCTGACGCTGCCGCCGCCCTCTCCCGCTGATGCTGCCGGCCGTATCTTGCGTGGCTTCGGCGGCGGCGGAAATTCACCTTGCGGGTTGTGCCGGATACCGCCGCCGAACAGCATGTCGAACAGCCCTTGAGCGCTTGCCGGCTGCTGTCCGAAGGCCAGCGTTGCCGCGATGGCGATCGGCAGGACGGTTTTCTTGTTCCCGAGGATTTTCATGCTTCACCCGCACCGGTTGCAACCGGTTCCCGTTCCGCGCCGCTGGACGGTCCCGCCCTCCGCATGGCGCATGTATGACGTGACTATACCGATTCATACCGATTTCGTTAAGCTTCCATAAATTTTCGCAGCCGTGTTGCAGAACAGTTTCACATCATTGTGAGACGGTGTGACCTGCCTCGGTTCGCGCCATGCTTGCGGCATTGCGCCAGACATCGGCGGAAACTGGCCCGGACGTGATAAGCTCCGGCCGTTATGCTGAAAATCCGGGCAACTTGAGCAGTCGGAGGATTTGCCGTGAAGAAGGGTTATCGCCAGTTGCTCGACGAGGCGAATGCCGAGATCGAAGTGGTTTCGCCGGAGGAGGCAGCGGGGCTGCTGGAGGACGACGACACGATCTTCGTCGATCTGCGCGATCCGCGCGAGGTCGAGCGTGACGGCAAGATCCCCGGCGCCAAGCATGTGACGCGCGGCATGCTGGAATTCTGGATCGATCCCGAAAGCCCCTATCACAAGCCGTTCTTCGCCAGCGGAAAGACCTTCGTCTTCTTCTGCGCCGGCGGCTGGCGCTCGGCTTTGGCCACCAAGACGGCGCAGGACATGGGCCTGACACCAGTCAGGCATATCCTCGGCGGCTACACCGCCTGGAAAGCGGCCGGCCTGCCGATCGAGCCCGGCCAGAAGAAAAAGGCCGACTGATCACAGTTTTCCGCAACGTCTGGGATCAATCGACCCAATGGTTTTCTGGATAGCAAGTGCGGTTGGATTGGCGGTCGCCTATCTGCTTGGTTCCACGCCCACCGGCTACCTGGCCGGCAGACTTCTCAAGGGCATCGACATACGCGAGCACGGCTCCAGATCCACCGGCGCGACCAACGTGCTCAGAACCTTGGGCAAATGGCCGGCATTGGCGGTTCTGCTTGTCGATGTGCTGAAAGGCGTGGCGGCGATCGTCTTTGTTCGCTGGTTTTATCCCTGGTGCTACGCGATATCGTCCGCCACGCCACCGATTGCGCTTGAATTGCAGACGTTGGCGCCCTGGCTCGTTTGCCTGGCCGGACTTGCCGTGCTGCTGGGGCACGGCCGGTCGATCTGGCTGAATTTCACGGGCGGAAAATCCGCCGCGACGGGACTTGGCGTGCTGCTGGCGATGTCATGGCCAGTAGGATTGGGTGCTGCCACGGCATTTGCGGCCACACTCGCTCTTTTCCGGATCGTTTCCCTGAGCTCGATGCTGGCGGCGCTGACGGCGGTCGCGCTTGTCTGCGGCTTGGAGCAACCATTGCCATATCGGTTGCTGGTGATCGCGGGCAGCCTCTACGTGATCCTGCGCCACCGCGCCAACATTCAGCGACTGCTGGCGGGAACAGAGCCACGCCTTGGCGGCGGCGGCGGCCCGGGACCGAATGCAGGCTCGCAAATCTCCTAGAGCATGATCCCGAAAAGTGGGAACCGGCTTCGGGGAAAGATTATGCTCCAACAAAAAGTTAGATCGTGACGGCGATTCAACGAAACGCCATCACGATCTAGTGCAGGGTCGTTTCGCGTTGCCCGGTCACGAAACCGACCGCGCGCGCAACGACCTCCCTGTCGGCGAGGATGCGGCGATGGCCAAGTCCATTGGCCCAATGCAAGTGGACATGCTCGCCGGCGCCCGCGTAACGCTTCGCATGATCGGCATGGACTTCGCGGTCGTCCGGCGCGTGGATGATCAGCGTCGGCACCGGCGTCTCCGCAAGTTGGCGGTCGCCGGTGAATTCGCTGAGCGGCCGGCCCGACAGATGTTTTACCCGGTCCGCCATGGCGACGCGGGAGCGCGGCCCGACATTCATCATGTCGCTGAAATCGTCGAAGATTGCCGGCAGCGAGCTCGGCGCGGCAATCAGCACCAGTTTCTGCGCCTTAAGCGGCGGCATGCCCTTGACCGATGCCGCGACGGCATTGGCGGCAATCGCGCCGCCGAAGGAATGGCCGACGACGGCGGCAAAGGGGCCGAACCATTCACCGGCGACCCGCGCCGCGTCCACGGCAGTCACCATGTTGAGATGCCGGCCGAGCGAATGGCCATGTCCGGGCAGGTCGAGCGAGACGACCTTGTAGCCGGCGCCGCGAAACCCTTCGATCAGGGCGCGCATATATTCGGTGCGCGAACGCCAGCCATGGATGACGAGCACCGTTCCGCGCGACTCCCTGCCCGGCTCCGGGCGGAATTCATGCACCGCCACGCAGTCCGTCCTGGTCTTCAGCCGGTGGTGGCGCGCCTCGGCCATGAAGTCCGAGGCGCGTTCGACAGCGCGACGCTCACCGTCGCTCAAGGATTTGACATTGGGTGTGCGGCAAAACAATTCGAATGCGACGCGGCCGCCGAGACGTGGCATGACATGCTCGGCCGCGCCAAAGACGCCGCGGATGACCTTCAATCCAAATGATGCCATATTGGCGATCCATCCATTCGTTCAAGCATGAACATAATAGTTCAAACATGAACATTAAGCAAGAGCTGCCCTGGGACAATCCTCGCTTTCGCAACTGGGTTGCGGTGGCGCGCGCCTGCCATGTGCTGGAGCGCACGCTGGCGGTGAAGCTCGCCCCGCTCGACCTCAAGCCGGCGCAGCTCGACGTGCTGATGAACCTCTATCGCCACCCAGGCATGTCGCAGCACGATCTTGCCCGCAAGCTGCTGGTCGGCCGCTCCAACATCACCATGCTATTGCCGCAGCTCGAGGCGCGCGGCCTGCTTCGCCGCGAGGGCGACGAGAAGGACAAGCGGGTGCTGCGGCTGAACCTGACCGAGGCGGGCGAAGCCCTGCTGATGAAGGCTCTGAAGGTTCACATGGCGCTGATCGAGAAGGCGATGAGCCAGTCGACGCCGGAGCAGTGCGACATGATCGGCGAGCAGATGCGCAAGATCGCCGACGTGCTGAAGGAAGCCTGAGCCGACTTCCGATTACCACATGGTTTTCTTCGCCCGCTCCGGCCATTCCCTGTCATAGGCCTCGGCATCGATGTTCTTGCGGCTTGTGACCTCGAGGATCTGGCCGGGCGTTGGCAGCGACTTCGGATCGACATGCCTGGCCGGGTTCCACAGCTCGGAGCGCACGATAGCGCGGGCGCATTGGAAATAGACCGTGTCGACATCGATGACCGTGACCGAGCGCGCCGGCTTGCCTTCAACCATGAAGGACCCGCAAAGCCCGGCATCGGTTGTGATGTGAGCGCGGCCGTTGACGCGCAGCGTGGTGCCCGAGCCCGGCACCAGAAAGAGCAGCCCGACGCGTGGGTCGCGAATGATGTTCTTCAGCGAATCGGCGCGGTTGTTGCCGCGCCTATCCGGCATCATCAGCGTCTTGTCGTCGACGATGCGTACGAAGCCCCCGAAATCGCCACGCGGCGAACAGTCGAGCCCCTCCGGTCCGCTGGTCGCCAGCGCCACGAAGGGTGACGCCTCGATGAAGGCGGCATATTCGGGAATCACATGGTCGAGCTCCTTGACGACCGAAGCCTCGCCCGGCAATCCGTAAAGTGCCTCGAGCTGTTCGACGGATGTGATGAGCGACATCTTTTTTTCGCCTCCTGACCTTTTGCCGGCGCTACCCCATGTCCATGACGCCTTGACGACAGCCGGCTGCCGAAATTGGATGCCTGCGCCAGGCTAGCGATCTCGGCTCAGCCCCTTCTCGGCCAGCTCGGCAAGGTAAGCGTTCCAGCGCTCGTCCTTTTCGTGGCCGAGCGTATGCAGATAGTTCCAAGTGAAGATGCCGGTGTCGTGGAAATCGTCGAAGGTGATGCGCACAGCATAATTGCCGACCGGGTCGATCTTGAGGATCGCGACATCGCGTTTGCCGGGAACCGTCACCCGCTGCTCCGGCGAATGGCCCTGCACCTCCGCCGATGGCGAGGCCACGCGCAGGAACTCCGCCGGCAACTCGAACGGTTGGTGGCCGGGGAAAGTCACGGTCAAGAGCTTGCGGTCCTTCGAGACCCTGAGTTCCTTTGGCGCGGTCATGGCTGTCCTGTCTGGGTTGCGCCCTTCCCTACGCCGCTTCGCGCGATCCGAAAAGGATCATTAGGAAGCAGCCGACACGCGATGTCGGTCGGGGAATGTTACCAAAGATCGAGACATTCTATCTTGAATGCGGCATTGGATCGTATCACATAGCTATATATAACGACGCCGCTCAGGCCATGGGAAACGCTTGCAAATGGACATGATCGACCCCTTCGGTCGCACCATCAGCTATCTGCGCGTGTCGGTCACCGACCGCTGCGATTTCCGCTGTACCTATTGCATGGCCGAGGACATGACCTTCCTGCCGAAGAAGGATCTGCTGTCGTTGGAAGAGCTTGACCGGCTCTGCACCGTTTTCATCGAAAAGGGCGTGAAGAAGCTGCGGCTGACCGGCGGCGAGCCGCTGGTGCGCAAGAACATCATGCATCTGGTGCGCCAGCTGTCGCGGCATCTTGCGAGCGGCGCCCTGGAAGAGCTGACGCTGACCACCAATGGCTCGCAGCTTTCGCGCTTCGCCGCAGAGCTCGCCGATTGCGGCGTCAAGCGCATCAACGTCTCGCTCGATACGCTCGATGCCGGGAAATTCCACCAGATCACGCGCTGGGGCAATCTCGGCAAGGTGATGGAGGGCATCGATGCCGCGCAGAAGGCCGGGCTGAAGATCAAGCTCAACGCGGTTGCGCTGCGCGACTTCAACGACGCCGAGATTCCCGAGCTGATGTGCTGGGCGCATGGCCGCGGCATGGACCTCACTCTCATCGAGACGATGCCGATGGGCGAGATCGAGGCCGACCGCACCGACCAGTATTTGCCGCTGTCGCTGTTGCGCGCCTCGCTGGAACGCCAGTTCACGCTTTCCGATATTCCTTTCAAGACCGGCGGCCCCGCCCGCTATGTCCATGTCGCCGAGACCGACGGCCGGCTCGGCTTCATCACGCCGATGACGCACAATTTCTGCGAAAGCTGCAACCGCGTGCGGCTTACCTGCACCGGCACGCTCTACATGTGCCTCGGCCAGGAGGACGCCGCCGATCTCAGGGCGCCCCTGCGCGCCTCCGAGGGCAACGAACTGCTCGGCGCGGCAATCGACGAGGCCATCGGCCGCAAGCCCAAGGGCCATGATTTCATCATCGACCGCCGCACCAGCCGTCCTTCCGTATCGCGCCATATGAGCGTCACCGGCGGCTGATTTTTTCCACTGATTGGTGCATGATCTCTTCTGGTCATCGACCGAAGGGGGGATCATGCAACGTCCGCGGCGCTTCGGCTGGTCGTCACTGGCGGCTATCTTGTCGCTGTCGACAATCATGACGACGGCCGCAACGGCCAAGCCGTTCACCTACGTGAATGCGCGTTTCGGCCAGTCATGCACATTTCCCGACGAAATCTTCGACAAGCCGATGCCTGAGCCGGAAAACGGCGATGGTCAGCAATGGCTTAGCGCCGACGGCGCCAGCCTGACCTGCTCCGGCATCTACAACGTCGACAACGACACGCCGCAAGGTTTCGTCGTCCAGGAGAAAGCCAGCACCGGACCGGGTTACAAGATCACCTACAGCAAGACCGGCAAGAACTGGGCGCTGCTTTCCGGCACCAAGGACGGCAGGATCTTCTACGAGCGGCGCCTGTTCGGGAAGGACGACGTCATCCGTACCGTCTGGATCGAGTATCCCGCCGCGCTCAAGGCTAAATACGACCCGCTGGTTGGCGCCGTTGCCAACAGCCTGCGCGGCCCCTGAGGCCAGCCTGGCTGCACTGAAAATAAGCGCTCGCGCCATCTTCCGCCCGATTTACCGCCGGCCTTTTCCGGCCTAGCCTTCGAGGTGCGATTTTCGCTCTAGGGGGAGTGCACATGCGCACATTCATGCTTTCACTTGCAATGCTTGGGGTTGCTTCCGTATCGGCCGCGGCTCAGTCGATCGGCGGCACCTACACCATCGCCGGCACCAATTTCGACGGCTCGAAATATGGCGGCGAGGCAACCATCACGCTGACCAGCGACACGACCTGCACGCTCCACTGGGAAACCGGCGGCTCGACCTCGGACGGCATCTGCATGCGTAACGACAATGCATTTTCCGCCGGCTATGCGATGGGCAAGGAGATCGGTCTCGTCGTTTACAAGATCGAGAAGGACGGCTCCCTGCACGGGCTGTGGACCATTGCCGGCCAGAACGGCAACGGCACCGAAGTTCTGACGCCGAAGTAAGTCGTCGGAATCTCGGCAAATCGATCTCATGGGCGACGCAGAAATTCGTGGCCCATTTCTTTGCCGTTGCTGTTTTCCGGCCGCCTGCTAGACGGCTGGATTAAAATAGAATCCGGAAACGCCTTTGCCTCTCTCGCCAAATCTGCGCGGCGCGCTGTTCATGATCGTGGCCATGGTCGGCTTCACCTTGAACGACGCGATCACCAAATTCTCGTCCGAATCGATGAACATGGCGCAGGTCATGCTGGTGCGCGGCGCCTTCGCATCCGTGTTCGTCGGCCTGCTCGCCTGGCGGCGCGGCGCGCTTGCCAATCCGGCCGCCATGTTGCAGCCGATGGTGGCCATGCGTGTCGCCGGCGAAGCGGGCGCCACCGTGTCGTTCCTCATCGCGCTTGCGCATCTGCCGATCGGCAATGTCTCGGCCGTCATGCAGGCTCTGCCGCTGGCGGTCACCATGGGCGCGGCATTGGTCTTCGGCGAAAGTGTCGGCTGGCGACGTTGGACCGCCATTGCCGCCGGGTTCGTCGGCGTGCTCATCATCGTGCGGCCGGGTTTCGAAGGATTCAGCGTCTATTCGCTGGTGGCATTGGCCAGCGTCGCCTGCTGCGCCGTGCGCGACCTCTCCACCAAGCGCATCCCCGAGGCGATCCCGACCATGCTGGTGTCGACGGCGACCGCGCTTGCCATGACGGTCCTCGGTGCGCTGCTTTTGTCACCGATGGGCGGCTGGACGCCGATGAGCGGCAAGGCGACAGCTCTGTTGGCATTGGCGGCGGTGCTGGTGCTCATCGGCTATCAGTTCATCATCATGGCGATGCGCTCGGGCGACATCTCCTTCATCGCACCCTACCGCTACACCGCCCTGCTCTGGTCGATCCTGCTCGGCCTCGTCATCTTCGGCGACGTCCCAGACCTGCCCATGATCGTCGGCGCAGTCATCATCATCGGCTCCGGCCTTTATGCGCTCTACCGCGAGCGCGTCGTCGGCAGGCGGCAACCTGCCGCCGAAAGCGCTGGACCCGACATGGCGCCGGACGGCATATAGTCCGATGGACCGACATGTTGCGGGGATCATTCTGGCGGGAGGCCAGTCGCGTCGGATGGGCGGCGGCGACAAGCCGTTGCTTTCGCTTGGCGATGACAGACTGATCGATCATGTCGCCCGCCGATTGAAGTCGCAGGTCGCGACCCTGGGGCTCAATGCGAACGGCGATCCGGCGCGGTTTGCCGCCCTGGACCTGCCGGTGCTGGAGGATACGGTGCCGGGCCATGCCGGGCCGCTGGCTGGCATTCTCACCGGCCTCGAATGGGCGACCACGCAAACGAGCTGTCGATGGCTGATGAGTGCCGCCGGCGACACGCCGTTCTTCCCCGACGACCTCGTCGAGCGCCTGGTCGCGGCAGTTCACGACCGGCCTGGCGCGATCGCCGTCGCCAGTTCGGGCGGCAGACGGCACCCGACCTTCGCGCTTTGGCCGCTCGGCCTGCGCGACGCCTTGCGCCATTTCATGGTCGACGAGGACAACCGGCGGGTTTCGGCCTTCATGGAGCGCCAAGGCTATGTCGCGGTCGAATTCCCCATGATCGAGGTCGGCAACCAGAAGATCGATCCATTCTTCAACGTCAATACACCGGACGACCTTGCGGCGGCGGAGCGTCTGTTGCAAAGCCTCGGGCCATGAGACGCGTATTCGGCATCACCGGCTGGAAGAACTCCGGCAAGACGACCCTGACGGAAAAGCTGGTCACCGAACTGGTGGCGCGCGGCTGGACGGTTTCGACGGTGAAGCACGCCCACCATGACTTTGACATCGACAAGCCGGGCGCCGACAGCTTCCGCCATCGGCAGGCGGGCGCCACCGAGGTCGCGATCGTCTCCGGCCGGCGCTGGGCGCTGATGCACGAATTGCGCGGAGAGAACGAACCGACGCTGGACGACATCCTGGCGCGCCTGGCGCCCTCGGATATCGTGCTGGTCGAAGGCTATAAGCGCCAAGCGCATAAGAAGATCGAGGCAAGGCGGCTCGAGGCCAGGGACCGGACACCGCTTTCGGCCAACGATCCCAACATTGTCGCCATTGCCGCCGACTTTACAGTCGAAGCCGAAACGTTGCCGGTTTTCGATCTCGATGACACGAAATCGATAGCCGACTTTGTCGAGCGCAGCACAGGTCTCGTGGCTCAAACCAAGTAACGCAGCGGCACATTCTGATTGTCGTTTGGCGTTGATTTGCAGTTGCTTTTTTCTTGGAAAGAGTGGGAGTATCCGCCTCAGCGGGCGGTAAAGAAGCTCCGCCCACAAGAGCCGCACGGGACAGCGGCCATGACAATATGAGAGGATTATCATGCGTATTGCACTGCGTATCGCGCTTGCCGCTTCGGCCGCGCTGCTGGCACTTGGCGTCGCCCAGGCTCAGGAAAAGACCCTGAGGATCGGCACCGAAGGCGCGTATCCGCCCTTCAACAACCTGACCTCGGACGGCCAGTTGGTCGGCTTCGACATCGATATCGCCAAGGCGCTCTGCGACGAGATGAAGGTGAAGTGCACCTTCGTCGCGCAGGATTGGGACGGCATCATCCCGGCGCTCCAGGCCGGCAAGTTCGACGCCATCGTCGCCTCGATGTCGATCACGCCCGAGCGCGCCGAGAAGGTCGACTTCACCCACAAATACTACAACACCCCGTCGGCCATCGCCGTGCCGAAGGATTCGCCGCTCAAGGGCGTGACCAAGGAAGACCTCGCCGGCAAGAACATCGGCGTCGCCACCACGACCACGCATTACAACTATGCTTCGAAGACCTACACCGACAGCACCATCAAGGGCTACCCGAGCAGCCCCGAGGAACAGGCAGACCTCGCCAATGGCCGTCTCGACGCCATCGAGGACGACATCGTCGTGTTGCAGCAGTGGCTGGATTCGCCAGACGGCGCCTGCTGCAAGATCCTCGGTCAGCCTTCGCCGCAGCCGGTCGATATCTTCGGACCGGGCGCCGGCATCGCCGTGCGCAAGGGCGAGACCGATCTGGTCAACAAGCTGAATGCCGCGATCGACGCCATCCGCAAGAACGGAAAGTACAAGGAAATCAACGACAAGTACTTCAAGTTCGACGTCTACGGCGCCGAATCCTGATCGACAAGCCAAGGGCGGTGAGGCATTCCTTGCCGCCCTTAAATCCTTCCGGGATCGCCACGGAGACACGACCCGTCAATGCCGGCCCAAAGCATTTGGACACTTCTCAGCTGGGGACCGGATGGCTGGAGTGACGACATTGCGTCTGGCGTTCTGGTCACCATTGCGCTGGCGCTTGCCACTCTGCCGATTGGCCTGGTGATCGGCTTTTTCGTCGCCTTCGCCAAGCAGCATGAAGAGCCGTCGCTGCGCCTGGCCGGCAACATCTACACCACCGTCTTTCGCGGTCTGCCCGAACTGGTGACGCTGTTCCTGTTCTTCTTCGGCATGCCGCTTCTCCTGCAATATGTCGTGCGGCTGTTCAATCCCGACGCGACGATCGACGTCAACAGCTTCATCGCCGGCATGATCGTGCTGTCGCTGATCTTCTCCTCCTACGCCAGCGAGGTCTTTCTCTCCGCGTTTCGTGCCATTCCGAAAGGCCAGTATGAGGGCGGTTACGCCATTGGCCTGTCGAAATGGCAGACGATGCGGCTCATCGTCCTGCCGCAGCTGATACGCATCGCTTTTCCGGGCCTCGAGAATTGCTGGCTGAGCCTGCTCAAGGACACCTCGCTGGTCTCGGTGGTCAATCTGGCCGAAACCTTGCGCCAATCCGGCGTTGCGGCGCGGGTCACCAAACATTCCTTCCTGTTCTACAGCGTTGCGGCGTTGATCTTCCTGGCGCTGGCCGTCCTGTCGTCGATCGCCACGAGCTACATCCTGCGCCACCTCGGACGGAGGGAGGCGCGATGAGCGTCAGCCAGGCCGTTGCGATCGACAGGCCGCCCCCGCAAGCGCGAGGCTGGTCGCGAGCCCGCATCCTTGGCTCCGCGCTGGTCGGCATCTGGATTCTGTTCGGCGTCGGCATCGTTGCCTATCTGGTCTACGCATGGAATGCCGCGTTCTTCGCCAGATACGCGCCAGCCTATCTGCAGGGCCTGGGCACCACGCTGTCGCTGGTCGCCATCTCGATGGTCCTTGGCGCAATCCTGTCGCTTCCCGTCGCCTATGGCCGCATGTCGAAGAACAGGATCCTGTCCGGGCTTGCCTATTGCTATGTCTACTTCTTCCGCGGCACGCCGCTGCTCGTGCAGACCTACCTGGTCTATTACGGCGTCGGCTCGTTCCGGCCGGAGCTTGAGACGGTCGGGCTGTGGTGGTTCTTCCGCGAAGCTTTCTATTGCGGCGTCTTTGCCTTCTCGCTCAACACCGCCGCCTATCAGGCCGAAATCCTGCGTGGCGCCATAGAAAGCGTACCGCGCGGCCAATGGGAGGGTGCGGCTTCGCTCGGCCTCCACAAATTGCAAACGCTGCGCAAAGTGGTCCTGCCCCAGGCGATCATCGTCGCGCTGAGACCCTACGGCAACGAACTCATCCTGATGATCAAGGCTTCGGCAATCGTCGCCATCATCACGGTCTACGACCTGATGGGCAACGCCAAGCTCGCCTACGCAAAATCCTTCGACATCCAGGCCTATATCTGGGTGGCGATCGTCTATCTGGCGATGGTCGAGATCCTGCGCCACGGCGTCGAATGGATCGAGCGGCGCATCACCGTCCACCTGCACCGCTAGGCCGAAATCGCGTAGGCCTGGGCCAGTCGATGCGGCCACCCGCGCCTTGACGAATCCGCCGCAGGGCCTAGAGCTTCCGCAACTGAAATTCGTTTGCGAAAGGTGGCTTATGGCATCGGTGGCATTTCTCGGTCTTGGCGTCATGGGCTATCCGATGGCCGGGCACCTCACGAACAAAGGCGGCCATGACGTCACCGTCTACAACCGCACCAAGGCAAAGGCCGAGCAGTGGGTGGCCCAGCATGGCGGCAAACTGGCGCTGACGCCGGCCGAGGCGGCCGAAGGCAAGGACTTCGTCTTCTCCTGCGTCGGCAATGACGATGATCTGCGTTCGGTCACCACAGGTGCGAACGGCGCCTTCGCCGCGATGAAGAAAGGCGCCATCTTCATCGACAACACCACTGCCTCGGCCGAGGTCGCGCGTGAGCTTGACGAAGCCGCGCGCAAGGCGGGTTTCTCCTTCCTCGACGCGCCGGTGTCCGGCGGCCAGGCTGGCGCCGAGAACGGCGTGCTGACCGTCATGGTCGGCGGCGATGAGGCTGCCTTCGACAAGGCGAGGCCCGTCATCGACGCCTACGCCCGCATGGTCGGCCTGATGGGATCGGCGGGTGCCGGCCAGCTGACGAAAATGATCAACCAGATCGCCATTGCCGGCCTTGTCCAGGGGCTGGCCGAAGGCATCCATTTCGGCAAGAAGGCGGGGCTCGACATCGAGAAGGTGATCGAGGTGATCTCCAAGGGAGCGGCCGGCTCCTGGCAGATGGAGAACCGCCACAAGACGATGAATGCCGGCAAATATGATTTCGGCTTCGCCGTCGACTGGATGCGCAAGGACCTCGGCATCTGCCTGGCAGAGGCCAACCGCAACGGCGCCAAGCTGCCGGTGACGGCGCTTGTCGACCAGTTCTACAAGGATGTGCAGGACATGGGCGGCAAGCGCTGGGACACGTCCTCGCTGCTTGCACGCCTCGAAAAATAGGCAACGCAATGCCCCTGCCCGATCCGAGCTGGAGCGCCGACGACATCGTCGCTCATTTGCGCGCGATCGGCACCGAGGCGAACCGGGCGGGCATGGCGCGCTTCGGCATCAACACCACGAGTGCGCTCGGCGTCGGCAATTCCGAATTGCGGCCGCTGGCGCGCAAACTGAAGAAGAACCACGAGCGATCGCTTCTGCTGTGGGACAGCGGTGTCCGCGAAGCGCGGCTGATGGCGGCCTTCACCGGCGAGCCGAAGAAGGTCGGCATCGA
Source organism: Mesorhizobium sp. B4-1-1 (assembly GCF_006439375.1). NCBI lineage: Bacteria > Pseudomonadati > Pseudomonadota > Alphaproteobacteria > Hyphomicrobiales > Phyllobacteriaceae > Mesorhizobium > Mesorhizobium sp. B4-1-1. Next base: position 30,184 of record NZ_VFTH01000001.1, read on the forward strand.
TCAATGCCGGCGCTGGGCGGCGGATTTCGACAGCTGGGAGATCGTCGACACCGTCGCCGACCTGTTCGCTGAAACGCCATTCTGGCGCGAACTGATCGATGAGTTCGCCGAAGACGAACGCGAATTCGTCCGCCGCACCGCCTTCGCCATGCTGGCCTGGAGCGCGGTGCATCTCAAGAAAGAGCCGGACGCGACCTTCCTTGCCTATCTGCCGCTGATCGAGAAACATGCCGGCGATCCACGCAATTTCGTCCGCAAGGCGGTCAATTGGGCGCTGCGGCAGATCGGCAAGCGGTCGATAAGCCTGCACGCCCCTGCCCTTGCGCTGGCGGAAAAACTGGCGGCATCGTCGGACAAGACGGCGCGCTGGATCGGCAAGGATGCGGTGAAGGAACTGACCGATGCCAGACAGATCGAAAGGCTCACAGCCGCAAAGACCTGACCTTGCCAGGATTCGCTTCGTCGAGGTGACGCCGGAGACACGCGCCGGCTTCGAGAACCTGTTCGAGCAGCCGGGCGCGCCGAAATATTGCTGGTGCATGACCTGGCGCCATTCCAGCCACGAGCACGGTAAGAACGATGATAAGAAGCGCATGATGATGGCGCTCATCGATGCCGGCACCCCGGTCGGCATCGTCGCCGAGTTGGACGGCAGACCAGTCGGCTGGTGCTCGGTCGCGCCGCGCGAGACCTACCGGAAACTTTCGAAGCAGCAGGACGACACCGAAACAGGCATATGGTCGATCGTCTGCTTCTATGTGCCGAGGGCTTTGCGCGGCGACGGGCTGGCTTCCGCCCTGCTCGATGCGGCGATCGACCATGCCTTCCGCAAAGGCGCACGTATCATCGAGGCCTATCCCGTCGACAAGGCAGCGCCCAGCTATCGCTTCATGGGCTTTCACGACATGTTCGTCGCGCGAGGCTTCCATGAAATCGGCACCGCCGGCACGCGCCGGCATGTGATGCAACTGAGCCGTTGAGCCCGACCGGTCACGACGCTTTTACTCGATTCCGCCAATGGACGGGCGGAGGATGGAGCACCATGAACAAGCGTTTCAGATCGTGCGCGATGTTGGCGGCCGTGCTGCTCTTCGCTGCCTCGGGAGCCGATGCCGCGGCCGATGTCGCGCATATCCTGTGGAAGGACCTGCGCCCAGCCACGCAAGCCGTTGCCGAGGACGCGAACCTGCCGATGATAGCCGCGAAACTGCCAGACCACGGTGAGACCTTGTCGCTCAATCTGCAGGACAAGACGATACAATTAGCCGGCTATGCATTGCCGGTCGATCGCGATGGCGACCTCGTCTATCAGCTCCTGCTGGTGCCGTGGACCGGCGCCTGCAGCCACATGCCGACGCCACCGCCGAACCAGATCGTGCTGGTGACGCCGGCGCATCCCTATAAGATGAAAGAGACCTACGAGCCGGTCGCCGTCACCGGCGTGCTGAAACCCGGCATGGAGAAGAGCCAGCTCTTCATCCTCGACGGCGTCTCGATCGTCCAGTCGGGCTACACGGTGCGCAGGGCCGAGGTAGAAAGCGTCGACAGCGTGCCGGACACGGTCACGCTGCCGGTCAACTCGCCGTGGAATTTCCTCAACAAAAAGAAGAACTAAGCTCGCCGCGCCACTCAAGTGCGGGAATCGGCGAGCAACCCTATCACGCGGCGTTCGCGCCCGATTCCTTGTCCAGAACCATGTAGTCGAGCGGGATTTCGGTCGTGTATTTGATCTGCTCCATGGCGAAGGACGAGGAGACGTCGCGGATCTCGATCTTGGCAATCAACCGCTTGTAGAAAGCGTCATAGGCGGCAATATCCGGAACCACCACGCGCAGCAGGTAATCGACATCGCCGCTCATGCGATAGAACTCGACCACTTCCGGGAATTCCTGGATGACCTCGGAGAAGCGCCGCAGCCATTCATGGCTGTGCGAATTGGTGCGGATCGACACGAAGACGGTGACGCGCACATTGACCTTCACATGGTCGAGAATGGCAACGCGCCGCTGGATGACGCCCTCCTCCTCGAGCTTCTGGATGCGCCGCCAGCACGGCGTGGTCGACAGGCCGACTTTCTTGGCGACATCGGCGACCGCGAGCGTCGCGTCCTCCTGCAGGAGGCGGAGAATTTTTCTGTCGAGGCGATCCATGGGAAGCTCCAGGGGAATAGTTTGGCTATAATCCCTTTTATCCAGGCCTTTCACAAGAAAGAAATTCTGCCAACGGCGGCAAAAGCGAGTGATTTCTTGCGGGCTGCCTAATCGATGCGATAGCGGATTTCCGACCTCAGGAAGGGCAGCAAATCCATTTCAAACCAGGGATTCTTCTTCAGCCAGCCGGTGTTTCGCCAGGATGGATGCGGCAGCGGCAGCACTTTCGGGACGGTCGGTCCATCCCATATGGCGCGCCAGTTCCTGACTGTCTCGGTCAGCGACGGCAGGCGTGTCGTGCCCATATGCCAGGCCTGCGCATAGCCGCCGATGGTCAGAACCAGGTCGATCTGCGGCATCAGCGCCATCAATTGAGCGCGCCAGGCTGGCGCGCATTCGCGGCGCGGCGGCAAGTCGCTGCCCTTGGCGTCCTGTCCGGGAAAACAAAAGCCCATCGGAACGATGGCGAATTTTTCGGTGTCGTAGAACTCATCGCTGCTCACACCGAGCCAGCTTCTCAGCCGGTCTCCGGAGGCGTCGGTGAACGGCACGCCCGACAAATGCACTTTTGTGCCCGGCGCCTGGCCGGCAAGCAGGACCCGCGCGGTGGAGGAGGGCTGCAGCACCGGCTGCGGCTCGTGCGGCAGCAGCCGCCCACGCGGCTCCTCGACGCAGATGCGGCAGGTCCGCACCCTGGCGGTGAGGCGCTCCAGCGCTTCTCTCCTATCAGGCTGACTATCCAATTGTTGTCGCTCAGGCCGCTGCGCTCGGCCGGCTTGTAAGCGCCGCGTACCAGCGAAGCACGTTCGTACACTCCTCCGGCACCCTGATGCGGGCCGGCTTCATGAAATCGATGGCGATCATGCCGGTGATGTCGGCGACCGAATAGTCATCGCCGGCGGCGAATTCGCGCTCCGCCAGTTCGTGGTCGAGGAAATGCAGGAATTCGATCGCTTTCGGTTTGTTGGCCTCGCCCCATTCCGGGATTTGCGGCACTTCCCACTCCTTCATCGCAGGATGGATGTGCCGGAACGCGGCGGCGACGCTGGCCATCAGGTTCAGTTCCATGCGCCTTTGCCACATCTCCACCATGGCCTTGCCGAGCGCGCCCGTGCCGAACAGCGCGGGCTCGGGGTGCAATTCCTCGAAATAGCGGCAAATGGCGATCGATTCCGTGATGATGGTGCCGTCGTCGAGCTCGAGCACAGGCAGGCGCCGCAGCGGATTGCGCTGAGCCACCTGCTCGCCGCGATGCTCCAGCGCGCCCATGTCGACGGGCACCAGCGGGACCGTCAGCCCCTTCTCGGCAAGGAAGACGCGCACGCGCCGGGGGTTGGGCGCGCGGCCGCCATCGAACAACTTCATTCCATCCTCCAGCTTCTCCACCGGATCATAGGCGGCTTCGCCCATCACCAGAAGCGAACAAATTCGCGCAACGCGTCGCCGAACGAGACGAGCACGCCGTGCTTTCTCTCGACCGGCGCATCGCGATGGCCGTCGCGCCACTGCCGCGGCCCCTCGAAGGTGCCAGCCCAGATGCCGGCCTTGGCCGCTCTCGCCACCGCTTCCTCGGTCTCGAAGTCGCCGAAGGCAACCGCCCATCCGGCCTGCACCTGGCTCCGGTTCAGGTCGGTGTCACCTGCCCTGCAGTCGCCGAGCAGCCGGCCGTAACGGTCGCGCTGCCAGCCGCTGCAGGAAACCGGCCTGCCGGAGATCAGCCGTACCAGCGATTGCCGCGCCAGCTTGCCGCAGGGATAGTCGGCGCCGGCCTTCTGGCAGGTCTGCTGATACTCCGGAGCGTCGATGCCGCGCATGCGAATGCGCTCGGTCCCGAGCGTGATCGAATCGCCGTCATTGACGATCGCCGTGCCTTGCTCCTTGCGTGTCTCGAACCGGTCGAGGCGCGCCGCCACCAGGATAAGCAACCCGAGCAAGAGGAAGGCCAGCCCATAGTCCAGCAGCTTGCGCCAGAGACTTCGCGGCGAGCTGGCCGCGTAGCGTCGGCGCGGTTCTCGCGGCACGAAACGGCTCATATGGCAAACAGTCTCTTAATCATTCGAACGTAGCTTAACGAACTGACAGTCGCTGCGCGCAGAAATTGAAGTCTGTATGCCTTTGCAACGCTCGAACACAGCGGATAAATTTATTGTGGACCGCCGTAAACCGCACCGCAACAGCGATGTGGCGCGCGCGGTGCGCAAGACGCGCGACCGCCTTTCGCAGCAGGCGGGCAGCCTCGACTTCGACCGTGAACTGCTGAAACTGCATGCGCGCGCCATGGTGGTCGGCGCGGCGGCGATCCCGTTGCTCGTGCTCGCCGTAGCGGCCGTCGGTCGGCTGGCCGGCCTGGACAGCCAGATCGCAATCTGGGCCCTGTCGACGCTGCTTTGCTACACGATCGTCGCTTTCATGGCGCGTCGCGTGGAGCGGACCGAGGCGGCCGAACTCGACCCGGTGCAGACGCGTCGCGACTTCCTGATCGGCCATTTCCTCTGCGGGCTTGGCTGGGCGTGGTTCGCCTGGTTCGGCTGCGCCACCTGCCAGATCGACCAGTTCCATGTAGCCAAGGCCATGGTGCTGCTGATCGCCATGGCGACGACCGCCGTGATGGCCTCCTCGCTTGGCGGCGCCCTGTTCGCGACCTTCGCCATTCCCGTTGCCGTTTATGTCTACACCGTCATGCGCCTTTGGACGCCGATCGAAGCCACGATGGCGGCCTTGCTCATCGCCGCGCTCCCCTTCTTCGGCTATATCGCGCGACACCTCAACCAAGCCTCGTTGATGGTGTTGTCCTTCCGCTCGGAGAAGGACGCGCTGATCGCCGAGGTGGAAACGGCGAAATCGATGTCGGACGAGGCAAGGCGGCGCGCCGAGGACGCCAATCTGGCGAAATCGCGGTTTCTCGCCTCCATGAGCCACGAACTCAGAACGCCGCTCAACGCCATCCTTGGCTTCTCCGAAGTGATGGCCAATGAAGTGCTGGGGCCGATGAACAATCCGACCTACCGCGACTATGCCCATGACGTGCACGAGTCCGGACAGCACCTGCTCGACCTGATCAACGAGATCCTCGATTTGTCGCGCATCGAGGCCGGCCGCTACCAGCTCAACGAGGAGCCGGTGGTGCTGCTGACGATCGTCGAGGATTGCTGCCACATGATGGAGCTGCGCGCCCGCAACAAGGACATCCGCGTCATCCAGGAATTCGAGGAGACCTTGCCGCGGCTCTTCGCCGATGAGCGCGCAGTCAGGCAGATCACGCTCAACCTCCTGTCCAATTCGATCAAGTTCACTCCGTCCGGCGGCGAAGTGCGCGTACGCGTCGGCTGGACCGCCGGCGGCGGCCAATACATCTCGGTCAGGGACAACGGACCGGGCATACCGGAGGAGGAAATCCCGATAGTGCTTTCCGCTTTCGGCCAGGGCTCCATCGCCATCAAGAGCGCCGAACAGGGAACCGGCCTCGGCCTGCCGATCGTGCAGGGCCTGCTCGCCATGCATGGCGGCGAGTTCGAGCTGCATTCCAAGCTGCGCGAGGGCACCGAGGCGATCGCTATTTTCCCGTTGAGCCGGGTGATGGAAGAATTGCCGGCTTTGCCGACCAAGACCGTTGCGGCTCGGGGGCGCCGCTGAGGCAACCCCTGTGGCTCTAAAGCCGGACAGCCATCGCCATGCCGGAACTGGTCAACGCCGCGGCCTTGACGATTCCGGCGGCGAGAGCGGCCCCTACCCCTTCGCCATGGCTGATGCCGAAATCGAGCAGCGGCCGCAGTCCGAGCCGTTCGGCCGCCTTGGCGTGGCCGGGCTCCGGCGACAGGCTGGCAAGCAGGCAGTGATCGAGCGCGCCAGGATTGGCCGCATAAAGGGCAGCGGCCGCCGCGGTCGCCGCGAACCCGTCGAGCAGGACAGGAATCTTCTCCATGCGCGCCGCCAGAATGGCGCCGCAGATCGCGGCGAACTCGCGCCCGCCGACCCTGCGCAAGGCCTCAAGCGGATCGCCCAGACCCAGACCGTGGAATGCCAGCGCCCGATCGACGACCTCAGCCTTGCGCGTGGTCATCGCAGCGTCTGCGCCCGACCCCGGCCCGACCCAATCGGCCCCGTTGCCGCCGAACAGCGCTGCGCAAAGAGCGGCGGCGATCGTCGAATTGCCGACTCCGAGATCGCCCAGGCACAGAAGATCGGCGCCGCCCGCCACCGCCTCCATGCCGAAGGCCATGGTCGCGGCGCAGCCGCGTTCGTCGAGCGCGGCTTCCTCGGTGACGTCGCCCGTGGGAATGTCCAAGGCGAGGTCGAAGACTTTCAGGCCGAGATCGTTGGCGACGCAGACCTGGTTGATCGCGGCGCCGCCGGCGGCGCAGAGTTCGACCTCATTGGCTGTCGCCGACACCGGACGCGGCGAAATGCCGTGCCTGACGGCGCCGTGATTGCCGGCGAAGATCGCCATCAGCGGCCGGTTGATCGCCGGTGGCGCGCGTCCGCTCCAGGCGGCAATCCAGGCCGCGATGTCCTCGATGCGGCCGAGCGATTCCTTCGGCTTTTCCGCTTTGGCAAACAGCGCGCGGACACGGGCCGCCGCCGCGTCATCGGCAGGCGGCAACCCTGCCAGGAGGCTTCGGAAATCGTCGAAAGGCGTTGCGGTCATTTATGTCGGTCGCGATCCGTTGCGGAAATCGCAAGCGGCATAGCCCCCTTCTCCAGCCGGCACAACCGCCTGACGATGCCGCGAACGCGTCGCCTTGCGGCGTATTGCGAAGGGCTTGCATTGCCCCGGCGGTTGCACCATGTGGAATAAAGCCAAGAGAACAGCATGTCCGCTATCGAATCCCCCTGCATCCTGGTCTGTTCGATCGATATGAAAACCGGCTTCTGTTTCGGTTGCGGCCGCACGCGCGACGAGATTTCCGGCTGGCTGACGATGACACCCGAAACGCGCCGGACGGTGATGTCCGAATTGCCGGCGCGTCTCGAAACGGTCGAGCGGCGGCCGCGTCGTGAAACCCGGCGTAGCCGCATGGCGCGCGAGCGCGGCGTTTTGTGAGAAGAAACCGATGAACCGGCTGTTCTGGATCGTCATGGCGGTGATCGGCGCCGGGGTCGTGCTGCTGATGCTCAACAATTCGGCCGGCCACACCTTCGGCATGGCCAACAACGATTTCGGCCGGCTGATCTGGGTCGGCGTGCTGGTGATGGTGATCGGGGCGAGCCTGCTCCGCTCCGGCCGGCCGGTGGGCGACATGGCGCGCAATATCGGTGTCTGGGCCGCACTGATCCTCGTGCTGATCGCCGGCTATCAGTATCGCTACGAACTGCAGGACGTCGCGAGTCGCGTCACCGCCGGCCTTGTCCCGGGCAGCCCGTTGGCTTTAGGCGTGGAGAATGGCCGCCCGACCGTCACGCTCGACAAGGCCGACAACGGCCATTTCGAAGCCCGCATCCTGGTCAACGGCACGCCGGTGCGGGCGGTGGTCGACACCGGCGCGACCAGCACGGTGCTGACGTCCGAAGATGCTCAGGCCGCGGGTTTCAACCCAGCGGCGCTCAGCTACAGCGTGGACGTCTCGACCGCCAACGGCATGGCGCGCGCGGCGACCGTCAGGACCGACCAGGTGGCGATCGGCGGCATCGTGCGCAAGGACATGTCGGTGATGGTCGCCGCGCCCGGCATGCTGGATCAAAGCCTGCTCGGCATGAACTTCATCGGCTCATTGTCGGGTTTCGACGTGCGCGGCGGCCGCATGATCCTGCGGGACTAATTCATGTCGCCCAGAAGTGCGTAGCGGTTCTGGGACCACGACATGCATAGGAAAATGACTTAAAACGCAACGCGTTTTAACCTAAGGTCAGGCCGCCTCGGCTTCCGCCGCCGCGAAATCGATTGCGGAAAACGCGGTCTTCAACACCTGCGCCCCGGCGCCAGGCCTGTTCGCATCCGTCGACAGGATTTGCCGGAAGCGGCGCGCGCCAGGCAAGCCGTGGAACAGTCCGACCATGTGGCGCGTAATGTGGCCGAGCCGCCCGCCCCGCTCGATATGGCGAGCCGCGTAGCCGGCCATGGCGTCGATCAGCGCCGCGTGGTCGAAGGCGGCGGGCGCCTCGCCGTAGAAGGCGGCATCGACGCCGGCAAGGATGCCGGGCGTGTGATAGGCCGCGCGGCCGAGCATCGCGCCGTCGACATGCCCGAGATGAGCCGACGCCTCGGCGAGCGATTGAATACCGCCGTTGATGCCGATGAATTCGTTCGGCTTTTTGGCCTTCAGCCGGTAGACGCGCGGATAGTCGAGCGGCGGGATTTCACGGTTCTCCTTGGGACTCAGCCCCTCGAGCCAGGCCTTGCGGGCATGCACCCAGAGCGCGTCGGCGCCCGCGGCGAGCACGCCATCGGCAAGCGTATCGAGAGCGGGTTCGGGATCCTGGTCGTCGACGCCGATGCGGCATTTGACCGTGACGGGGATTTTCACCGCGGCCTTCATCGCCGCGACGCATTCGGCGACCAGGGCCGGCGTCTTCATCAGGCAGGCGCCGAACGTCCCCGACTGGACGCGGTCCGACGGGCAGCCGACATTGAGGTTGATCTCGTCATAGCCGAAGGCCTCGCCGATCCGCGCCGCCTCGGCGAGTTTTTGCGGATCCGACCCGCCAAGCTGCAGAGCCACCGGATGCTCAGCGTCGTCGAAGCCGAGCAGCCGCTCGCGAGCGCCATGGATGACGGCATCGGCCACAACCATCTCGGTGTAAAGCAGAGCCCGGCGCGTCAACTGGCGATGGAAGAACCGGCAGTGCCGATCCGTCCAGTCCATCATTGGTGCTATGGCGAGCCGCACCTTTTTGTAATCGCTGCTCTTTTCCATCGCGTCCGGTTCCGAGAGCCTCCATCAACGAGGCACCCGCTCACATAAGCGATTTCGCAGCGATTTCCTACCGGGTGCCCCAGGAACTGCGCAACAGACGAAGCCGAAGGCATCTCGACCGTGTCAGGATGCAAAACAATAAACTACACGCCGCGCCGGTCAGGCGCGGCGTTCTCGATTTGCCAAAAATCGGCTTAGCCTAACGCCTCAAGGCGTAGACATTGTCCATCGACGCGCCACCCAGCGGCAGCGCCATGTCGTCGTCGAGCAGCCGGGTGATGCGGGCAAAGCCGACAAAGGCTTTGCGCGCTTCCTCGGCCGACATCTTGCCCGACACAGCCGCCGCGCAGCAATTCAGGGCGCATTGATAGACTGGGCCACGTCTGCCCGTTGGCCATTTCCGCAGGAACACCATCGCCTCGGAGACGCTATCGACTTCCTCCACAGGATGTCCCTGCCCACGCGCGATTCGCACTGGGGTAAAGAAATGCAAGCGATCCATCGTTATCCTCCCGGTCCGCCGCAGAGCAGCCGAACTTCATTAAACGCACGTCTTATGGATCGGTTCCAAACAAATTTGGTTGCTGTCGGAAAAAATTCGGAACCGGCCGGCCTGCGCGAAAACCGCTTGGCGACTCAGCTCGGTTCGGTCCGAAGCCGTCGAATACGGCGATTCTCATTGAATATCTTTAAGGCGAAAGCCGGCAAATGGGTTGCTTGCCGGTTCCCCGGTGTCAGGCTTAACCTGTGCGGTCAAACGCGTGAGGGCGCGTTTTGCAACAAGGGGAACACCTGCAATGACCATTCAAGGCGCATCGCCTGACCTCTACAACGAGGATCTGGCTCCGGCAACGGTCAGGAACTGGGGACCGTTTTCGATCTTCAACGTCTGGACCTCGGACGTCCACAGCCTCTGGGGCTACTACCTGGCGGCCAGCCTGTTTCTGTTCTGCGGCGGCTTCGTCAACTTCGTCATCGCCATCGGCATCGGCTCGCTGATCATCTACGCGCTGATGAATATGGTCGGCTATGCCGGCGTGAAGACCGGCGTGCCCTACCCCGTGCTTGCCCGCGCCTCCTTCGGCATCTGGGGCGCCAACGTTCCGGCTCTGGTGCGCGCGATCGTCGCCTGCTTCTGGTACGGCGCCCAGACGGCCGCGGCTTCGGGCGCCATCGTGGCGCTGCTGACGCGCCTGCAATGGTTCGACGAGTTCAACAAGAGTTCGCACCTTCTGGGACATTCGACCCTGGAGGTGATCTGCTTCGTCATCATCTGGGCGCTGCAGCTGCTGATCATCCAGAAGGGCATGGAAACCGTTCGCCGCTTCCAGGACTGGGCCGGCCCGGCCGTGTGGATCATGATGCTGATCCTGGCCATCTATCTTTGCGTCAAGTCGGGCACTTTCGCCTTCACCAGCGACATCCCGATGGATGTGCTGCTGGACAAGACCAAGGACGCCGGCGTTCCGGGCGAGCCCGGTTCCTGGACCGCGCTGTTCGCGGTGGCGGCGATCTGGGTGACCTATTTCTCGGCGCTCTACCTCAACTTCTGCGATTTCGCCCGCTACGCGCCGGACAAGGCGGCGCTGCGCAAGGGCAACATATGGGGCCTACCGGTCAACCTCATCCTGTTCTCGCTGGTGGCCGGCGTCACCACGATCGCCGCTTATGACGTCTACCATGAAGTGCTGCTCCATCCCGACCAGATCTCGGCCAAGTTCGACAGCTGGTTCCTGGCCGCTCTCGCCGCGTTGACCTTCGCGGTGGCGACGCTGGGCATCAACGTCGTGGCGAATTTCGTCTCGCCGGCGTTCGACTTCTCCAACGTCTTCCCGCGCCAGATCGACTTCAAGAAGGGCGGCTACATCGCGGCGCTGATCGCCCTGGTGCTCTATCCCTTCGCGCCATGGGAAGGCAGTGCCGCTTCCTTCGTCAACGTCATCGGCGCGACGATGGGACCGATCTTCGGCGTGATGATGGTCGACTACTACCTGATCCGCAAAAGCGAAGTCGACGTCGATGCGCTCTATCGCGAGGACGGCGAGTTCCGTTTCCAGAGCGGCTGGCATGTCAACGCCTTCATCGCCGCCGGCATCGGCGCCATCTTCTCCTCGATCCTGCCCAACTTCACCAACTGGCTGCCGTCCTGGTGGGGCGTCTATGGCTGGTTCTTCGGCGTGGCCATCGCGGGCGCCGTCTACTACGTGCTGCGCACCATGGCGCTCGGCGCGGGTGCGAAGGTGGCGAAGGCTTGAAAATGAGGCCGTAGGCAGCAGGGCTTAGGCAATAGAGAACACTCTCCTACTGCCTACTGCCTACTGCCTACTGCCTACTGCCTACCCTACTGCCTGCTGCCTACCATCTCCGCCAAGCGCCGCACGGTGTTCCAGTTGCGGGAAGTGCCGATGCCCATGCGCTTGTGGCTTGCTGCCGCGAGCAGGCGCGAGCTCGGTCTTTCACGGGAAAAGACCACCCAGATATCGCCGTCGACCAAAAGCACCTTCTCGTCCTCGGCGGCGTAGGCCTGGAGCGCTGCGGCGGCCTCGACGGGCGCCGGCCTGCGCATGACGCGCACCGCCACCTGGTCGGCGGCGTCCGCGGAATCGTCCGGGAATGGATTGCCGGCCGCGAGCTTCAACCAATCCTCCGCGCCGCGCACGATAATGTCGACATGGCGGCCGAACGTCTCTTCGAAGGCCTTTTCCAGCCGATGCTCGAGATCGGAAATTTTGGCCGTCCGCGCCTCGAAGACCAGATTGCCCGTCGCCACCAGCGTTCGGACGTTCTTCAGGCCGATCCTTTCGGCCATCGCCTTGAGGTTCGACATGACGACCCGCCGCCCCTCGCCGAGGATGATGCTGTAGAGCAGCGCGACGTAAGTCCGCATGGCACGGTTCGCCAGCCGATCGCTCAGACCAGCCGCGACTGATCCACCGCAGCCGAGATGAAGCTCGCGAACAGCGGATGCGGGTCGAGCGGGCGGCTCTTCAGCTCGGGGTGATACTGCACGCCGATGAACCAGGGATGGTCGGGATATTCGACCGTCTCCGGCAGCACGCCGTCGGGCGACATGCCGGCAAACACCAGGCCGCAATCCTCGAGCCGCTGCTTGTAGTCGATGTTGACTTCGTAGCGGTGCCGATGGCGCTCGGAAATCTGCGTGTCGCCATAGATATCCGCTATTTTCGAGCCCTTGGCGAGTTCGGCCTGATAAGCGCCAAGCCGCATCGTGCCGCCGAGATCGCCTGTAATCCTGCGCTTCTCAAGCATGTTGCCCTTCAGCCACTCGGTCATAAGGCCGACGACGGGCTCGTCGGTCGGGCCGAACTCGGTCGACGATGCATGATCGACACCCGCCAGCGAGCGGGCCGCCTCGATGCAAGCCATCTGCATGCCGAAGCAGATGCCGAAGTAAGGCACCTTGCGTTCGCGCGCGAACTTTGCCGCCAGGATCTTGCCTTCCGAACCGCGCTCGCCGAAGCCGCCGGGAACAAGGATGCCGTGCACCTTCTCCAGCCACGGCGCCGGATCTTCCTTCTCGAAAATCTCGCTTTCGATCCAATCGAGCTTGACCATGACGCGATTGGCGAGGCCGCCATGCGACAACGCCTCGATCAGCGATTTATAGGCGTCCTTGAGGCCGGTGTACTTGCCGACGATGGCGATCGTCACCTCGCCTTCCGGATTGTGGATGTGGTTGGAAAGCTTTTGCCACGGCTCCATGCGCGGCTTCGGCGCCGGGTCGATGCCGAAGGCCGCCAGCACTTCCGAATCGAGGCCTTCCTGGTGATAGGCCAGAGGCACGTCGTAGATATGCGGCACGTCCAGCGCCTGGATGACGGCGCTTTCGCGCACGTTGCAGAACAGCGAAAGTTTCCGGCGCTCTTCCTTCGGGATCGGCCGGTCGGCGCGCACCAGAAGGATGTCCGGCGCGATACCGATGCCGCGCAGTTCCTTGACCGAATGCTGCGTCGGCTTGGTCTTCAATTCGCCGGCGGTCGGGATGTAGGGCATCAGCGTCAGATGCACATAGACTGCGTTGTTGCGCGGCAGGTCGTTGCCGAGCTGGCGAATCGCTTCCAGGAACGGCATCGCCTCGATGTCGCCGACCGTGCCGCCGATTTCGCACAGCACGAAGTCGTAGTCGTCATTGCCGTCCAGCACGAAATGCTTGATCTCGTCGGTGACGTGCGGGATGACCTGGACAGTCGCGCCGAGATAGTCGCCGCGCCGCTCGCGCTCGATGATGTTCTTGTAGATGCGGCCGGTGGTGATGTTGTCCTGCTGGTTCGCCGAGCGCCCGGTGAAGCGCTCGTAATGGCCGAGATCGAGGTCGGTCTCGGCGCCGTCATCGGTCACGAACACTTCGCCATGCTGGTACGGCGACATCGTCCCGGGATCGACATTGAGATAAGGATCGAGCTTTTTGATCCGCGCGCGATAGCCTCGCGCTTGCAGAAGAGCCCCAAGAGCTGCTGCGGCGATGCCTTTTCCGAGTGAGGAAACCACGCCGCCTGTGATGAATACATATCGCGCCATGGGAGTCATCGCTTAACGCGGCCTGATTGATTCCGCCAGAGAAAAAACCGCCGCAAAGGCTTTTTCCCTAATGGCGCGGGTGCTCGCAAAGAGCCGTTCCCGAAGCATGTCGCCCAAAAGCATGGAACGGTTTGGGGGAACGACATGCTTCAAGGCAAAGATTCAAAACAAAAGGGCCGGCGTCGCCGGCCCTTTTGGCAGTTTGATGGAGATCGTTAGATGATGACGACCTTGGTGCCGATCCTGACGCGGCTGTAGAGGTCCATGACGTGCTCGTTGATCATGCGGAAGCAGCCGTTCGAGGCGCTGGTTCCGATCGACTGCGGCGCGATCGTGCCATGGATGCGCAGATGCGTGTCCTTCTTGCCGTCATAGAGGTAGATGGCGCGCGCGCCGAGTGGGTTCTGGCCGCCGCCGTTCATGCCGTCCTTGTACTGGCCGTAATGCTTCGGCTCGCGCTTCTGCATGTCGAGCGTTGGGATCCAGCGCGGCCATTCCTGCTTGTCGCCGACAGCCACGGTGCCCTTGAACTGCAGCCCTTCGCGACCGACCGCGATGGCATAGCGCCGCGCCGTCGAAAAGCTCTCGACGAGGTAAAGGCGACGAGCAGTGGTATCGATGACGATCGTGCCCGGCTCATAGCCCGAGAACGCGACGTCCTGCGGCACGAATTCCGGCTTCACCTTGAAGGGTCGCTTGGCGTCCTTCTTGGCCAGCGCCGAATCGAGCGCGCGGGTCTCGGGCAGATAGTTGATCGAAGACGTCTGGGCGCTGCCGCCGAAGAGGCCGTCGAACAGACCGCCGCTGCTCGCCTGTTTCTGGCCGGGCTGCTCACTGCGCAGTTCACCGTTGTTGCCAGTGGCGGCGATGTTCATGACCTCAGCCGGGACAGGCTCCTCGGCCTTGACCGGGATGATCGGCCCGACCGGCTCCAGCGGCGCGATGACCTTGGTGGTCTTCTTGGCAGGCTTGGCGTCGGCGACTTCAGCCGGCGCGGCCGTACCCTTCTTGGCGAGCCATTCTTGGCGCGCCGCGTCAGCCTTGGCCTTGGCGGCCTCGCGCATTGCCATCTTGCGAGCCTCGAGCGCCTTATCCTTTGCCGCCTGCTTGTCGGCGGCGATCTTGGCTTCGAGCTTGCCGATCTGCGCGAGATCGTCAGAGGTCGGATTTTTCTTCTTCTTGAGAAGCTTCAACTGCGATGCGTCGCTCTTGGCGGCGACAGGAATTGCGTCGGTCTTCTCTACCGACGGTGACGAGACCATGTTTGCCGGTCCGGCGATGGCCGCGGAACCCATGCCGAGGATGGCACAGACTCCCAAAATGATGAAGCTGCGAAGCTGCATGGCGAAGATCCGATCGTTCAAATGCAAGTTGCCCACGGCGTCGCCCGGCGCCCCCCAAGGACGCCGAAAAGTGCCGCGCGCAATCTATAATCGATTAGCCGTCATCGCCTCAAGCTGAGGCAGGCGCCACGCCCGGTTGAATCTTCGTGATCGGGCGCGCATTTGCCG
This sequence comes from Mesorhizobium sp. B4-1-1, assembly GCF_006439375.1. Taxonomy (NCBI): domain Bacteria; kingdom Pseudomonadati; phylum Pseudomonadota; class Alphaproteobacteria; order Hyphomicrobiales; family Phyllobacteriaceae; genus Mesorhizobium; species Mesorhizobium sp. B4-1-1. Next base: position 45,235 of record NZ_VFTH01000001.1, read on the forward strand.
CGACTGTGTTCAAAGAACAACAGATCGCGGCCCGGAGCTTGTCCGGCTACCGGTTCGGAACCTGAGGGGTGACCGGCAAGGTGACGCCGTTGGCCGCCGGCGCGGTGGTCGGATTCGCGGGCGCCGGAGCAGGCGTTGTGGCCGGAGCAGGCGCGGTGGTGCCATTGGCAAGCGGCGTGGTGGTCGTCGCACCGCCAGCCGGAGCCGCGGGAGCAGAGCCGCCGGCCGGGGCCGCGGGTTGCGAGCTGCCCACCGGTCCATTGGAACCCGGCAGTTGGTTGAGCACGCCGTTACCCTGGCTCGACGTTGCTGGACGGTCGAGGATGTCGATCGGCTTTTCGCCGTAGCGGGCGATGATCGACAGCGCCAGCGACGTCACGAAGAAGGCCGCCGCCAGGATCGCGGTGGCGCGGGTCAACGCGTTGGCGGCGCCCCGCGCGGTCATGAAACCGGAACCGCCGCCGATGCCCAGGCCGCCGCCTTCGGAGCGCTGCAGCAGCACCACGCCGACAAGGGCAAGCACGACCATGAGGTGGACGACGATCAGTACGGTTTCCATAATTTATCCTGGCGAGGCCTTGCGCGACCGCGCATACGACCGATGATTTGGAGGCGGCTCCTTACAATGCTTTGGCGGCATTTCCAAGCCCGTGGCCGGGAATATGGGAAGCAATGCGGCCATTACAACGATTTATGCTGCATGAGCCTAAGCCATGTTCATGTATGCTTCCGCGATAGCCAGAAAGTCGGCCGCCTTCAGGCTGGCGCCGCCGACCAGTGCGCCATCGACATTCTCGACGCCGAGCAGTTCCACCGCGTTGGAAGGCTTGACCGAGCCGCCATAAAGAATGCGCATCCTGGCCGCGGCATCGCCGAGCAACGCCGTCAGCTTGCCCCGGATATGCGCGTGCGCGTCGGCGACGTCGGCGGCGGTCGGCGTCAGGCCGGTGCCGATGGCCCAGACCGGCTCGTAGGCGATGATGGTGTTGGCGGGGGTGGCGCTCGCCGGCACGGAACCGTCAAGCTGGCGCGATAGGACATCGAGCGTGGCGCCCGCCTCTCGCTCGGCGCGCGTCTCGCCGACGCAGATGATGGCCACCAGTCCCGCCCGCCAGGCCGCCGATGCCTTGGCATGGACCATTGCATCGTCGTCGCCGAACAGTTCGCGGCGCTCGGAATGTCCGACGATGACGTGGCTCGCGCCGGCATCCTTGAGCATCTCGGCCGAAATCTCGCCCGTGAAGGCGCCGCTCTCCTTGGGATGGCAATCCTCTCCACCGGCCCGCACCGGCGTCCGCGACAGGATCTCGGCGGCGCGCTGGAGCAACGTCGCCGGCACGCACACGAGCGCTTCCGTCTCCGCGTCGAGCCCGCTCATGAACCCGTTGCCGATCGACCGCAGCTCGTTGAGCGAGGCGCTGGTGCCGTTCATTTTCCAGTTGCCGGCGACAAGCGGGCGGATTCCAGGGGTCATGGGGCGCGTTCTCCGAGCGACATTAAGCAGCGCCCTCACTACCAAAATCAGGTCACAAAGCAATCGACAGTGGACTGGAAGGGCGCTATTGCGCTTGTTTCAGACTCGGCGCATGCGAAAATGCGCAAAAATCGGAAGTATGCATGCTTGGTATATTGAGAAGCGCGGCGGGCACCTGGGTCGCGAAGGCGTTGCTGTCCTTGCTGGTGATCAGTTTCGCCGCCTGGGGCATCACCACCCGCATGGTGGGCGGTGTGCTGGGCGGTCATCACGCGGTCATCACGGCCGGTGGCACGGAGGTCTCGATCAACGAGTACCGCCTCGCTTACGACCGCCAGCTCAGCCTACTGTCGCAGCAATATGGCCAGCGCATCACCCACGACCAGGCCAAGCTGCTCGGTGTCGACAACCAGGTGCTGGCGCAGCTCGTTTCGGGCGCCGTGCTCGACGAACAGGCGCGCAAGCTGGGGCTCGGCCTCTCCAAGGATCGGCTTGCCGAACTGACGCGCGAGGATCCGGCTTTCAAAGGCCCCGGCGGCCAGTTCGATCGCCGTACCTTCGAGTATCTGCTGCGCGAGCTTGGCATGCGGCCTGAGGACTACCTCAGGAACCGCTCGCAGGTGGCCGTGCGCCAGCAGATCGTCGAGGCGATCTCCGACGGCCTCAAGGTTCCGCAGACCTTCCTGAAGGCGGTCTCTCTCTATCGCGGCGAGGATCGCACGATCGACTATCTCGTGCTGCCGAAGACGCTCGTGCAGCCGATCGAGGCGCCGTCGGACAGCGCCCTCAATGCCTATTTCGACGCCAACAAGAAGAACTACGCCGCGCCGGAATATCGCAAATTCTCCTATGTCAGGTTGGAGCCGCAGGACATAGCCGATCCGTCCGCGGTGACCGACCAGCAGGTTAGCGAGGACTACAACAAGAATATCGCGCGCTACACGACGCCCGAGATGCGCACCATCGAGCAGTTGGTGTTCAAGACGCCAGATGCGGCCAAGGCCGCTTTGGATTCGCTGAAGGCTGGCGCTACCTTCGACAAACTCGTCACCGCCGAAGGCAAGACGCAGGCCGACACGCTGCTCGGCACGCTGGCCAAGGACAAGATCGCCGACAAGGCGGTCGCCGATGCCGCCTTCTCGCTCAATGCCAACGAGGTGAGCCACGTCGTCCAGGGCGCCTTCGGTCCCGTGCTCTTGCGCGTGACCGAGATCAAGCCGCAGGTGGTGAAGCCGCTCTCGGAAGTGTCCGACCAGATCCGCAAAGACCTGGCGCTCGGCGAAGCGAACCGCATCCTGCTCGACGTGCATGACAGCTACGAGGACACCCGCGCCTCGGGCGCCTCGCTTGCCCAGGCCGCCGACAAACTGAAGCTCAAGGTCCTCACCATCGACGCCATCGACCGTACCGGCCAGCGTCCGGACGGCACGATCGTCAACGACCTGCCGGAATCGGCCGAGCTGATCAAATCGGTGTTCGCGGCCGAGCCCAACACCGAGAACGAGGGCCTGACGACTGCCGACAACGGTTTCGTCTTCTACGAAGTGCAGTCGATCACGCCGGCGCGCGACCGCACGCTGGATGAAGTCCGCAAGAAGGTCGCGGCCGACTGGACGGAGGCCGAGACCGACAAGCGGCTCGACGCTAAGGCTCAGGAGCTGAAAAAACGCCTCAAGGCAGGCACCACGCTCGACGTCATCGCCGGCGAGCTCAAACTCGACAAACAGACCAAGCGCGGCCTGAAGCGCGAAGCCGACGATGCCGATTTCGGCAAGGAAGGTGCCGCCGCCATGTTCGGCGTCGGCGAAGGCGGCACCGGTTTGATCCCCTCGCCCACCGGCGACGGCCAGATCCTGTTCAAGGTCGCCGAGGTCTTCGAGCCGGCAGGCGCCGATGGCAGCGCGGTGCCGGACGACGCGCAGAAGTCCTTCGGCGCCGGCATGTCCGATGATCTGCTCGACCAGTTGGTGGCGCAGTTGCAGTCGCAATATGACGTTCGCATCGATCCGAACGCCGTTTCGCAAGCACAGACACGATGAGCGCTCTGAAGACACACATAGCCAAGGTCGCCACAGGCACCGCGCTTTCCTTCGAGGAAGCGCGCGAGGCGTTCGACATCATCATGTCGGGCGACGCAACGCCGGGCCAGATCGGCGGCTTCCTGATGGCGCTGCGCGTGCGCGGCGAGACGGTAGGCGAAATTTCCGGCGCGGTCGCCACGATGCGCGCCAAGATGCTGCGCGTCGAGGCGCCGCAAGGCGCCATCGACATCGTCGGCACCGGCGGCGACAATTCGCATTCGGTCAACATCTCGACCGCTTCGGCCTTCGTCATTGCCGCCGCCGGGGTGCCGGTCGCCAAGCATGGCAATCGCGGCCTGTCCTCGCTGACCGGCTCCGCCGACGTGCTGACGGCGCTGGGCGTCAGAATAGACATCCCGCCGGAGATAATCGGCCGCTGCATCCATGAGACCGGCGTTGGCTTCATGTTCGCGCCGGCGCATCATCCGGCGATGAAGCATGTCGGGCCGACCCGCGTCGAGCTCGGCACGCGCACCATCTTCAACCTGCTCGGGCCTTTGTCGAATCCCGCCGGCGTCAGCCGCCAGATGGTCGGCGTCTTCCTGCCGGAGTGGATCATGCCGGTGGCCGAGACGTTGAAGGCGCTGGGCGCCGACCACGCCTGGGTCGTCCATGGCGACGGCTATGACGAGATCACCACGACGGGCGAAACCCAGGTGGCGGAGCTCGCCGGCGGCGAGATCCGCAGCTTCACCCTGACGCCGGAAGCTGTCGGACTGAAGCGGCACACCAAGGAAGAGCTGCGCGGCGGCGACGCCGCCTACAACGCCAAGGAACTGCGCGATATGCTGGGCGGCGCAGCCGGCGCCTACCGCGACACGGTGCTGATGAATGCCGGCGCCGGGCTGGTCGTGGCCGGCAAGGCAACGACGCTTGCCGACGGCATCGCGGCGGCGGCGCAAGCGATCGACAGCGGCCGCGCGCTTGGCGTGCTGGACAAGCTCGTCGAGATTTCGAACGGATAGGGCCTTGTCGGACATCCTGCGCAAGATCGAAGCCTACAAGCGCGACGAGATCGCGGCAGCCAAGCTCGCCATGCCGCTCGCCGAGGTCAAGGCGAAGGCCAGGGACGCCGAACCGCCGCGCGGCTTCCTTGCGGCGCTCGAGGCCAAGCGGCGGGGCGGCGGCTTCGCGTTGATTGCCGAAATCAAGAAGGCCAGCCCCTCCAAGGGCCTGATCCGCGCCGATTTCGACCCGCCGACATTGGCGCAGGCCTATCAGAAAGGTGGCGCGGCCTGCCTTTCGGTGCTGACCGACGCGCCATCCTTCCAGGGCGCGCCCGAATTTCTCACCAAAGCGCGCAAGGCGGTGTCGCTGCCGGCATTGCGTAAGGATTTCCTATTCGACCCTTACCAGGTCTACGAAGCACGAGCCTGGGGCGCAGACGCCATCCTGATCATCATGGCAAGCGTGGACGATGCTCTGGCGAGCGAATTGGAAGCTATCGCCTTCGAACTCGGGATGGACGCGCTGATCGAGGTGCATGACGAGGCCGAAACGGAGCGCGCGCTAGAATTGTCGTCGCGACTGATCGGTATCAACAACCGTGATCTGCGGACCTTCGAGACCAGCCTTGAGACTTCCGAGCGGCTGGCGCGAATGGTGCCGGGCGGCTACCTGCTGGTCAGCGAGAGCGGCATCTTCACCCACGACGACTGCCTCAGGATGCAGAAGACCGGCATCAGCACCTTCCTGGTCGGCGAGAGCCTGATGCGGCAGGCGAACGTGGCCGCGGCGACCGAGCTTCTGCTGACAGGCAAGGCAGCGGCCGAGGCCATCTGAGATGGCCCTCACCCATCTTGGCGCCAAGGGCGAAGCCAATATGGTCGATGTCGGCGACAAGGCCGAGACGACCCGCACGGCGATCGCCGAAGGTTTTGTCTCGATGCGGCCGGAAACGCTGGAGATGATTCTCGCCGGCGATGCCAAGAAGGGCGATGTGCTGGGCACAGCCCGCATCGCCGGTATCATGGCCGCGAAGAAGACGCATGAGCTGATCCCGCTCTGCCATCCGCTGCTTCTGACAAAAGTTGCCGTCGAGATCGAGCCGGACCGCACGCTGCCTGGCCTCAGGGTCACCGCGCTTGCCCGCGTCACAGGCAAGACCGGCGTGGAGATGGAGGCGCTGACCGCGGCGTCGGTCGCCTGCCTCACCATCTACGACATGGCCAAGGCGGCGGACCGCGGCATGGTGGTTTCCGGCATCCGGCTCGTCGAGAAGACAGGCGGCAAGTCCGGCGACTACAAGGTGGATGCCTGATGGCCTTGGTTCCGGTCGCCGAAGCGCTCGAACGCCTGCTCGACGGCGCCGCGCCATTGCCTGGCGAAAGCATTCCGCTCGCCGAAGCGGCTGGGCGGGTCCTGGCGGAGCCGGTCGTGGCGCTACGCACGCAGCCGCCATTCAACGCCTCGGCCATGGACGGCTATGCCGCAAGATCCGCCGATGTCGCTTCAGCGCCGGCTAAACTTGAGGTCATAGGCATGGCGCCCGCCGGGCGCGGTTTCTCCGGAACCGTCGGCAAAGGCCAGGCCGTGCGCATCTTTACCGGCGCGCCGCTGCCTGAAGGCGCCGACACCATCGTCATCCAGGAAAACGTCCGCGACCTTGGCAACCGCCGGATCGAAGTGACGGAGCCGACCGCCGAAGGACGCAATGTCCGTCGCCGCGGGCTCGACTTCGGCCAGGGCGACGTGCTGCTCGAAAAAGGCCGCGCGCTCGACGCGGCGGCCCTTTCGCTGGCGGCCTCGGCCAACCATCCTGCCTTGAATGTCGTGCGGCGGCCGCTGGTTGCGATCATCGCCACCGGCGACGAATTGCTGCCGCCGGGCAGCGCGCTCGGCCCCGACCAGATCATTTCGTCCAACGCCTATGGCGTCGTCGCCGCCGCCCAGTCGGTCGGCGCGCGCGCGCTCGATCTCGGCATCGCCGCCGACCGCCAGGAGGCGATCGCCGCGCTGGTCAGGAAAGCGGTCGAGGCGAACGCCGATGTCATCGTCACGCTCGGCGGCGCCTCGGTCGGCGACCACGACCTCATCCATGACGTGCTGACCGGCGAAGGCATGCAGCTCGACTTCTGGAAGATCGCCATGCGCCCCGGCAAACCGCTGATGTTTGGCCGGCTTGGCAATGTCCGTTGCATCGGCCTGCCCGGCAATCCGGTGGCAAGCATCGTCTGCTCGCAACTCTTCCTGAAGCCGCTGCTTGCCAGGCTCGGCGGCCGCGATCACCGGCAGGACGTGCGAACGGCCCGGCTGGGCGCCGCGATGCAGGCCAACGATCTCAGGCAGGACTACGTGCGCGCCGTCGTGCGCGAGGACTCCGGCACCCTGGTCGCGACGCCTTTCGGCATCCAGGATTCCTCGATGCTGCGCATGCTTGCCGACGCCAACGGCCTGATCGTGCGCCAGCCCTTCGCGCCCGCCGCGCAGGTCGGCGCCGAGTGCAGCGTGCTGATGCTGCGCTGAGCCGGTCTATCCCGCCGTTTTAAACGCAATTCTCGACCGAAACCGTTCACACCGCCGAATTGCTCTATTCGGCGATCAGTGCGCGAGTGAGGGGATGATCCGGATCTCCGAGCCCATCGACAACGTTGAAATGATGCCGGTCCGGCTCGACCACTGAACCGGTGGCGGCGCCGAGCCCGGTCCAGATGTTGGCAAGCAACGCGCTCTGGCGCAGGAATTCCGAACGCTCGCCGCCGCCGACCCAACAGGTGACGCGGGCTCCCTGCCGAGGCCGCAGCAAAGCCGGGCTTTCGCTCAACGCTTCCTTCTCGTCGATGTTCAGGGTCTCGTTCAGTGCGGTGAACATCAGCGGCCGAAGGTCGTGCAGGCCTGAAATCGAAACGACCTGGCGTATGCGCGGCGTCACATCGGACGACAGCGGCGAGGCCGCGGTCACCATCCGGCTGACGAGATGTCCGCCGGCCGAGTGCCCGGTCAGCACCAGCGGACCATCGATCATCGCCGCCGCCTTCTCGATCGCTGCCGCAACCTCGTTGACGATGCCGCTGATCCTGGTTTGCGGGCAAAGCGTGTAAGAAGGCATGGCGACGGCAAAACCGTGGCCGACCGCACCTCCAGCCAGATGCGACCAGGAGGTCTTGTCTGATTCCATCCAGTAACCGCCATGGATGAACACGACGAGCCCCTTTGGCGCAGCAGGTGGGAGAAACAGATCGAACCGGTTGCGTGGCGCTTCGCCGTACACGATATCGAACCGCGCCCTGCCTTGCGCCAGCAGCTTTTCCCGAAAGGCCCGCGCCGGTTGATCCCAAGCCGCGGGCCAGCGGTCGCCGCCGGCGATGTTCGCGCCGTTGGCATAGGCGTTGTCCCAGTCGGCAATACGGTGTCTGAGCAACGGCCCCTCCACGATCAGCTCAATGTCGAGTGGTTTTGATTGGCATCGCCGCGGTCAGGTAACGGTTGTCTTGACCGCGAAGCGGGCTTCTCGCCAGACGCCGGTCCGCAAGATGTCTTCGAGCACTTCGACGGCCTTCCAGACATCCCTGTAGCCGACATAGAGCGGGGTAAAACCGAAGCGCATGGTCGACGGCGCCCGAAAATCACCGATCACGCCGCGTTCGATCAGGGCCCGCATGATCTGGTAGCCATGCAGGTGAATGAAGGAAATCTGGCTGCCGCGTTTGGCGCCGTCGCGGGTGCTTTCCAGCGTAAGATCGTAACCGCCGCACCGTGCTTCGACGAGTTCGATGAACAGATCGGCCAGCGCAATGCTCTTCCTCCGCACCGTCGCCAGGTCAACGCCGTTCCAGATGTCGAGCGCGCCTTTCAGCGTCCGCATCGACAAGACCGGCTGCGTGCCGCACAGAAATCGGCGGATGCCGGTGCCTGGCGCATAGGCTTGCTCGAAGGCGAACGGCCGTGCATGGCTCCACCACCCGCTGAGCGGCTGCCGCACATCGGCAAGATGCCGCTCGGCCGCATAGATGAAAGCAGGAGAACCCGGCCCGCCATTGAGATATTTATAGGTGCAGCCGACGGCGAAATCGGCGCTTGCCCTGTCAAGTTCTACCGGCATGGCGCCCGCGCTGTGGCAGAGATCCCATACGATCAGCGCACCGGCGTCATGCGCCATGCGCGTAAGCGCCGCCATGTCGCGCAACTCGCCGGACTTGTAATTGACGTGGTTGACCAACACCACCGCGACGCGTTCGTCGATCAGTTCCTCGATGGTCGGCGCGTCCACGCCAGCCAGGCGCAGGACAGCGTTCTTTCCGGTCGAGGCCACCCCTTCGGCCATATAGATATCGGTCGGAAAACTGTCGCCCTCGGCAACGATCACGGTTCGGTCCGGCCGCATCGCCATCGCCGCGTGCAGCACTTTGTAGATGTTGATCGACGTGGTGTCGCAGACCACGGTCTGGCCCGGCGCCGCGCCGATCAGGCGCCCGAGCCGGTCGCCCAGCTCGACCGGCATGTCGAACCATCCATCCTTGTTCCAGGCACGAATGAGGTCATGCGCCCACTCCTCGGCGGCTGCCTTGCGCAACTCGTCGAATGCGGCGTGCGAGGCCGCTCCCAACGAATTCCCATCGAGGTAGATCACCCCCTCCGGCAGGACGAAGCGATCGCGCAGGGCGCGCAGCGGATCCGCGGCATCCATCGCCTCGATCTCGGCGAGATCAGGAATTCCCCCCATCATGCTGCCGCCTCCATTTCGGCATGGCGCCTCACGCGGTTGGCCAAGGGCGGTTGTCTCACCACCGTCCATGCCACGGCAAGAACCTTCTGCGCCATGTTAGCTGGTCCATAGACGGCGAAGACCATGGATCGGAATCATTGCCGAAGTTGGCATTTTGGGTCCGTTTCGTTCACGGTGAAGCACATTCGCGCAAAGCCGAAGCGATCCCGCCCCCGCCTTTGTGGCGGTGGTGGACCGCGCTGCAGCTTGAGGAGGGCTGCAAAATCGAGCGGAATCAATGACACCGCCGACCTGGCTCGGCCGAGTATCGCTTGGATGCAACATTGTTTCCGAAATCTCAACAAATTCACTAAACTTTAAACGGTTGCGGAACACAACTGGAACAGATAGTGTTTGTTCTGGGTTTGTTTTTCTGATTCTGGTTTCAGAACCAAGGGGCCGCCATGCTGACGCGCAAACAACATGAACTGCTGATGTTCATCCATGAACGCCTCAAGGAGAGCGGGATTCCGCCGTCTTTCGACGAGATGAAGGAAGCGCTCGACCTGGCCTCCAAATCGGGCATCCATCGGCTGATCACGGCGCTGGAAGAACGCGGCTTCATTCGCCGGCTGCCGAACCGTGCGCGCGCGCTTGAAGTGCTGCGGCTGCCCGACTCGATCGCGCCCGGCCTGAATGCAGCGAGAAAGTTTTCGCCGAGCGTCATCCAGGGCGGCCAGGGCAATCTCGGCCGCCAGGTCAAGCCGGCCACGCCCTCGCGCACGCCGACACCCAGCAATGACGACGACGCTGTTTCGGCCGTATCCATTCCCGTGATGGGTCGCATCGCCGCCGGCGTGCCGATAGACGCCATCCAGCACCAGACGCATTCGATCTCGGTGCCGCCGGACATGATCATGGGCGGCGAGCATTATGCGCTGGAGGTCAAGGGCGACTCGATGATCGAGGCCGGTATCTTCGACGGCGATACCGTCATAATCCGCAACGCCAATACGGCAAGTCCGGGCGAGATCGTGGTGGCGCTGGTCGACGACGAGGAAGCGACCCTGAAGCGGTTTCGTCGCAAGGGTGCCTCGATCGCGCTCGAGGCCGCCAACCCGGCGTACGAGACCCGTATCTTCGGACCGGACCGGGTCAAGGTTCAGGGTAAGCTCGTCGGACTCATCCGCCGTTACTGAGCAGAACCGCGCGGCGGTCTTCGCCGGAACTGCGTGCCATCTATTCTGTAGGCTGCGGCGCGACCGCCGGCTTTTCCGGTCGTTGATAGGGCGGCAGCCCCCTCGCCTCACGCGCGTATTTCCGCTGCTCGTGCCAGGGCCGGTACGGTTCTTCGACCGCGTAGCGAACAGTTGGCCGCGCGGTTGCCGATTGCGGATCGAAGAAGATGGCGGCGCTGCCGTCGCGTGCCAGCTGCCGCTTGGTGACGACAAGCACGCGCGGATCGCGGCATGGGTTGTAGGCCGTGGCGTCGTCGATGACGATGAGGTCGGCGAAACCGCAAGCAGGCCGGGCGCTGGCGCGATTCTCGGCGAGCGCGACGATGGCGCCGGAAGGATGCCGGCCGATGCAGAGGTCGCCGGTGCAATAGAACGGCGAGCCGGGCGGCAGGTGGACGGGATCGGCGATGTCCATGGCGTCTTTGGCGAACGTCTCCGGCGGTACGATTTCCTCGGCTTTCAGCGCCCGTTTCCAGTTGTCGGTGGTGAACTCGTTGGAGCGCGTGCGGTTGATGGCAAGCTCGCCGCCGCCGATCGGCATCGCCACCAGATGCGCGTCCTCCGAGACAAGCACATCCGGGGCGCGGGCATGGGGAATGGCCAGCAGCGCGGCGAGCGCGAAGGGTATGGCGGCAAGCCTCAGCCAGGTGGTGGCCATCGTCGCGATGACCAGCGCGACCGTGGCCAGCAGCACCGACTGGATCGAGATCAGCCCGACGGCATCGACCGGTGAGCGCTCGGAGATCCACGCCGAGATGGCGATCATCGCCGTCAGGCCCTGGCCCATCACATAAAGGAATGGGCCGTCGAAGCCGAAGGGCATGGCCAGCGCGCTCAACACAGCAAACGGCATGACGATCAACGAAACGATCGGCATGACCGCCAGATTGGCCAGCAGGCTGAGCGGCGACACGCGCTGGAAGTGCCAGATCGCAAACAACAATGTCGCGCTGCCCGCGATGAGCGACGTTATAGCGGCGCCGCCCACTCCAACCGCCACTTTTCGCGACACGAAGCCGAGAAACGAACGCTTTGCCGGCGGCGCGGTCGTTTTGCCGGCGCGATAGTCGGCAAAACCGGCATAGGCGCCGACCAGCGCGGCGGTGGCGGCGAAGGACATCTGGAAGCTCGGGCCGACCACTTCATGCGGCGAGACAAGGATGACGGCGATGGCCGAGATCGCCAGGTTGCGCATGGTGAGCGCCGCGCGGTCGAAGAGCACGGCGGCGAGCATCACGGCCAGCATGATGAAACTCCGCTCGGCCGCCACCACGATGCCGGAGATCACGAGGTAGGCGGCGATCGAGAACAGCGCGATTGCAGCGGCATATTTCTTCACTGGCCGGCGCGACGAGAAATCCGGAAACAGCGCGAAGGCGCCGCGCAAAAGGACCATGATCGTGCCGGCGACCAGCGCCATATGCAGCCCGGAGATCGAGATGATGTGGTAGATGCCGGTCCGTCGCATCGACTCGTTGATGGCTTCCGGAATGCCGGCGCGGACGCCGACGATCAGTGCGGCTGCGATCTCGCCTTCGGATCCGCCGATGGCGCTCCTGATGTGATCGGCGATCCCTTCGCGCGCGTTTTCCACTGCCGATGCGACGCGCGCGCCAAAGGGCGCTTCCGCTGGCGCAATCAGCTTTGGATCACCCAGGAAAAAGCCGCTGCCGCCAATCCCGGCAAAATAGCTGTCGAATGAAAAGTCGTAGCTGTCCGGCCGAACCGGGCCGGTCGGCGGCAACAGCTTGGCATAGCCGGTCAGCATCGACCCGGCTGTCATGTCGGGCGGGATCCTGCGCGCCGAAAGCCTGACGCGATCCGGCGCGTAGTGCAGCTTCGGATGCTCCGTGGAAATCAAGTCGATGGTCAGCCGGACCCGGCCATTGGCCATCGCCTCGGCGGTGACGAGGCGGCCCGTCAGCCGTGTCTGGATTTCCGAACCCAGCATCGGGATTGCCATCCGCCAGGTCTCGACCTTGGCCGCGAGAAAGCCCAAGGCGCAGAAAAACGCCGCCATGAAGACAAGGTGCGTTCTGTGCCGGGAATGTGAGACCGCCGCGCAGACCGCCATCAGGGCCACTGCCGCAAGCGGCCTGTAGAGATCCGGCTCAGCGCTCAGCGAGAAGTAATAGATGACGCCGGCGGCCAGAAACACCGGCACCAGCAGGAAGCCGATGCCGCGGTCGAGCTCGGTGGCGGCAGCGGTGCCGATGCTTCGGCGCAGTGCGGGAAGCGAGGCGCGGCCAAGCTGTCTGCGGATTCGGCCGACGCTCGCCGTTGGCGAGACCGGCCGTATTGCGCCGTCAGCGAGCGGCATAAGCTCGGTAGATGCCCGCGGCTCCGGGAACGAAACCGGCGCGGTCTCTTCGGGCGTGGCATGGGCAAACATCAGGCGTTCGCTGACGCCAGCTGTCGTTCCCCCGCCCTCCTCCGCGCCCCGGCCACGTCCAGCCATCGGGTCTGCCCCTTGCGCCCCAGACCGCCTATGCTACATGAACGCCGGTCGCGTGGAAGTCCGCGCGAAACATGCATTTTTTCAGTGCTTCCTCGAGAGTTCCATGTCCGACAAGGTCGTCACCCGTTTTGCCCCCTCGCCCACAGGCTACCTGCATATTGGCGGGGCGCGTACGGCGCTGTTCAACTGGCTCTATGCCAGGCACACCGGCGGCACGATGCTGCTGCGCATCGAGGATACCGATCGCGAGCGCTCCACCGAAGCTGCCACCGCCGCCATTCTCGACGGGCTGACTTGGCTTGGCCTCTCCTGGGACGGCGAGGCCGTCTCGCAGTTCGAGCGCGCGCCGCGTCATCGCGAGGTGGCCGAGGAGCTGGTGCGCATGGGCAAGGCCTATTACGCCTACGAGACGCCGGCCGAGCTCGAGGCGATGCGCGAGGCGGCCCGGGCCAAGGGTCTGCCGCCGCGCTACAACGGCCAGTGGCGCGACCGCGGCCCCTCCGAGGCGCCGGCAGGCGTCAAGGGTGCGATCCGCATCAAGGCGCCGACCGAAGGCGTGACGATCGTCAACGACCGCGTGCAGGGCGAGGTGCGCTTCCCGAACAAGGATCTCGACGATTTCATCATCTTGCGTTCCGACGGCGTCCCGACCTACATGCATGCCGTCGTCGTCGACGATCACGACATGGGCGTCACCCACATCATCCGCGGCGACGATCACCTGACCAATGCCGCGCGCCAGACGGTGATCTACGACGCCATGGGCTGGGATGTGCCGTCGATGTCGCACATCCCGCTGATCCACGGCGCCGACGGCGCCAAGCTGTCGAAGCGGCACGGCGCGCTCGGCGTCGAGGCCTATCGCGCCATGGGTTATCTGCCCGAGGCTCTGCTCAACTATCTGGCCAGGCTCGGCTGGAGCCATGGCGACGACGAGGTGATGTCGGTCAAGGACATGGTCGCGTGGTTCGACATCGGCGACGTCAACAAGGGCGCGGCGCGCTTCGACTTCGCCAAGCTCGAGGCGCTGAACGGCGTCCATATGCGCAAGATGGATGACCAGGCGCTATTCAACATCTTCGTCGCCACCTTGCCCTATCTCGAAGGCGGCCCGACGCTCGCGGCAAAGCTCGACGACAGGCGCAAGGCGCAACTGCTTGCCGCCATGCCCGGTCTCAAGGAGCGGGCCAAGACCCTGGTCGAACTGGTCGACGGAGCGGCGTTTCTGTTCGCCGAGCGGCCGTTACCGCTGGATGAGAAGGCGGCCGGCTTGCTCAACGCGGATGCGCGCGCGATTCTGCGCGGCGCGCATGGCGCATTGTCTGCCGTCGAGGGCGACTGGAGCGCCGCCTCGGCCGAGGCTTCGATCCGCGACTTTGCGCAGGCCGGCGGGCACAAGCTCGGCGCCGTGGCACAGCCGCTTCGGGCCGCGCTGACCGGCCGCAGCACCTCGCCCGGCGTGTTCGACGTGCTTGCCGTGTTGGGTCGCCAGGAAAGCCTGGCGAGGATTGGAGATCAAATCGATTAGGAGCGAACTGGCCCAAGAAGATTGGCATTGAAAGGTGTGTTTCGCAGTGCAACATTAGGCCTTGGCCCAATCTGGCACGCACCTCCTAAAATGCGATGGCAAGTTCGCGCATTCCGGTGATTTCGACGTGTCGTTTGCAGGAATTGCCTTGCCGGCATGAGGAACATAAAGGAGTTTGCAATGAGCGAAGCTGCGACAAAACTGGAACCGAGCGGCAAGGCGCATGAGTCGACCGCCAGGCTCGAACTTGCCGGCAAGACCCATGAATTCAAGGTGCGAAGCGGGTCGACCGGACCTGACGTAATCGATATCGGCGCGCTCTACAGCACGACCGGCGTCTTCACCTACGACCCCGGCTTCACCTCCACGGCAAGCTGCGAGTCGGCAATCACCTTCATCGACGGCGATGCCGGCATCCTGCTGCATCGCGGCTATCCGATCGACCAGCTTGCCGAACATGGCGACTTCCTCGAGGTCTGCTACCTCCTGCTCTACGGTGAACTCCCGACCAAGGCGCAGAAGGAGGATTTCGACTATCGCGTGACGCGCCACACGATGGTGCACGAGCAGATGTCGCGCTTCTTCACCGGCTTCCGCCGCGACGCGCATCCGATGGCCGTCATGTGCGGCGTGGTCGGCGCTCTATCGGCCTTCTATCACGACTCCACCGACATCTCGGATCCCTACCAGCGCATGGTCGCTTCGATGCGCCTGATCGCCAAGATGCCGACGATCGCGGCGATGGCCTACAAATACCACATCGGCCAGCCATTCATTTACCCGAAGAACGAGCTGAACTTCGCCGCCAACTTCCTGCACATGTGCTTTGCCGTGCCGTGCGAGGAATACAAGATCAATCCGGTGCTGGCGCGCGCCATGGAGCGCATCTTCATCCTGCACGCCGACCATGAGCAGAACGCCTCGACCTCGACCGTCCGCCTTGCCGGCTCCTCGGGCGCCAACCCGTTCGCCTGCATCGCCGCCGGCATTGCCTGCCTGTGGGGTCCGGCGCATGGCGGGGCCAACGAGGCAGCGCTCAACATGCTGGGCGAGATCGGCCATGTCGACCACATCCCGGAATTCATCGCCCGCGCCAAGGACAAGAACGATCCGTTCCGGCTGATGGGCTTTGGCCACCGCGTCTACAAGAACTACGATCCGCGCGCCAAGATCATGCAGAAGACGGCGCATGAGGTGCTGGGCGAACTCGGCATCAAGGACGATCCGTTGCTCGACATCGCCATGGAGCTGGAGAAGATCGCGCTGACCGACGCCTACTTCATCGAAAAGAAGCTCTACCCGAATGTCGACTTCTACTCCGGCATCACGCTAAAGGCGTTGGGCTTCCCCACCACCATGTTCACCGTGCTGTTCGCCGTTGCCCGCACCGTCGGCTGGATCGCGCAGTGGAAGGAAATGATCGAGGATCCGCACCAGAAGATCGGCCGCCCGCGCCAGCTCTACACCGGCGCCACGGAACGCGATTACGTGCCGATTGCTAAGAGATAGGGAATAGTGAGTAGGCAGTAGGCTACTGCCTACTGCCTACTGCCTACTGCCTACTGCCTTCCTGATACACCCCATCACCACTTCGGCGGCGATCTCGCCCGAGGGCCGCTCGGTCGTCATGCGCCGGGCGATCTCGGCAAAGCCCGCCATTTGCCAGGCGCGCATGCCGGTGTCGGCAAACAGGGCTTCCAGCTGCCGGGCCAGGTTTTCCGGCCGGACATACTGATCGTAGAATTCCGGCACCAGCGCGCGGTCGGATATCAAATTGGGCAGCAGTGCCGACCACGTCGTCACCATATGCTGCAGAATCTGGCGCGCGATCGGGTCGAGCTTGTAGCAGGAAACCATCGGAACGCCTGCGAGCGCCAGTTCCAGCGAAACCGTTCCAGACGCGATCAACGCCGCATCGGCCTTGCCGAAGGCTTGCCATTTGCGCTCCGGCTCGGTGATGATTTCCGGCTTGTCGTCCCAGCTCGCGACCGAGGCCTTCACCAGTTCGGCGACATGCGGCACCGTCGGCAACAGCAAGCGCAGGCGGTGGCCGCGTTGGCGCAGCGCCGACATCGCCTTGCCGAAGGGCTCTATCAGCCGGCGAACTTCGCCGCGGCGCGAGCCGGGCAGCACCAGCACCGTCTTGACGCGGCCCTCGGCGAGGTCGCGCGGCTGGCTCTGCGCCTTGGCGGCGCCGAGGATGCCCGGATCCTGCGTCAGCCGGTGGCCGACATAAGTGCCCGGCGGCCCGCCAAGACGGGCAAGCGCCTTCACCTCGAACGGCAGGATGCACAGGATGTGATCGACATAGGGCTTCATCGCCACCGCCCTGCCCGGCCGCCAGGCCCATACGCTCGGGCAGACATAGTGGACGATCGGGATGGCCGGCGCCGTTGCGCGGACCTTCTTCGCGACGCGCAGCGAAAAGTCCGGACTGTCGATGGTGACCAGGCAATCGGGCCGCTCGGCCGCGATCATCGCCGCCGTCTGGCTGATACGGCGCATCAGCCGCGGCAGGTCGCGCAGCACCGCGCTAAAACCCATCAGCGCGATTTCGCCACCGTCGAAGAGCGGGTTCAGTCCCAGCTGCTGCAAGTGCCTGCCGCCGATGCCCACGAGTTGCACCTTGCGGCCGGTCGTGCGTTCGAGCGCCCGCACGATGTCGGCGCCGAGCAGATCGCCGGATTCCTCGCCGGCAACGACGGCGATCTTGAGCGGCTTGTCAGAGACCATTAGCCGGCTCCCCATTGGCCATCTGCGTCGCGGGCAGGCCGACAATGAACAGGCCGAGCGCATTGGCGCGTGCCAGCGTTTCCGGGCCCTCGAGAATGAGCGAACGGCCGGCTTCTACGGCTATGCCGGCAAGGCCTGCCGCATGCGCAGCCTCGATGGTCTGCGGGCCGATCGTGGGCAAGTCGGCGCGCAATTCCTGGCCCGGCTTGGCGCATTTGACCAGCACGCCGCGCGCCTTGCCGGCCAGCCTGCCGTGGCCGCGCAATTCCCGCGTTCTGTCGAGCAGGCCGGCGGTGCCCTCAATGCCTTCCAGCGCGACAGCTCGGCCTCCGATCGCAATCGCAGCCTGGCCGATATCGAGTGCGCCGATGGCCTTGGCCGCCTTACGGGCGGCTTCGATGTCACGCCAGTCGGACTGGTTTGGCCCGATCGCCGTCAATGGACCTTCGCCAGCCGTCAGTTCCGGAACGACTTCGTGCGCGCCGACGACCTTGACGCCTCGCTTTTCCAGGCCTCGGGTCAACACCTTCAGCAGGCCGTCGTCGCCGCGTCGCAACGCTCTGACCACGGAGGGAATTATCGCCAGCAGACCAAATGTCGGCTTTATCCTGCTCAGCCGGGGCCTGCGCTTGATCTCGCCGGCCAGGACAAGGTGCGTGATGCCCCGGCGCTTCAGCAACGGAAGCAGCAGCCCGATATCTTCCAGCGCGAGTTTTTCCTGATCGTAGGCCGCGAAGTCCGCCTCGCGGTCGACCTCACCGGCGGCGATGATGATGAAGGGCACAAAACCGTGCTTGACCAGGCCATCGGCGACTTCGACGGGCAGGCTGCCGCCGCCGGCAATAATGCCGACCTTCGAGCCCGGCGCGAGTTGGAACCCTGATGCGGCGGGCTCAGTCCTCGTCATCGCCGCTGTCATCGTCGCCGCCACCTCTGAGCGATGGGACGGCAAAGTGTCGCTTGTCGCGACTGGTGATGAAATCGATGATCTTCATGGCCGTTGGCGACCCGGCGAACTCGGCCTTGGCGAGTTCCACATTCTCACCGACGGTGCGGGAACGATCGAAAATCGTCCTATAAGCCTTGCGCAGCAGGTAGATCTCGGAACGCGGCAGACCGGAGCGCTTGAGACCAATGATGTTCAAGCCGCGCAGGCTGGCGCGGTTGCCGACGGCAATGGCGTAGGGAATGACATCGCCGACAAAAGCCGAGCAGCCGCCGAGAAAGGCGTTGTCGCCGACGCGCACGAATTGGTGAACCGCACTTAGGCCGCCGATATAGACGTTGTCGCCGATCTCGCAATGTCCGCCGAGCGTCGCGCCATTGGCGAAGGTGGCGTTCTTGCCGACGACGCAATCATGGGCGATGTGGGCGTAGGCGAGGAAGTTGCCGTTGTCGCCGACAGTTGTCTCGCCACGGCTGATGTCGGTGCCGACATGCATTGTGACGCCTTCACGAATGGTGCAGTTCGCTCCGATGACCAGGGTGGTGCGACCGCCCTTGTGCTTGGTGTTTTGCGGCGGCCCGCCGAGCGTCGCCATTGGATAGACCTTTGTCCCGGCCCCGATGGTCGTGGCGCCCATCACCGACACATGGCTGGCCAGTTCGACGTGGTCGCCGATGATCGAATCGGCGCTGATATGGCAGAAGGGTCCGATGCGGACGCCTTCGCCGAGCCGGGCTCCTTCTTCGACGACTGAGGAAGGATGGATGGATGTCTCGACTTTCATGAGCATTTCGAACCGTCAGCCGGTAACCATCATGGCCGAAACCTCGGCTTCGGCGGCTTTCGCGCCGTCAACCATCGCCTCGCAGGCGAATTTCAGCAGGTTGCCGCGTTTCTTGATCTTTTTGACGTGGATCCTGAGCTGATCGCCCGGAACGACCGGCTTGCGGAATTTCGCGTTGTCGATGGTCATGAAATAAACCAGCGACGGCTTCTCGGTGTTGAGGCTGCGAATGCAGATCGCGCCCGCGGTCTGGGCCATGGCCTCGATGATGAGCACACCGGGCATGACCGGCTGCTGGGGAAAATGGCCCTGGAAATGCGGCTCGTTGATGGTCACGTTCTTGATGCCGACAGCGGACTCGTCGCCGTCTATGTCGATGATGCGATCGATCAGCAGGAATGGATAGCGATGCGGCAGGAGCTTCATAAGCCCCATGATATCGACCGCGTCGAGTGTCGTTGCTACCATATCAGCCATTTCCGTCGCCTTGCTTGCGCGTCCTGGCCATCTTGCGCAGCATCGCTATCTCGCGCATGGCTTCCGCCATGGGCTGCGCCGGGTAACCTCCCCAGATCTCGCCTGCCGGCACGTTGTTCATGAATCCACTTCTCGCGGCAAGCTTGGCCCCTGGCCCGATGGTCAGATGATCGGCGAGGCCGACACCGCCACCCATGGTGACGTTGTCGCCGACGACGACGGAACCGGAAATACCCGAAAGCCCTGCTATAATGCAATTGCGGCCGATGCGAACATTGTGGGCGATCTGCACCAGATTGTCGATCTTGGTGCCTTGGCCGATGATGGTGTCGGACATCGCGCCGCGGTCGACGGTCGAATTGGAGCCGATCTCGACATCGTCCTGGATGATGACGCGGCCGATCTGCGGCACGCGTTCGGGTCCTTTGGCGCCGCCGACGAAACCGAAACCATCCTGGCCGATCCGCGCGCCGCCATGGATGATGACGCGATTGCCGACAAGCGCATATTGAATGCTGGCGCCGGGGCCGATGAAACCGTCGCGGCCGATCTGGCAGGAACGGCCGACAACCGCGTGGGGCGCAATTACCGTGCCGCTGCCGATGGATACGCCGGGGCCGATCACGGCACCGGCCTCTACGATCGCCCCGCCCTCGATATGCGCGGACGGATCAATGAACGCATGGGGCGATATGCCGGTTTCTCCGGTCATTGGCCCCGGAGTCGCGGCCTGCGGAAACAACAGGCGCCCGACCATTGCGAAAGCCTGCTGCGGACGCGGATGCATGAGCACCGCGATACCCGGCGGCGCCTTGCTGGCAAAATCGGCAGGGCACAGCACCGCAGCCGCCCTGAGCGACTGCATCAAGGCGAAATTGCGCTTGCCGTCGACAAAGACGAGCGCGCCGCTGCCACCCTCGTTGGCGGGAGCCAGCGCCTCGATGGCAATTTCAGCCTGATCGGAATCGAGCAGGCTGGCGCCGGTCAGATTCGCGACCTCGCCGGCCGTATACCGGCGTGAAGGCGCGAAGAACACCGGATCGGTCATTCCAGAAGCTATATCCAGCTGGGTCGGATCGGTCCACTCCGGGCCGTCAGCCGGCCCGGAACCATCGCAACCACGAAATTAGAAGCGGGTGGCGATACCGAAGTTGAATTCCTGCACGTTGTCGGTCGACTCTTTCTTGACCGGGATCGCATAGTCGATGCGGATCGGGCCGAACGGAGAGGCCCACATCAGGCCGACACCGACCGAGGCGCGCAACTTCATGCCAGCCGAGTCTGTGTTAACGCCGACAAGGTTGTTGCCATAAAGCGTGGCCGCATCCGCAAAGACGGCGCCACGCAGACCGAAGCTCTCCGGAATGACCGGCAGCGGGAACTGGGCTTCTGCGGAGGCATTGAAATACGTCGTGCCGCCAAGATGGTCGCCGCTGGTGTCGTTGGCAACAGGGCCGATGCCGCCATACTCGAAACCGCGGATCATGCGATCATTGCTCTGGAAGAGATCGAAGATACGAAGATCGCCACTGCCGTAGCCCGCGATGTAGCCTGCCCCCCCCGAAACCAGGCCGACGATATCAAGCTGCTCCGACAAAGTCTGGTAGACGCTTGCGCGTCCCGTAAACTTGACCCATTTGGCGTCGCCGCCCAAACCGGCAAACTCGGTCGTGCCGGTGACATAAAGCCCTTCATGCGGGTTCTTCATATCGTCGATGGTATTGTAGACCAGACCGAGGCTGACCGACGACTTGAGCCAAGGGCTTTCCGCAACGCCTTGCTGAATGGCCTGGGAGATGGTGCACTTGAGTGGATCATAGATCCCGTTGGTCGTGCAATTGTCTGCAAGTGAGTACTTCTCTTGCGAGATATTGTAGGCCAGCTGCGTCGAAATATTGTCGGTGATCGGCAGGCCGAACCGAACGGTCGCGCCGGTAGTATCCGTATCGTAGTGATCGTATTCGCGGGTCGACTTATAGATATCGAAACCCGCCGCGATGCGCCGGCCGAGGAAATAGGGCTCGGTGAAGGAAAGGGCGAAGTCGCGCGAATTCTTGCCACCGCCGGCCGACAGCTTGATGTACTGGCCGCGACCGAGGAAGTTGCGCTCGGTGATCGAACCTTCGATGGACGGGCCGGGCGTGTCGCCGCCGGTCGAATAGCCGGCGCCGACCGAGAACTCGCCGGTCGACTTCTCGACCACGGTGACCACGAGCACGACCTGGTCAGGGGCAGAGCCCGGAACCGTCGAAATGTCCACGGACTGGAAGTAATCAAGGTTTTCCAAGCGCTTCTTCGCGCGCTGGATGAGAACCTGGTTGAAGGCGTCACCTTCGCTGACATCGAATTCGCGACGGATGACATAGTCGCGCGTACGGTCGTTGCCGCGGATCTCGATGCGCTCGACATAGGCCTTGGTGCCCTGGTCAATGGTGTAGACGACCGAAATGGTGTGGTTCTCGAAATTACGGTCGCCGCGCGGCGTCACCTGGGCGAAGGCATAGCCCGAGCCCGCAACCTTCTCGGTCAAGGCGACGATCGAATCCTCGACGTCCTTGGCGTTGTAGACGTCGCCCTTGTGGGTCTCGACCGCGGATTCCAGCGACTTCGAGTCGACCTCGGGGATGGTGCTTTCAACGCTGACGTCGCCGAACGTATAGCGATCGCCTTCCTGCACGGTGATGGTGACCGTGTATTTGTTGGTGGTATCGTCGAGCTCGCCGACGGCCGAAACGACCTGGAAGTCGGCATAGCCGTGATTGTAGTAGAAGCGGCGCAGCAGCTCCTGGTCGGCGCGCAGCTTGTCCTCGTCATAGACGTCGTCGCGCAGCACGAAGGAGAGCCACGACGAGCGCTTGGTGTTGATGACGTCCGACAGGCGGCGGCTGGAATAGGCGTGATTGCCAACGAAATTGATCGCCGCGATCTGGGTGCGGCCGCCTTCGTTGATGTTGAAGACCACGTTCACGCGGTTGTCGCCGAGATCCATGATCTGCGTGGTCACCGCGGCGTCGTCACGGCCGATACGCTTGTAGGCGGCTTTGACCGACTCGACATCGGCGTCGAGCGCCTGCTGCGAGAAGGTCGCGCGCGGCTTCAGCTGGATGGCGGCCTGAAGCGCGTTGTCCTTCAGCTTCTTGTTGCCCTGGAACAGGACCTGGTTGACGACCTTGTATTCCGAAACCTTGACGACCAGGCTCGAACCGACCTGGTTGATCTGAACGTCCGAGAACAGGCCCGTGCCGAACAGCGCCTTGACGGCGTCGTCGATATCGGAGCTGGAGAAAGGCTTGCCCGGCTTGATCGAGATGTAATTGCGGATGGTTTCCGCATCGACGCGCTGGTTGCCGCTGACCTCGACACGCGAAATGACCGCGGCCTCGGCCACCGACGTGGCGGCGAACTGCACTGCGAGCGCGCCTGGCACGACCAGAGCGGCGGACAAAGCCGCCGCGGAAGCGGCGCTCAGAAACTTGGATGCTGCCTTCATCGGGCTTTTGTACCTTTTTCTCGTAGTCCCCACGGCGAGAAAACCGGACGTGCGGTATTTCCCTTACCGTATTAACCGGATTTTCCCTACACGCAAGGCTCCCGGTTAATTTGTATTTACTTAACCGTACCGCGTGGCTTTCGCGTCACGCATATCCCCACGCATGGTAAACGGCATCTCAATATGACCGGAGCTGAAGCCAAATTTCTTCATGATTTCAGCACCCAAACAGATCGTTCCAAAACACGAAGCCCATGAAGCCGAGCACCAGGAAAAGCCCGGTCCGGTAGGCCATCTCCATCGTTCGCTCCGAAACGGGCCGCCGTATGATGGCCTCCACGCCGTAGAACAAGAGATGGCCGCCGTCGAGAGGGGGAATCGGCAGGAGATTGAGGAATCCTATCCCGACTGACAGAAATGCAACAAGCTGCACCAGCCACTCGAAGCCGAGCTTGGCTGCCTGACCCGACATTTTCGCGATCTTGATCGGACCGCCCAGCTGGCATTTGTCCTCGCGTCCAAGCGCAAAGCGTTGCAGGAACTGGCCGGTGCGCTCGATCACATGCCCGGTTTCCTGCACTGCCGCCACCACGGCGCCAGCCGGCGTATAGGAGATCAGGCGCGGCTGGCCGAGCTCGGCGTTGTTGACGACGCCGATCACCGCGACCTTGATCTTGTTGCCCAGCGCATCCTGCTGCTCCATGGGCTCCGGCGTGGCCGTAACGTCGATTTCCTTGCCGTCGCGCAGCATGGTGAAGGCGATGGCGTCGCCCGCCCGGCCCGAAACCAGCCGTTGCACGTCGGCGAAGGTCTCCACCTTGCTGCCGTCGACTTTGACGAATCGGTCGCCTGGCTGGATTCCAGCCTTTTCCGCTGGGCTGCCCTTGGTGACTTCGGCGACTGTCGGCTCCAGGACCGGACGGCCATAGAGCGAAAACAGCACCGCGAACACGACGATCGTCAGCAGGAAATTGAACAGCGGCCCCGCAACGACGGTAGCGGCGCGCTTCCAGATGGGTTGCGTGTGGAAGGCGACCTCGCGCTCGGCTTCGGTCAGCGATTCGAGCTCTTCCGTGCTCGGCTGGCTCGATGTCGCGTTCATGTCGCCGACGAATTTGACGTAGCCGCCAAGCGGAATGGCGCAGAGCTTCCAGCGCGTGCCGCGGCGGTCGTAGAAACCGAAGATCTCAGGGCCGAAGCCGATGGAAAAAGCCTTCACGCCGATGCCGCACCAGCGGCCGATCAAATAGTGGCCCATCTCGTGGACGAACACGACCACGGTCAGCACGAACAGGAACGGCACCAGCGTGCCAAGGACGAAGCCTTGTGTGCTGAACACCGCGTGAAAGATGTCGTTCAAGTCATGCCCTCAAATTCGCCCGCACGCGACACTCCACCGCGACTGTGGCATCAATCCGGGCGAATCCGTGGCGCGCGCCATTTTTCGCCTTACTGCTGCGTCGTTCAGTTCGGAAACAGCCCCAGTGCCGGATGCTCGGCGCCCGCCGCGATCCAGCCCATGACGTACAGCGCGAACGCGGCCGCGACAAGCCCGTCCACCCTGTCCATGACGCCGCCATGGCCGGGAATGAGATTGCTGGAATCCTTGGCGCCGTGCCGGCGCTTGACCCATGATTCGAAAAGATCGCCGATCTGCGAAACGATCGAAAGCACCAGGGCGACGAGCCCAAGCTGGACGAGATTGCCGGCCCCGGCCGCAACCGCCAGCAGCAATCCGGCGACAACGCCGCCGGCCGCGCCACCCAGCGCGCCGCTCTGCGTCTTGCCGGGCGAGATCGACGGCGCGAGCTTCGGGCCGCCGACCGCGCGGCCGACGAAATAGGCCGCAATGTCGGTCGCCCAGACCACGGCAAACAGGAAGAGAATCGCAATCACCCCGGAATGACTGTCGTCACGGACATAGGCGAGCGAAAAGCCGGAAAGAGCCGCATAGGCCAGTCCAGGGGCTTCCCACGGCGCAGGCCCTCCGACGCGGGCGGCAATGGCCGCGACCGCCACAAGGATCGCGACAAGCAAGAGCAGCCACAAAGCCGGCACGCCGGCGATCAGCGCGCCGATGAAAACCAGAATCAGTGCTTCCGGTAGGAAGCCGAGAGCCGCCCCGCTCGCGGGGCGCGCCATGCGCGTCCATTCATAGAAGATCAGCGCCGCTATTCCCGCGCAGAACAGCCGAAACGGCAATCCGCCGAGCCAGGTGAGCGCAAGCGTCAGCGCCGCCATCACGATTGCCGAGATGACGCGCTGCTTGAGATTGCTCATGCGTGGCGGCGCCTAAAGCGCGACGTCGCGGGCGGCAAGCCCGCCGAAGCGTCGTTCGCGCCCGGCAAAGTCGCGCAAGGCGTCGGCCAGATGCTCGCGGCTGAAGTCCGGCCAATAGCAAGGCAGGAAGATGAGCTCGCTATAGGCAGCCTGCCAGAGAAGGAAGTTCGACAGCCTGAGCTCGCCGCTGGTTCGGATCACCAGCTCAGGATCGGGAATGCCCTTTGTGTCGAGCGACGCGGCAAAACTTTCCGCCGTGATCGCGTCGCTCGCCATGTCGCCGCGCGCGACGGCATCCGCCAGCTTGCGCGCCGTGCGCACGATCTCGTCGCGGCCGCCATAGTTGAAGGCGATCACCAGCGTCAGCGACTCGTTGCCGGCGGTCAGCGATTCGGCCTCCTGCAGCAGCCCCCTGATATCGGGCTGCAGCCCCTCTTTGTCGCCGATCACCCTCACCCGCACGCCGTTCTGATGCAGTTCCGCGAGATCGCGGCGGATGAACAGCTTCAAAAGCCCCATGAGGTCGCTGACCTCGGATTTCGGCCGCGACCAGTTCTCCGAGGAAAAGGCGTAGACGGTCAGGTAGGATATGCCGAGCCCGGGCGCGGCGCGGACCGTCTTGCGCAGCGCCTCGACGCCGGCGCGGTGCCCGGCAAGGCGCGGCAGGCCGCGCGCCTTGGCCCAGCGTCCGTTTCCATCCATGATGATCGCGACATGCGCGGGCGTTGCCATGGTCTCGCTTTCGGGCCGGAAAACCTGACCCTAAACCTGCATGATTTCAGCTTCCTTATCGGAAAGCAGGTGATCGATGGTGCTGATCGTCTCGTCGGTCAGCTTCTGCACCTGGTCGGAGCGCTTGCGCTGATCGTCCTCGCTGATGGTGCCGTCCTTCTCCGCCTTCTTGAGGAAATCCATGCCGTCGCGCCGCACATGGCGCGCCGCGACGCGGGCGTTCTCGGCGTAGCCATGCGAAATCTTGACCAGTTCCTTGCGGCGCTGCTCGTTGAGTTCCGGCAGCGGAATCCTGAGATTGGTGCCGTCGACGATCGGGTTGAAGCCGAGATTGGCTTCGCGGATGGCGCGGTCGACGGCGCTGACCATCGATTTGTCCCAGACCGAGACCGAAATCATGCGCGGCTCCGGCACCGTCACATTGGCCACCTGGTTGATCGGCATCGTCGTGCCGTAGGCCTGGACCTGGACGGCATCCAGCAGGTTGCTGGACGCGCGGCCGGTGCGCAGCGAGGCCAGGTCGTGCTTGAAGGCGGCGATCGCCCCGTCCATGCGTCGCTTCAGGTCTTCGAACTCGCCACTCATGATCATCTCCTCGACCCGTTCGCCGGGTTCACTGCTTGTGCCGTCGTCCCGTCCGCGGTTCCGTCTGACGGATCCCGGCCTCGGTTATTTGTCCGCGACGACCGTGCAATGGCCGCCGCCCCTCAGAATATCGCCGAAACCACCTTTTTCGTGGATCGAATAGACGATTATCGGAATGTTGTTTTCGCGCGCAAGTGCAATCGCGGCGGTATCCATGATCGCAAGCCCGCGTTTGATGACTTCCGCGTGGCTGATGCGGTCGAAACGGACCGCGTTCGGGTCCTTCTTGGGATCGGCCGAATAGACCCCGTCGACCTGCGTGCCCTTGAACAGCGCATCGGCGCCGATCTCGGCGGCGCGAAGGGCCGCGGCCGAATCGGTGGTGAAGAACGGATTGCCGGTGCCGCCGGCGAAGATGACGACCTTGCCCTGGTTCATATAGGCGGTTGCCTGGCGCTGCGAAAAGCTCTCGCAGAGTTCCGGCATGGCGATCGCCGAAAGCACGACGGCGTCGACGCCGATCTTGTTGAGCGAGGTGCGCAGCGCCAGCGAGTTGATGACAGTGGCGAGCATGCCCATGTGATCTCCGGTGACGCGGTCGCCACCCTTCGAGGCCACGGCGACACCGCGGAAGATGTTGCCGCCGCCGATGACGACACCCACTTCCACGCCCAGCGCGCGCGCTTCGGCAATGTCGGCGGCGATACGATCGACCACGGAGACATCGATGCCGAAATGCTGCTCGCCCATCAACGCTTCGCCGGAAGCTTTCAGCACGACACGTCGATAGAGGGGCTTCACCGTCATCTCATTCCTCGAATATTTCGGCGCGGCAATTTTGGAGGCAAAACCGCCCCCGCTTCATCCGGCGATGCGGTCATGACGGGTTGACCCGATACACGAAGGGCGCGGCGATGTCACGCCGCGCCCTCGTGCAAAATCCCGGGCTTTTCGGTCAGCTGCTGCTGATGCTGACGGCCTCGCCCTCGATCGTCACCGGTGGTGCAAAGCCGGAAGGCTTGTCGCCGATCACCACCCCGCCGGCCACCCTGACCTGTATCTCGGGACCGAAATAGAAGTACGGGTACGGCGCCCGAACGCGGCTCACCTTATCGAGCCGCTGGCGAAGCTCGACGGGAATAGAAAAATCCAGCGCCGCTAGATTGTCCCGCAGCTGAGCGACCTTCGTCGCTCCGAGGATGACCGTGGCGACGCCGGGCTGCGTCGCCACCCAGTTCAGCGCAATTTGAGCCATGCTGCGGCCGAGCTCGGCGGCCACCTTTTCGAGTTCGGCCACGATCGCCCAGTTGCGTTCGCTGAATTTCTGGAAACTCGGATGGGTGGTGTTGCGAAAACCGTCAAGCCGTCCGGCATTGCCCGCTTGTGTCGGACGGTATTTGCCGCTGAGCAGCCCGCTCGCCATTGGGCTCCACACCATGATACCGGCGCCGTGACGCATGGCGAAGGGCACGAATTCGTGCTCGATGTCGCGTTGGGCGAGCGAATATTCGAGCTGCAGGGCGCAGATCGGCTCATAGCCGCGCAGTTCGGCGATCACCTGCGCCCGGCCGGCATACCAGCCCGGCACGTTCGACAGGCCGATGTGGCGCACCTTGCCCGCACGCACCAGGTCGTCCAGCGGGCGCAGGACTTCCTCGGCCGGCGTCAGCCTGTCCCACACATGCAGGAGATAAAGGTCGATATACCCGGTCCCGAGCCGTTTCAGCGAGGCGTCCACGGCGCGCAAGATGTTCTTGCGGCCATTGCCGCCTGCATTCGGATTGCCGGGGTCCGGATTCATGGTGAATTTGGTGGCGATCACCGCCTTGTCGCGCAGACCGCGCTCGGCGACGAACTCGCCGAGCCAGGTCTCGGCGGTGCCGCCTGTATAGAGGTCGGCCGTATCGAAGAAATTGCCGCCCGCCTCGACATAGGCGTCGAACATGGCGCGGGCGGTATCCTTGTCAGCGCCCCAGCCCAATTCGGTGCCGAAGGTCATCGTGCCCAGCGCCAGCCGGCTCGCTCTCAGGCCACTGTTGCCGAGCGTGTAATAGGCCATTGTCATGGACGTCTCTCCAATCCGGGTCCGATTGACGGCGCGTTATGAGCCGGGGGTCGCCTTGACCCAGGGATTGCCGCGCTCATGCGTCATCCGGAACGCGAAGCCGTCGACTTTCCAGCCGGTGCCGGAACGCGTCAGGTGGTGCTCGTAGGTGCCCCAGACTTCCCAGAGCGGGTCGCCGTTGCCTTCCATCCGGTTCCAGGCATAGCCGTTGGAGCGAACCGTCGCCGCACCGGCGTCGAAGGACACCTGATGGTTGGTGCGCAGATGCAGGCTGGTCTTGCTGCCCTTGAGGTTGCCCGCCCAGGCGCCGATCAGGTCGTCCGAGGCGATGTTGGCCGCGGGCTGTCCAGACAGAGTGCTGAAATCGGCGGTGACACGCTCGGCGAAATAGCTGCGCGCCAGCTTCCAGTCCTGCGCATCCACCGCGCGGTCGATGGCGTCGGCGATGCGGATGACGGCACGCTCGTCGGCCAGGGCCTGCCAGCCGGCCGGTTCGGCACCGCCAGCATCCACCGGCGCCAGCACTATTCCTGCAGCAAAAGTTACATGTCTCAACGCGTTCATTTCGTCTCTCCTTGGCCAATCAGCCCGCCGCCGATGTGTTGACGCCAAATATGAGCCGGCTGGGGAGCATCGATAAGATTGCATTGTTCGCAAAGACTGTGCGATGTCATTCATGAATGGATCGCGACCTGCTTAGCCATCTTCCGGTCATCGTCGCTGTCGCGCGACGCGGCGGCTTTGCGCTTGCCGCGGCCGAGCTCGGCATGAGCGCTTCGGCGGTGAGCCACGCGGTGCGGCTGGTGGAAGAGCGCATCGGCCAACCGCTGTTTGCGCGTACGACGCGCAGCGTTTCGCTGACCGAGGCAGGCAAGGCGCTGGTGGAGACGGCGGCCCCCGCCTTGCAGGACATCGCCGAGCGGATGGACCGGATCCGCGGCGTGAAGGGAAGGCCGGCCGGCCTGCTCAGGATCAACGCTTCCAACATAGCGATCCCTCTGGCGGTGACGCCGGTGGTCGCGGCCATGGCCGAACGCTATCCCGACGTGACGGTCGAGATCGTTGCCGACCAGGGACTTGTCGATATCGTCGGCGAAGGTTTCGACGCCGGCATCCGATTGGGCGAGATGATCGCGCAGGACATGGTCACCGTCAGGATGACGCCGCCGTTCAAGGCCGTGATCGTCGCCTCTCCCGCCTATGTCGGCAAGCACGGCCGTCCACGCGACATGGCCGATCTCGCCAATCACAACTGCGTCGGCTACCGGCTGGTCCGATCGGGCGCGCTTTACCGCTGGGATTTGAACGACAGCGGCAAGGATGTCGTCGTCGAAACGCGCGGCACGGCCGTCGTCACGGATTCGCTTGGCGCCATCGATCTGGCGCTGGCCGGCCTCGGGCTCGCCTACGTCTTCGAGCCGCTGGTGCGCGGCGACCTGGCAGCCGGCCGCCTCGTCCAGATCCTGCCGCAGACGGCAATCGAGGAGCCCGGTCTTTTCCTTTACTTCCCGCGTCGCGCATCGATGGCGCCGAAGCTCAGGGCCTTTATCGACACCGCACAAGAAATCGGCCGAGCATCCATGCGGACACCCGGCCGAGTTGCCTGAGCTCGTGAGCTCTTCACCTTAAGGGAAACGCCGAGCGCTCCCCTCGGATCGGAGCTATTTCTTGACCGCCGCCGCGACTTCCGCCGCGAAGTCGGTCGTTTCCTTCTCGATGCCTTCGCCCAACGCGTAACGCAGATAGGCGGTGATCTTCGCCGGAGCGCCGATCTCGTTTTCGGCATCCTTCAATGCCTTCTCGACGGTGATGTCGGGATTGAGCACGAAGGCCTGCTTCAAAAGCACGACCTCTTCATAGAACTTGCGCAAGCGGCCCTCGACCATCTTCTCGATGATCGCTTCCGGCTTGCCCGACTGGCGCGCCTGATCGGAGAAGATCGCCTTCTCGCGCTCGACCAGCGCCGGGTCGACTTCCTCGGCGCTCAGCGCGACCGGGTTGCTGGCGGCGACATGCATCGCCACCTGGCGGGCAAAGGCGTTGGCCGCATGCTCGTTGCCGGTGGTCTCGATCGCGACCAGCACGCCGAGCTTGCCCAGCCCATCGGCAACCGCGTTGTGCACATAGGTCGCCACCGCGCCATGCGGCACGGTGAGCTTCGCCGAGCGGCGGAAATTGATATTCTCGCCGATGGTGCCGACCGCGTCCTTGACGGTCTCGGTGACAGTCTTGTCGGAGCCCGGATACTTGGCGCCGGCAACCGCCTCGGTCGCACCATAGGCGAGCGCGACCTTCGCGACATTGCGGACCAGTTCCTGGAACTGCTCGTTGCGGGCGACGAAATCGGTCTCGGAATTGACTTCGACAACCGCGGCCTCACGCACGCCGGCATCGACGCCGATCAGGCCCTCGGCGGCGGTGCGCCCGGCCTTCTTGTCGGCCTTCGAGATACCCTTCTTGCGCAGCCAGTCGACGGCCGCTTCCATGTCGCCGTTGGTCTCGTTCAACGCCGCCTTGCAGTCCATCATGCCCGCGCCGGTCAAGTCGCGGAGTTCTTTGACCTGTGCAGCCGAAATCGTCATTGTCGCCTCTTTGTTTCAAATGCGCCGACGCACCATCGGGACTCGATGATGCGCTCGGCAAAAGCGCTTTAGCGCGCCAATTTATTGGAAAGATGAAGGCCGGGACCCGGCCTTCCTTATCAAGCTTCCGGAGCTTGGGCAGCCGGAGTGTCGAGCGCGGGCTCGACCGGAGCCTCGGCCGAAGCGCCGATGTCGACGCCGAGCGCGCCCTGCTGGCGGGCGATGCCGTCGATGGCGGCCTTGGCGATCAGGTCGCAATAGAACTGGATGGCGCGGGCCGCGTCATCATTGCCGGGGATCGGGAAGTCGATCTTGTCCGGGTCGCAGTTCGAATCGATGATGGCCACGACCGGAATGCCCAGGCGCTTGGCCTCGAGGATCGCGATCGCTTCCTTGTTGGTGTCGATGACGAACATCAGGTCCGGCGTCGAGCCCATGTCCTTGATGCCGCCGAGAGCCTTGTTGAGCTTCTCGCGCTCGCGATCGAGGTTCAGGCGCTCCTTCTTGGTGAGGCCCTGGGCCTCGCCGGCGAGCGTCTCGTCGAGCTTGCGCAGGCGCTGGATCGAATTCGAGATCGTCTTCCAGTTGGTGAGCATGCCGCCCAGCCAACGCGAGTTGACATAGTACTGGGCCGAACGCTGCGCGGCGTCGGCAACGATGTCGGACGCCTGGCGCTTGGTGCCGACGAACAGCACGCGGCCGCCCTTGGCGACAGTGTCGGACACCTGCTTCAGAGCCTGATGCAGCAGTGGCACCGTCTGCGACAGGTCGATAATGTGAATGTTGTTGCGGGCACCATAGATGTAAGGCGCCATCTTCGGGTTCCAGCGGTGGGTCTGGTGGCCGAAGTGAACGCCAGCTTCCAAAAGCTGGCGCATGCTGAAATCTGGCAGAGCCATTCTTTAGTTCCTTTCCGGTTGGCCTCCACGGACACAGGCATTTCGGACCTATGTCCTGATGCCACCGGAGGTTTCAGCCGGATTTCTCCCGGGCAGACACCAAAGTCCGTGTGTGGAATGAGCGCGCATATAGAGGGGAAGTCTCATAAACGCAAGCCGGGAAAACGCCCTTACCTGCGGCGATCCGCCCAAATCTCAGCGTTTTAGCTTGCCGTTCGGCACCCTGACGCGGCGAAAGATCGCGACGATTTCCTCGCGGCTGCATTCGATGGCGCCAAGCCGAACCGCGCGATCGCGCTCGAAGCCGGTGATGTCGTAATGCGGCGCCGACGTCTTGGGCGGCCCTTGATAGGAGGAAAGCTTGAGGCCGAGTTCGGTGGCGAAGCGATGCAGCTCGTCCGTGTCGTCGGCAAGGAGATGGCACCAGCGGTGGCCGGCCCATTTCCAGATCGCCGCATCGACATAGACCGCCATCATGCTCGCCGCATTCGGTGAGCCTCACACATGGCGTTCGCAGGTCAGGCCTGCAAGCCGGGTCGGCCACCGTCGAAGCGCTGCTATTTCGACGCCGGGCAAGGCTTGGTCTGGTCGAACAACGACAGGTTCACCAGCTTGCCGGTCATCGAGAAGTCGCCATAGTCCATGACGAGGTCGCGAGTAATGCCGTTCTCGTGCAGCTTGAAGCTGATCCGGTACTCCGGCACCTCCTCGCCGCTTTTGTCGGTATCGTCGAAATAGGCGATGTCGACCGGCCAGTATTTGTCGGAGGCGAGCTTGGCCAGCGCCGGCGCTTCCGGATCCGTCTTTTCTGCGTCCGTCTTCTTGCCGACGATGACGGTGGTGGTCATCACCTTGTTGGCATCCTCTGAGCCGTCGAACAGATTGGTCTGGTAGAAATTCTCGCCCTTCTCGGCCTTGCCGATCAGCTCGACCAGATGCTGGGTCGGAAACTGCGTCGCCGCGAGATCGAGGCTGCTCTTCTCCGGCTTGTCGATATCGACCTTCAGGCCCTTCGCTTCCCTGGTCGCCGTGCCCTTGACTTCCTTGTCGAGGTTCTGGTCGACAAAGGATTTCGTCACGAAGGAAAAGGTCTTGCCTTCGGCGTCCTCGAAAGTCGTCGTTTGCTGGTCGGTCAACCTGGTGTTGTCGCTGGTGACGATCTGCGTGACGAAGCGGAACTTGACCGTATAACCTTCGCAGGCCGAGCCGTTGAACTCGTAGACCATGCGGCCGGTGATGCCGGTAATGCCTGAACGGTCGGAGGCCTTGCTGAGCGTGAGATCGTAGACGGCGCGATGCGCCTGCAGCGCAGGCACCGCAAAAGCCGGCGCCATCGGAAGCGCCGCCGAGAAACAGGCGGCGGCGAGGAAAAGGCGCGTTGCGCGCATGCGTTGCTCCGATCGTCGCGGCCGGGGGGCAGGCCGCAGGGAAAGATGGTCCAGCTTAAAAAAAGTCGTGGCGGAAGCGAGGCAAAAATAGCAATTTCGGCCCCGCCAACGCGGCGTCTTCCAGCAATAGGGAAAACCAATGAGCGAGACAATCGAAAAGCGGCTAAGCGATCTTGGCGTCACCCTTCCGGCCGCCGCCGCGCCCGCCGCCAACTACGTGCCCTATTGCCGCACCGGCAACACGCTGTTCACCGCCGGCCAGCTGCCGCTGAAGGACGGCAAGTTGCAGGCAAGCGGACTGCTCGGCCGCGACATCGACACGGCCGCCGGCAAGGAAGGCGCGAAATTCTGCGCCATCAACATCCTGGCGCAGGCCAAGGCAGCACTCGGCGACCTCGAAAAAATTAGCCGCCTGGTCAAGATCACCGTCTTCGTCGCCTCCGCGCCGGATTTCGTCGAACAGCATCTTGTCGCCAACGGTGCCTCCGACTTCCTGGTCGCGGCACTCGGGGAGCGCGGCAAGCACGCCCGTTCCGCCGTCGGCACCGCCTCGCTGCCGCTCAACGCCGCGGTCGAGATCGAAGCGATCTTCGAAGTCGCGTGAGGTTCGAGATGACCGATCTTTCCTGGCTGATCGCGCAGCCTGTCGCACATCGCGGCTTCCACGACATGAACAAGACGCGCTGGGAAAACACGCTGTCGGCCTTCGCCGCGGCGGCCGAGCGCGGCTATGCCATCGAATGCGACGCGCATATCTCTTCGGACGGCGTTCCGGTCATCATCCATGACGGCGATCTGAAACGCCTGACCGGCCAGGACGGCTTCGTCTGGCAGCGCACCGCGGCCGAACTGGCGACGCTCAAGATCGGCGGCACCAAGGACCACGTGCCGACACTCAAGGAAGCGCTCGACCTGATCGACGGCCGCGTGCCGCTGGTGGTAGAGCTGAAAGGCGTTCCCGGCCACGATGCCGGGCTGGTGGCGACCGTCGGTCGGCTGCTCGAGCGCTACAAGGGCAAGGTGGCGATCATGTCGTTCGATCACTGGCTGATCCGCGACTTCGCCAAGGACGCGCCGGGCATCCCCGGCGGGCTGACCGCCTATGGCAGGGACAACCAGTTGATCGAGGCGCATTTCGCCATGCTCGCGCACGGCCTCGCCTTCACCTCTTACGCCGCTGGCGACCTGCCCAACTCCTTTGTCAGCTTCGTGCGCGAAAAGCTGAAAATGCCCGTCATCACCTGGACCGTGCATGACCAGCCGGCTGTCGACCTCACTTTCAGATATGCCGACCAGATGACCTTCGAGGGCTTCGAACCCGATCTGGTCAAGGTCGCATGAGGCGGTGCCTGAAACGTGACTTGTAGCAGCCTTGAGGACGCTTAAATAAGCCGCATGGATCAAGGCGACAACGACGATGGACGGGCAGCGAACGCGGATTATGCGATCCGCGTCGCGGCGGGCATCGGTGCCTTCACCTGCAAGGAGTGGGACAGCTTTGCCGGAACCACGCGCGGCGACAAAGAAAACGGCTACAACCCGCTGGTTTCTTTCGCTTTTCTGAGCGCACTGGAAGATTCCGGCTGCGCCGTACGGCGCACCGGCTGGCAAGGCCACCATCTGCGACTCGAAACCGCGCAAGGCAGGCTTCTCGGCGCCGTCCCTTGTTATCTCAAGTCGCACAGCCAGGGCGAATATGTCTTCGACCATGGCTGGTCGGACGCCTTCGAGCGCGCCGGTGGCCGCTACTATCCCAAACTGCAATGCTCGGTGCCGTTCACGCCGGTCACCGGCCCTCGCCTTCTGGTCGGCAAAGGCGAGAATGTAGGTGCCGTGAGAGCCGGACTGGCGGAAGGCCTGAAACTCGTGACCGACAAGCTCGGCGTCTCTTCCGCGCATGTCACCTTCGCCAACGAGCCTGATGTCGCGACGCTGGAAGCGGCAGGCTTCCTGCATCGCACCGACCAGCAGTTCCATTTCTTCAACGAAGGTTTTTCGAACTATGACGACTTCCTCGCCACGCTTGCCTCGCGCAAGCGCAAGGCGATGAAGAAGGAGCGTCGCGAGGCGCTTGCCGACGGCATCTCGATCGACTGGTTGACCGGGAAGGACATCACCGAAAGCGCCTGGGACGATTTCTTCGCCTTCTACACGGATACCGGGGGCAGGAAATGGGGCCGGCCCTATCTCAACCGGCAGTTCTTCTCCCTGATCGGCGAGCGCATGGCCGATGACATTCTTCTGGTGATGGCCAAGCGCAACGGCCGCTACATTGCCGGCGCCATCAACTTCATCGGTTCCGACGCGCTTTATGGGCGCAACTGGGGCTGCATCGAGGACCACCCCTTCCTGCATTTCGAGGTCTGCTATCATCAGGCAATCGACTTCGCCATCGAGCGCAAGCTCAAGGTGGTGGAGGCCGGCGCGCAGGGCGAGCACAAGCTGGCGCGCGGCTACCGGCCTGTGACCATGCATTCGGCGCACTACATTTCGCATCCCGGTCTGCGCAATGCCGTCGCCGACTATCTCAGGCGGGAGCGGCGCGAGGTCGAGCGCATGGGGGAATATCTCGAAGAGCACACGCCCTTCCGCAAGGACCTTGGAGAATAAGGTCTCGCGGTCAGTGCGGCTTTCGCGCGGCGATCGGAACCAGGAACGAAAAGCAGGCGACCAGGAACAGCATCGCGCCGGCAAGCGCCAGCAAATCGCCGGCGCGCCATGCCGCGGCGATGAAAAACAGCGCCGATACGATGAACAGCAGCCAACCGGCGACGACCCACTTCATGATTGCTCCGTCCTAAAGCAATTCCAGGAAAAGTGTGAGCGGTTAAGTTCGGCGCCTTCGCCGTAACCTTCCGCCCGGAATTGCGTAAAAACAAAGAGATAGGACGTTTCGCCGTTTTCGTGAAATGGCGAAACGCTCTAGATTGCCGCATCAGACGACAAATGTCGGTTCTCAAGCAATAGCAGAGCCTGCCGTCGAGAGCTGCCTATGATATTGGCCAAGCAACGAAGCCGGCTCAACGCCTGCTGTTTACCGGATTGGTGGAATCCGCTAAGTCATCGCCAGGGGCATTGGTGCGCGAGCACCTTGGGGTTGGCATGCTGTTTTGGGCATCTTGGGGCGTCGGGCAATGGCTCGGTGTGGCGGGGCTCGCGGCCGCGCTGCTGTTGACCGTCCGGCTCGAAGGCAAACCGGGAACCTGGCCTCTCGGCTTTTCCACCTTCTTCCTTCTCTTTGCTTTCCTGCACCTGTTTTTTCCAGGCGCGATCGTCGCGCTCTGGATGACGCTCATGCTGACGGCCATCATCGGCATCTCGCCTGAGCGCCTTGCCGCCCGTCGGCGGCTTCGCTACACCGGACGGCGAATGCAATTGGGAGTGTCACCCCATGGCCGAAGCCTATGATCCCGGCAACATCTTCGCGAAAATCCTGCGCGGCGAGATTCCCTCGCACCGCGTCTACGAGGACGACGCGGTCGTCGCCTTCATGGATGTGATGCCGCAAGGCATGGGCCACACGCTGGTGGTGCCCAAGGCGCCGTCGCGCAACATGCTCGACGCCGATCCGGCAACGCTCGGCCCATTGTTCGGCGTGGCGCAGAAAGTTGCGGTCGCGGTGAAAAAGGCCTTCAACGCCGACGGCGTCACCCTGATGCAGTTCAACGAACCGGCTTCCGGGCAGACCGTCTATCATCTCCATGTCCATGTCGTCCCGCGCTTCGAGGGCATACCGTTGAAGCCGCATTCGGGCCAGATGGAGAAGCCGGAGGTGTTGGCCGAGAACGCCGGCAAGATCCGGGCAGCGCTGGGAAGCTGAACGGACCGATGCTCAGGCGGTCGGCAAATTCTCCAGTATGTGGAAGCCATTGGCGCTGGTCCCGCGATGAGCCTCTCGGGCGCAGCCGCGGCGGCGTGGCTTGGGCGCAGGCGTCGACGCCGAGATTGATCCACACACCCTCGAATGTCTCCTGGATCGCCGCGGCGACGCTCGATTTTCCCGAGCGCGGCGCGCCGTTGAGGATGATGATCCGCCCGGCTTCCAAGCGGTGCTCCTTTCAACGAAAAAGGCCCCGTTTCCGGGGCCTTTTGTATTTCAAGCGAGGGCTTGTCAGCCCTTGCGCGGCAGTTGCGGCACAAGGCTGCGCTTGTTGCCGTCCTTGCCTTTCGGCTCCGGCTTCTGCGCCACCGCCTTCTTGGGCGCAGGCTTCTTGGCGACCGCCTTCTTCGGCTTCGGCGCGTCTTCCGGCTCTTCCTTCTTTGGCTGCACCGGCGACTCGTCGGCGAGCGATTCGAGCTTCAGGCCGGACTCGCCGGTTTCCTTCTTCTCGACGGTGACGCGCACCGTGCCGCCCTTCTTGAGCTTGCCGAACAGCACCTCGTCGGCCAGGGGCTTCTTGATGTGCTCCTGGATGACGCGGCCGAGCGGACGTGCGCCCATGCGCTCATCGTAACCCTTATCGGCCAGCCAGGCGATCGCGTCCGGCGACAGGTCGAAGGTGACGCCACGCTCGGACAGCTGCGCCTCGAGCTGCATGACGAACTTCTGCACCACCTGATGGATGACCGGCACCGGCAACGAGCCGAACGGGATGATCGCGTCCAGACGGTTGCGGAACTCCGGCGTGAACAGCCGGTTGATCGCCTCGACGTCGTCGCCTTCGCGCTTGGTCGAACCGAAACCGATCGCCGCGCGTTGCGCATCCGACGCGCCCGCATTCGTCGTCATGATCAGGATCACATTGCGGAAGTCGATCTGCTTGCCGTTGTGGTCGGTCAGCTTGCCGTGGTCCATCACCTGCAGCAGGATGTTGAACAGGTCCGGATGCGCCTTCTCGACCTCGTCAAGCAAAAGCACGCAGTGCGGATGCTGGTCGACGCCGTCGGTCAGCAAGCCGCCCTGGTCGAAGCCGACATAGCCGGGAGGCGCGCCGATCAGCCGCGAGACGGTGTGGCGTTCCATATATTCCGACATGTCGAAGCGGATCAGCTCGACGCCGAGCGAGGCGGCAAGCTGCTTGGCGACTTCCGTCTTGCCGACGCCGGTCGGACCCGAGAACAGGTAGGAGCCGATAGGCTTCTCCGGTTCGCGCAGGCCGGCGCGCGCCAGCTTGATCGCCGAGGTCAGCGCGGTGATGGCCGTATCCTGGCCGTAGACGACGCGCTTCAGCTCGATATCGAGCCCCTGCAGCACCTTCTCGTCATCGGCCGAGACCGTCTTCGGCGGGATGCGCGCCATGGTGGCGATCGTCGCCTCGATCTCCCTGATGCCGATCGTCTTCTTGCGCTTGGCTTCCGGCACCAGCATCTGCGAGGCGCCGGTCTCGTCGATCACGTCGATCGCCTTGTCCGGCAGCTTGCGGTCGTTGATGTAGCGCGCCGACAACTCGACCGAGGCCTTGATGGCTTCGCTCGTGTAGCGGACCTTGTGGAACTCCTCGAAATAGGGCTTCAGGCCCTTCATGATCTCGATGGCGTCCTCGATGGTCGGCTCGTTGACGTCGATCTTCTGGAAACGCCGCACCAGCGCGCGGTCCTTCTCGAAGAACTGGCGGAATTCCTTGTAGGTGGTCGAGCCGATGCAGCGGATGGCGCCGGACGACAGCGCCGGCTTCAGAAGGTTCGATGCATCCATGGCGCCGCCCGAAGTGGCGCCCGCCCCGATCACCGTGTGGATCTCGTCGATGAACAGCACAGCGCCCGGATAATCCTCGAGCTCCTTGACGACCTGCTTCAGCCGCTCCTCGAAGTCGCCGCGATAGCGGGTGCCGGCCAAGAGCGTGCCCATGTCGAGCGCGAAGATGGTGGCATCCTGCAGCACTTCAGGCACGTCGCCTTCGACGATGCGCTTGGCCAGGCCTTCGGCGATCGCCGTCTTGCCGACGCCGGGGTCGCCGACATAGAGCGGGTTGTTCTTGGAACGGCGGCACAGCACCTGGATGGTGCGGTTGATCTCGCTGTCGCGGCCGATCAGCGGGTCGATCTTGCCGGCCCGCGCCTTGTTGTTGAGATTGACGCAGTAGGCCGTCAGCGCGTCCTGCTGCTTCTTCTTGCCGCCCTCTTCCTGCGGCTCGGCGCCATTCTGGCCGCCCTGCTCGTCCTCGGCGCCGCGCGGCGTGCGCGACTCCGAAGCGCCCGGGCGCTTGGCGATGCCATGCGAGATGTAATTGACCGCGTCGTAGCGGGTCATCTGCTGTTCCTGCAGGAAATAGGCGGCGTGGCTCTCGCGCTCGGCGAAGATGGCGACGAGCACGTTGGCGCCGGACACTTCCTCGCGGCCGGACGACTGCACATGGATCACGGCGCGCTGGATGACGCGCTGGAAACCTGCCGTCGGCTTCGAATCCTCGTCGTAACCGGTGACGAGGTTGTCGAGCTCGGTGTCGATATAGGTGAGAACCGTATGCTTGAGCTCGTCGAGATCGACGTTGCAGGCACGCATGACGGCGGCCGCCTCGGTGTCGTCGATCAGGGCGAGCAGCAAATGTTCGAGCGTCGCATATTCATGATGCCGCTCGTTGGCGAATGTCAGCGCCTGATGTAGCGCCTTTTCCAGGCCTTGGGAGAAAGCCGGCATGTTACCTCACTTCTTCTCCATCACGCATTGCAGCGGATGCTGATTCTGTCGGGCGAAATCCATGACCTGGGACACTTTGGTCTCGGCCACCTCGAATGTGTAGACACCGCACTCGCCCACTCCATGATTGTGAACATGAAGCATGATGCGTGTGGCGGCCTCGCGGTCCTTTTGGAAAAACCGCTCCAGGACGTGAACGACGAACTCCATCGGCGTGTAGTCGTCGTTCAGAATGAGGACCCGGTAGAGACTGGGCTTCTTGGTCTTGGTTTTGGTGCGCGTGATGACAGCGGTGCCGCGACCGGGATCGTTGCGGTCTCCGTCACCTTGCATTCGCACCACGCCTGCCGTGGCAGTCAAACCGATCGTCACGTAGTCCAGCCTTTTCGAATCCTCATGCGAGTTCAACATGTAGGTTCTCGATGAACGATTTTAAGCCCTTCTGTTTAGCTGACAATATGGCTAGGTGGGCAAACCTCAGCGAATTTCTCAATCGTGAATGCGGTTAATGTGCATCGAGTTGCGCTCGCGCATGAAAAAACCCGGCCGCGTTTCCGCGACCGGGCCTTTCCGACTGGCCGGCTGGCCTTGTCGGGTGTGATCGGGCGAAATTACTTCGCCTTGGCGACCACCGATTCGAAGGGCTTGTAAGCTTCCTTGGCGAGTTCGGCATAGAGATTGCCGATCTTGCTGGCCTCGGCCACGAAGCTCTCATAGCTCTGCTTGGCGTAGTCGGTCTGGATCTCGACGGCCTTCTCGATCGACTTGGCCGCGAACAGCTTTTCGAAGGCGGCGCTGCCGGCTTCGAAGCTCTTCTTGGTGTATTCGCCGGCTTCGGTGGCGATCGCCTGAGCGCCCTTGGTGAGCGAGGCAAAGCTCTTCAGCCCGGTGTCGGCAAATTCCTTGCCGTATTTCGAGAAGTCCTCATAGGTCTGGGTCATTTCATGCTTCCCTTTGGTTGAAACGCCCTTTTGGCCCCGGGCGCCCTTGTGCAATGCACCTCAATATATTGTGCAATGCACAAAAGGTCAAGAATCCCTTGAGTAAGCAGAGCTCCAGCGCCGGCGGCCGGTAAAATTCGATTAAAGAGAAGCTCGATTTGCCGAAAAATGGTGAACGCTGCGGTTACCATAAACGGATTGGTAACGCTGGGCGCGATAGCTTGGCCGGAAGCGAGGCAGGCACTCCCTTTGCCGCCTCCGGGGCAACGAAAATTCAGGGTAAGTAACGGTGCGTCAGGCGTTGTCGGGCTTCGTCTCCAAATCTTCTCTCTCCTTCAAGGCAATCATGGTTGCCGCGCTCGCGGTGACGATTGTCGCCGCCGATGTCGCTTCGGCCCTTGCGGCAAGGTCCGCGGCCATCGTCGTCGACGCCAAGACCGGCAAGGTGCTTTATTCGGCCGATGCCAATGGCCGGCGCTATCCGGCTTCGCTCACCAAGATGATGACGCTCTATTTGACCTTCGAGGCGTTGGCGAAAGGCAGGATCAGCAAGAACACGCCGGTTCCGTTTTCCGCGCATGCCTCCGCCGAGGCGCCGACCAAGCTCGGCGTTCGGCCCGGCGGCTCGGTTCCGGTCGAGACCGCTATTCTCTCGATCGTAACGAAATCGGCGAATGACTCGGCAACCGCGCTCGGCGAAATGCTCGGCGGCAGCGAAGACAATTTCGCCCGCATGATGACGGCCAAGGCACGCCAGCTCGGCATGAACGGCACCGTCTTCCGCAACGCCAACGGCTTGCCCGATCCCGGCCAGTTCACCACGGCGCACGACATGGCCATGCTTGGCATCGCGCTGCGCGAGCACTACCCGCAATATTACGGCTATTTCTCGCAGCGCTCGTTCCTGTATGGCCGCCAGCGCATCAACGGCCACAATCGCCTGCTCGGCCGCATCAAGGGTGTCGACGGCATCAAGACCGGCTACACCCGCGCCTCGGGCTACAACCTCGTCTCCTCCGTCGCCGACGGCGATCGCCGCCTCGTCGCGGTGGTAATGGGCGGCGCTTCCGGCCGCAGCCGCGACAACCAGATGGCCGCGCTGATCAACACCTATCTGCCGCGCGCCTCGACGCGCGGCGGTGGCGATCTCATCGCCAAGGGCGGCGACAATCCGATCCAGACCTTGGCCAAGGTCTTTTTGCCCAAGCATGACGCGCCCACTCCGGACGCCAAGCCGGTAACGGATGACACTGTCGTTGCCTCAGCCGGCGATGATGTCCAGGACGACGCCCAGCAGTTGGCCGAGGAGACGGAGCCGGTCATCAAGGTCAAGAAGGTGAAGACGGTTGCCGTCGCCGCCATGGCGCCTGCCCCTAAATCCCAAGAGACCTCGCCCCAGGTCGTCACCGCCTATGCCGAGCCCGCGCCGGCAGCGCCCGCGATCGATCCGGTAAAGACGTCGTCGGTGCCGTCCGGCTGGGTGGTCCAGGTTGCCTCCTCGCCGACGAAAACGGGGGCCCAGGCGCTGCTCGATCAGACCGCCAAGCAGGCGCCGGGGATCCTGGCCGACGCATCGGGCTTCACCGTCGCATTCGACAAGGACGGCACCACCTACTACCGCGCCCGCTTCGGCGGCTTCGGCTCGAAGGGCGCCGCCTGGAAGGCCTGCGATGCCCTGAAGCGCAAGAAAATCTCGTGCTACGCCGTCGAGCAATAGGCGGCTGTTGAATCTCCCGGAAGGTACCGGCGTCGAAGGAGACTAATCGTGATTGGAGAGCAAGACGTCCTTGGCTTCATTGATCCGCGCCGCCAGGACAGACGTGCCGCCGACATCGGCGTTCAGGCGCTGCATCAGGCGGCGGTGCGCCTTGCGGATATCCGCCGCGGCAGCCCCCGCTTCAAGACCAAGGACCTTGTAGGCCTCCTCCTTAGTCATGGCGCCCGCACCTGGCGCAACACCCAGCCCTTCGCCACCGTGAGGCTGCGCGTCCTTGCGCCAGACGGAAAAACGGCCGTCAAGATACGTCTCTAGGAGCTGGCGGCTCTCCGGATCGGGACTGAGTTCGCCATGAAGTTGGCGCAGGTCCGTCAGTCCCATGGCCCCCAGCATCTTGCCTTCATAACGTCCGGCCAGGACAAGCCCCTCGAGCCTGCCGCTGTCATGGTCGAGGTCCATTTCGAGCGCGGCGGTGCGCACCGTCGAATGCTTGGAGGCAGCCGCCCGCGCCGGAGGCCGCCTCGTGCGTATCCATCCGACCCAGGCCAGCGCCGCGAGCAAAAGCAATCCGCCGATAAGGCTGCGGCCGAAGATCAGCATGGGCGCGCCGACCAGCCCCAGGAAGGCCGGCCCAAGCGATCTGAGACCGTCGGCCATCCTTGCCGCGTCCGCGCGCACAAATAGCATCGCGGCGCCGAAAAGCACCACGAGCATCGCTGCCAAAGCAAGGATCACGCCCATCGATTAGCACCGCCATAGGGACGACCGAGCATAGAAATAGGATGGGACCAAGGTCCGGCGCTTGCAAGTCCCACACCGGGCGAGCCGAAGGGCCAGCGCCGCGGGCGGTAAACAAAGCCGCGCTAGAGCAGACCGAGCTCGGCGAGTTCGAGCCTCAGCTTCGGCGGCATCTCGGCCAGCGCCGGCCCGCCCTTGCCGAGATCGGCCGGCGCGTCGGCGGGCTTCAGGTAGCGCCAGCCCTGGAAGGCACGGCGCGGCTGCCAGTCGGTGCGCACGACCTCGGGATCGAGCATCAGATGACAGCGGCCGATACCTTCATCGTCGGTGAAGGGCCGGATCTCCGTGATCAGTTGCCGGCACTGCACGCTGCCCTTGATCACCCAATAGAGCGAGCCGCCGTCGGTGATCTCGCCGCCGCGCGTCGGCACCATGCGGGTGGTGTGCCAATGCTCGGCCGGCTCGCCGGCGCGTCGCCGCTCATCGAGGCGGAAGGCAATCCACTCCTCGAGGTCCTCGACGCTGTCGCAGCCGACGCACAGTTT
Source organism: Mesorhizobium sp. B4-1-1 (assembly GCF_006439375.1). Classification (NCBI taxonomy): domain Bacteria; kingdom Pseudomonadati; phylum Pseudomonadota; class Alphaproteobacteria; order Hyphomicrobiales; family Phyllobacteriaceae; genus Mesorhizobium; species Mesorhizobium sp. B4-1-1. The sequence continues at coordinate 89,137 of NZ_VFTH01000001.1, forward strand.
GATGAGATTGAGTGACATGCCCCAAGATTTAGCCGCAAGGGTCGACGCGTCAACGCCTTGAGCGACTTCTCCACAGGGCCAGCCTGGGAGCCTCGATGAGACCCTCAGCACTCGACGACGTTGACCGCCAGGCCGCCGAGGCTGGTTTCCTTGTACTTCTCGTTCATGTCGAGGCCGGTCTGGCGCATGGTTTCGATCGCGGCGTCGAGCGGCACGAAATGCGTGCCGTCGCCCTTGATGGCCAAGGAAGCGGCCGTCACCGCCTTCACCGCGCCCAGCGCGTTGCGTTCGATGCAGGGCACCTGCACCAGGCCGCCGACGGGATCGCAAGTCATGCCGAGATGATGCTCGAGCGCGATCTCGGCGGCGTTCTCAACCTGCTCGGGCGTGCCGCCCATGACGGCGCACAGGCCGGCGGCGGCCATCGCCGAAGCCGAACCCACCTCGCCCTGGCATCCGACCTCGGCGCCCGAGATCGAGGCATTGGATTTGATGATGCCGCCGACGGCGGCGGCCGTCAGCAGAAAGTCGCGGATGCTCGGCTGGTCGGCTTCGGGATGGAAATGCAGCCAGTAGCGCAGCACTGCCGGCAAGGTGCCGGCGGCGCCATTGGTCGGCGCGGTCACCACGCGCCCGCCGGCGGCGTTCTCCTCGTTGACCGCCATCGCGTAGATCGACAGCCAGTCGTTGGCGAGCAAGGGATTGGGCCTGTTCTGCTGCCACTGTTCCTGCAGCTTGTCGTGCAGCTGCCGCGCGCGGCGGCGCACCTTCAAACCGCCCGGCATGATGCCGTCCTGCGACAAGCCGCGATCGATGCAGCCCTTCATCGCGCCCCAGATCGCGTCGAGGCCTTCGTCGAGTTCCTCGCGCGACATATGCTTTTCCTCGTTGGCGCGCTTCATCTCGGCGATCGAAAGCCCGCTCTTGGCTGCCATCGCCAGCATTTCGACGGCATTCTTGAAGGGGTACGGCACGTTCTTGCCCTCGGTCGTCACCGAGCCCTTTGCCTTCATGCGCTGCAGCTCTTCCTCCGAAACGACGAAACCGCCGCCGATCGAATAATAGATGCGCTTGAGCAGCAGCCGGTCGGATGCGTCATAGGCATAGAAAGCCATGCCGTTGGCGTGGCCGGTCAGCGGCGTCTTGCGGTCGAGCGCGAGGTCCTTGGCGGGATCGAAGCGGTATGCCGGATGCCCGGGCGGCGAAATGCGCCTCTCCGCGCCGATGCGGGCGACTATGCCGTCGGCCTCGTCTGGATCGACCGTCTGCGGCGTCTGGCCCGCCAGGCCCAGGATCACGGCGCGGTCCGAGCCATGGCCGATGCCGGTATAGGCAAGCGAGCCGTGCAGGCTGGCGCCGATGCGATCGACCTTGACGCCGGCGGGGCGCGGCCAGTCATCGGCCAGTATCTCGTCGAGGAACCGGCGCGCGGCCGTCATCGGCCCCATCGTGTGCGAGCTCGACGGGCCGATGCCGATCTTGAACAGGTCGAAAACCGAAAGGAACACGGGGTCGTTGTCTCCTGAGGGTCGCTTGAAACCTACATATAGGAATTCCCGGGATGTTTCCGCTGTTTTGAATGCCGCGGCGCGGCGGCTGCCGACCTTGTTTGCTCCGCCAGCGACATCACTTCAACTCGGGCCTGCGCGCCGTCTTCTTCTCGGTCGGCTATCTCGGCTGGTTCGTCGATCCGGTGGTGTTCGTGGTGTCGATGCTGGTGCTGTTTGCCGTGCCGGTGCGCCGTCAGTTCTTCTTCGCGGCCCGGCAGGCGGTGCTCGGTCAGCCGCCCGGCCCGGGGAAGAACTGATCGATCCTGCCGGACAGCCTGTAGGCGAAAAGCCCGATCCACTCGCGCACCGCAATGGTGGTCGCTTGCACCGAGTCGACCGGATTGTCGCGGTAGAAGCCGACGCCTTCCCTGCCCGAGGTGCGATAATCGACCGGCCACGGAATGGTCGCAAAACCCGCCTTGTCGAACAGCGCCTTGGCGCGCGGCATGTGGAAAGCCGAGGTGACCAGCAGCCAGGTCTCGCCCGGTTTCGGCTCGACGAGATTCCGCGAGAAGACGGCATTCTCGTAAGTGTTGCGGGATTTGTCCTCGAGGATCATGCGATCGGCCGAAACGCCTAAAGCGCCGAGCAGCCGCGGTGCCGTGTCGGCGTCGCCCTCGCCGTCGAGGAAAAGCGAACCGTTGCCGCCGGACACCACGATCTTCGCTTGGGGAAAGTGCCTCGCCAGGATCGCGGTCTCGACCATGCGGTCGCCGCTGCTGTTCAACTCATAGCCACCGCGCGCCAGGTTGATGGCGCCCTCGAAGCCGCCGCCAAGCACGACGATGCCGTCGACCTTTTCCGGTAGTGGCGGCTTGGGGAAGCGTTCTTCGAGCGGGGTCAACATCATCGCGCCAATCGACGTCCAGGCCGAAAGCATCAGGATCAGAAAAGCCAGCACGCTGCCGGTTGCAGCCAGCCGCCGGCGCCCGAACAGCGCCGCAAGCAGGCCGGCGAGCAGCAGGAAGACGGCCAGATTGATCGGCTGGATGAAGAACCAGAGAATCTTGGAAAGATAGTAGAACACGCTTGGCACCTACCGCGCAGAGGAATGGTTGGTGGCGGTAAATCGCCTAACGGCTTCCGCCACCGCTTCAGCTTCGGGCCGGCTCAGTTCCCGGCCAAAGGAGATTGAACCTGTTGCGCCGGTCAAACGGACAACTTCCTTCAGTCCGGCCTCGTCCGTCGGATAGGCGTGATCCAGGATTTCGACCGAAAGCGGTCCGCTGAAGGTCAGGGAAGCGCGGTTGGAAAGCGGGCTGCCCCTGGATTCGCGGAGCACGGCGGTTCTTGTGACGCGCAATTCCTCCCCGGCGGAGGCCAGCCACAGCAATTCTTTGCCGAGGAAATAGGCGAACAACCCGACGACAGCCAGGAATGAGAGAAGACCAACCAGGCCCATCGCGATCGTCGCCGGCGACCGGTCGAAGAGCCCCCAATACGCGGTGACGGCGACAATCCCGACAGAAAGCAGAACAAAGCCTGTTCTTATGGTCGAACGCCGCGGCGGGTTGCCGATGATCAGTTCGCCTGCCGTCTCGACAATGGATATGCGAGACGGGGCCGACATCCTACCACCATTTCTCCGGCTGGAATCTGCCTGCGGCCTTTTCGATCACATGCGCTGTCTGGAACAGCGTTTCCTCGTCGAACGGGCGACCGATCAGCTGCAGGCCGAGCGGCAGGCCCTTGCCGTCGAGGCCGGCCGGCACGGAAATGCCGGGAAGGCCCGCCATGTTCACCGTCACGGTGAAGATGTCGTTGAGGTACATCTTGACCGGATCGGAAGCCATGTCCTCGTCGGCCACACCGAAGGCAGCCGACGGGGTCGCCGGCGTCAGGATGACGTCGACGCCGGCGGCGAAGACGTTCTCGAAGTCGCGCTTGATCAGCGTGCGCACCTTCTGCGCCTGCAGATAGTAGGCGTCGTAATAGCCGGCCGACAGCACATAGGTGCCGATCATGATGCGGCGCTTGACCTCGCGGCCGAAACCGGCGGCGCGCGTCTTCTCATACATGTCGATGATGTCCTTGCCGGGCACGCGCAAGCCGTAGCGCACGCCGTCATAGCGGGCGAGGTTCGACGAAGCCTCGGCGGGCGCCACGATATAGTAAGCCGGCAATGCATATTTGGTGTGCGGCAGGGAGATATCGACGATCTCGGCGCCGGCATCCTTCAGCCAGGCGATGCCCTTCTGCCAGAGCGCCTCGATGTCTTCCGGCATGCCGTCGACGCGGTACTCCTTCGGAATGCCAATCTTCATGCCCCTGACCGGCTTGCCGACCGCCGCTTCATAGTCCGGCACCGGACGGTCGACCGAGGTCGTGTCCTTCGGATCGACGGAAGCCATCGACTTCAACAGGATGGCGGCATCGCGCACGTCGCGCGCGATCGGTCCGGCCTGGTCGAGCGAGGAAGCGAAGGCGACGACGCCCCAGCGTGAGCAGCGCCCGTAAGTCGGCTTGATGCCGACCGTGCCCGTGAAGGCGGCTGGCTGGCGGATCGAGCCGCCGGTGTCGGTGGCGGTGGCGCCCGCGCAGAGGAACGCAGCTACCGACGATGCCGAGCCGCCGGATGAGCCGCCCGGCACCAACTGGGCATTGTCCAAGGTCCGCGCCGTCTTCGTGCCGCCGGCGGAAACAAAGCCACCGTCACCCTGATGCGTCGTCGGCATCACGACCGTGTCGAGGCGCGAGCGTCGCCACGGATTGATCACCGGGCCGTAATAAGAGGTCTCGTTCGACGAGCCCATGGCGAACTCGTCCATGTTGAGCTTGCCGAGCATGACGGCGCCGTCGGCCCACAGATTGCTGGTCACGGTCGATTCGTAGCGCGGCTTGAAGCCGTCCAGCACATGGCTGCAGGCCTGGGTGTGGATGCCTTGGGTGGCAAACAGGTCCTTGATGCCGAGCGGAATGCCTTCCAGCGCGCCACCCTCGCCCGTGGCGAGCCTGGCATCCGAAGCCTTGGCCATGTCGCGCGCCTTGTCGGCGGTCACAGCCACATAGGCGTTGAGCACGGGATTGGCGCGCTCGATCGCCGCGAGATAGGCCTCGGTGATCTCGGCCGCGGTGATCTCCTTGCCGCGCAGCTTGGCGCGGGCCTCGGAAATGGTGAGATGTGTGAGATCGCTCATCAGGCAAGGCTCTTTTCGTAAAACACCGACCACTCGGAGTCGGGATAATCCAGAACCGGTCCGCAACGCGAGAATCCGGCGCGCTCATAGACGGTCCAGGCGGCAGGATGCCGGTCGCCGGTTTCGAGAACCAGGCGCGTCAGCCCTTCCCGCCGGGCAAGCGCCTCGACCCGTCCGACGATCTCGGCGCCGATCTTTCTGCCGCGATGCGAAGGCCGCGTATACATGCGCTTGACCTCGCCGGTGGCATCGTCATGGCGCTTGAGCGCGCCGCAGCCGACGGCAAGGCCGTGGTCGCGGGCGATGAATACGGTCGTATCCTCGTCCGCCATCTGCTCGACGGTGAGATGATAGCAATGCTCGGGCGGCGTCAGCTCGAGCAGCGCGGCGTTGAGTTCGGCGACCAGCGCACGCACGTCGTCCTGCAAAGGCGTCTCGATGGCGATCTCGACAGCCACAGCCTACTCCACCACCTTCGGAACGAGGAAGAAGTTCTCTTCCGTCGCCGGCGCGTTGGCGACGATGTCGGCCGCCTTGTTGCCGTCGGTCACGGCATCCTGGCGCTTCTTCATCTCCATCGGCGTGACCGAGGTCATCGGCTCGACGCCCGAGACATCGACCTCGTTCAATTGCTCGACGAAGCCGAGGATGGCGTTCAACTCGCCGGTCATGCGCTCGGCGTCCTCCTCGCTTACCGCGATACGGGCAAGGTGCGCGACGCGCTTCACGGTCTGGAGATCAACGGACATGTTCTTTTCGCCTCGGGAAAACCAGTGCGGGCTATAGCGGCGCCGCGCTCAGCGCGCAACATGGATGATGCCGGAGCGGTCGGCACGCGGCCGCCCGCTCGGCTACCGAGGCAGCGCCACGCCTTCGCAACGATAGTAGCTGCCGCCGTTGCCGGACCGCTCGCCCTCATCGTCGACCGGCCGGACCGAGACAAGGTCGATCTGTTTTGCGCTTACCCGGGTGACCGAAAGCACGTCCGGAAACACATGGTCGGGTTCCTGGCAGATCGCGGTCACGGCCCAACTCGATGCGCTCTGTGCTGACTTGGAGGAACTCGCAATAGTACTCGATCCCTTGCAATCCCTCAGCCGTCAACACGATGGCGTCGATCACGGTCTGCAGCGTTTCGTTCTTGGCCTTGTCGCAGAGTTCCTCGGATTGCAGGCAGACGCCCTCGATGAATCGTCGGCCGCCGGCGCCGGCGTTGCCGCGACCAGCATCGAAACGCAAAGAGTCTGCCTCAAGACCGTGATTTTATTCGAGATTCCTGACGGAGAAACCTAGATCATGATCGCCTTGCCTATTTCCGGCAACGCCACCTTGACGCCCGACCCTTCCATGCCGGTGACGAACTTGTCGGCGGTCTGGTCGATCATCGAGAAAGTGCCGAAATGGCAGGGAACGACTGTGTCGAAGCCGAAGAATCGGCGGCAGGCAAGCGCCGCCACCGCACCGCCCATGGTGAAGCGGTCACCGATCGGCACGATGCCGATCTTCGGCTCGTGCAGTTCGTTGATCAGCCCCATGTCGGAGAAGATGTCGGTGTCGCCCATGTGGTAGAGCGTCTTGTCCTCGGGAAAGTGCAGGACGAGCCCGCCCGGATTGCCGAGATAGGTGTTCGTGCCGCCCTCACCGCCGAAGGAGGACGAATGCAGGGCCTGGACGAAAGTGGTGGTGAACGGCCCGCAATCGACCGTGCCGCCGAGATTGCCCGGATTGATCTTGTCGCCGCTGACGCCCTGGCCGACGAGATACATGCAGATCTCGAAATTGGCGACCAGCATGGCGCCGCTTTTCTTCAGCACTTCGACCGCGCCGCTGACATGGTCGTTGTGGCCGTGGGTCAGTAGCACATGGGTCACGCCCTCGGCCGGCCCTTCCCAGCCGCCCGTCCAGGACGGGTTGCCGACCAGATAGGGGTCGATGAGAATGGTGGCGTCCTTGGTCTCGACGCGGAATGCCGAATGTCCGTACCAGGTCAGTTTCATGAATACTTCCTCGATTTTTCCGTTGCCGGAAGATAGAACGCTCCCGGCAAATTGAAAGTAGCGCGGCGCTTCTCACCGTCAAAAGAATGTGTGACGCGCGGATGTCAGGAAAAGCCGTTGGGCATTATTTCAATCGAGGGACTGCCGGAGCGGCTTGCCGCCGGCAGGACGCTCGCCGGTCTCGATCTCGGCGACAAGACGATCGGCGTGGCGGTTTCCGATCGCGGGCTGTCCTTCGCCCATCCGCGCCCGGTCATCCTGCGCAGGAAGTTTTCGCTCGATGCCACCCAGTTGCTCGCTCAGTTCGAGAAGGACAATGTCGGCGCCGTCGTGCTCGGCCTGCCGGTCAACATGGACGGCTCGGAAGGACCGCGGGCCCAGAAATCGCGCGCCTTCGTCCGCAACATGGCGCCGCTGTCGGACCTGCCCTTCGTGCTGTGGGACGAGCGGCTGTCGACGGTCGCTGCCGAACGCACACTTATCGAGATGGATTTCTCGCGCAAGAAGCGCGCCGGCAAGATCGATTCGGCGGCCGCCGCCTTTATTCTGCAGGGAGCGTTGGACCGGCTTCAGTCGCTCGGCCGAGCCGATCGGAGCTGATATCGCCCAGCCGACGCTGCCTGATCCATTCGGCGATGTTGCGCCGGCGGCGGAAGGCCCAAAGCCCCATGAGCAGGAAAAAGTCGAAAATGCAGGTCCGCGCCACCATGCCCGGGATAATGGCCGGATCGATGCCCAGCATCTGGCCATAGAGCTCGAAGACGAAATCATGCAGCTGGCGGCTCAGCATCACATAGCCGAAATTCATGTCGTTGAGCGACAGGAAGAACCATCCCCAGAAGATCGCCATCGGCGCGGCCCAGAGTGCGAACAGCGTGCGCATCAGCGGCTGCCTCCTGGCTTGCGCTCCGGGCGGCCGGATATGCGGGAAAGGAGCGAGCTGTGCGCGGCGCCCATCGCCATCCGCGAGGCGGCGCGAACATCGCCCTCCGGCAAATTCATTGCGGCGAAGGTGGAGCGCCGTTCGGCCAGCACGGCGACATAGGAAGCAAGCAGCGCCGTCATCTGGATGGCGACGATCATGAACAGGCCGTCAATGCCTTGCGCCACGCCGCCGATGAGAATCACCGAGAGCAGGAAGGACGCCGAGATGAAGGCGATCCGCGCCACGCTCTCGCCCGCGTCCGGCCTTGCCGCCGCGTTCAGTAGCGTTTCGAGGAAGGTCCAGCAGAACAGCACCGCGACGGTCAAAAGCGCGACCGAGAGCGGCGCGACCACGACGGCATTTTCGAACTGCGGAAACCGGTTGCCCTGGACTGGGAGGCCGAGCACGCCAAGAGCCGCCGCTATGCCGCGGCTGCCGTCCATGCAGATATAGGCAAGCAGGGCGAAAACCACCGCCCAATGCAAGGCCAGAACTGAGCTCAACACGTGCCGCATACGCTTCCCGCTGGCGGAGCTCGGGGGGTCATGGTTAATCGTTCCCTACTCCAGCAAGCGGAGATTGGGCCTTGCAACGGTTCGCCGCAACGGAAACCATTTGTTAAGGTTAACAGCTATCCACAGATCGGCAATCCGCCTTGGGGGCACGATGCCGAAAAGCCGGATCAGGTCACCGGCGGATAGAGCGTGTCGATGATCATGCGCGCGTCGTGGCGCGAATCGAGCATGCCGTAGGTGGTGCGCCACTGACCGCCGAGCCGGGTTTCGACGAAGGCGTCGGCGATCCGCCCTGCCCCCAGCCTGCGAAGCTCCGCCGCGGCGGCCGAAAGCGCCAGCTGTTCGGTGAGCAGGCGCGCCGAACCCTGATCGGTCGCGGCGACCTGCATGGCGGCTTTCAGCACGCCGATGGTGCCGCGCCCGCCGGTGCCGAGATCGCGGTCGATGCCGGTTAGCACCTCCTCGAACAGGCCGGGCGCGCGGCCAAGCACGCGCAGCACGTCGAGCGCCATGACATTGCCCGAGCCCTCCCAGATCGCGTTGACCGGCGCCTCCCGGTAGTAGCGGGCAAGCGGCGCTTCCTCGACATAGCCGTTGCCCCCAAGGCATTCCATCGCCTCGTAAAGCAGCTGCGGCGCGATCTTGCAGACCCAGTATTTGACGACAGGCGTCATGGCGCGGGCAAAGGCCGCCTCGCCGCGATCGCTTGCCGCCTCGTCGAAAGAGCGCGCCAGCCGGAACGACAGCGCCGTGGCCGCGGCGACATCGAGCGCCATGTCGGCCAGAACCCGCTGCATCAGCGGCTGGTCGATCAGGCTGGAGCCGAACACCTGGCGATGACGCGTGTGATGGACGGCCTCGGCGAGGCCCGCCCGCATCAACGCCGACGAAGCGACCGCGCAGTCGAGCCTGGTCAGCGTCACCATGTCCATGATCGTCTTCACGCCGGCGCCTGGGTCGCCGACCATCTCGCCGATCGCGTTGACGAACTCCACCTCCGACGAGGCGTTCGAGCGGTTGCCGAGCTTGTCCTTCAAACGCTGGAAGCGGAAGCCGTTGCCGGAGCCGTCGCCCAGGATGCGCGGGACGAGGAAGCAGGACAGTCCCTCCGGCGCCTGACCGAGCACCAGGAAGGCATCCGACATCGGCGCCGACATGAACCATTTGTGGCCGGTCAACCGGTAGAACCCGCTTCCCGTGCGCTCCGCCCTGGTGGTGTTGGCGCGCACGTCGGTGCCGCCCTGCTTCTCGGTCATGCCCATGCCGAGCGTCAGTCCGGTCTTTTGCACCGGAGGCTTCTGTGTCTGGTCATATTTGCGCGTCGTCACGCGCGGCGCCCATTCGCGGAAAAGCTTCGGGCTTGCCATCAAAGCCGCCAGCGAGGCGCTGGTCATGGTGATGGGACAAAGATGCCCGGTCTCGAGCTCGGCGGTCAGATAAAAGCGCGCCGCCCTCACCTGATGGCGGCGGCCGATCTCGGCATCGCCGTTTTCCCACACGGAAGAATGCAGCCCGCCGGCGACCGAGCGGCGCATCAAGGCGTGATAGGCCGGATGGTATTCGACCAGGTCAAGGCGGCGGCCCTGGCGGTCATGCGTCCGCAATTTCGGCGTGTCGGTGTTGGCGAGGCGTGCGAGTTCCTGCGCCTCCTGCGTCATGACGAACCGGCCAAGCCCGTCGAGATCCTTGCGCACGGGGTCGGAAAAACGCTCGGCAAGCTGGATGAGCAACGGATCGCCCCGCCATGCGTTGCCGCCCGTCAACGGCGGCGGCTGGTTGATCACCTCGTCGGTCAAGCCCAATCCTTCGTTTGGCAGGGAGGTCCTATCATTTTCAAGGCCGCGGTCGCGAATCCGAAGCCACTGGGCCTTATAGCCCAAGCCATGCAAGGCGCGCGACGAAAATACCGGGGAGAACGCTCGCAATCCAAAGCTGGCGCTTGCGGCAGGCCGGACCGCACCCTATAGCAGCGCCTTGAGATGACCGACGCTTCGTCCCTGCCGCTCTTTCCCCACCGCCATCTTCTAGGCATCCGCGATCTTTCCCCCGCCGATATCGAGCTGCTGCTCGATCGGGCGGACCAGGCCGTGGCGATCTCGCGGCAATCGGAAAAGAAGACCTCGACGCTGCGCGGCCGAACCCAGATCAACCTGTTCTATGAGGCGTCGACCCGCACGCAATCGTCCTTCGAACTGGCCGGGAAAAGGCTTGGCGCCGACGTCATGAACATGTCGGTGGCAAGCTCTTCGGTGAAGAAGGGCGAGACGCTGATCGATACGGCGATGACCCTCAACGCCATGCGGCCGGACATCCTCATCATCCGCCACCAGTCGGCCGGGGCAGCGGCGCTCCTGGCGCAGAAGGTCGGCTGCTCGGTGGTCAATGCCGGCGACGGCGCGCACGAGCACCCGACGCAGGCGCTGCTCGATGCGCTGACCATCCGCCGCGCCAAGGGGCCGCTGTCGAAGCTGATCGTGGCGATCTGCGGCGACATCCTGCATTCGCGAGTCGCCCGCTCCAACATCATGCTTTTGAACGCGCTTGGCGCGCAGGTGCGCGTCGTCGCGCCCTCGACATTGCTGCCGTCCGGCATCGACAGGATGGGCGTGATCGTCGCGCGCTCGATGGCCGAGGGCCTGAAGGATGCCGACGTCATCATGATGCTGCGCCTGCAGCGCGAGCGTATGGAAGGCGCATTCGTGCCGTCGATCCGCGAATATTTCCACTATTTCGGCCTTGATGCCGAAAAGCTGAAAGCCGCCAAGAACGATGCGCTGGTCATGCATCCCGGTCCGATGAACCGTGGCGTGGAAATCGCCTCCGAAATCGCCGATGGGCCGCAAAGCGTCATCCAGGAACAGGTGGAGATGGGGGTCGCCGTACGCATGGCGGTCATGGAAGCCCTGCTCGACCCGCGCCGCAACCATGAGGGGCGCGGCGCATGAGCGTGACCGTCTTCAGCAAGGCGCATATTGTCGACCCGTCGCGCTGCGTCGACGAGATCGGCAGCGTCATCGTCGACGGCCGCAGAAGCGTCGCTGCCGGAAAGGCGGCATTGAACCAGGGCGTGCCGGAAGGCGCCGCCGTCGTCGACTGCGCCGGCAAGACGATCATTCCGGGCCTTGTCGACGCGCGCGTCTTCATCGGTGAACCAGGCGGCGAACATCGCGAAACCATCGCCTCGGCAAGCGTGGCGGCGGCAGCGGGCGGCGTCACCTCCATCGTCATGATGCCGGACACTGATCCGGTGATCGACAATGTGGCTCTGGTCGAATTCGTGCTGCGCACGGCACGCGACACCGCAAGCGTCAACATCTTTCCGGCGGCCGCGATCACCAAGGGCCTCGAAGGCCGCGAAATGACCGAATTCGGCCTGCTGCGCGCAGCCGGCGCCGTTGCCTACACCGACGGCCGCCACACGATCGCCAATGCGCTGGTGATGCGCCGCGCGCTCACCTACGCCCGCGATTTCGGCGGTGTGATCGCGCATGAAACCCAGGATGCCGACCTCGCCTCGTCCGGTGTGATGAACGAGGGGCTCTACGCAAGCTGGCTTGGCCTCTCTGGCGTCCCGCGCGAGGCCGAGCTCATTCCTCTTGAACGCGACCTGGCACTGGCCCGGCTGACCGGTGGCGCCTACCACGCCGCCAAGATCTCGTCGGCGATGGCGGCCGGCGCGGTGAACAGGGCCAAGACCGACGGCGCCAATGTCACGGCCGGCGTCGCCATCCACAACCTGTCGCTCAACGAGAACGACGTCGGCGAATACCGCACCTTCTTCCGGCTAACCCCGCCCTTGCGCGCCGAGGACGACCGGCTGGCGATGATCGAGGCGATCAAGGACGGCACGATCGACATCATCGTCTCTTCGCACGACCCTCAGGACGTCGACACCAAGCGCCTGCCCTTTGCCGATGCCGCCGCCGGCGCCATCGGGCTAGAGACGCTGCTTGGCGTAGCACTTCGGCTCTACCACAATGCCGACGTGCCGTTGCTGAGGCTGATCGAGACGCTGTCCACGGCGCCGGCAAGACTGTTCGGCCTGCCGGGCGGCACGCTGAAGCCGGGCGCGCCGGCCGATCTCGTACTTGTCGACGTCGACGAGCCGTGGATCGTCAGCGAAAGCGGTCTGCGCTCGCGCTCGAAGAACACCTGTTTCGAAGGCGCGCGCCTGCAGGGCAAGGTCTTGCAAACGATGGTTGCGGGACGCCCGGTGTTTTCCGCATAGACCACCTATCGCTTTGAGCCTTGCCTGGCCTGCCCCCTGCACAGAGTTGCTTGGCGAACCCTCCCGACTCTACCATTATACCATTGTGACCAACTGATGCCTGAGCAGGCCTAGCTCTTGCAAACCACGGTTGCATAACGCACAGTATCTCAATCCTGGAGCGAGCAACCGGAGCGACAGGAAATAAGGGGGAACAATGGGTTACGCGGTCGCGCTCGTCTTCGGCTATCTGCTTGGCTCGATCCCGTTCGGGCTTCTGATCACCCGCGCGGCCGGGCTCGGCGACGTTCGCAAGATCGGCTCCGGCAATATCGGCGCGACCAATGTGCTGAGGACGGGCAATAAAGGGCTCGCTGCGGCCACGCTGCTGCTCGATGCGCTGAAAGGCACGGCCGCGGTGCTGGTCGCCGGGCATTTTTCGCCGGACTTCGGACTGTTGGCCGGCTTCGGCGCCTTCCTCGGCCATCTTTTCCCGGCCTGGCTCGGCTTCAAGGGCGGCAAGGGCGTCGCCACTTATCTGGGCGTGCTGCTCGGCCTTGCCTGGCAAGGCATGCTCGTCTTCGCCGTCGTCTGGCTCGCTATGGCCTTCCTGTTTCGCTATTCCTCGCTGGCGGCGCTGGCGGCGGCGGTCATTGTGCCGATCGCGCTCTATTTCATAAGCACGCCGCAGATCGCCGGCCTGTTCGCCGTGATGAGCCTGATCGTCATCGTCAAGCATCATGCCAACATCTCGCGGCTGCTGGCCGGCACCGAAGGCAAAATCGGGGCGAAGGGATGAGCGCGCCGGCCGCCGGCCCGCGCCTCAGCGACCGGCAGCGGCTTGCCTGGCTTCGCCTGATCCGCACACCTAATGTCGGCCCGGCCTCGTTTCGCGAGTTGATCAACCGCTTCGGCTCGGCTGAAGCCGCGCTTGAAATGCTGCCCGAGCTGATGATATCCGGCGGCGCCAATCGTATCGTCCGCATCCCTTCCGTCGCCGAGGCCGAAGTCGAGCTGGACGCCGCCCGGCGCGTCGGCGCCCGCTTCGTCGGCATCGGCGAGGCCGATTATCCGCCCTTGCTGAAGACCCTCGACAATCCGCCGCCGCTGCTGGCGGTGAAAGGCGAAGGCGCGGTCTTCCGCCTGCCGGCGGTGGCGATCGTCGGCGCCCGAAATGCCTCGCTGGCCGGCATCAAGATGGCGCGCATGCTGGCAGCCGATCTCGGCCGCGAAGGCTACGTCATCGTTTCCGGCCTGGCGCGCGGCATCGACACGGCCGCGCACAAGGGCAGCGTTTCGACCGGCACCATCGGCGTGCTGGCCGGCGGGCTCGATGTCCCCTACCCGTCCGAGAATGCCGGCCTGTGCGACGAGATCGCCGATCGTGGCGGCGCCATCGTTTCGGAAATGCCCTTCGCCTGGCAGCCGCGCGCCCAGGATTTCCCGCGCCGCAACCGCCTGGTTGCCGGCATGGCGCTTGGACTTGTGGTGGTCGAGGCCGCACAGCGCTCCGGCTCGCTGATCAGCGCCCGCCTCGCCAATGAAATGGGCCGGCTGGTCTTCGCCGTGCCGGGCTCGCCGCTCGATCCGCGCGCCGCCGGCTGCAACGCGCTGCTCAAGGACGGCGTCACGCTCGTCACCGAGGCCGCCGATGTGCTCGGCGCGCTGGCGCCGCTTGCCGGCACCCGGGCTCCAAGAACCGCGCCGATTGCCGAGGCGCCCGACATATCCGCCATGCCGCCGCCCGGCGAAAACGACCGCGCCGATGTGCTGGAAGCGCTCGGACCCACGCCGACCGCCGTGGATGACATCATCCGCCATACCGGACTGAGCGCCGCGCAGATCGCCATGGTGCTTCTGGAGCTCGACCTCGCCGGAAGGTTGGAACGCCATGCTGGCGGGAATGTCTCGCTGGTTCCGGGAGGGAACTGAACTGGCTGCGATAATTGTCACAGAACGCTTGGTGATCAGCCCCGCATACGAATCCTGAGGAGCATCTTGCGAATGAACAGTGGCACCATGCCGTTGTAGAGACCGCTCACTTCGTCAACGAAGCGCGAGAGCCGGGAAACTCGATCGTCTATTTGGCGCAGGATTGCATGATTGCCCGGTCCGCCCTGGATCAGGTCTGCAGTCGATTGGCTCAGTGCCGTCAACAAGGCGGAATTGCCTTCCAACGTCTTCGTGTTTGCACGCAACAGCTCCATCATCGTCAGTTGGTCGATTGCGTCCGGCCAGCCATGCATCTCCTTGACGATTCGCAACCATTTGCGATGCGGGATGGACACGGCAATTTCTTCGATCCAGGACGCAGTTCCCAGAGCCACCTCTTCGGACGTCGCGCGAAGCCCCGCATGCAAAACTTGATCATAGACGCGCAGATGCTCGTCAATGAAGTGGGGCGAGCCCGCCATGTCGCGGAAGTAGGCCGAGACGGTCGCAGCATCATCTGCATTGTAGCTGCAGATCGCAGCCATCAAATTTTCTGCCGTGGTCGGCCTGTCGAGTAGACTCACCCCAAGGTTGGCCCGCCGCCACCTTTCCATGTTGCCGGTATCGAGCATCCCGGCAAAACCTCGTGCATCGCAAACCACGACCGAGCAGCCCACCGCCGCGGCCTCGATGGCCATGCGCGCGGTGGCGAACACGACGTCATAGGCGAGAAGGTCCTTTTCGATCTGATTGGAATACCGGTTTGTGGCGGGGCCTAGTTCGTCGAGTTGGACACCTGTTCTGGCGCAGGCCACCCGCACCGCTTGCTGATGATCAAAGTTTTTTGTCAACAGCAGACCGCGCTTGGGACTAGCCGGAAGCGGCGGGCGAGGCCTGAACCGCTCAAGATCAACAGCGTTGTAGATGAGGTCAAGTTTGTCTTCTGGAATTCCTCTGGACAGGCACTTCGCCCTGCAGGCCTCGTCTACTGCGATCCAATGGCAAATCTGGGGATGAGGTATCGGCGCCTCGATTTCGAAGAACGAGCTGTGGCAGGAAAAGACCGCGGGCACGTCGGGAAATCTTGCCAGGGCCGTCAGGCAAGGCGTCAGATGCTGACCGTGGATGATGTCGGGCTTGTCGACGATCTCGGCAACCCGATCGACGACGTGATGGCCTCGCCGCCGCATTCTGTCGGCCATATCGCCGAGATTTGTAGTGAGCAGCATCGTTTGGTGGCCGGCGGCGCGTAACCCGTCGGCAAGCAATTCAACGACAGATTCCGTTCCGCTATTTTGTGCCACTGACAGGTTGGTGATGAGAACACGCAAGATAGGCTCCTTGCCGGCTGATCGCCATCGTCGATGACGGCAAATGCGGTCAATGTCTTAGTGAGAACAATTCGGCCCAACAAGTTCCCCGGTGGCGTGTCACTGGTGCAGAACGCCGATATCGATTGCATGTGGCAACCAAAAAATTGGAGCAACTCCATGGGTAGCAGACTCCAAAATGTGCTGATCCTCGCGCATCCGGGACACGAGCTCAGGATTCATCACTGGCTCGAAATCGCCAAGCCGAGGGTTTATCTTCTGACCGACGGGTCCGGCGGCCGCCAGAGCGCCAGGACCGAATATTCCCGCCAGATCGTCGAGGCGTCCGGGGGAACGCCGGGCTCGGTCTTCGGCGAAATAACCGATGCAGCTTGGTACAGCGCTCTTTTGGCCGGCGACCAAACATTCTTTCTCGATATATTTGCCAGGATCAGCGCGGACATTGACAGCGCTGAGGAAGTCCAGGTCGTATCAGACGCCGTTGACGGCTATAACCCGGTGCACGACTTGGCCTTCGTGTTCGGCAGCGCCGTGAACATGCTGCTGCAAAAGACACGCAAGGGGCATCCGCAGCTTTGCTCGGCCGCCGTACCCAACGTGCCCGGCACGGTTCAGCTGGAAATCAAGCTGGACCGAACAGCTCAGGCAAGAAAGAAAGCCGCGATCGAGGACTACATTCCATTGGCCGATGAAGCGCGCCTGATTCTTGCTCGCGACCCCGACTGTCTCCATCGTGAGCGCCTCATAGCACAGCAGCCCGACTGGACGGCCCAGACGCCCGAATGGGAGCGGATCGGACAAGATCGGGTGTCAAAGGGGATCTATGATCGCTGCATCACGTACAAGGACAATGTCCAGCCGATCGTTCGCCTCCTGATGTCACAGCCGGATCGATAGTCATGGACCGCGACCAGCGCTTGGCGCCACAGGGAACCGCTGAGATCTAACCTGACCGTGCTTCTACCGGAACAGTTACTTCGACGCTTCCGGATTGCCGCGGCGCAGATGAAAGTCAAATCCACTCCAGATTGATGTCGCGGATGTCGTCTTCGGCAATGCGCTGCCTGATGCGATCGAGCCGGCGCGCAATGTCGGTCGCTATTCTGTCATGGGTCTCCACCAGGAAAGCGCCGATAGACTGCTGCAGGCCCGCATCCAATATGGCTTCCAGGCATTCGGCTTCGCCTATCGGGATACCGCGCGATCACGCTACCGGAACAGGTATTTAGACACTTCCGGATTGCCGCGGCGCCACATCACATTGTCGAGGAAGTAGTGGTGCACATTGATGAAGATCAGCACGATG
Source organism: Mesorhizobium sp. B4-1-1 (assembly GCF_006439375.1). Classification (NCBI taxonomy): domain Bacteria; kingdom Pseudomonadati; phylum Pseudomonadota; class Alphaproteobacteria; order Hyphomicrobiales; family Phyllobacteriaceae; genus Mesorhizobium; species Mesorhizobium sp. B4-1-1. Next base: position 106,037 of record NZ_VFTH01000001.1, read on the forward strand.
AAGAAGAACAGCGAGGAACCGAGGACCTGGCTGTCGTACGGGATCAGGGCGGTCAGCACGAAGGGGATCAGCCAGAAGCCGAGATAGCCGAGAGCGCCACCGCCGATGATGAACCCCAGCACCCGCAACCTGTAGCGGGGCCCAAGCACGGATAGTATCTTCGGCTCCGGATCCCGCGCGGCGTCCGAGACGTCACGCTCGACATTGGTCTGATAGCGCCACACCACGGCCAGATATTGCAGCGAGTGAAGCGCCGGCACCACGAGCAGCCAGAGCGGGTTAACCCTGGCGATCAGGATCCAGAGATAGAGTGACGCGACATAGGCCACGATGCCGTTGTAAGGCAGTCCGCCGCCATTCCTTCGCCAGCGGTTGACCAGCATCAAAAGCGTGGCCGCCGTCGATCCGACGGCCGCCAGCACGGCAATGTCGGTGATCCAGGACGGCGCCGCGAAGGTGTAATATTGAAGGCCGTAATACTGTCCCTGCGTCACAGCCGTATTCGTCTGCAGCCAGGCCAGGATCCACACCGCGTAGCTGTTGACAAGCAGCACCTTCTTGTCCCGGTCATCGAAGAATTTGCGTTTCAGGACGGCGTCGACCATCAGCATGCCGTAGCCTTGCTTGACGTAGTGCCAGCCGACGAAGAAGAACATCGCGTTGGCCGCGAAGCCCAGCAGCCGCGTGTTCGACGTCGCCGCGCCATAGGCAAAGAACAGCGCCATGATCGCCGGAACGATGACGCCGGCGAAAATATAGCGAAGCTGCAGGCTCCTGTCGTAGCCGTCGCCGCGCGCCTTGCGGCCGAAATTGCGGTAGAAAATCTGGTAGGAGTGGGCGAAGTGCGGATAGTTCACCAGATAGGCCACGACGACCATCGTCGCGGCCAGCGGACCTTCATACGCGCGAGGCACGAAGAACAGCACCGGCAGGATCAGAAACGCGCTGCCGCCCAGCATGAGGAAGTCGGCGACCGGACCGAAAAGATATTTGCCAGGCGGCGTCGTCGCCTTGGGGGCCTCAGCGTCTACCGAAAGGTCGAGTGTCATCCTGGAGCCTCCCTCGGAGGCGCCGAGTTTAACCACGACCTTATCCAGGGACAAGGCAATCACCCCTTGTCTTGGGGAAGTCACCCCATCAGGCTGAGGCGGTCGAAGCGATCTTCATCAGCCGTTTTCTGGCCTCCGCCACTCGCTTCTTCTCCGACCTTATGCGGTCGCACAGCGCGAGATTGATCCCGACGCCACATTCTTCATCCAGCATTTCTTTTGCATGATTGAGCGATGTCTCTGCGCGCTTGACACGCAGCCTGGCTCTATCCAGTTCCAGATTTAATACGTCCACTCTCTGCATCCCGCATTGCAGTCCCTTCAACAGGGAAACAGCCGCGCATAAGTTTTTGTTCCGATTGCAGGGGCGCAGACGACATGCCCTGCGTCGATCGCCCCGGATACGGAAGCGTCGGTAGGTTTGCTCCGGCATCTACTCGGTTGTTGAAAATTTGGTGAGCGCGATGGGATTCGAACCCATGACCTACTGATTAAAAGTCAGTTGCTCTACCGGCTGAGCTACGCGCTCCCGCGGGCTCGAAACGCCGCCCTCGAAATTGCGCGGAACATAGGGAGAGTGCCGCGGCCGGTCAACCGGAAAAAGATGGCCGCCAGCCGGAGTTATCAACGGGTCTGGCGAATTTTGGCGACTGGCGATCAAGCATCCGGGGTGCCGAGTCCGATGGCTCGCTTCGATCTGCCTCGGTATCTCAGAAGCTCCTGAAATAACAATGGTTTGAGATTCAAAGGGGAACAATCGCGGTCATTTTCCGTTTCTCCGGCACAGGACGTCAAACCATCCTCTCAAGGAGAAGAACAATGAAAAAGATCGTGTCGGGCTTGCTTGCCGCCGCCTTGTCGGTTTCGTTCGCCGCCGCCGCGGCAGTACCCGCCAATGCCGCCCAGGTGTTCGTGCCGCAGGCTTCGCCGTCCTCGTCCGACGTCCAGAAGGTAGCAGAACGCGACTTCCGATGGAGGCATGGCGGCCATTGGCGCGGCGGCCAGCGTTTCTCGCGCAATGACGGCATGTACTGGAACGGCCATCGCGGCTATCGTGAATATCGCCACGGCTATCGTCGTCATGGCGACTACTGGTTCCCGTTGGCTGCTTTCGCCACTGGCGCGCTGATCACCGGCGCCATCGTCAACAGCGAGAACAACCGCGTCTATCGCGGCAACTCACACGTGCAGTGGTGCTACGACCGTTATCGTTCGTATCGCGCCTCGGACAACACCTTCCAACCCTACAACGGCCCGCGTCAGCAGTGCATGTCGCCCTACTGACGGCCTCCAGTCAGTACCCAGGGTCGTTGACTGAGCCCGTGCCTCTCGAGGCACGGGCTCTCTCGTTGTTAGTCAGCCGGATTTCAACAGCGCACCCACAGGTCAGCTTGCCCAGCTAATGCTTTTGAGAATCAGATAAAGACCTACGCCGTCATCTGGAGGAGAGCGATAGGCTCCGCAAGCGTTGCAAATCCGAGTCACTGCTGAGGTCAGTTTCCAGCCGAGCGCATCAAGATCTTCGTCCGTCACATAGTCCCGAGTTAACTCGCCGATGCCGTGCTTCTTACCGAAAGATCGGGCTGACTGGGCGTCAGTTATGAATTCCGAAGGCCAATTCGAATTGGCCCAAGCCCAGAGCCAATTGCCAGCTTTAACGCTCGTTGACCCAGCAATTTGGATGTCCGAGACGACCTTGACGACGCCTTCTTCTGAGAAAAGGAGCTTTCCAGCCTTCAGGTCGTAATTATAGCGAGACCAACTGCCAAGGCGGAAGTCATCCTGCAGGCGCCTATTTTTCGCTCGAAGTTGTTCGAACGCCTCTTCACGCCAGGCAGCATACCAGTCTGGGTCCATTCCCCTCACCCTGCACGTTGACTGACAGCTCCTTATTGCCCACTCAACGTCCTGCGCACCGCATCGCGCCATCCGGCCAGCTTCGCCCCGCGCACGGCCGCATCCATCTGCGGCATGAAGCGCCGTTCAAGCGCCCAGCTCTTGGCGAATTCCCTTGCCTTCGGCCATACGCCGGCCTTCGAACCGGCGAGCCAGGCGGCGCCAAGCGCCGTCGTCTCCAGGATCGTCGGACGGTCGACCGGCGCGTCGAGAATATCGGCGAGCCGCTGCATGGTCCAGTCGGACGCCACCATGCCGCCGTCGACGCGAAGCACGGTCTTGGCCGAGGCGCCTTTCCAGTCCTTGCGCATGGCGTCGAGCAGGTCGCGGGTCTGGAAGGCGACCGATTCAAGTGCGGCGCGCGCGAACTCGGCCGGGCCGGAGTTGCGCGTCAGGCCGAAGATAGCGCCGCGCGCGTCCGCGTCCCAATGCGGCGCGCCGAGGCCGACGAAGGCCGGCACCAGATAGACTTGTTGCGCCGGGTCCGCGGCCGCCGCCAAGGCGCCGCTTTGCTCGGCCTTGCCGATCACCTTGATGCCGTCGCGCAGCCATTGCACGGCGGCGCCCGCGATGAAGATCGAGCCTTCCAGCGCGTAGGTGGTTTTGCCGTTGAGCCGATAAGCGATAGTGGTGAGTAGGCGATTCCTCGAACGCACCAGGTCGGCGCCCGTGTTGAGCAGAGCGAAGCAGCCGGTGCCGTAGGTGGATTTCATCATGCCGGGCTCGAAGCAGGCCTGGCCGATGGTCGCCGCATGCTGGTCGCCGGCGACGCCGAGGATCCGCATCTCGGCTCCGAAGAGGCTCTTCTCGGTGACGCCGAAATCGTCGGCGCAATCCTTCACCCGCGGCAGGATCGCTGCCGGTATGTTGAGGATGGAAAGCAACTCGTCGTCCCAGACATTCTTCTCGATATTGTAGACCAAAGTGCGCGAGGCGTTGGTCGCATCGGTAGCGTGCATCTGGCCGCCGGTCAGCCGCCAGATCAGGAAACTGTCGATGGTGCCGGCGAGCAGTTCGCCTCTCTCGGCGCGCTTCCTGGCGCCCTTCACCTTGTCCAGCATCCAGGCGATCTTGGTGCCGGAGAAATAGGGATCGAGCAGCAGGCCGGTCTTTTTCGTGAATGTCTTCTCCAATCCCTGCTTCTTCAGCTTCTGACAGAGCGGCGCGGTGCGCCTGTCCTGCCAGACGATCGCATTATGGATCGGCTTGCCGGTCGCCTTGTCCCAGATGACGACCGTCTCGCGCTGGTTGGTGATGCCGATCGCGGCGACATCCGATGCCGTGCGGCCGGCGGCCTTCAATGCCGATTTCACCGTGGCGAGAACGCTCGCCCAGATGTCTTCCGGGTCATGTTCGACCCAGCCGGAAGCCGGATAATGCTGCGTGAATTCCTGCTGGCCGGCGCCGGCGACTTTCATGTTCCCGTCGAAAAGGATTGCCCTGGTCGATGTTGTGCCTTGATCGATTGCGAGAATGTGCTTGGTCAAAATTCGACAACCCTATCTAATTTCCAGTTTGCCTTGTCGGAGGCCAAGTCCGATCGGGGCGACGCAAACAGTCAGATCTTCCAACTTCTCACCCGCATCCAGTGCCTTGGAAACCGCGCCTGCATAGCTGGAGGCTGTTGCGACGGTTTGCACTGTCAGCGAAGGAAGTTGACCGCGCGCGAGAGCGTCGTGGACAAGCCGCGCGATCGGGTGCCGGGCGACTTTGAAACTGTGGCGCCGGCCCTGCAGGTCACTCAGCACGTATTCAAAATCTTTCGGAGCCGAGAGGCTTCTCAAAGCATATTCGGCGATGATCTCCGGGACCAACTCGTAAGCGAGCCGCAGCTCTGGATTCTGCGGGACCTGCTTCAATCGGCTCGAGGCAGATGCACTCGTTGCATCGCTTTCATCCTGGTGATCTGAAGCGTGCTGCGCGGCCCATTCGAGAGCCAAATTCGCTGTGAAAAGCGGCTCACCATTTTCACCGGTCGCGGCCGGAGCCCAGAGTCGAGTACGTCGAAAAAGCGAGGAGATCACCGGACGCTCCGAAGCGTTTGCCGGGGCAGGACGCCCCGGCAAACTGTAGTCGGACAGAATTACTTCTGCCAGCTCTTCACCAGCTCGTCATAGTTGACGGTCTGCGGCTTTTCCTTCTCGTTCTCGATCTTCAGCTGCGGCGCAAGGTTGCCCTTCGAGACGGCATCCTTGTTCCAATAGTCGAGATCGTGCTCTTCGGCGAGCTTCGGGCCGATGTCGCCCTGGACGCCGGACTTCTCGATGCGGCCCATGACCTTTTCCTGCTCGGCGCAGAGCGAGTCCATCGCTTCCTGAGCCGACTTGGCGCCGGACGAGGCATCGCCGATCGCCTGCCACCAGAGTTGCGCCAGCTTCGGATAGTCAGGCACGTTGGTACCCGTCGGCGACCACTGGACGCGGGCCGGCGAACGATAGAACTCGATCAGGCCGCCGAGCTTCGGAGCGCGCTCGGTGAAGCTCTTGTCGTGGATCGTGCTCTCGCGGATGAAGGTCAGGCCGACATGGCTCTTCTTCACGTCGACCGTTTTCGAGGTGACGAACTGCGCATAAAGCCAGGCCGCCTTGGCGCGATCGTCCGGCGTCGATTTCATCAGCGTCCAGGAACCCACGTCCTGATAGCCGAGCTTCATGCCGTCCTTCCAGTAGACGCCATGCGGCGACGGCGCCATGCGCCACTTCGGCGTGCCGTCGTCGTTCAGCACCGCCTTGGCGCCGGCGTCGACCATCGAAGCGGTGAAGGCGGTGTACCAGAAGATCTGCTGCGCGACCGCGCCCTGCGCCGGCACCGGGCCGGATTCGGAGAAGGTCATGCCCTGGGCTTCCGCCGGAGCGTAGGCCTTCAGCCAGTCGAGATATTTCTGGATCGAGTAGACCGCCGCCGGGCCGTTGGTGTCGCCGCCACGCGCTGTGCAGGAGCCGACAGGGCGCGAATTCTCGTCGACCTTGATGCCCCATTCGTCGACGGGCAGGCCGTTCGGAATGCCCTTGTCGCCATTGCCGGCCATGGACAGCCAGGCGTCGGTGAACCGCCAGCCGAGCGACGGGTCCTTCTTGCCGTAGTCCATATGGCCGTAGACCTTCTTGCCGTCGATCTCGCGGCCGGTGAAGAATTCGGCGATGTCCTCATAAGCCGACCAGTTGACGGGAACGCCTAGGTCGTAGCCGTATTTGGCCTTGAAGTCGGCCTTGTTCTTCTCGTCGTTGAACCAGTCGTAGCGGAACCAGTAGAGGTTGGCGAACTGCTGGTCGGGGAGCTGATAGAGCTTCTTGTCGGGCGCCGTCGTGAACGAGGTGCCGATGAAGTCCTTCAGGTCGAGGTTCGGATTGGTGACGTCCTTGCCTTCATTCGCCATCCAGTCGGTCAGGTTGCGCACCTGCTGGTAGCGCCAGTGCGTGCCGATCAGGTCGGAATCGTTGACCCAGCCGTCATAGAGGTTCTGTCCCGTCTGCATCTGGGTCTGGATCTTTTCGACGACGTCGCCTTCCTGGATGACGTCATGCGTGACCTTGATGCCGGTGATGGCGGAGAAGGCCGGCGCCAGCACCTGTGACTCGTATTGGTGCGTGGCGATGGTTTCCGAAACGACCTTGATGTCCATGCCGGCGAACGGCTTGGCTGCGTCGATGAACCACTGCATTTCCTTTTCCTGATCGGCGCGCGAAAGCGTCGAAAGGTCGCCTATCTCCTTGTCGAGAAAGGCTTTTGCCTCGTCCATACCGGCATAGGCGTTGCCCACGCCGAGCAATAGGACAAGGGCGGTCGTCGATGTTAGAAATTGCCGTCGCATGTGTCTCCTCCAGTCTTAGGTTTCAAGTGCATTCCGGGCGGCCGCCAGCACGCGGCCGCTCCGGCTATTCCCCCTCTATACGTATCGGAACACGCCAACGGCGTAGACCACGGAGAGAGCGAGAGCCCACCACAGGTTGGGTCCTACCAGACCCAGCCAAGCGAGATGGATGAAGGCGCTGCCAAGCAGCGACAGGAACAAACGATCGCCGCGCGTCGTCTCGAAGCGCAGCACGCCGACGCGCGGATTGCCGCCGGGCGAGACATATTCCCAAACGCCCATGCCGCAGAGCATCAGCGCGATGACGATGAAGAAAGCAGCCGTCGGCCACGTCCACGCCATCCAGGAGAAGTCGAGGTTCATGGCTTAGACCCTCCCCAGGGCAAAGCCCTTGGCGATATAGTTTCGCACGAACCAGATGACCAAAGCGCCGGGGATCAGCGTCAGCACGCCGGCGGCGGCGAGCAGGCCCCAGTCCATGCCGGCGGCCGAGACGGTGCGGGTCATGGTGGCGGCGATCGGCTTGGCGTCGGTGGTGGTCAGCGTGCGCGCGATCAGGAGCTCCACCCACGAGAACATGAAGCAGAAGAAGCAGGCGACGCCGATGCCGCTCGCGATCAGCGGCATGAAGATCTTCACGAAAAAGCGCGGGAAGGAGTAGCCGTCGATATAGGCGGTTTCGTCGATCTCCTTCGGCACGCCGGACATGAAGCCTTCGAGGATCCACACCGCCAGCGGCACGTTGAACAGGCAGTGCGCCAGCGCCACGGCGATATGGGTGTCGATCAGGCCGAACGCCGAATAGAGCTGGAAGAACGGCAGCGCGAACACCGCCGGCGGCGCCATGCGGTTGGTCAAAAGCCAGAAGAACAAATGCTTGTCGCCAAGGAAGCGGTAGCGCGAGAAGGCGTAGGCCGCCGGCAGCGCCACCGCCACCGATATCACCATGTTCATCACCACATAGGTGATCGAGTTGATGTAGCCCGAATACCAGGACGGGTCGGTGAAGATGGTGCGATAGTTCGCCAGTGTCGGATTATGCGGGAACAGCGTCAGCGACGACACGATCTCCGCATTGGTCTTGAAGCTCATGTTGATGAGCCAGTAGATCGGCAGCAGGATAACGATGATGTAGACCGTCGGCACGATCCACCACCAGCGCGATTCCTCGCCGCGGCGGCGCATCAGCTTCGCCACCTCGTCCTGCGACAGCGCGCTGCCCACCTCGGTGACCGCCGTCTCGCTCACGCGCGTCGTCTCGTTGGCGCCCGCCATCTCAGCGCTCCGCGTCGTAATTGGTCATCACGGTGTAGAACACCCACGACAACAACAGGATGATCAGGAAGTAGACCAGCGACATTGCCGCCGCCGGACCGAGGTCGAACTGGCCGAGGGCGGTCTTGACGAGGTCGATCGACAGGAAGGTGGTGGAATTGCCGGGGCCGCCGCCGGTGACGACGAAGGGCTCGGTATAGATCATGAAGCTGTCCATGAAACGCAACAGCACGGCGATCAGCAGCACACGCTGCATCTTGGGCAGCTGGATGTAGCGGAACACCGCCCAGCGCGAGGCGCCGTCGATCTTGGCCGCCTGGTAGAAGGCATCGGGAATCGAGACCAGGCCGGCATAGCAAAGCAGCACGACCAAGCTCGTCCAGTGCCAGACATCCATGATGATGACGGTGACCCAGGCGTCGATCGGATCCTGGACGTAGTTGTAGTCGATGCCGAGTGCGTTGACGTAATAGCCGAGCAGGCCGATGTCGTTGCGGCCGAACACCTGCCAGATCGTGCCGACGACGTTCCACGGGATCAACAGCGGCAGCGCCATCAGCACCAGGCAGACCGGCACGCCCCAGCCCTTCTTCGGCATGTTGAGCGCGATGAAGATGCCGAGCGGCACCTCGATCGCCAGGATGATGAAGGAGAAGATCAGGTTGCGCACCATCGCTTCCCAGAAGCGGTCGGAGTGCAGCAGTTCCTCGAACCATTCGGTGCCGGCCCAGAAGAAGACGTTGTTGCCGAACGTGTCCTGCACCGAATAGTTGACGACGGTCATCAGCGGGATGACGGCCGAGAACGCCACCAGCACCAGCACCGGCAGCACAAGGAACCAGGCCTTGTTGTTCCAGGTCTTGTCCATCTACGCCCCCATCTCGACGCGCCAGGAATCGGCATAGATGTTGATGCCGGCCGGATCGAAGCGGACTTTCGGCTCGGCAGGCACCTCGTCGTCCTCGCCGATCACCGCGGCAATCTCCCTGCCTTCCAGGTTGGCGCGCACGACCTTGTGGCGGCCGACGTCCTCGACCTTGGAGACCTGCACCGCCATGCCCTCGCGGCCGAGCCGCACATATTCGGGACGGATGCCGAGCTCGACGGCGCCGGCTTCGGCCTTGGGCACGCCGGGCAATTCGATGCGCTGCGCGCCGAGCGTCGCCGTTCTGCCCTCGAGTGCGACCGGCAATACGTTCATGCCCGGCGAGCCGATGAAATAGCCGACGAAAGTGTGGCGCGGCCGTTCGAACAGCTCCGCCGGCGTGCCGATCTGGACGATCTCGCCATCATACATCACCACGACACGGTCGGCGAAAGTCAGCGCTTCGGTCTGATCGTGCGTGACATAGACCATTGTGTAGCCAAAGCGGCGGTGCAGTTGCTTGAGCTGCGAGCGCAGCACCCATTTCATATGCGGGTCGATCACCGTCAGCGGCTCGTCGAACAGGATGGCGTTGACGTCCGAGCGCACCAGGCCGCGTCCAAGCGAGATCTTCTGCTTCTGGTCGGCAGTGAGCCCGCGCGCTTTCTTTTTCGCCAGCGAAGCGAGATCGATCATGTCGAGCGTCTCGCGCACCTTGCGGTCGACGTCCGTCTCCGGCACGCGGCGGTTGCGCAGCGGGAAAGCCAGATTGTCGTAGACGGTCATGGTGTCGTAGATGACCGGGAACTGGAACACCTGCGCAATGTTGCGTTCCTGCGTCGACAGGTTGGTGACGTCACGGCCGTTGAACAAAAGCTTGCCGTGCGAGGGATGCAGCAGGCCGGAAATGATGTTGAGCAGAGTGGTCTTGCCGCAGCCCGACGGCCCGAGCAGTGCGTAGGCGCCGCCCTCCTCGAAGGTGTGGTGCACTTCCTTCAGCGCGAAATCGGAATCCTTCTGCGGGTTGGGCACGTAGGAATGACGAATATGATTGACCTCGATGCGCGCCATCGTTTGCTCCTCACGCCGCCAGCTTCGACGCCGTCACGGCGCGGCCGTTCTGGTCGAACACCATGATGTGGCGCGGATCGATGAACACCTCGACCTCGTCGTCCGTCTCGAAATCGAGAATGCCATGCGCAAGCATGACCCAGCGCGCATCGGCGAAATCAAGATGGACGAAGCTTTCCGAGCCGGTGATCTCGGTGATGGTGACCTTCGCCCGCACCGGCGCAGCGGAAGCGTTCGGCCGCTTCAGCGACAAATGATGCGGCTGGAACCCGATCGTGTAGCTGGCGTCGGGAATGCCGTTGAGTTCCGTCGGCACCGGCAGCTTGACGCCGCCTTCCAACAGAAAATCCGATCCCTTCTTGGAGAGCACGATGGTATTGAGCGGCGGATCCGCGAAGGTCCGCGCCGTCACCAGATCGACCGGCTTGCGGAACACTTCGACCGTCGGGCCGAATTGCGTGACGCGGCCTTCCGAAAGCGTCGCCGTGTTGCCGCCGAGCAAAAGCGCCTCGTGCGGCTCTGTCGTCGCATAGACGAAGATGGTGCCGGCGGCGGCAAAAATTTTCGGCAGCTCGGCGCGCAATTCCTCGCGCAGCTTGTAGTCGAGATTGGCCAAAGGCTCGTCGAGCAGCACCAAGCTAGCGTCCTTGACGATGGCGCGGGCAAGTGCGGTGCGCTGCTGCTGGCCGCCGGACAGGTTGAGCGGCGTGCGGTCGAGATAGGGCGTGAGCTTCAAAAGCGCCGCCGCGTTGCGCACCTCCTTGTCGATCTTCGCCTGATCGAGGCCGGCCACCCGCAGCGGCGAGGCGATGTTCTCGTAGACGGTCATCGCCGGGTAATTGATGAACTGCTGGTAGACCATGGCGACATTGCGCTTCTGCACCTTCTGCCCGGTGACGTCCTTGCCGTCGAACCAGACCGAGCCGGAACTCGGCGCGTCGAGGCCCGCCATCAGTCGCATCAGGCTGGTCTTGCCGGAAAGCGTCGGCCCCAGGAGCACGTTCAGTGAGCCGTGCTGAAGCGTCAGCGACACGTCGCGGATATGCTCCTGCGCGCCGATGGTCTTCGTCACGTTCCTCAGTTCCAGCATCACGCCTCCTCCCAGGCCTTGCGCATCAGCGGTCGATCCTCATTCCGCCGCCGCGACGTGACGGTTGCTCAGTCCGCGCATGAATTCTTCCAGCGCCGCCGTCTGCTCGCGGCTGAAATGCAGGCCGCGCTTGGTGCGGCGCCACAGCACGTCCTCGGCGGTGACCGCCCATTCGTTTTCGGCAAGATAGCGCACCTCGGCCTCGAAAAGGTCGGCGCCGAAATTGCGGCCGAGATCGGCATTCGACTTGGCGAGCCCTAGCAATTTCTCCGCGCGCGTGCCGTAGAGCCGCGTAAACCGGCGCGCCAGCCGCTGGTCGAGGAACGGATAGGCGTTCTTCAGCCTGGCGACCTGGGCATCGAAGCCGGTCGCGGCGAAATCGCCGCCGGGCAGCGGCGCGTCATGCGTCCAAGGCTTGCCGCGCTTGCCGAGAAAACCTTCGATCTTCTCAAGCATCGATTCCGCCAGCCGGCGGAAGGTCGTGATCTTGCCGCCGAAAGCGTTGAGCAAGGGCGCTGCGCCCTCCCCGCCCTCGGCCTTCAGCACATAGTCGCGCGTCGCCTCCTGCGCCTTGGAGGCGCCGTCGTCATAGAGCGGGCGCACCGCCGAATAGGTCCAGACGATGTCGGAACGCTTCACCGGCTGCGCGAAATATTCGCTTGCCGCGGCGCACAGATAGTCGATCTCGGTGTCGGAAATCTTCACGTCGTGCGGATCGCCCGGATAATCGCGGTCGGTGGTGCCGATCAGCGTGAATTCTTCCTCGTAAGGGATGGCGAAGATGATGCGGCCATCCTTGTTCTGGAAGAAATAGGCGCGCGGATCGTCGAACTTCCTATGGATGACGATGTGGCTGCCCTGCACGAGGCGGACATTGTGGACGTCGTTCTGGCCGACGGCGGTCGAGAGCACGTGGTCGACCCAGGGGCCGGCGGCGTTGACGAGAAGCCGCGCGCGAACCTCTTCGATTTCACCGGTAAGCACATTCTGCACTTTTAGGGTCCAAAGCGCACCGTCGCGCCGCGCGCTGACGACCTTGGTGCGGGTGCGGACAATGGCGCCCCGGTCTGCCGCGTCGCGGGCGTTCAGCGCCACCAGGCGCGCGTCGTTGACCCAACCGTCCGAATATTCGAAAGCCTTGCGGAACAATGGCTTGAGCGGCTTGCCTGCCGGGTCGCGCGTCATGTCCAGCGTCTTCGTCGCCGGCAACAGCTTGCGCCCGCCGATATGATCGTAAAGGAACAATCCCAGCCGGATCAGCCAAGCGGGCCTGAGGCCTTTGGCATAAGGCAGAACGAAGCGCATCGGCCAGATGATGTGCGGCGCGTTCTTCCACAGAACCTCGCGCTCCATCAGCGCTTCGCGCACCAGCCGGAATTCGTAGAATTCGAGGTAGCGAAGGCCGCCATGGATGAGCTTGGTCGAGCCCGACGAGGTTCCGCTGGCGAGATCGTTCATCTCGGCGAGGTATACCGAAAACCCACGACCAACGGCGTCGCGGGCTATGCCGCAGCCATTAATGCCGCCGCCGATGACGAAAATGTCATGGATCGGAGATGCGTCCAAAAAATCCTCCAACGATTTCGCATTGCACCATTTTTGTGTTTTACGAAACCGCAGCGGAATTATTTCGAACTCAAACCGAATGTCAAACGAAATATCGCAGATGCGTGAGCCGGCCGTGATATGCGGCTATTCGAGCGCCGTCTCGATAAGCCGGACCTCGGTCTCCTCGCAAATCTTGCGGATCGACGGGATTTCACAACGATCGGTGATGAAGGTATTCACCTGCGAAAGATGGCCGATCCGAACCGGCGCCGTGCGCTCGAATTTCGTCCGGTCGGAGACCAGAATAACGTGGCGGGCATTGGCGATGATGGCCTGCGCAACCTTCACCTCGCGGAAATCGAAGTCGAGCAGAGCGCCATCATGGTCGATCGCCGAGGCGCCGATGACGGCGTAATCGACCTTGAACTGACGGATGAAATCGACGGCCGCCTCGCCGACGATGCCGCCGTCGGAACCGCGCACCACGCCGCCGGCGATCACAACCTCGATCGTGGGATAGATGCGCATCCTATTGGCAACGTTGATGTTATTGGTGATGACCATAAGCCCGTTATGGTCGAGCAGCGCCTTGCTTACGGCCTCGGTGGTGGTGCCGATATTGATGAACAACGAGGCATTGTCGGGAATCAGCCGCGACGCCGCGCTGCCGATCGCCTCCTTCTCGTCGGCGGCAATCTTGCGCCGTGCCTCGTACTCCATGTTCTCGATGCCGGACGGGAACAGCGCCCCGCCATGGATGCGGGTGAGCAGCCGCTGATCGCACAGATCGTTGAGGTCCTTGCGGATGGTCTGCGGTGTCACATTGAAATGCGTCGCAAGGTCGTCGACCAGCACCCGACCATGGTCTTTCGCCATCTGGATGATCTCGGCATGGCGTGGCGAAAGAAACATCGCGCGTCCTCCATTTTCGTTTTTTTCGTCTATATCGGAAAACGAAAGCGAAGAAAAGGGATGAGCCGGCTAACGAAAATCACCCGGTTGCAAAAAGCAAACCCAGTGCGGAACACGCCTGCCGCCTCAGGATGGACGCCGCGCAATCTCGATTATGACGTCGAACGCCGCGTCGACATCGGCTGCCGTCGACTCGAATTGCCCCGCCTGAAAGCGGATCCCCACACGCCCATCGACCCGCGTTTGCGTCAGGTAAATGCGGCCATCGGTGTTGATGGCATCGACGAGGCGAAGATTGTGCTCGTCCGGATCGATGCCTGGTGCCGCGCGATGCCGGAACGAGAAAAGCGACAGCATCGGCTCGCTGCTGAGCTCGAAATCCGCCTCCCTGGCCAGCCGCGCGGCAAGCCCTTCGCTCCAGGCGACATGGTTTCTTATCATGTTGCGCAACCCTTCGAGACCGTGGGCACGCAGCAGGAACCAGAGCTTGAGCGCCCGGAAACGGCGCCCGAGCGGCACCGACCATTCCGAATAGTTGATGATGCCGTCATGGCCTCGGGTCTTCAGATAGTCCGGCTTGATCGCCAGCGTGCGCACCAGGTCTTCCGGCTGACGTACGAACTGGATCGAGCAGTCGAACTGCGCCCCCAGCCACTTATGCGGATTGAAGACGACGGAATCGGCGCCCTCGATGCCGGTCCAGAAATGCCGGTATTCCTGGCAGATCATCGCCGATCCGGCCCAGGCGGCGTCGACATGCAGGTAAAGCCCGTGCCGCTTCGCGACCGCGGCCACCGCCGCGATGTCGTCGGTTCCGCCGGTGCTGGTGCCGCCGACGCAGGCGATGATGCCGGCCGGCAGCAACCCCGCTTCGCGATCGGCGACGATCGCCGCTTCGAGCGCCGCCGTGTCCATGGCGCGAAAACGTCCGCCGACCGGGATGCGGACGAGGTTTTCCTCGCCGATGCCGGAGACCCATATCGCGCGGTCGATCGAGGTATGGACCTGGTCGGAGGAGTAGACGCGAAGCTTTGCCTGCCCGGCCAGCCCCTTTTTGTTGCCCTCCCAGTCGAGTGCGCGCTCGCGCATTGTCAGCACCGCCGCAAGCGTCGCCGACGAGGCCGAATCCTGGATGACGCCGGAAAAGCCCTCGGGCAGGCCGAGTGCCTGGCGCATCCAGTCGACGATGCGCGTCTCGAGCTCGGTCGCCGCCGGCGAGGTCTGCCACAGCATGCACTGCGCAGCCATCGCCGAGACCAGATATTCCGCCACGACCGACACCGGCGCCGCATTGGCCGGGAAATAGGCGAAGAAACGCGGGTGCTGCCAATGCGTCATGCCCGGCACGATCTTTTCTTCGAAATCGGCGAAGATCTTGTCCATCGGCTCGGGCATTTCGGGCGGCGAAACCTCGATGCTCCTGAAAACCTCGCCCGGCGCGATCGCCGGCCGCACCGGACGATCGCGTAGGCCGGCGCGGTAATCGGAGCCCCAATCGGCTGCCCGCCTCGACCAGTCGCGGAATTCCTCATTGTCCATAATTTCCTCCCAGCTGCCGCCCATGTCGGCTAACCGAACCGCTCTCAACTTTTGATTAACATGTTAAATATATTGAGGCAACGGCTGGATCGCAGGGCCCTACCCCGGAAAATCCGGCAGGTTTGAAAAGGCCAATTTCAGCGCGTTGGACCAGCCATCCGAAATGGTGCGGTAGTAAGGATCGTCATGGCCGATCCGCCGGTTCAGCCCCACCTTGAACGCATCCTGTTCCATGAACAGAAGATCGAGCGGCAGCCCGACCGAAAGGTTGGATTTCAGCGTCGAGTCGAAGGATACCAGCAGCAGCTTCACCGTCTCCGCCAGGCTCATTGTCCGGTCATAGGCTCGGATGATGATCGGCTTGCCGTATTTCGTCTCGCCGATCTGGAAGAAGGGCGTGTCGTCGGTCGATTCGATGAAATTACCTTCCGGATAGATCATGAACAGCCTGGGTGGGCTGCCCTTGATCTGGCCGCCGAGGATGAAGGAAGCATTGAAATAGGAGTCCGCCTTCTCACCGTCGGGCGACGCATGCGCGATCGCTTCCTTGACCGTATCGCCGACCAGCCGCACCGTCTGGTACATGGACGGCGTCTCGAGCAGCTTCCCATGGCGGTCGCCGACCGCCTTGTTGCGCTCGTCGAGCAGGCTGACGACGGCCTGCGTCGTGGCAAGGTTGCCCGCCGACATCAGCACGATGAGGCGCTCGCCGGGTTTTTCCCACATATGCATCTTCTTGAAGGTCGATATCGAATCCATGCCGGCATTGGTGCGCGTGTCCGACATGAACACGAGCCCGCGATCGATCTTGAGGCCGACGCAATAGGTCATGGTCGCTCTTCTGCTAACGATTCCGGCGCAGATTACTGCTCTACCGTGACGGTCACGGCAAGCTTCTCTTGCGCCTGCCCCAGCAATATCCCCGACACCGGCGAGGCATCGCGATAGTCGCGTCCCGTCGCCACCCGCACATAGCGTTCGTCGGGAGAGATACCGTTCGCCGGGTCGAAGGCAACCCATCCGAGCCCGACGACATAGGCCTCGGCCCAGGCATGGCTTGCCGCCTGCTCGACGGCAGCATCCATCATCAGGTAGCCGCTGATATAGCGGGCGGGAAAACCAAGCGCGCCCGCCGCGGCGATGAAGATATGGCTATGGTCCTGGCAGACGCCCGATTTCAACGCGAGCGCCTCCTCCGCCGGCGTCACGACGCTGGTGGTGCCCGGCCTGTAGGCGACGCGTTCGCCGATAGCGCCCATCAGCCGGTGCAGTCGCTCGATCTCGATGCCCTGTCCGACCGCGCCGGCCAATTCGCGGATGCGCTCGCCGGCAGTGGTGAGCTGCGTCTGCTGTGCGAACAGCCAGAGCGGCGCAAAGCCCTGATGTGGGCCCGTCACGCCCGCCGTATCATGTGTGGTCACATCTCCGGCGGCCTCGACGGTGATCGAGTTCTGGCCGCTCTCGGCGCTCACCAGCCGCGTGTCGTTGCCGAAATGGTCGGTGAAGCGCACCTCCTCGCGAGCGCCCTCGACCTTGATCGCCCAAGAGTCGACGGTCTGCGTACGCCCGCTGGAAGGCAGCAGGCGCAGCCGCTGCAGCAGATACTGCACCGGCTGATCGTAGCGGTACTCGGTGCGATGGGTGATCTTGAGCCGCATAGCGCTCGCCCTCGGCTGTGCTCAATAGAACCGGTAGTCCTGGGCGATCTCGTCGCCCAGCCTGGTGTTGTCGCGAATGAACTCTGCCAGGAACTCGTGCAAGCCGTGGTCGAATATGTCCTTGATCGACCCTCTCTTGAGCAATGCCTGGATCTTCTCGGCCGTGGCATGGCAGGCATGGTGCTCGCCATAGTCGTCGGCGAGGAATTTCAGATGCTCGCCGAGGAAGCGGTAGCAGAAGGTCAACGAGCGCGGCATGCGCACGTTGAGGATCAGATAGTCGGCGATGTTCGTCGGCTTGTAATCGGCTTCGTAAACCCAGCGATAGGAGCGGTGCGCCGACACCGAGCGCAGGATCGACTCCCATTGATAGTTGTCCAGCGTCGAGCCGACCCAGGACAGCGAAGGCAACAGCACATAATATTTCACGTCGAGGATGCGCGCCGTGTTGTCGGCGCGCTCGACATAGGTGCCGAGTTGCGAGAAATCGAAAATCTCGTTGCGCAGCATCGTGCCGTAGAACGAACCGCGGATCAGCGCCGTCTCGCGCTTGATGGCATCGAGCACCGTCGGCAGGTCGCGTTCGTCGATCGGCCTCGCCAGCATGCGCTTCAGCGACATCCAGGCTTCGTTGATGCTTTCCCAGGTCTCGCGCGTCAGCGCCGTGCGCACCATGCGGGCATTGTTGCGCGCCGTCTCGATCGACGACATCGTGCTTGACGGGTTCGACGTGTCGCGCAGCAGGAAGTCGGAGACGTTGGCCGCGGTGTAGTCCTGGTACTTCCGGCTGAAGGTGATGTCCGAGCCGGCGCTGAGCAGCACCGAGTTCCATTCCTCCGAAGCGCTCTGCGTGCGCGTCAGCGCCATGCGCAATCCCGCGTCGACCAGGCGCGCCATGTTTTCGGCCCGCTCGATATAGCGGTTCATCCAGTAGAGACCGTTTGCGGTGCGGCCGAGAAGCATGTCAGGCCCTTCGGGTTAGCGAATAGTGAGTAGTGAGTAGTGAGTAGTGAATTTTCGAACTTCGACCGAATGTGGCATTGCTCTTTCCCCTACTGACTACTGACTATTCACTACTCACTGCTCACTCATCTCAATCATCCAGCACCCAAGTGTCTTTCGTGCCGCCGCCTTGCGAAGAGTTCACCACCAATGAGCCTTGCTTCAGCGCGACACGCGTCAAGCCGCCCGGCACGATCTGGATGCGGTCGGACACCAGCACATAAGGCCTGAGATCGACATGGCGCGGCGACAGGCCCTTCTCCGTCAGGATCGGGCAGGTCGACAGCGCCAAGGTCGGCTGGGCTATGTAGTTCGAGGGCTTCGCCTGCAGCTTCTTGGCAAACTCCTGGCATTCCTTCTTGGTCGCCGCCGGGCCGACCAGCATGCCGTAGCCGCCGGAGCCGTGCACTTCCTTGATGACGAGCTCGCCGATGCGCTCGAGCACATATTTGAGGCTGTCCGGCTCCGAACAGCGCCAGGTCGGGATGTTGCCGAGGATCGCCTTGCGGCCGGTGTAGAACTCGACGATCTCCGGCATGTAGGAATAGATCGCCTTGTCGTCGGCGATGCCGGTTCCCGGCGCGTTGGCGATGGTGATGTTGCCGGCGCGGTAGACATCCATGATGCCGGGCACGCCGAGCGCGGAATCCGGCCGGAAGGTCAGCGGATCGAGGAAGTTGTCGTCGACGCGCCGGTAGAGCACGTCGATCTGCTTGTAGCCCTCGGTCGTGCGCATCGCCACATGGCCGTCGACGACGCGCAGATCCTGCCCTTCGACGAGTTGCACGCCCATCTGGTCGGCGAGGAAGGCGTGTTCGAAATAGGCCGAGTTGTAGGAGCCAGGTGTCAGCACCGCGATGGTCGGCGCGCCCTTGCTGCTTTGCGGCCGCACCGCGGCGAGCGACTGGCGCAAAAGCTGCGGATAGTTCTCGACCGGCCGGACCTTGATCTTCTGGAACAGCTCCGGAAAGAGCTGCATCATCGTCTCGCGGTTCTCCAGCATGTAGGAGACGCCGGACGGCGTGCGGGCATTGTCCTCCAGCACATAGAACTCGTTCTCCGAGATGCGGACGATATCGACGCCGATGATGTGGGTATAGACGCCCGCCGGCGGCCTCACCCCGATCATCTCAGGCAGGAAGGCCTCATTCTTCGCGACAAGCTCCCTCGGCACGCGCCCGGCGCGCAAAATCTCCTGGCGATGGTAGATGTCGTCGAGAAAGGCGTTCAGCGCCTGCACGCGCTGCTCGATGCCTTGCGTCAGCCGGCGCCATTCCTGGCCGGAGAGGATGCGCGGGACGATGTCGAAAGGGATCAGCCGCTCGGAAGCTTCCTGCTCGCCATAGACGGCAAAGGTGATGCCGGTCTTGCGGAAGACGCGCTCGGCGTCCTGCATTTTCTGGGTAAGCCTGGCTGGGTCCTGCTCCTTCAGCCAGCGATCGTAAGCCTCATAAGGTCTTCTCAATCCGGAGACTTCCGGAAGCATTTCGTCGAACGCTGCCAATCACGTACTCCCCTCTGGACCATTTCACTGGCCTCGCCGGAGAAAATCAAGCGCAATCGGTGATTTAAGACGCGATGGCGGCCGCTCTATGCGAATTGCCTAAATTTAAGGCATGAACGGCAAGGCCGGATCAGTTGCTGCTTCCCGGCGGGGCATCGCCAGTCCGTCAAAACGCCCGGAAGGTCACGATCGTGAAGGTGTCCTTGATTCCAGGCAGAATCTGCACCCGCTCGTTGACGAAGTGGCCAACGTCTTCCTCGTCGTCGATATAGAATTTGGCGAGCAGGTCGTAATTGCCGGCGGTCGAGTAGATTTCGGAGGCGATCTCGGCATCGGCAAGCGCGCTGGCGACCTCATAGGACTTGCCCAGGTCGCACTTGATCTGCACGAAAAATGCCTTCATTGCCCGGTCCTGCCAGCCTGCTTCACGATTAAGCGGCCCTTGTGGCAGACTGCCGCCCGGCTTTCAAGCATCAGCCGGCGCGCGCCGTTCTTAACGACCGCCCAAGCAGGGCGCTCCGGCGTCGAAAGGGCGAAATCTTGCGAAGGGATGAAACCGCCGGGCATCGAAGCGCGTATGTTAGATTGCATTCGCCAAACGAGTTCCGGGAGGCAGGCCATGCGCCGCGTATTGTTCGCACTAGCTCTTGTTCCGATGTGGATAGCCTCGCTTGCCTTTGCCGGCGATGACGAGATCAAGACCGCGCAGGCAGTCATCGACAGCCAGTTGAAAGCCTTCATCGCCGATGACGGCGCCACGGCCTACAGCTTCGCCGCGCCGAACGTGAAACAGATCTTTCCGACCGTGGATACCTTCATGAACATGGTGACGAACGGCTACGCGCCGGTGCGCAAGCCGCGGTCCTATTCCTTCGGCAAGGTCGAGCAGACCGGGCCGGGTTCGATCGTCCAGCAGGTGCTGATCGTCGGGCCCGACGGCAAGGATTATGAAGCGGTCTATACGCTGCAGCAGCAGGCGGACGGCAGCTTCAAGATCACCGGCTGCAGCCTGCGGGCCTCGACTTCGGTCAGCACCTGAGCCCGCTTGGCATGATCGCTCAATCCCGGCGGCTATACAGTGTCCAGCCCAGGCCGGAGAGGCCCCAGAAGGTCGAGGCTGCGGCTCGTTCGTAGGCAAGCGCGCAATCGAAATCCACGCGCTCGGGCTGCTTTTGGGGATCGCCTTCGAGAATGAGCCACTCCGCGCGCCCGGCACAAATCTTGTCCTGGGTGACGAGCGATGCCTGGCGGCCCATGCGCATGGCGAAATAATCGACCACCATGCCGGTGCGGAAATCAGCGTTGGTGGCATATGTGGCGGCGCCGCTCTTTGTCATCTCGCCCACCATGTCGGAATAGGAACCGCGCCCATGCTCATAGAAACGGACCAGCAACGCCGCGTTGCCGCCCGCTACAAGCATGAGCATCCCGGCGGCACAAAGCCTTCTCGTACCGCCGGCGTCGAAGCCGCGTCCGATCATGTCTCCGGCCCAAAGCAGCAACAAGGCTCCGCTGACGATGAAATAGCGCGGGAATTCAACATTCGGCAGATGCGCCACCGCCATCAATGCGGGCAGCCCGACGATGCCGATGGCATAGAGACTGGCCCGGCGATCGCGCGAGACGCCTGCATATGCCAGAACCAGGACGCAAACGATCGCGACGCATGTCCAGTCGCCGATCCAGTCCGGCAGGCCGAAAAGATAGCGGATCATTCCACCATAGCCGGCGGCGAACCTCTCAAGCGAGAAAGACGAAAACCCGCCGACATTGAAGCTGAACAATCGCGCGCCCACCAGTATTGCCGTGGCGAGCGGAAGCACGGCAAGGAAAGCAGGCAGGAAGGCCTGGATAACCTCCCGGTTGACGACAATCAGGCTGCGGCTGCGTCGCCAGCTTAGCCACATCGTCCAGGCCGCGAGCACCGCTACCGTTTCGGTCATCGTCAGATGGGAAAGGAAGCCAAGCAGAATTGCGACGGCAAAGGCGGCGCCGTAGAGACCACGCTTGTCGAACCAACGCTCCAGAAGAGCCACGGCAACGAGTGTGAACAGCACCAGGCCGGCATAGCCACGCGCCTCCGAGCCGTAGTGAACCATCGGGTAGCTCACTGCGAACAGGAACCCCGACGCAACCATGGCCCAGCGTCCCCGCGATATCGCCGCGGCCACGATGACGGTGCATGCACCCAGCGTTATCGACAGGCCGCGCTGGACGAGTGGCGCGGCATCGGGGCCGACGACATACTGATATATCGAGTTGAGGAAGTGATTGTTGTCGTGGTTTATGCGCCAGAATATCTGGTCGACCGACGTCAGGGGCCTCAGCAGCGTTATGCTCCAGATCTCGTCATGCCAGAGATCGCCGCGCGCGCCGAGCAGACGCAAGGTCAGGCCGGTAAGCACGAGCCCCGAAATTACAAGTAATAGACTGTGGCTCCATCGCCGGGTCGCCGCCGATCCAGGCCGGTCAACATTAGCCATTGCTACATTATCGTCAACGATCGACGCGTCTATTTTTACCAAAGTCGTGCCGCCCTTTGCCTCGATATGGCAAGGGATACTTACTCTTCATCTGATTTATGAAAAGTTTTCCGACGGCTTCTCGGATCAAAGGACCGGGATATCGCCCCTCGCCCAGCCTTCGGTGATCTCGGCGGCGCGCGCTTCAAAAGCCTGCGCCTCGATGGCCGCCCGGATGTCCTGCATCAGCCTCTGATAATAGGACAGGTTGTTCCAGGTGAGCAGCATGGCGCCGAGCGCTTCCTGCGAGCGCACCAGGTGATGCAGGTAGGCGCGCGAATAATCGCGCGCGGCCGGGCAGTCGCTTTCTTCGTCGAGCGGTCGCGGATCGTCGGCATGACGGGCGTTCCTGAGATTGACCTTGCCGCGGCGCGTGTAGGCAAGGCCGTGCCGGCCGGCACGCGTCGGCATCACGCAGTCGAACATGTCGATGCCGCGCGACACCGATTTCAGGATATCGTCCGGCGTGCCGACGCCCATCAGGTAGCGCGGTCTGTCGGCCGGCAGTTCCGGGCAGGTGATGTCGAGCATCTCCAGCATCACTTGCTGCGGCTCGCCGACCGCCAGCCCGCCGACGGCATAGCCTTTCAGGTCCATCGCCTTCAGCGCCTGAGCGGAGCGCACGCGCAAGGCCGCGCTGTCGCCGCCCTGGACGATACCGAACATCGCCTTGCCCGGCTGGTCGCCGAACGCCGTCTTGCAGCGCTCGGCCCAGCGCAGCGACAATTCCATCGCGCGCTCGATCTCCTTCGGCTTGGCCGGAAGTGCGGTGCATTCGTCGAGCTGCATCTGGATATCGGAATCGAGCAGTCCCTGGATCTCGATCGACCGTTCCGGCGACATTTCGTAAGGCGCGCCGTCGATATGCGAGCGGAAGGTGACGCCCTGTTCGGTCAGCTTCCGGAGCTTCGACAGCGACATCACCTGGAAGCCGCCGCTGTCGGTCAGGATCGGATATGGCCAGCGGGCGAACTCATGCAGGCCGCCGAGCCGGGCCACACGCTCGGCGCCGGGGCGCAGCATCAGATGGTAGGTGTTGCCCAGGATGATGTCGGCGCCGACGCCACGCACCTGGTCCATATACATGGCCTTGACCGTGCCGCCGGTGCCGACCGGCATGAAGGCCGGTGTGCGGATCTCGCCGCGCGGCATCGAGACCAGGCCGCGCCTGGCCTTGCCGTCGCCGGCAAGCACCTTGAAGGAAAAAGTCTCAGCCATTGAATTCCTTGTCGTGCACCGGCGCGCCGGGCGCCTGCTCGTCGAGCGACTGCCGGTAGCGGATGCAGCCGCGCATGAATTTCGGCCATGGCGGCACGGCGATCGACGGCTCGGTCCTTTCCGGCAAAAGGTCCCAGAGGTCGGGGTGATGCCAGCACAGATCATGCCCGGTCGTGTCGCGATGCGCGCGGATGCCGGCGCGCAGCTTCTTCACTTCCGCGATCAGGACATCGCGGTCCATGCCGTCGAGATCATCGTCCATCGCTCGTCTCCGCTCGGAAAAGCAGGCTGGCATCGCCGTAGGAGTAGAACCTGTAACGGTTCTCGATGGCATGCGCATAGGCCGAGCGCATCGTCTCCAGCCCGCTGAAGGCCGAGACCAGCATGAACAGCGTCGAGCGCGGCAGATGGAAATTGGTCATCAGCATGTCGGCCGTACGGAAGCGATAGCCGGGTGTGATGAAGATGTCGGTAGTCCCGGACCAGGGCTCGATTCTGCCGTCGCTGCGGGCAGCACTTTCCAAAAGCCGCAACGATGTCGTGCCGACGCAGACGATCCGCCCTCCCCGTGCCTTGGCCGCGTTGAGCGCCGCCGCCGTTTCCGGGCTCACCGAGCCGGTCTCGGCATGCATCTTGTGATCGGCCGTGTCGTCCGCTTTCACCGGCAGGAAGGTGCCGGCGCCGACATGCAGCGTGACGAAGCGGCGCTCGATGCCCTTGGCGTCCAGCGCGGTAAACAGCTCCGGCGTGAAATGCAGGCCGGCGGTGGGGGCAGCGACCGCGCCCTCTTCCCGGGCATAGATGGTCTGGTAGTCGGCGCGGTCGCGCTCGTCGTCGTCGCGCTTCGAGGCGATATAGGGCGGCAGCGGAATATGGCCGACGGCGTGCAGCGCCTCGTCGAGGAACGGCCCGGAAACGTCGAAACCGAGCAGCGCCTCGCCCGCCTCGCCCTTTTCGAGCACCGTGGCGTCGAGCTGGCCGAGGAAGCAGGAATTACCGTCATGGCCGAAATGGATCCGGTCGCCCGCGGCGATGCGCTTGCCCGGCCGCATGAAGGCCTGCCAGCGGTCCGGCGCCACCCGCATATGCAGCGTCGCCTCGACCTGCGCCACCGCCTCGTCGCGCTTGCGCATGCCCCTGAGCTGCGCCGGGATGACCTTGGTGTCGTTGAACACCAGCACGTCGCCTTCACGCAGCAGTGACGGCAATTCGCCGACAAGGCGGTCTTGCGGCGTCTCGCCCGTTTTGACGACCAGAAGCCTGGCGCTGTCACGCGGCTCAGCCGGGCGAAGCGCGATGCGCTCTTCCGGCAGGTCGAAGTCGAACAGGTCGACGCGCATCAGTAGAGCCGGATGAGCAGCGCCCCGGCAAGCAAGAGCACGGCGCCGGCGACGCGGCCAAGCGAGATTTCGCGCACCGCCACGCCGAGGAAGCCGGCACGGTCGATCAGCATGCCGGCGATCAGCTGGCCGGCGACCAGGAAGGCCATCAGCGCCGCGGCGCCGATACGTGGCGTGAGGATCGTCGACAGCGTCACATAGAAGCCGCCGAGCATACCGCCGGCGACGAACAGCCATGGAGCCGGCGCCTTCCAGTCGAGCTCGATGCCCTGCAGCTTCACCACCGAGATGGAGATGATGCCAAGCACGATGGCGCCGGACAGGAAGGAGAACGCCGCGGCGGCCACCGGAAGGCCGAGGCCGCGCGCCAATTGCGAATTGATCGGCGCCTGGATGGCGATGAAGGCGCCGGACAGGATGCCGAGCAGGGACCAGACAGCGCCCATCATCGTTCCGCCCTTACTTGACGTCTGCCGCGACTTTGAGCGAGACGATCTTGTCGGGATCCTGCACAGGCTCGCCGCGCTTGATCTTGTCGACATTCTCCATGCCTTCGATGACCTGGCCCCACACCGTGTACTGGCGGTTGAGGAAGGCGGCATCGTCGAAGCAGATGAAGAACTGCGAATTCGCCGAATTCGGGTTCTGGGCTCTGGCCATCGAGCAGGCGCCGCGTCCGTGATTGGCGTTGGAGAATTCGGCCTTCAGGTCCGGCTTGTCGGAGCCGCCCATGCCCGCGCGCGACGGCGCATAGGTGGGCTTGCTCGAATTGCCGAACTTGACGTCGCCGGTCTGCGCCATGAAGCCGTCGATGACGCGGTGAAACACCACGCCGTCATAGGCGCCTTCGCGCGCCAGCTCCTTGATGCGGGCAACGTGGCCGGGCGCCAATTCAGGATACATTTCGATGACAACCTGTCCCTTGGTCGTTTCCAGGATGAGCGCGTTCTCGCGGTCCTTGATCTCAGCCATGTCACAAAAATCCTTTTGAAAATGAGGGGGTTATTTGCCGTCGGCGGCGATGCGAACCTTGATCATGCGGTCGGGGTCGGTGACCGTTCCGTTGTCGGCCTCGTCGCCCTTCTTGATCTTGTCGACGAGGTCCATGCCGCCGACGACCTTGCCGACGATGGTGTACTGGCCGTCGAGGTTCGGCGCCGGCGCGAACATGATGAAGAATTGCGAGTTCGCCGAATTCGGATCCTGCGAGCGGGCCATGCCGATCACGCCGCGCGTGAACTGCTCGCTCTGCGAGAACTCGGCCGGCAGGTCGGGAAGATCGGAACCGCCGGTTCCGACGGCTTCGGGGTTGAAGCCCTTCTTCATATTGCCGAATTTGACATCGCCGGTCTGCGCCATGAAGCCGTCGATGACGCGATGGAAGGCGACGTTGTCATAGGCGCCGTCGCGCACCAGCTTCTTGATCTGCGCGACATGCTTGGGCGCCAGGTCGGGACGCAACGCGATGGTCACATCGCCGTCCTTCAGCGTGATGATCATGGTGTTTTCCTTGTCGGCGGCGACGGCCGGCATGGATGCCGCGAAAAGGCCGGCAAGCACGACGAGGAACGAAGCGAGCTTCTTCAGCTGCATAGGAATCTCCGGGAAAGCCTATTTGGTGAACTTGGCGGTGAGCGCGCCGGCGACGGCCGCTGGCACGAAAGGATGGATGTCGCCGCCCATCGACGCAATCTGGCGCACAAGTGTGGCGGTAATGGTGCGCACGGACGGGCTGGCGGGCAGAAAAACCGTCTGCAACTCCGGCGCCATCGTCTCGTTCATGCCCGCCATCTGCATTTCGTAATCGAGATCGGTGCCGTCGCGCAGCCCCCGGATCATGATCGAGGCGCCGTGCTTTCGGGCCGCCTCGATAACCAGTCCGTCGAAGGAAACGACCTTGATGCGACCGCCGTCGCGGCCGAACTCGGCCTTGGTTGCCGCCTCGATCAACTCAACGCGTTCCTCGAAGGAAAACAACGGCTTCTTGCCCGGATGAATGCCAATCGCCGCGTACACGGTATCGGCCACCGCCAGCGACGCTTTCAGCACATCGAGATGGCCGTTGGTCAGCGGGTCGAAGGAGCCGGCATAAAGGGCGGTGCGTTCGGTCATGGCAGGCTTCTAGCGAGCCTCTCGAACAAAGGCAAATCCCATCGATTGCCCGGCCGTGAACCTTTTCGCGCCGATGAACGACAGATGAATGCGACGATCACGAACGTTTCACGCAGCGTTCACTAAGTTGCCGCTTCAAGGGATGAAACCAAATCCCCATCTCATCGTTGTAAGTGCAGGAGAACACGCAAATGCTGATCTACATGCTCGCCACTGCAATGACTATTGTGATGCTCATCGCCACCGCATTCGGGTTGCATCAGGAAGCAGCGCGGGTACGCGTCAAGGCCAACACCAAGCGGCTCGATGGTTTCGCCCATCGCAACGTTTACCGCCGCCATTGATCCCTCCATGACCGGGCCGGCCAAAGGGCCGGTTAAGCCGGGTGAAGCTTATTCGCTTCCGCTCATATCGTCCGCGCCGGTCTCGCTCGAAGACACCTCCTCGACCTCATCGTCGCCCTGCGGCTCCGAAATCCGCTCCACCGACACGACCTTCTCGTCTTCGGCCGTGTTGAAGATCGTCACGCCTTTGGTGGCCCGGCTGGCGAAGCGTATGCCGTTGACCGGCACGCGAATGACAGTGCCGCCGTCCGAAACCAGCATGATCTGATCGTCATTGCCGACCGGGAAGGTCGCGACCAGGCGCCCGATCTCAGCTACCTTCGACACATCGGTGGCGCGGATGCCTTTGCCGCCACGGCCCGTCAGCCGGAAATCGTAGGAAGACGAGCGCTTGCCGTAGCCATACTCGGTCACCGTCAGCACAAGTTTTTCATGCGCCTTGAGGAACTCGTAGCGCTCTTCGGAAAGCTCGGCTTCCTCGCCGATTTCCTCATTGGTGAGCGCAATCTCTTCCTCCTCGGCCGCGCCGCCGGCGGCAAGCCGGCGCTCGGCCGCGGCACGCTTCAGATAGGCGGCGCGCTCGGCGGGTGACGCATCGACATTCTCGATGATCGACATCGAGATGATGCGGTCCGTCTCGGCCATGGTTATGCCGCGCACGCCGACGGAATTGCGGCTCTGGAAGACACGCACATCGGAGACCGGGAAACGGATGCACTGGCCGGAATTCGCCGTCAGAAGCACATCGTCATTGTCGGTGCAGGTCTCGACGCCGAGGATCTCGTCGCCCTCTTCCTCCAGCTTCATGGCGATCTTGCCGTTGCGGTTGACCTGGACGAAGTCGGACAGCTTGTTGCGGCGCACGGTGCCGCGCGTGGTCGCGAACATAACGTCGAGCTCGCCCCAACTGGTTTCGTCCTCCGGCAGCGGCATGATCGTCGTGATACGCTCGCCCTGCTCGAGCGGCAGCATGTTGATCAGCGCCTTGCCGCGCGATTGCGGGTTGCCGATCGGCAGCCGCCAGACCTTCTCCTTGTAGACGATGCCGCGCGAGGAGAAGAACAGCACCGGCGTGTGCGTGTTGGCGACGAACAGGCGGGTGACGAAATCCTCTTCCTTGGTCGACATGCCGGAGCGGCCCTTGCCGCCGCGGCGCTGCGCCCGGTAGAGCGAGAGCGGCACGCGCTTGATGTAGCCGGAATGGCTGACGGTGACGACCATGTCCTCGCGCTGTATCAGGTCCTCGTCTTCCATATCCGAACCGCCGTCGGTCAGCTCGGTGCGGCGCGGTGTGCCGAACTCGTCACGGACCGCGATCAACTCATCCTTGACGATCTGCTGGATGCGCGCGCGCGACGACAAAATATCAAGGAAATCAACGATTTCAGCGCCGATCTGGTTCAATTCGTCGGCGATCTCGTCGCGGCCGAGCGCCGTCAGGCGCTGCAGGCGCAGATCAAGGATGGCGCGCGCCTGTTCCTCGGACAGATTATAGGTTCCGTCCTCGTTGATGCGGTGGCGCGGATCGTCGATCAGCTGGATCAGCGGAGCGACGTCGTGTGACGGCCAGCGCCGCTCCATCAACTGCTCGCGCGCCGTCTGCGGATCCGGCGCGGTGCGGATCAGCTTGATCACCTCGTCGATATTGGCCACGGCGATCGCCAGGCCGACCAACACATGCGCCCGCTCGCGCGCTTTCCGCAGCAGGTATTTGGTGCGGCGGCTGACGACTTCCTCGCGGAAGCCGACAAAGGCCTTCAGCATGTCGATCAGCGTCAGCACTTCCGGCTTGCCGCCGTTGAGCGCCACCATATTGGCGCCGAACGAGGTCTGCAGCGGCGTGAAGCGGTAGAGCTGGTTGAGGACGACGTCGGCCACGGCGTCGCGCTTCAACTCCACGACGACGCGGTAGCCCTGGCGGTCACTCTCGTCGCGGATGTCGGAAATGCCCTCGATGCGCTTGTCGCGCACCAACTCGGCCATCTTCTCGATCATCGAGGCCTTGTTCACCTGATAAGGAATCTCGGTGACCACGATGGATTCGCGGTCATTGCCGCGCTGCTCGATCTCGACGCGACCGCGCATGACGATCGAGCCGCGGCCCGTCGAATAGGCGTTGTAGATGCCCGAACGGCCAAGCACGATGCCGCCGGTCGGGAAATCCGGACCGGGCACGATCTCCATCAGCGCCGTCAGATCGATCGCCGGATTGTCGATGAGAGCGATGGCGCCGTTGCAGACTTCGACGAGATTGTGCGGTGGAATGTTGGTGGCCATGCCGACGGCGATGCCGCCGGAGCCGTTGACCAGAAGGTTCGGGAAACGCGCCGGCAGCACCTTGGGCTCGCTGCCGGACGCATCGTAAGTATCCTGGAAATCGACGGTTTCCTTGTCGATGTCCTCCAACAGTTCATGCGCGACCTTGGTGAGCCTGGACTCGGTGTAGCGCATCGCCGCCGGCGGATCGCCGTCGATCGAGCCGAAATTGCCCTGACCGTCGATCAGCGGCACGCGCAGCGACCAGTCCTGCGCCATGCGCACCAAAGCATCATAGATCGAAGCGTCGCCATGCGGATGGTATTTACCCATCACGTCGGCGACCGGGCGGGCCGACTTCACATATTTG
The DNA here is from genome assembly GCF_006439375.1 of Mesorhizobium sp. B4-1-1. Classification (NCBI taxonomy): domain Bacteria; kingdom Pseudomonadati; phylum Pseudomonadota; class Alphaproteobacteria; order Hyphomicrobiales; family Phyllobacteriaceae; genus Mesorhizobium; species Mesorhizobium sp. B4-1-1. The sequence goes on from NZ_VFTH01000001.1 coordinate 135,419, forward strand.
CGATTCCAGTGGTAGCCGCTCTCATGCGAGGCATAGAGGATGCGGCGATGCACCGGCTTCAGGCCGTCGCGCACGTCGGGCAGCGCGCGGCTGACGATCACGCTCATGGCGTAATCGAGATAGGAGCGCTGCATCTCCTCGATGATCGAAATCGGCTCGATGCCGGTGGGGCCGCCGTCCGGCCCGCGCGGTGTCTTCTGGTCGGTCAAATCAGGTCACAATCCAGTCGGGAATCACTGCATGCTTATATAGGAAGCCTTGCCGAAACTCCAATGTCGGCCGGACTTTTCCAGAGACAATTTTGATGGTAATTTCAAATGGATACCGCTGATTGCGACGATATGGCCACAGTCGTTTTCGCCGTCGTGCGGCAAGGTCGGCGATGGATCGGGCAAAAACCGCAAGCGCAATGAACCTGGCCTCATGGTTGCCTTTGCGGGCGCTGAGCGGCTGGAGTGTCAGAGACCTCAACGGCGATCTGGCGGCCGGCATCACGCTGGCCGCGATCGCCATTCCCGAGCAGATGGCGACGGCGCGCCTCGGCGGTTTCGCGCCGGAGATCGGTTTCCTTGCTTTCGTCGCCGGCTCGGTCGCCTTCGCGCTGTTCGGCGCGAACCGCCATTTGTCGGCCGGGGCGGATTCGACGATCACGCCGTTGTTTGCCGGCGGGCTGGCGCTGATCGCCACATCCGGCTCGCCGCATTATCTGGCGCTGGCGGCCATGCTGGGGCTGATGGTGGGGCTGCTGGTGACGCTCAGCGGCGTTTTCCGTCTCGGCTGGATTGCCGATCTCCTGTCCGTGCCTGTCACGACCGGTTTCCTTGCCGGCATTTCCGTCCATATCATCGTCTCGCAACTACCTTCTTTGCTCGGCCTGCCGGCGGAAAGCGGCGAGACGGTTCGACGCGTCGGTGAAATCGCTGCCAATCTTCATCTCACCAATCCATGGAGCCTTGCGCTCGGGCTCGGCGTGTTCACCCTCGTCTTCGTGTCGGAGCATATCAGCGCCCGGATCCCGGCGGCGTTGATCGGTATGGTTCTGGCGACGTTTGCAGTCATCGCCTTCGACTTGAAGAACCGGGGCGTCGAAGTGCTCGGCGCCTTGCCGAACGGGTTGCCGGCCCCGGCTATGCCAACCGCCGACTTCCAGGACGCGCAGGCGCTTGTCCCGCTCGCGCTGCTGATCGCCATCGTCGTCATGGTGCAGACCGCGACCACCAGCCGCTCCTTCGCGCCGCGGGACGGCGACGCGCCCGATATCAACCGCGACTTCGTCGGCGTCGGCGCGGGCAGCATCCTGGCTGGGCTGTTCGGCGCCTTTGCCGTGAACGCCAGCCCGCCGCGCACGGCCATCGTCGCCCAGACGGGAGGTCGTTCGCAGCTGTCGGGCTTGATCGCGGCGGCCATCGTGCTCGCGCTCGGCGTTTTCGGCGGCGGCCTGCTTGCCAACGTGCCGCAGGCCGCTTTGGCCGGGGTGCTGATGTTCGTGGCCCAGCACATCCTGCGCTGGCAGGTGTTCGCCAAGGTCTGGCGCCAGGCGAAAGTCGAGTTCGCGCTGATCCTGATCACCATGATCGCCATCGTCGTGCTGCCGATCGAAACCGGCGTCGCGATCGGCATCGGCCTGTCGCTGCTCTACGGCATCTGGGGCTCGACGCGCACGGAGCCGATCGCGCTGGCGCAGGTACCGGGAACCTCGGTCTGGTGGCCGCCGAGCGATTCCAGCGCCGGCGAGCAGCACCCGGGCGTGCTGGTGGCGGCGTTCCAGGCGCCGCTTTCCTTCGTCAACGCCGACCGTTTCAAGCGTGGCCTGAGCGACCTGATCGACGCCAGCGAGGGCGTGAAGCTGGTGGTGCTGGAAGCCAGCAACATCGTTGAGATCGACTACACTGCCGCCCAGGCGCTGATCGATACCATCCGCCATTGTCGCGCCAAAGGCGCGGTCTTTGCTATCGCTCGCATGGAATCGCTGCGCGCCCAGGCGGCGCTCAAGCGGTTCGGCATCGCCGAAATTGTCGGCACGCAACGGATCTTCCACAGCGTCGATGCGGCGATCGAATCACTTGGTCCAGGGGAAACCGCAGCAGCAAAAACAGGATGACGCGCCATGATCGACCCCCGCGAACCCATTGTGACCCCGGTCCCAGTCGAGGAACTGAGGCCGACCCAGATCACGGTCGGCATGAGGGAAGTCGCGTTGAAGCGCCAGATGATCCGGGCGCAGGACGCCAAGAAGAAGACCGGTGCTTTTCTCGGCAGGCACATGGTGCCGGTCGTGCTGGGCCCCAAGAACCGAAACTACGTCACCGATCATCATCATCTCGCCCGCGCCCTGCTCGAGGAAGGCGTCAAGGACGTGCTGGTGACAGTGATCAGCGACCTGTCCGCGCTCGACAAGGACGCGTTTCTCTTCGTGCTCGACAATCGCGGCTGGATGCACCCGTTCGACGAGAACGGCCGGCGCCGCGACTACGCGGCGATCCCAAAGACGATCGACGAGCTGGTCGACGATCCTTACCGGAGCGTGGCGGGCGAACTGCGCCGTCTCGGCGGCTTTGCCAAGGACACGACGCCGTTCAGCGAATTCATCTGGGCGGATTTCCTGCGCCGGCGTATTGACCGCAATGCGGTTGCGAAGAACTTCGACAAGGCGATGAAGGATGCCTTGGCGCTCGCCAGGAGCAAGGACGCGGACTATCTGCCTGGCTGGTGCGGCCCGACATCGGATTGACGGCGTATCCGACCGACGCGGATTTTGCTAGCCAATGCGGCGGGCGCGATAGGCGCCGGGAGCTTCCCCCATCTCGCGCCGGAACCGGCGGTTGAAGGTCGACAGATCGTTGAAACCGGCGTCGAAAGCGATCGTCGAGATCGCGGCATTTGACGTGCGCAATTGCACCGCGGCGCGGTGCAGCCTCGTCCTCAGCAGGAACTGGTAGGGCGTCATGCCGGCGACGTGCCGGAACGTGCGCAGGAAATGAAACGGGCTGGTCGCCGTGCCGTCGGCGAGCTCGGTCAGCGACAATGGTCGTTCGGCATTGAGTTCGATCAAGCGCACCGCCTCCGCAACGCGTTTCTGGTCGCGGCGGCTGGGCGTCCGGGCAGTCGTGGAAGACCCGGTCGCGGCCGCGGCGACCGCGCCGGCCATGCGCAGGCCGAGCTCTTCGAATGCGTCGCCGGCGCACGTTTCCCGTGCCGCTTCCGCCTCGGCCAACAAAGGCGCCAGCGCCGGCAAGGGCGGCAAGCGCGGATCGGCGAAGCCCAGTCGCTTCGCGCCCGGCAGTTCGGCCACGACGCGCTCCAGATAGGCCGGCGAGAAATGGAAGGAGAGGCAGCGGTCGCCGGCGCCGTGCTCATGCCCGCATTCGTAGCAGGCGCCGGGATTGCCGAGCAGGATGGCGCCCGGCGCCAGCATTGCCGTGCCTTGGCTCGTGCGATAGCGGAACGTGCCCCTGGTCACCGCCGCGACGCAGAAGCTCGGATGCTCTTCCTCGAACGGCCTGTCGCCGGCGACTGCCGTGCAGATCACGTCGGACACCTGCCAGCCATGTCCGCAAGCCAGAGTTTTCTGCGCTGTGGTCATGGCTGAAGGATAGCAATTTTTCCCAAGCGAAGAACCCAGCCGTACCGCTATTGCTCGGCCTCTCCTGACAAACGAGGCAGCAACAATGACCGATCCCTTTGCCGAGGCCCTGCACAGCGACGGCCCCACCCCGGATCTCGCCGAAAAGCTGAAGCTCTATGGCCGCTTCATCGGCGCCTGGACCTTCGACGCTACGCGCATTCTCGAGGATGGCATCAGGCTGACAGGGCGCGGCGAGGTGCATTTCGGCTGGGTTCTCGAAGGCAGGGCCGTGCAGGACGTCTGGATCCTGCCTGCGCGCGACGCCGGCCCCTCCCCGTCGCTCGGGCCATGGACCTTCTACGGCACGACGTTGCGCGTCTACGATCCCGGTGCCGACGCCTGGCACATCTTCTGGAGCGATCCGCGCAACCAGTATTACAGCCGGCAGCTCGGCCGCGCCGAGGACGACACCATCGTCCAGGTCGGCGCCGACGGCACCGGCGCGTCGGTGCGCTGGAGCTTTTCGCGCATCACCGGGAACTCGTTTCGCTGGCTCGGCGAACGCTCCCATGACCACGGCTTGACCTGGCGCATGGAGGTCGAATTCCTGGCCCGCCGCATGACTCCAGCCTGAGCGATCAACCAATTGTAATCATGGAGGAAACAATGCTTGATCATGTCTCGATCGGTGTCCGCGACGCCGGCGCTTCGAAACGCTTCTACGATGCCGCGCTCGAGCCGCTCGGCTATTCCTGTCTCAGCCAGTCGCCCGGCTCCCTCGGTTACGGCGCCCAAACAGTCCAGCTTTGGGTGAACGACGCCGAACGGCCGGTACCGGCCGAAGCGGAGTCTGGCTTGCATTTCTGTTTCTCGGCGTCGACGCGCGCCAGCGTCGACGCCTTTCACGCCGCGGCATTGCATGAAGGCGGGAAGGACAACGGCGCGCCCGGGCTCCGGGCGGCCTATGGGGACAACTACTACGCCGCCTTCGTTATCGACCCGGACGGCTACCGCCTGGAAGCCTTTTGCGGCAGGCCCGAATAGCCGGCTGTTTTCCCCTTCCGCGCTGTTTCCAGCGCCCTGGCTTTGCTCTACCAATTGAAAGCTCGGGCTTCGCCCGGTGGGAGGGGACCAGCGATGCCGAGCTTCGACAGCCTGTTCAACGCCTTCGTCACCATCCTGGTGACCATCGACCCGCCCGGGCTGGCGCCGCTCTTTCTGGCCGTGACACGCGGCATGAACCGCGAGGAGCGTCAGCAGGTCTCGGTCCGTGCCTCGGTCATCGGCTTTCTGGTGATGGCGCTGTTTGCCGTCGCCGGCGCCTCGATCCTGTCGGTGTTCGGCATCACGCTGCCGGCCTTCCGCGTCGCCGGCGGTTTTCTCTTGTTCTTCATCGCCTTCGAGATGGTTTTCGAGCGCCGCCAGGACCGCAAGGAGAAGATCGGCGACGTCGCCATCACCAGGGACATGATCCACAACATCGCCGCCTTCCCGCTGGCGATCCCGCTGATCGCCGGCCCCGGCGCCATTTCGGCAACCGTGCTCTTATCGGGACATTTCGAGGGCTTTGCCGCCCAGGCAGCGCTGGTCAGCATCATCTTCCTCTGTCTCGTCATCACCTATCTGGTGTTCGTGCTGTCGGAACGCATCGACCGCATCCTCGGCCAGACCGGCCGCTCGATCCTGACCAGGCTCCTGGGCGTGATTCTCGCGGCGCTCGCCGTACAGTTCGTGGCCGACGGTGTGAGGGCGCTGATGGCCGCTTGAGCAGTACCCTACTGCCTACTGCCTACTGCCTACTGCCTACTGCCTACTGCCCCCGTTTCGACCACTTCAAAATCATGCGTGATGGTCGCCGTCTTCGCCATCATGGCGCTGGCCGAGCAGTATTTCTCGATCGACAGATCGATCGCGCGTTTCACCTTGTCGTGCGACAGGGCGCGGCCCTTGACGATGAAATGCATGTGGATGCGCGTGAACACTTTTGGATCGGCCTCGGCCCGGTCGGCGTCGAGTTCGACCACGCAATCCTCGACCGCCTCCCGGCCCCTCTCGAGGATGTGCACGACGTCATAGCCCGAGCAGCCGCCGGTACCGATCAGCACCAGTTCCATCGGGCTCGGTCCCGGCGTCTTGCCATCAGGCCCTTGCGCGGTGCCTAGCACGACCTTATGGCCGCTGCCGGATTCGCCGACGAAGGTGCGTTCCTCGACCCATTTGACGCGTGCTTTCACGTTGATCTTCCTTACGAGGTTCCTGCCGCCCTACTGTCCGAACACGACGGCATGCATGATCCGGCCGGGCAGAAGCGTGAAGATGCCGGCGCCGACCAGCGCGAGCAGATAGAGCTTGATCATGGCGCCGCGATGCGCGGTTACCTTATGCGTGTGCGCATACCAGGTCGCCAGGGCACGGTAACCAGCACCAGGATTGACAACAGAGGGATCGGGCTGAACGGACCGACGAGCCGGATCTGCTGGATCCAGAAACTGGATATGGCGATGGCCAGCATCAGCGTCACCCAGGCATAACCCATCACCCGGTGCCGCGTATTGCCCTTGGGCAGCGCCAGCTGGGCGCCGCCCACAGCGAGCGCGGCGAAGGCCGCGAATGCATGCCATGGAATGGGAGGAGGCGCCGACAGAAGCGGTCCGAGCGACATCGCGCCTTCCCTTCAGACGACTGTTTCGAGACGCTTAGAACGGGATCTCGTCGTCCAGCTCGCGCGACGAGCCGCCGCCACCGCCGCCCCTGGAACCGCCGCCGCCACGGCCTTCATTCGGACCGGACTGGCCGAAATCCGAGCCACGGCTGCTGCCGCCGCCGGAATAGTTGCCGACCTGGCCGCCGCCGCCCTCGCCGCGCGCGTCGAGCATTTGCAACTCGCCCCGGAATTTCTGCAGCACGACCTCGGTCGTGTATTTGTCGGCACCGGTCTGGTCTTGCCATTTGCGGGTTTGCAGCTGGCCCTCGACATAGACCTTCATGCCCTTCTTCAGATACTGCTCGGCCACCTTGGCGAGCTGGTCGTTGAAAATGACGACGTTATGCCACTCGGTCTTTTCCTTACGTTCGCCCGAGTTCTTGTCGCGCCAGCTTTCCGACGTGGCGATGCGAATGTTGACGACCGGATCACCGGAATTCAGGCGGCGGATTTCAGGATCCGCTCCGAGATTGCCGACCAGAATGACCTTGTTGACGCTACCCGCCATCTTACTTCTCCGCGCTCATCCGAAACAATTTTAAGTCGCTCACCTTACAGCCTGCGGGTCGCCGCCGCCCGCAAAGGCTGGCTTTTCCCACAAGGTTTTTGTTCTCTTTTCGTTCTAGTCATAGCTGCGCTTTCTGTCAAGGAAGGTCAGCAAAACCAGGGGTCGAACGTGCATTTTGATATGGCGATCAAATAGAAGCTTGCCAAATCAATAAGTATCGGCTTATGCTTTTGTCATGATCGAAGCAGAGATTTTCCGCGCTCTGGCCGACCCGACGCGACGCACCGTCTACGAGCAGCTGACCGCCGGCGAGATGAGCGTGAGCGAACTGCGGGCCGGCATGAGCGTGTCGCAGCCCGCGGTCTCCCAGCACCTTGCCGTGCTGCGCGCCGCCGGCCTCGTGGTCGAGCGGCGCGCCGGCCGCAACGCCTATTATCGCGCCGACCCGCAAGGGCTCGACCCGCTGCTCGGCTGGATCGAACGCTACCGCGCCTTCTGGCCGGAACGCATCGAGAAGTTGAAGATCGTTCTGAAGGAAATGGACCAATGACAGCTATAAAACACCCGACAGCGACCGAGGCGCCGCTCAGCTTCGAATGCGACCTCCCCGAGCCGCCGGAAAAAGTCTGGCGGGCACTGACCGAGCCAGAGCTGCTCGCCGCCTGGATGATGCCGAACGACATGAAGGCCGAAGCCGGCAGCCGCTTCGCCTTTGCCGGCCCGGATGCGCCGATCGAATGCGAGGTGCTCGAGGCCGAGCCCGGCAGGCTGCTGCGCTATTCCTGGCGCGAGCGGCCTGGCGCGGACGATGGCGAACTCCCGGCCTTCGACAGCATCGTCACCTTCACGCTGGCGCGCACCGCTTCCGGCGGCACGCATCTCAGCATCGTCCATGACGGCTTCGCGCGGGCAGCGCAGCCTCTCGTCGCCATCTCGGGCGCCGGCTGCGGGCTTTCGCTCGATGCGCGCAGAAATCCAATCGCCGCCAATGCGCCCTGCATGATGCTGCGCGCGGCCTGATCCGACCGAGGAGAAAAGCGATGAGCATTGCCAATCTGGTGCCGATGGTGATCGAGCAGTCGAGCCGCGGCGAACGCGCCTTCGACATATTTTCGCGGCTGCTGCGCGAGCGCATCGTCTTCATCAACGGGGAAATCAACGACAGCGTCTCGGCGCTGGTCTGCGCGCAGCTCCTGTCGCTGGAATCCGATCATCCCGATAAGGAGATCTCGATCTACATCAACTCGCCCGGCGGCATGGTGACCAGCGGCTTCGCCATCTACGACACCATGCAATACATTTCCTGCCCGGTGTCGACGGTGTGCATGGGTTTTGCCGCTTCGATGGGCTCCTTCCTTTTGATGGCCGGCAACCCGGGACGGCGCATCGCGCTGCCCAACACCCGCATCGTGCTGCATCAGCCGCTTGGCGGCTTCCAGGGCCAGGCTTCCGACATCCAGCGCCATGCCGAGGACATCGTGCGCACCAAGCAGCACATGACCGAGCTCTACGCCAAGCATTGCGGCCGGACCTATGAGGAGGTCGAGCGCACCCTCGACCGCGACTATTTCATGAGCGCCGCGGAAGCCAAGGACTGGGGTCTCGTCGACCACGTCTACGACACACGGAAGAAAGCTGCCTGATATCGCGGGCCGGACGCGCGGCAAATTGATCGCCCTGCGTCTGGCATCGTTCCAGCCGCGCCTCTATAGTTCGGGCATGCCCAAGCTGCTGCAAACCAGACATTTGTGCGTTGCCGCCGCCGCGCTTGCCGGCGCGCTGGTTGCCGGCACCGCGCTTGCCGACGACAACTCGCCGCAGAAGCTGCCCGGCGTCAGCGGCGACTACCGTATCGCCAAGCCGGCGCCGCAACCGGAACCGGACGACGCCCTGCCGGCCGGCAACGACGGCTCCTTCAGGATCGGCAATACCGATGTCAGGATCGGCGGCAGCATAACGATCGACATGGCCACGGGCGGCATGAAGCTGCCGAACCGCTGAGCGTCCTGCCCCGAAAATTTGCCGGATTGGGTGGTGCCCCTCAGCGCAGTCGGCGCCTGTGGCGATGCAGACCAAGAACACAAGAGCGCAAAAATGCAAGCCCCATCCCTGCTGCGCAGATGGATGGGGCTTCATGGATCTGAAATCCAACTTTAGCCGGGAGTGTACTGCCGGCGTTCGGTTTCGGATGCAACGCGGCGTTCAGCCGACGATCCGACTGTCGTCTCTGATTGTGGGGAATCGGCAAGTCACGGTTTGTCGGGCTGGCGTTTCAAGTCTGCCCTGGCACTTATGCCCGCCGCGGCTCCATCTCCGTGTGGAGCCTCAAGGGACTGTCCGGTGGCGTCATGCTCCGCTCCTGGGTCCGTTGCGACAATGTCGTTCGAAGCGCTGGTCGCTATCGCCTGCGGCGTCTCGCAGGCCGCCAGTTGGGCGGCGAGGCCATCGAAAGACGGCCGGCTTCGTTGACGCTTTTGAGACTGCTCCCCTCCGTCCGACACGTCAACCGTTGAATAGCCGGTTACCGAAAAATGTGATCGGCGGGAGGTTACGTCCAGGTAAGAGGTTACGTCCAGGTAAGTCGGGCGCCTTCGTGAACCGGTTCGGACGCGACGCAGGCGCTCTTTGTTTCCGCAGTTTTGTCAGGAGCGTGTTCGGCCTTTGTTCTTTCCGCTTGCCCGCTCGCGCGAAAGGCGGTTAAACGCTAGTCGTCGAGATGTGTGGTGTCTCTCGACGCGGCGGCAAAACAACCTACATAACGGATGGCCGGGACAACCCCGCCCAATCCAGCAAATTCCAGATCTGAGGCGGCGACCGGCGATGGCCGACCATAAATACCTTTCCATTCGCGGGGCGCGCGAACACAATCTCAAGAACGTCGATCTCGACCTGCCGCGTGACAGCCTGATCGTGATGACCGGACTGTCAGGGTCCGGCAAGTCGTCGCTCGCTTTCGACACCATCTATGCCGAGGGGCAGCGCCGCTATGTCGAGAGCCTGTCGGCCTATGCCCGCCAGTTCCTGGAGATGATGCAGAAGCCGGACGTCGACCAGATCGACGGCCTGTCGCCCGCCATCTCGATCGAGCAGAAGACCACCTCGAAGAACCCGCGCTCGACGGTCGGCACGGTCACCGAAATCTACGACTATATGCGCCTGCTGTTCGCGCGGGTCGGCATTCCCTATTCGCCGGCCACCGGTTTGCCGATCGAGAGCCAGACGGTTTCGCAGATGGTCGACCGGGTGCTCGCGCTCGACGAAGGCACGCGCCTGTTCCTGCTGGCGCCGATCGTGCGCGGTCGCAAGGGCGAGTACCGCAAGGAACTGCTTGAGCTGCAGAAGAAGGGCTTCCAGCGCGTCAAGGTGGACGGCGTCTTCTACGAGATCGCCGACGTGCCGGCGCTGGACAAGAAGTACAAGCACGACATCGACGTCGTCGTCGACCGCATCGTCGTGCGCGGCGATCTGGCAACCCGGCTTGCGGATTCGATGGAGACCGCGCTGAAGCTTGCCGAGGGCCTTGCCGTGGCCGAGTTCGCCGACCGGCCGCTCGACGCCAGCCTGACCGGCGAGGACTCGGTCAACAAGTCGAAGAACGAGACGCATGAGCGCATCCTGTTCTCGGAGAAGTTTGCCTGTCCGGTGTCCGGCTTCACCATTCCGGAGATCGAGCCGAGGCTGTTCTCGTTCAACAACCCGTTCGGCGCCTGCCCGACCTGCGATGGCCTCGGCAGCCAGCGCGCCATCGATCCCAACCTCGTGGTCCCGGACGAGAACGTTTCATTGCGCAATGGCGCCATCAGCCCGTGGGCGAAGTCGACCTCGCCTTACTATGCGCAGACGCTGGAAGCGCTGGGCAAGGCTTATGGCTTCAAGCTCGGCGACAAGTTCAAGGACCTCAGCGCGGAGGCGCAGGACGCGGTACTGCGCGGCACGGGCGAGCGCGAGATCACCTTCCAGTATGACGACGGGTTGCGCTCCTATAAGACGACCAAGACTTTCGAGGGCGTCATCCCCAATCTCGACCGGCGCTGGAAGGAAACGGAATCGGCCTGGATGCGCGAGGAGATCGAGCGCTTCATGTCGGCCACCCCCTGCCCGGCCTGCAACGGCTACCGGCTGAAGCCGGAAGCGCTGGCGGTGAAGATCGGCGGCAAACATATCGGCGAGGTCACGGAGCAGTCGATCCGCAAGGCCGATCAATGGTTCACCGATCTGCCGGCGCAGCTCAATGACAAGCAGAACGAGATCGCGGTGCGCGTGCTCAAGGAGATCCGCGAGCGGCTGCGCTTCCTCAACGACGTCGGCCTCGACTATCTGACGCTGTCGCGCAACTCCGGCACGCTGTCGGGCGGCGAGAGCCAGCGCATCCGGCTGGCCTCGCAGATCGGCTCCGGCCTGACAGGCGTGCTCTATGTGCTGGACGAGCCGTCGATCGGCCTGCACCAGCGCGACAATTCACGCTTGCTCGAAACGCTCAAGCATCTGCGCGATATCGGCAATACGGTGATCGTGGTCGAGCATGACGAGGACGCCATCCTGCATGCCGACTACGTCGTGGACATGGGCCCCGCCGCCGGCATCCATGGCGGCGAGATCATCGCTCAGGGAACGCCGCAGCAGGTGATGGCCAATCCCAATTCGATCACCGGCAAATATCTGTCGGGTGCGCTCGAAGTGGCGACGCCTGGCGTGCGGCGCGAGGCGAAGAAAAACCGGCGCATCAAGGTTGTCGGCGCGCGCGGCAACAATCTGAAGAATGTGACGGCGGAAATCCCGCTCGGCACCTTCACCGCGGTCACCGGCGTGTCGGGCGGCGGCAAGTCGACCTTCCTGATCGAGACCCTGTTCAAGGCGGCCTCGCGCCGCATCATGGGCTCGCGCGAGCATCCGGCCGAGCACGACCGCATCGAAGGGCTAGAATTCCTCGACAAGGTCATCGACATCGACCAGTCGCCGATTGGCCGTACGCCGCGCAGCAATCCGGCCACCTATACCGGCGCCTTCACGCCGATCCGCGACTGGTTCGCAGGCCTTCCGGAAGCCAAGGCGCGTGGCTACCAGCCAGGGCGTTTCTCCTTCAACGTCAAGGGCGGCCGCTGCGAGGCCTGCCAGGGCGACGGCGTCATCAAGATCGAGATGCACTTCCTGCCCGATGTCTATGTCACCTGCGACGTCTGCCACGGCAAGCGCTACAACCGCGAGACGCTGGACGTCGTGTTCAAGGGCAAGTCGATCGCCGACGTGCTCGACATGACGGTCGAGGAAGGCGTCGACTTCTTCTCCGCGGTGCCGGGCGTGCGCGACAAGCTGGAGACGCTGAAGCAGGTCGGCCTGGGCTACATCCATATCGGCCAGCAGGCGACGACGCTGTCGGGCGGCGAGGCGCAACGCATCAAGCTCGCCAAGGAATTGTCGCGCAAGGCGACCGGCAAGACGCTCTACATCCTCGACGAGCCGACCACCGGCCTGCACTTCCACGACGTCGCGAAGCTGCTCGAAGTGCTGCACGAGCTGGTCGACCAAGGCAACACGGTGGTGGTGATCGAGCACAATCTCGAGGTGATCAAGACCGCCGACTGGGTGCTCGATCTCGGCCCCGAAGGCGGCGACGGCGGCGGCGAGCTGGTGGCGTCGGGCACCCCGGAAGCGATCGTGCGCGAAAAGCGCAGCTACACCGGCCAGTTCCTGAAGGAGCTTCTGGAGCGCCGTCCCGGAGGCAAACGCGAAGCGGCCGAGTGATGACGAACAACGGTCTCGTCTCCGTCGAAAGCCGCTTCGGCGTCACAGAGACGATCGATAGGCTCGTTGAAACCATCACGCGCACCGGATTGCGCGTCTTCGCACGGATCGACCATGCCGCCGGCGCGCATGAGATCGGTGCGCCGCTGCGTCCAACCGAATTGCTTATCTTCGGCCATCCGAAAGGCAGCACACCGTTGATGCTGGACAAGCAAACAGCCGGCATCGACCTGCCGATCAAGGCGCTGGCCTGGGAGGATGAGCAAGGCAAGGTCTGGCTGTCCTACAACGACGCGCAGTGGCTGGCGGAGCGCCATGGCCTCGGCGACGTCAGCCGCGACGCCGTCGCCGCGATTGCCGCCGGCATGAAAAAGGTTGTCGCCGCCGCTGCCGGAGTGGACCAATCATGAGACTGGCCCGCCCTGACGATCTCGCCGCCGTCGTCGCGCTAACCACCGAAGCCTATGCGCCTTACACGCCCATCTTCGGCGGACCACCGGTCCCGGTCACCGAGGATTATGCGCCGCGCATCGAGCGCGGCGAGGTCTGGCTGCTGGAAGAAGGCTCACAGCTCGCCGGGTTGATCGTCATCGAGCGTCATCCCGACCACGCTATGATCTTCAGCGTCGCCGTCGCGCCGGCTTTCCAGGGCCGGAAGCTCGGCATTGCACTATTGGCCTTCGCCGACGAGCAGGCGCGGTCATGGGGCGTGCCGGAGGTGCGGCTCTACACCAATTCGCGCATGGAGCGGAACATCGCGCTTTATGCGGCCTATGGCTATCGCGAAACGGGTCGCCGGGCCAACCCGCACCGGCCAGGATGGACGCTGGTCGACATGGTGAAGCCGGTCGACAGAGCCGCCTGACCAAGTTTCAAAAACACCGAGGAGGAAGACGATGAGCCAAGGAAAGATCCGCTCCGGCATGGGCGGCTGGACTTTTGAGCCCTGGGATACCTCCTTCTATCCGGAGAAGCTCGCCAAGGCCAAGCAGTTGCACTATGCCAGCCGCCAAGTGCCGAGCATCGAGGTCAACGGCACCTACTATTCCAGCTTCAAGGAACCGACTTTCGTCAAGTGGGCCAACGACGCGCCGGACGGCTTCGTCTTCTCGCTCAAGGGCAACCGCTTCATCACCAACCGCCGCGTGCTTGGCGAGGCGGGAGAGTCGATGATGCGCTTCCTCGGCTCCGGCGTCGCCGCGCTCGGCGAGAAGCTCGGCCCGATTCTCTGGCAGTTCGCGCCGACCAAGAAATTCGACGCCGACGATTTCGAAGCTTTTCTCAAACTTCTGCCCGAGAAGCAGGACGGCGTGCCTCTGCGCCACGCGCTGGAGGTGCGCCACGACAGCTTCATCGTGCCGGAGTTTCCAGCGCTCGCCCGAAAATACAACGCGGCGATCGTTTATGCGGACCACGCCAAATATCCGGCGATCGCCGACATCACCGGCGATTTCGTCTACGCGCGGTTGCAGACCGGCAGCGACGACAACCCCGACTGCTACACGCCGAAAGGCCTCGACGAATGGGCGGGGCGGACAAAAACCTGGGCTGAAGGCAAACAACCCGCCGACCTGCCGCGCGCCGATCCGAAGACCGATGCGCCGGTCAAGCCGCGCGACGTGTTCGCCTACTTCATCACCGAGGGCAAGGTGCGCGCGCCGTTCGGCGCCATGGCGCTGATGAAACGGGTGGCGGGCTGATAGGGGCAAATCCCGCAATCTTCACGGCTATCGTAACGTAATCGATACTTCCTTGCTGCACTAATGCATCTACGCCAGGTTGCAGAGGCCCGGTGCCGGCAAGGACGCGTGCATGCTGCTCGACTACAATTCATTGCTGCTTGCCGTCGGCTTTTCCGCCGCTTGCCTCAGCCTCACGCTGTTCGGAACATGGCTGACCGCCCGTTCCGACAAATTCCTGCTGACTTGGGCGATTAGCGTGCTGGTCGTCGTGGCCGAGGTCTTTGTCTACGACGCCTATATCGAAAAGCCCGGAACGACGCTTGGCGTGCTGACGCTGGCGCTGCTCTTGCTGGGCTTCTCGGTCATGCTGGGGGCCGCCCATCAATTCAGGACCAGGCGTTCGCCCTTGCCGCTCATCGCGCTTGGCGCCGGCCTGTCCTTCGCCCTGGCCCTCCCGCCGATGGCGCTCGGCTATGACGGTCTGGGCTTCATTCTGGAGAACGCGCTGGCCGCGCTGCTTTTGTTCGGCGCCGCGCACGAATATTGGCGGGGCCGCGCGGAAGCGCCCGTCCATCTCATCGGCGTGGCGCTGCTCTATTCGCTGACGGCCGCATCCTTCGTGCTGTGCGCGGCCGTGCTGGCATGGGACGGCAAGCTCGTCCTCGGCCGTGCGCCGAGCAATTGGGCGGAGGATCTGAGCCTCGTCATCGTCATCGCCTCCATGACCGGCATCGGCGCATTGTCGCTGGCGCTCAACCAGGGGCGGCTCGCCCGCCATCATCAGCGCGAGGCGCAGACCGATGCCTTGACCGGGTTGCTCAACCGCCGCGCGTTGTTCGACCTTCACGGCAAGACACCCGTCGGCGCTTTCACGGCCGTGGTGGTGTTCGACCTCGACGGCTTCAAGGCCGTCAACGACCAGTTCGGTCATGCTGCGGGAGACGAGGTGCTGAAGGTCTTTGCCGAAGTGCTCTCCGCCGATCTGCGCCCGAGCGACGCGGTCGCC
The DNA here is from genome assembly GCF_006439375.1 of Mesorhizobium sp. B4-1-1. Classification (NCBI taxonomy): domain Bacteria; kingdom Pseudomonadati; phylum Pseudomonadota; class Alphaproteobacteria; order Hyphomicrobiales; family Phyllobacteriaceae; genus Mesorhizobium; species Mesorhizobium sp. B4-1-1. The sequence continues at coordinate 150,626 of NZ_VFTH01000001.1, forward strand.
CGCATGGGTGGCGAGGAATTCGCCATGGTGTTGAGGCGCACTTTGCCCGAGACAGCCGAGGCGACGGCCGAACGTGTCAGGGCCACCTTCGCCGCGCGCACGGTGGAGACAGAGGCCGGGCCATTGCGCTGCACGGTCAGCGCCGGCTTCGCCCTCGGCAGCACGGACGGCATGAGCTTCGACAAAGTGCTCAGCGCCGCCGACAAGGCGCTCTATGCCGCCAAGCGCGGCGGCCGCAACCGCGTCCTGGATTTCCGCCGCGCCGGTTGAGTTTTACCGCCGCGTGCGAACTCTCAATGGTGCGAGATCACTTCGTTGAAGGCGTCGAGATCGACATAGAAAACCTTGGTGATCTCATCCAGGAGATGATCCTCGTCATAGCCTTGCGACATCAGGATGTTGATCGCGGTCATGATATCGACGCGCTCGGTGAGACGCCGCTTTTGGTAGTCCTCGACAAAACGTTCCATCGCCGTCCCCTGGCAAGATTCTTTTTGGACGCATTGACCGACAATCACTGCGGGGAAAGCTAAGCAGGCTTGCTTGCGTGGAACTTGCGGGCGGTTTCCGCGCGCCTTCCCCCTCATTCGCGACTGGATACGGAAAGCGGCCGACTCACCAAGGCCGGGAAAAGACTAGCATGCGGTATTCGACCTACCAGAGCCGTCGAACGCTTCGTCATCCTTGGGCATAGCAATGCGAAGCGGAGCGAAGACCCGAGAGTCCATTCCGTTACTTCGAAGCATCACCAACGGTGCAAAAACGTAGGGCGGCAGGAGCGAGGTTGAACGGCCGTTACTTTATACCGCCGCATCGTCCGGCATCGGTGCGCGACGTCGCTGCGCCCCTTGCTTCGCCCAAGGATGACGGCCGGCACTACACTGTCAGGAACTTCCGCACATCCGCCCGGTCGAGGTCCTCGGCCGGACCGGTATGCACGATCTGGCCGCGATCCATGATGTTGACCTCGTCGGCAAGCTCCCGGCAGAAGTCGAGATATTGCTCGACCAGAAGCACCGCGATCCCCGCCTGGTCGCGCAGATAGCGGATGGCGCGGCCGATATCCTTGATGATCGAAGGCTGGATGCCTTCGGTGGGCTCATCGAGCACCAGGAGCTTGGGCCGCATCACCAGCGCCCGGCCTATGGCGAGTTGCTGCTGCTGCCCGCCGGAAAGGTCGCCGCCGCGGCGCGACAGCATCTGCTTCAAGACCGGGAACAGCTCGAAGACATACGCCGGAACATTACGATCTGCACGCCTGAGCGGCGCGAAACCGGATTCCAGGTTCTCGCGCACCGTGAGCAGCGGAAAAACCTCCCTGCCCTGCGGCACGAATGCGATGCCCGACCGGGCGCGATCATACGCCGCGCTCCGGTCGAGCGCCTTCCCCTCGAAGGCAACGCTTCCGCTCGTCAGCCGGTGATGGCCGACGATCGATCTCATCAAACTGGTTTTGCCGACGCCGTTGCGGCCGAGCACGCAGGTGATCTTGCCAGCGCCGGCCTTGAGCGAAACGCCGCGCAGCGCCTGGGCGGCGCCGTAGTGGAGCGTGGCGTTTGAAACTTCGAGCATGTCAGCCCCTTGTCCAGCGCTTCAAAAAAGCGAAATCGAAACGATGGAACGGAACCCGCCAGATCATCCTTCACCGCCCCAGATAGACTTCGACGACGCGCTCGTCGGCCGATACGAAATCGAGCGTGCCTTCAGACAGCACCGAGCCCTCATGCAGGCAGGTGACCTTGACGCCGAGCTCGCGCACGAAATGCATGTCGTGCTCGACGACCACCACCGAATGGTCGCGGGCGATATCCTTGAGCAGGCGCGCGGTCTCCTCGGTCTCGGCATCGGTCATGCCGGCCACCGGTTCGTCGACGAGCAGAAGCTTCGGATCCTGCGCAAGCAGCATGCCGATCTCCAGCCATTGCTTCTGGCCGTGGCTCAGATTGGCGGCGAACTCGTCGCGCTTGTCGCCGAGACGGATGATGGCGAGGATATCGTCGACGCGCCGTCTCTCGGCTGTCGAGCGGCGATGGAACAGGGCCGGAAAGATCGAGCGCAGCCCCTTCAGCGCCAGCATCAGATTGTCCTCGACGCTGTGGCTTTCGAAGACGGTCGGCTTCTGGAATTTGCGGCCGATGCCCATCATGGCGATCTCGGCCTCGTCGTGCCGGGTGAGATCGACCTGGCCATCGAAGAACACTTCGCCTTCGTCCGGCCGCGTCTTGCCGGTTACGATGTCCATCATCGTCGTCTTGCCGGCGCCATTGGGCCCGATGATCGCCCGCATCTCGCCCCTGTCGAGCACCAGCGACAGATTGTTGATGGCGCGAAAACCGTCGAAGGAGACCGAGACGCCGTCGAGATAGAGGATGGTGTTGGACTTGCCCATGGATCGCTCACTCCGCCGGCTGCGGCTCGGGGCCGGTGGCCGACCAGGCGCCCGGTGTCGTCGCCGCCGAGCGCACGATCCTCGGTTCGGGCGCGTCGGGACCGGCGCCGGCTTCCGCCGCAAGCGAAGCCGCGCGCAAGGCTTTTGCCCTGCCGCGCCAGCCGTCCCACATGCCGACGATGCCCTTGGGCAAAAGCAGCGTGACGGCGACGAACAGCCCGCCCAGGGCGAACAGCCAGAATTCCGGCATCACGCCGGTGAACCAGGATTTGCCGGCGTTGACCAGCAGCGCGCCGATGATCGGGCCGACGATGGTGCCGCGGCCGCCGACGGCGGTCCAGATCACCACCTCGATCGAGTTGGACGGCTCGAACTCGCCGGGATTGATGATGCCGACCTGCGGCACGTAGAGCGCGCCGGCGATGCCGGCCATGATAGCGGAAACGACGAAGGCGAAGAGCTTGACGTTCTCGGCCCGCCACCCGAGGAAGCGGGTGCGGCTCTCGGCGTCACGCACCGCCATCAGCAGCTTGCCGTATTTGGAGCGCACGATCGCCGAGGTGATGAAGACAGCGATCGCCAGCGCGACGGCACTGGCCGCAAACAGCGCCGAGCGTGTCGTATCCGCCTGGACGTTGAAGCCCAGAATATCCTTGAAATCGGTCAGGCCGTTGTTGCCGCCAAAGCCCATGTCGTTGCGGAAGAAGGCGAGCAGCAGCGCATAGGTCATCGCCTGGGTGATGATCGAGAGATAGACGCCGGTGACGCGGCTGCGGAAGGCGAACCAGCCGAAGACGAAGGCAAGCAGGCCGGGTACCGCAAGCACCATCAGCGCCGCGAACCAGAAATGGTCGAAGCCGTACCAGAACCAGGGCAGCTCCTTGTAGTTCAGGAACACCATGAAATCCGGCAGGATGGGATTGCCGTAGACGCCGCGCGAGCCGATCTGGCGCATCAGATACATGCCCATCGCATAGCCGCCGAGCGCGAAGAAGGCGCCGTGGCCGAGCGAAAGAATGCCGCAATAGCCCCAGACCAGGTCGAGCGCGAGCGCCAGCAGCGCGTAGCAGAGATATTTGCCGACCAGCGCCACTATGTAGGGCGGGATGTAGAAGGCGCTTTGCGGCGAGACCGCCAGGTTGAGCAGCGGCACGATGATGGCGGCTGCGAGCAGCGCGAGGATCGTGACGGCGATACGGCGGTCCGCCGAAAGGAAGCGCCGGGCGATCATGCTTCCACCGCCCGGCCCTTCAGCGCGAACAGGCCGCGCGGACGCTTCTGGATGAACAGGATGATCAGCACCAGCACGACGATCTTGCCGAGCACGGCGCCGGCATAGGGTTCGAGGAATTTGTTGACGATGCCCAGCGAAAAGGCGCCGACCAGCGTGCCCCAGAGATTGCCGACGCCACCGAAGACGACGACCATGAAACTGTCGATGATGTAGCCGCGTCCGAGATTGGGCGAGACGTTGTCGATCTGGCTGAGCGCGACACCAGCGATGCCGGCAATGCCGGAGCCCAGCGCAAAGGTCAGCGCGTCAACCCAAGGCGTGCGGATGCCCATGGAGGCGGCCATGCGGCGGTTGGCGGTGACAGCGCGCATCTGCAGGCCCCACGGCGTGCGCTTCATGACGTAGAGCAGCACGGCAAACACGGCGAGCGCGAACACCAGGATCCACAGCCGGTTCCAGGTGATCGCCAATTGGCCGACGTCGAATGACCCGGACATCCAGGACGGGTTGCCGACTTCCTGGTTGGTCGGTCCGAAGATGGTGCGCACGGCCTGCTGCAGGATCAGCGAGACACCCCAGGTGGCGAGCAGCGTCTCCAGCGGGCGGCCGTAAAGGAAACGGATGACGCCGCGTTCGATGGCAAGCCCGACAAGTGCGGCGACCAGGAAGGCGAGCGGCAGCGCGATCACCAGCGACCAGTCGAACAGGCCGGGGAACGAAGTGCGGATCACCTGCTGGACGACGAAGGTCGTATATGCGCCGAGCATGACCATCTCGCCATGCGCCATGTTGATGACGCCCATGACGCCGAAGGTGATGGCGAGCCCGATCGCGGCGAGCAGCAACACCGACCCGAGCGAGATGCCGTACCAGATGTTCTGGCCGGCATCCCAGATCGCCAATGTCGAATTGATGCTGCCGATCGCCGCGCTTGCCGCCCCCTTGACGGCGCCCTGCGTATTGGCCTCGACCGAGGTGAGCAGCGAAACCGCGTCGCGGTCGCCGCGCGCCGCGATGACCGGAATCGCCGCCAGTCTGTCGGCCTCCGGCTTGTCGGAGACCAGGACCGACGCGGCGCGGGCCTGTTCGAACAGAGCCTTGACGCCAGGGACCGTCTCGGCGGCGATTGCCGCATCGAGCGGCTCGATGTTTGCCGCATCGGGCGTCTTGAACATGGTCGCAGCGGCGGCAAGGCGCACGCCCGGGTCCTTGGCGCGCAGCGTCAGCGTGCCCAGCGCATCGCGGATCGTGCGGCGCAATCCGTTGTTGACTTTGATCTTGGTGAGGTCGGCCTTGGCGGCGTCGGCCGTCTTTTCGCCGCTTAGGGGATCGAGCAATTCGATGCCGTCTCCCGCTTCCTTGCCGACAAAGACTTGGGAGTCGCCCTTGCGGATGTAGAGATTGCCGTCGGCCAGCGCCGAAAGGGGTCGCTCGACGGTCGGATCGCCGCTCGCGGCAAGCTCGTGCACGACGGCCTCGGTAGCCGAGAAGCTGGTTGCCGTCGCGAATTTGGCGATCGATGCGCGAAGATCGGCCTCGGCCGCCTTCGACGGCGTCAGTCCAGCCATCGTCAGCAGCAACATCAGACCAATTGCGCGCAGCAGCAGCATTGTCGTCTTCAAGCAGCTTTCCTGGTTTCGGTGATCTTGCCCGGGCGGGTTGAGGAACCTGCCCGGGCGGCGGTCTCGGATCGTGGGGCCACTCCGCGACCCGAAGGACCTGGGAGGATCAGTTTATGCCCTTGCCGCCGCACTTGCCGGTCTTGACGTTGAAGTTGCCGCAGCTGAGCGGCGCACGCCAATCGGAGATCAGGTCCTTGGAATCAGGCAGGTAGTCGGACCATTCGTCGCCCATCACCAGGCCAGGCGTCTGCGAGACGGTCTCGAACTGGCCGTCGGCCTGGATTTCGCCGATCAGCACCGGCTTGGTGATGTGATGGTTCGGCATCATGGTCGAATAGCCGCCGGTCAGGTTCGGCACCGACACGCCGACCATGGCGTCGATGACCTTGTCGGGATCGGTGGTGCCGGCCTTCTCGACCGCCTTCACCCACATGTTGAAGCCGATATAATGGGCTTCCATCGGGTCGTTGGTGGTGCGCTTGTCGTTCTTGATGAACTCGTGCCAGTCGTCGATGAACTTCTTGTTCTCGGGCGTGTCGACGCTCTCGAAATAGTTCCAGGCGGCGAGATGGCCGACCAGCGGCGCGGTGTCGAGACCGGCCAGTTCCTCTTCGCCGACCGAGAAGGCCATGACCGGAATGTCCTCGGCCTTGATGCCCTGGTTGCCGAGCTCCTTGTAGAACGGCACGTTGGCATCGCCGTTGACGGTCGAGACCACGGCCGTCTTCTTGCCGGCCGAACCGAATTTCTTGATCGCCGAAACCTCGGTCTGCCAGTCGGAGAAGCCGAACGGCGTGTAGTTGACCATGATGTCCTCGGCCGGCACGCCCTTCGCTTTCAGATAGGCTTCGAGGATCTTGTTGGTGGTGCGCGGATAGACGTAGTCGGTGCCTTCGAGCACCCAGCGCTTCACCGAACCGCCATCGGCGCTCATCAGGTAATCGACAGCCGGGATGGCCTGCTGGTTCGGCGCCGCACCCGTGTAGAAGACGTTGCGCTCGCTCTCCTCGCCCTCATACTGGACCGGGTAGAATAGGATGTTGTCGAGTTCCGAGAACACCGGCAGCACCGATTTGCGCGACACCGAGGTCCAGCAGCCGAACACGGCCGCGACCTTGTCCTTGGAAATCAGCTCGCGCGCCTTTTCGGCGAAGAGCGGCCAGTTGGACGCCGGATCGACGACCACCGCTTCCAGTTTCTTGCCGAGCAGGCCGCCCTTGGCGTTTTGCTCGTCGATAAGCATCAGCATGACGTCTTTCAGCGTCGTCTCCGAAATCGCCATGGTCCCCGACAGCGAATGGAGGATGCCGACCTTGATCGTGTCTTCAGCCGCCTTGGCGGAAGCCGATGCCAGCAGACCGGCCGCGACGACGCCCGCCGACAGGATTTTTGTAATTTTCGCGAAGTTACCCCTCATATGACACACTCCCAAGCGTGATTGTTTGCATCGCAACATACACTGTGCAAGCGACGTGCCAGACGGAATGCGCTCGACGGAATTTCAGGATAACGAAGAGATTACAGGCGGTTATCCGGTAGCCGGGAAACTTTTCGCATCCACTGCAATGCAGCGGGTTGAGAAAAGTTTACGCAATGCTGCCTAGGTTTTGCCCAAATGTAAAAAATGCCTAAACTTTCACCATGAAGGCAAAGTCGGGCTGATCAGCCCTGTTGCGGGCCTATGGCAAAATGGGGCAAGGTCGCCGCGCAAACGAGCAACGTCATGGCCCTGCGCACGATCCTGAGTTTCCTGCTTCTTGTCTCCGCCGCCGGCGGCGCGCGCGCCGATTTCACCGACGGCAAGTTGCCGGACGGCGCCTATCACTGCGAGGTCTACCTGCTCGGCCTGTTCCTCAATCTCGGCGACATCACCATCAAGGGCAATGTCTATAGTGGCCCGGTGACCTTTGGCGCTTCGGGAACCTATAACTACCAGATGAATCCCAATGGCGAGATCACCTGGCTTGGTCCGCTCGGCGGCTACACCAGCGGCGGCAATTCGATCTCCATGACTCAGGCGACGCTGGACGACCCAAGCGGTCCCTCCTTCGACATCATCATGAAGCAGCAGGACGGTGCCTTCACGGCCTCGACCTGCACCAGGAGACAGCCCGCATAAAAAAGGCGCGGAACCCTCACGGGTCCCGCGCCAGCAGGCAGTCGGGAGGTTAGATAGTCTTTGCCGACATCTGGGCTGCGATGTAGTCGGCCTGGCGGATCGCCAGCGTCACGATGGTCAGCGTCGGGTTCTCCGCGGCACCGCTGGTGAACTGGCTGCCGTCGGAAACGAACAGGTTCTTGATATCGTGCGACTGGCCGTGCTTGTTGACCACGCCGTCCTCCGGCTTCTCGCTCATCCGGTTGGTGCCGAGATTGTGGGTGGACGGATAAGGCGGCGTCGGGAAGGTCCGCGTTGCGCCGACCGCGGCGTAGAGCGCCTGGCCCTGCTTGTAGGCATGCTCACGCATTGCCTCGTCGTTCGGATGGTCGTCGAAATGGACGTCGGCGATCGGCATGCCGTGTTCGTCCTTCTCATCCTTGTGCAGCGTGATGCGGTTCTCCTCGCGCGGCATGTCCTCGCCGACGATCCACAGGCCCGCCATGTGGTCGTAATGGTCGAGCGCGGTGGTGAAGGAGCGGCCCCAACCGCCGGGGTTGAGGAAGGCCGCCATGAACGGCAGGCCAAGCGACAAGGTTTCCATCTCATAGCCGCCGACGAAGCCGCGCGAGGGATCGTGGCGCGCCTCGTCGCGGATGATGCCGGCCATGGTTGTACCGCGATACATGTGCACCGGCTTGTCGAAGATCGCATAGACCGAGCCGGTGGTGTGGCGCATGTAGTTCTTGCCCACCTGCCCGGATGAGTTGGCAAGCCCATGCGGGAATTTGGACGATTCCGAATTGAGCAGCAGGCGCGGGCTCTCGATCGAATTGCCGGCGACTGCGACGATGCGGGCTTTCTGCTCCTGCAGCTTGCCATCCTTGTCGGCATAGACGACGCCGGTCACCTTGCCTGAAGCGTCATGGCTGATCTTGATCGCCATCGAGTTCGGCCGGACTTCCAGATGCCCGGTCGCCTCGCCCTTCGGGATTTCGGTGTAGAGCGTCGACCATTTGGCGCCCCATTTGCAGCCCTGGAAGCAGAAGCCGGTCTGCTGGCAGGAGTTGCGGTCGTCGCGCTCCACCGAATTGATGGCCATGTTGCCGGTATGGCACTCCTTGTAGCCGAGCTTGTCGGCGCCGGCCTTGAGCACCTTGAAGTTGTTGTTGCCGGGCAGCCGCGGCCAGTTGTTGGTACCTGTCACACCCATCTTGGCTTCGGCCTTGGCGTAATAGGGTTCCATCTCGGCCAGTGTCACCGGCCAGTCGAGAAGGTTCGCGCCCTTGACCTTGCCATAGGTCGTGGCCGTCTTGAATTCATGTTCCTGGAAGCGCAGCGAGGCGCCCGCCCAGTGTGTCGTCGAGCCGCCGACCGACTTGACGATCCAGGCCGGCAGATTCGGGAAATCCTTGGCCACGCGCCAGTCGCCGGAAGTGGTGCGCTTGTCCTTCCAGGCGAGCTGCGCAAAGGAATCCCACTCGTCGTTGATGAAATCCTCGTACTCATGGCGGGCGCCCGCCTCGAGGATGACGACATCGATGCCTTTTTGCGCCAGCTCATTGCCAAGCGTGCCGCCGCCGGCGCCGGAACCGATGATGACGACCACGCCGTCGTTCTTGAGATCAAATGATGCTGCCATGGTTTCCTCCCATGAAATCTATCGAAAAACGGTTCGGGACATCGCGCCTTACAGCCACTCGATGTCGTTGAAGCCGCGCGCGATGTAGCCGCCCTTGGAATAGGACTCGCCCTCGTAACCGAAGATCGGCCACAGCTCTTTCTGGTTGTAGAGGCTGACGACGAGGCCGCCGCGCACCGCCTGGAAGAAGGGCGTCTTCTCGATGTCGGTGAGCAGCGCGACCCGCTGTTCTTCCCAGCCAAGCCCGCGATAGCCGCCCTTGCCGGCCTTCTTGTCGAGCTCGGCGATGCCCTTCTCGATCAGCTCCTTGTGGGCCGGGTCCTTGGCTGCCGTCTCGTCGTGGCCCTTGACGGCAATGGCGTAGTATTTGTCCGGCACCTGGTCGTGCGGATAGATGTCGCGCGCCACCTGGATCAGCGTCGCCATCGTCTCGGGCTTCAGCGCCGAGGTTTCGAGGCCCCAGGCGTGTTCGGGGCTGATGACGGCGCTGCCGGAGATGATGAGCAGCGCACCAGCGCCGCCGCGCTTCAAAAGCTCGCGCCGCGAAAGCCCGGCTTTCTTCTCGTAGCCAGGTTTCTTTTCGTAGACTGTGACCATGATTTCCTCCCTGCTTGCTGTTCGCACCCCCGAGAGAGTGCCGTTGCTGGCGCCGCGCCCCTCCGCGGCGAATATCCCCTATTGGAAGCGCCCTCCCCGCTGCAGGACCTCGATCTTGTAACCGTCGGGATCCTCGATGAAGAAGAAGCGGGCGATCAGCGCTCCGTCGCGGTTGAACTCGACGATCTTCCTCGGATTGAGGCCGAGCGCGCCGACCCGGTCGTGCTCGCTGTCGAGATCGGCGACCGAGACAGCGAGATGGCCGTAGCCGTCGCCGAGCGCATAGGGTTCGGTGCGCCCCTTGTTCACCGTCAGTTCCACCTCGAATAGCGAGTCGCGATTGCTGAGATAGATGAGCGTGAAGGTCTCGAAATCGAGCCGCTGCGCGACCTCGAGGCCGAAAGCCTTGTTGTAGAAATCGACGGACCGCGCCTCGTCGAGAACCCGGATCATGGAATGGATCGCCTTCGCCAAATCGGTCTCCGCAGCTTCAGGTGCTTACGCAAACGATTATGCGCGCCGGCAAAAAAAGGTGGTGGCAGCCGATTACCACGCACGGAATTGGAAAACGGCTAGTGTCGCTCCAGTTTAGCTGCATGCCGCCCAAAAGCCTGCCGCGGTTTTGGGGACCGGCATGCAGCAAACAAAGGCCTGAAGCGCGGCGCGCCGAAACGGTTTCAAGCGGCGCGCTTTAAGGACGAAAGTCCGATTGCCGTTGCCGGCCATTGGATCGAAAATGACAAACGCAGGCAGTGTTCAAAAAGGCGCCGGCAACTCAATCGGCGCCCAAGACAAACAAGAACGGGAGGTACCGATGTGCAGAGTCTTTGCCGGACAGGATCCGGAAGGCTACCGGCAGATCAACAGGTCGATCCGCATCGACGGCCATTCGACCAGCATCCAGCTCGAGGCGACATTTTGGGGTCTTCTTGACGAGATCGCCGACAGCCAGGGACTGACGACGCCGAAATTCATCTCGAAGCTCTATGACGAGGCGATCGAGATCAACGGCCAGATTCCGAACTTCGCTTCGATGCTGCGCACCACCTGCGCGCTCTATCTGCGGGGCCATCGCCCCAACGCCGAGGAGCAGGCTGCGTTGAAGCAGGAAGCCGCCTGACCAGCGGCACGGGTGAATTCCCCTGGACAGGCCAGGCGGCGGAGCGATCCGCCCATCGACAGGTTATTGCATCCATCTAAAATACAGGCACAACGGACAACGGCGGCAGGCCTAACCAACGATTGACGATGCGCTTGACGGACAGTCTATCTTTCCGCAGGCTGGCAACAAATCGAGCTATGCGGCTTGAACTTTACAGTTTCCGTCATCTTTAACTTGGGCGTGATTTCCCGAGGCAGGCACCTTATTTTCGAGGCACCTAATATGAGCCATCGCTATCCTATCAGGATGAACCGGCGTCTTTTCCTCTCCTCTGTCGCCATACTGACGATCACAGCTCCAGCCGTGAGCTTCGCGCGAACGATCTCGGGCTCCCTGCCCTGGGAGCCGATGGCTTCGGATCCGCCGGCGCGGGTCATCCCCGGCGGGTGGCAGTTCTTCACGTCGCAGGAAGCGGCTCTGGTCGAGGCCATCGTCGACAGGCTGGTCCCCCACGACGACCTCAGCATCGGCGGCAAGGAGGCCGGCTGCGCCGTCTACATCGACCGGCAACTGGTGGGCGCATTCGGGACATCGAGCCGGCTCTACACGCAGGGGCCGTTCAAGCCGGCATTGCCGACACAGGGCTACCAGGGCGAAGCCAATCCGGCACAGCGCTACCGCGCCGGACTGGCGGCCATGGATGCCTTCCTGAAACAGCGCGACGGCAGGACATTCGTCGAGCTCAAGCCGGAGGAACAGGACGCTTTCCTCACCGAGATGGAAGCGGGCAAGGTCGATCTGCCCAACAGTGTCAAGGCCGCCGGATTCTTCGGGCTTTTGCTGCAGAACACGATGGAGGGCTTCTTCGCCGACCCGGTCTATGGCGGCAACAAGGACATGGCGTCGTGGCGCATGCTCGGCTTCCCGGGCGCCCGCTACGACTACCGCGATCATGTCGCCAAGCACAATCAGCCCTATCCGCTGCCGCCGGTGTCGATCACCGGCCGCCCGGAATGGCTCGGCAAGGGAGCTTGAGCCATGACCAGGATTTTGCCGCGCAAGGATGTCGTCATCGTCGGTCTCGGCTGGACCGGGGCCATTCTTGCCAATGAACTGACCGACCAGGGCCTCGACGTGCTCGCCATCGAGCGCGGCCCTTGGCGCGATACCGCGACCGACTTCAACATCGGCTATGCGCAGGACGAGCTGCGCTACTCGATTCGTCGCGATCTCTTCCTGCAGCCGGTCGTCGAAACCATGACGATGCGCAACGACCCCTCGCAGACTGCGCTGCCGATGCGCGATTTCGGTTCCTTTCTGCCGGGCAATGGCGTCGGCGGCGCCGGCGTCCACTGGAACGGCCACACCTGGCGGTTTTGGGATTCCGACTTCAAGACCAGGACCAATCTGACGAACAGATACGGCGCGGCGCGGATCGCCGATCTCCAGGTCGAGGACTGGGGCGTCACCGGCGCCGAAATGGAGCCCTATTACGACCAGTTCGAATATCTGGCCGGCATCTCGGGCAAGGCCGGCAACATCAAGGGGCAGCTTCAGGAAGGTGGCAACCCGTTCGAGGATCCGCGGGCGCGCGACTACCCGAACCCGCCGATGCAAATGACCTACGCGCCGACGCTCTTTGCCGAGACCGGCCGGTCGATGGGGCTGCATCCGTTCCCGACGCCGTCGGCGAACATGTCGCGCGCTTACACCAATCCGCTCGGCGTCACGCTCGGCCAATGCACGTACTGCGGCTTCTGCGAACGCTTCGGCTGCGCCAACTATTCCAAGTCGAGCGCCCAGACGACGGTCCTGCCGGTGCTGATGAAGAAGGCCAATTTCGAGGTCCGCACGGACAGCGAGGTGCTGCATGTCGACCTCGCCGCCAGCGGCAAGTCCGCGCGGGGAGTCACCTATGTCGACTCTTCCGGCGAGGCATATTTCCAGCCGGCCGACCTGGTGCTGCTTTGCGCCTACGGCCTGCACAATGTCCGGCTGATGATGCTGTCGGGCATCGGCGCGATCTATGACCCCAACACCGGCGAGGGAACGGTCGGGCGCAACTACTGCTACCAGACCAACGCCGGCACCCAGGTGTTCTTCGACGACAAGAACTTCAATCCGTTCATCGCCGCCGGCGCGCTCGGCCAGACGATCGACGATTTTAATGGCGATGCCTTCGATCATGGCGGGCTCGATTTCGTCGGCGGCGCCGGCATCAACTGCATCCCCACCAACGGGCGTCCGATCGGCACGCGACCGACGCTTCCCGGCACGCCGAAATGGGGCAGCGCCTGGAAGAAGGCCACGGTCCAAGGCTACAAGAGCACGCTTTCCTTCTCTTCGCAGGGAAGCAGCTACGCGACGCGCGCCAACTATCTCGACCTCGATCCGACCTACAAGGATCGCTTCGGCCGCCCGCTGATGCGTATGACCTTCGACTTCCCCGACAACGATATCCGGATGTCGAACTATCTCTGCGACCGGATGGAGGAGATCGCCAAGAAGCTCGGCGGCAAGCAATACGCCGTCGGCCGGCGCAAGAAAGGCTGGGACAGCGTGCCGTACCAGAGCACGCACAACACCGGCGGCGCGATCATGGGGACGGATCCCAAGCGCAGCGCCGTCAATGTCTTCCTGCAGAGCTGGGACGTCCCGAACGTCTTCGTCATCGGCGCCTCGGCCTTCCCGCAGAACGCCGGCAAGAACCCGACCGGAACGGTCGGCGCGCTGGCCTTCCGCGCCGCCGACGCCATCCGCAACCACTATCTGCGCAATCCCGGCGCGCCATTGGTGCAGGCATGAAGACGCTCGCTCTCACTCTTGCCGCGGGTTTTGCCAGCTTGGCCTTTGGCCCCGCCATCGCCGCCGACCAGGCTGACCAGATCATTCGCGGTCAATACCAGGCCGTGCTCGGTGACTGCGCCGGCTGTCACACGAAGCCCAGCGGCAAGCCGCTGGCCGGGGGGCTGCCGCTCGAAACACCGTTCGGCGCGCTGGTGCCGCCAAACATCACGCCCGACAGGGAGACCGGCATCGGCAACTGGAGCGATGCCGATTTCCGCAACATGATGAAAACCGGCGTCGGCCATAACGGCGTGCGGCTTTATCCGGCGATGCCCTACCCGGCCTACACCAGGATGACCGATCGGGACATTTCCGATCTGTGGGCCTATATGACGACGGTCGAGCCGGTTTCGAACAAGGTGGAAGCCAACCAGCTGCCGTTCCCGCTCAACGTCCGGCTGTCAATGTGGGGCTGGAACCTGCTCAATTTCAGCGAAACGTCTTTCACGCCGAATCCATCCAAGCCGGCGGAATGGAACCGGGGCGCCTATATCGTTCAAGGCGCTGGACATTGCGGCACCTGCCACACGCCGAAATCCTTTCTCGGCGCAGACAAGGACAGCGTCTTCCTGCAGGGCGCGTCGCTTCAGGGCTGGTTCGCACCGGACATCACCAACAATGCGCAGTCTGGTCTGGGGAAATGGTCCGAGGACGACCTGATTCAGTACCTCAAGACCGGCGTCAACGCGCATTCGATCGCATCGGGTCCGATGGCCGAAGCGGTCGAGAACTCGACCTCGAAGATGACCGACGCGGATCTGAAAGCCGTCGCCGTCTATCTGAAGAGCCTTGGTTCGGATACCGGCAATGTACAATCGGCGAAACCTGAACAGGCAAGGATGGTGACCGGCGAAGCCATCTACCGCGACAATTGCTCAGCGTGCCACGGCGGTGACGGCGCTGGTGCCGGCGCCCTCTTCCCGGCGCTCAGCAACAACTCGATCGTCGCCCAGGGCAATACGGAGACACTGGCCCGGCTGGTCCTGGCGGGAAGCCAGGCCGTGCGTACGGAGCATGCGCGCACGACCCCGGCGATGCCATCCCTGGCCTGGCGGTTGAGCGACCAGGAAGTCGCCGACGTCCTCACCTATGTGCGCAACAGCTGGGGCAACGCCGCTCCGATGGTTTCGTCTGGCGATGTCGCTGCCGTGCGGAAGGAATTGACGCAATAATCTAGTCGGCTGCGGCGACTTCGAGCGCCAGCCGGGTCATGTCGGTGAACAAAGCCTGGCGCTCCGAATAATCGGTCAACTCGCCGGTGGCGATATGATCGACGACGGTGAGCAGTGACAGCGCTCGCGCGCCGAACTGCGCCGCAATCCGATAGAGCGCACTGGTTTCCATATCGACGGCCAACGCTCCCAGCGCGATCGGCTCGTCGAACCGGGCACGGCCGGCGGGATGATGAAACACGTCGCTGCAGATCGTGAGACCCGCGCTGCAGGCGATGCCGAGATCGGCCGCGCGCCGCAGCGCCAGCGCATGCAGCGCATGGTCCGGGCCCGCCGGCTGGTAAAGCCCGAACACCTGTCCGCTGATTGCGCCCTCCGCCCGCACTTCGCTGGAGATGACGACGCCGCGCAGGGGCACATCTTCCGACAAGCCGCCTGATGTGCCGGTGCGGATCAGCGTCTTCACGCCATGATAGTCGAGCAGTTCGTGGGCGTAGATCAGGAAGGATGAAACACCGATGCCGGTCGCCTGGATGCTGACCGGCTTGCCGCGGAACCGGCCGGTGAAGCCCAGCGCGCCTCTTCGGCGGTTGACGCAGCGCGGCGCCTCGAGAAAGGTTTCCGCCATCCATCGGGCGCGCTCGGGATCGCCCGGCAAGAGCACCGTTTCGGCATATTCCCCCCGGCCCGCCTCGATATGCGGCGTCACGCGCTACCACCCCCATGATAGACCCATCCGGTCGCCATCATGACAGGGTCATAGCAATGCGCAAGCGCTGGCTTACTTGGAGCAATCTAGGAAAAGTGTGAGCGGTTGGGCTCACGGCTTCGCCGTAGCCTTCCGTCCGGAATTGCGTGAGCGGTTCAGCGTTTTCGTGAAACGCTGAGACGCTCTAGGATTCCAGCACATCCTTGACGATCGTCGCCAGTTGCTTGAGCGAGAACGGCTTCGGCAAGAAGCCGAAATGCGCGTCGGCCGGCAGGTTCTTGGCAAAGGCGTCCTCGGCATAGCCCGAAACGAACACGAACTTGATGTCCGGTTGGCGTTTGCGCAGCTCGCCGAGCAATGTCGGCCCGTCCATCTCCGGCATCACCACGTCGGAGACGACGATGTCGACCTTGCCGCCGAGCGCCTCGAACACTTCCAGCGCCTCGACACCGGACGACGCCTCGTGGACGGTGTACCCACGCGAGATCAGCGCCCTGACGCCGCCCATGCGCACGGCGTCCTCGTCCTCGACCAGAAGCACGGTGGCCGAGCCGGAAAGATCCTTGGCCGTATCGGCCGGCTTGGTCGGGGCCATCGCCGCGGCCACCGCCTCGCCGGGCTCTGCCTGCTTCTTCACCTCGGCGATGTGGCGCGGCAGGAAGATACGGAACACCGTGCCCTTGCCGACCTCGGAATCGCAGAAGATGAAGCCGCCGGTCTGCTTGATGATGCCGTAGACCATCGACAGGCCGAGGCCGGTGCCCTTACCCACTTCCTTGGTCGTGAAGAACGGCTCGAAGATCTTCTTCAGCACGTCGGGCGCGATGCCGCTGCCGGTGTCCTCGACGTCGACGAGCACATAGTCGGCCGGCGCCAGCTCGCGATAGGCGAAGGACTTGCACTCGTCGGAGGTGACGTTTCGGGTGCGCACGGTGATATCGCCGCCGCTCGGCATGGCGTCGCGCGCATTGACGGCGAGATTGACCACCACCTGCTCGAACTGGCCGATATCGACCTTGACCGGCCACAGGTCGCGGCCGTGGTCGATCTTCAGCTTGATGTCGTTGCCGACCAGCCGGGCGAGCAGCATCCTGAGATCGGCCAGGACATCGGTCAGGTTGAGCACTTCCGGCCGCAGCGTCTGCTTGCGCGAGAAGGCCAGCAATTGCCGCACGAGCGAGGCCGCCCGGTTGGCGTTCTGCTTGATGTTCATGATGTCGGGGAAGGACGGGTCCGACGGCCGGTGGTTGGTCAAGAGAAGATCGGACGCCATGATGATGGCGGTCAGCACGTTGTTGAAGTCGTGTGCGATGCCGCCGGCGAGCTGGCCGACCGCCTGCATCTTCTGGCTCTGCGCCATCTGGCCCTCGAGCGCTTTCTGCTCGGTGGTCTCGACTGCGTAGACGATCGCCGCTTCCTCGGCGCCTTCGCTGCCCGCGCTGTCGGCGACGGCGTTGACGTAGAAGCGGATGTGGCGCTCCTCGTTGCCGGGCAGCACGGAGTCGATCGGCTCGATATTGGCCTGCCGCTGCCGGGCCTTCTCGAAGGCTGCGGCGAAAGCCGGCCGGTCGCGCTCATGAACGATGGTCTCGAACCGCACCCGCCGGTCGACGGCGTCACGGTCGACCACGGACGAAAACAGCTGCAGGAACGGCGCGTTGGTGCGCAGGATGCGTCCGCTCGCATCGACGCCGGCAATGGCCATTGGCGTCGAGTTGAAGAAACGGGTGAAGCGAACCTCGGAGGCTCTGAGTTGCGCGGAAGCGTCCTCGCCCTGGGTGCGGTTGAGGACGATCGTGCGGGTCGGGCCGTTCACGCCTTCGCGGCTCGCCGAAACGCGGTGCATGAAGCGCACGGGCAGCGCCTGGCCGCTCATAGTGGTGAGGTCGAGGTCGATGACGGCGTTGCGGGTGGTGCCCGGGTCGGCTTTGACGGAGCGGACCAGCGCCATGCCGTCGCCGGCGATGATTTCCGGCAGCGTGATGGCGCCCGGCGTGAAGGAGGCAAGGTCGATGCCCAGCCACTCGGCGAGCGTGGCATTGATATAGGTGACGCGGCCCTCCTGGTCGGCCGAGAAAAACCCGGCCGGCGCATGGTCGAGATGGTCGATGGCTTTCTGCAGGTCGAGGAAGAAACGCTCCTGCTCCGCCCGTTCCTGCGAGATGTCGGCGAGCTGCCAGGCCAGCATCGGCAGCCTTTGCCCGGGCATGCTGAAGGCGCGGGCGCGGGCGCGGTACCAGCGCGCGCCGGGCTCGGCACCCGGCTTGATCGACTGCGCCAGCCGGAACTCGCCGTCGCCGGCCTGGCCGTCGCGCAGGCCCGACGCCAGCCGGTAGATCGTCATCGAGGCCTCGGGAACATCCGAAAGCAGCCCTTCGACGGTCTTGAGATCGGCGGCCGAGGCAGCACCCGTCATATCGGCATAGGCGCGGTTGGCGTAGACGACGCGGCCCTTGGTGTCGGTGACCACAAGGCCCTGCGACATCGAGTCGACGAAGGCTTTCGACAATTCGTCGCCAGTCGAGCGCGGCGCGATCTGCACGAAGCCGATCGCCGTCGCGAACAGGAAGCCGACGCCGATCATGGCGAGCACGCCGAGCATGCCGAGCAGGAAAGGATCGCCGAGACGCTCGCGGAACAGTCCGAAGACGATCGCGGCGCCGGTCAAGACGACGATGAAGACAATGAGCCTGGTGACGGCGCCCGGACGCGTGTTCTGGTCGACGATCGGTACCGGATAGAAATCGCCGCGCGCTTCCTTGGCCATGTTCCCCCTGCTCGTGATTCCGGTGTCCGACGGGCGCGGACGGCCGGTTGAATCACATTCTCCTGTAACGGAAAAGGCCCCGGCGGCAAATGTCCGATAAAATCAGCGATTCATGTTTCAAACTGTTCACGATGGGTGATGTGAACTTGCGGTCGCTGGTCCCAACGGTCTAGTGTCCCCTCACTTCAAAGATGGCGATTGGGGTGCACCGATGCAGTGGCTGGATAATGTGGCGGGCCCGGGTTATGTCGCCGCAATCCTGTGGACGGTAGCGGCCCTCATCCTGCTGGTTGTCGTCCTGCTCGCCATCAAGGTGGTCCGCAACCTGACCTTCGGCACCTTCGTCGCCGGCGGCAGGAACCGCAAGACGCGGCTTGCCGTGATGGATGCCACCGCCGTCGACAGCCATCGCCGGCTTGTCCTGGTGCGCCGCGACGACATCGAGCACCTGATCCTGATCGGCGGGCCGACCGATGTCGTGGTCGAGCGCGATATCAGGCTGGCGGCGCCGCGTCGCCCGGCATTGACGGGCGACGGCGGACAACAGCAGGCAGCAGCCACCGCCCAGCGCCCGCGCGCGCCGCAACCGACGCCCGCCCCCGCCAAGCCGCCGGCGCCGCCTGCCGCCCAGCCAGCTGCCGCCACACGTCCGCGCGTGCCGGCGCCCGCCCCCACCAAGCCGGCGGCGCCGAGCCAGCCGACGGCCAAGGTCATGCCGCTGCCGGGCTACGGGACGACGAACGGCGGCACCAAATATGCGCCGCCGCCCTCAAGCGACTCCATCGACGACACGCTGATGCACGAACTCGAGACCTCTCTCGACGACCAGCATTCCCAGCCGGCAATCGCCAAGCCCGCGGCCAAGCCTTCGCTCGATGACGAGATGACCAAGCTCCTTGGCGAGTTGGGCAGCCACAAGCGCTGACCGGCCACCCGCGCAAGCGAGCCTCTTCGCGCTCTTGTCGGCAAAGACAAATGGAGCGCTGAAAAACAAAATGGCCGGAAATCCCGGCCATTTCGATGTTCTTGCCTGCTGGATCGCGTCAGTCGTCGCGATAAACTTTCTCGCGACGCTCGTGGCGCTCCTGCGCCTCGATCGACAGTGTCGCGATCGGACGTGCGTCGAGCCGCTTCAGCGCGATCGGCTCCCCGGTCTCCTCGCAATAGCCGTAGGTGCCTTCGTCGATGCGCTGGAGCGCGGAGTCGATTTTCGAGATGAGCTTGCGTTGGCGATCGCGGGCGCGCAATTCGATGGCGCGGTCGGTTTCGGAGGAGGCACGATCGGCTAGGTCGGGGTGGTTGGCGTTTTCCTGCTGCAGGATTTCGAGGGTTTCGCGTGCTTCGCGGAGAATGTCGCTCTTCCAGGTGATAAGCTTTTGACGGAAGTACGATTTTTGCCGTTCGTTCATGAACGGCTCGTCTTCGGAGGGTACGTAATTGGCGGTAACGATATCGTTCATTCGACTCACCCAACAACCCCAAATTTGGCGCCTATATATTCGGGGACAAGAGCCTGCACAAGCGCTATCGGCGACAGTTTCACGCAATTGTTAGTCTCGCATCGGCGGCCCGCGCGATGACTTTGTTTCAACCACACAAAACGAATTCGCACATGATTCGTTGCAGTTGCTGGCGCCGGCCATTGTGCATGACATCGTTCTGGTGACTAATCGCGCTTTGCCAGCAAGGCGGCGTCACGGGGGGTCCGGTTGAGCAGACTTTATCTGTTGCGGCATGCCAAGGCCGGCTGGGCGCTGCCCGGAGTGCGCGATTTCGACCGCCCGCTCGACGAATCGGGCATGGCCGATGCCGAAGCGATCGGAGAGGCCATGCGGGCCCGCGCCTACGTGCCGGACGTCACCCTTTGCTCCAACGCCAGGCGTGCAAGGCAGACGCTGGAAGGCCTGGCGGAGCGCACCGACACCGGCCGGGTCCTGTTTTTCGACACGCTCTACAGCGAGGATGCGGCCGGCTATCTCGACATCATCCGCAAGAATGGCGCAGCCAACTCGCTGCTGGTGATCGGTCACAATCCCATGACCGAAGACCTGGCCATGGCGGTGTCCGGAGATGGCGATCAGGCGGCGCGCGGGATGATGAATCACGGTTTTCCGACCTCCGGCCTTGCCGTGGTGCGCTTTCCCGGCAACCTTGCCCAAGCGGCGCAGGGCAACGGCTATCTCGAAGCCTTTCTCACGCCCGCCGACCTCTGAGGCCATTTCAAACGCGCGGTCCAGGGCCTATATCGGGCGCTGACGCCCAACCAGAGGCCCGATTTGGCATCATCGCTGACCAATTTCACCGACGAGGCGAGGATTGCGCTCGACACGTTGTCGGGCCGCGCCGCCGGGCTCTTCTCTCCGTCATTGCGTCTTGGCGTCACCGGCCTTTCCCGCGCCGGCAAGACCGTGTTCATTTCTGCCCTCGTCCACAATCTCATCCATGGCGGACGCCTGCCGCTCTTGGAAGCGCAGAAATCCGGCCGTATCGCCCGTGCCTTCCTCGAGGAGCAGCCGGACGATGCCGTTCCGCGTTTCCAGTATGAGGATCATGTCGCGGCTTTGGTGAACGACCGTGTCTGGCCGGACTCCACGCGCGCCATCTCAGAACTGCGGCTCACCATCGAATATGAGTCGGCTTCAGGCTGGAACCGGTTGTTTTCAGCCGGAAAACTATCCATCGACATCGTCGATTATCCCGGCGAATGGCTGCTCGACCTGCCGCTGCTTGGCAAATCCTTTGCCGACTTTTCGCGCGAGGCGGTCGAACTGGCCGCCCTGTCCGTCCGCTCGGACCTGTCGCAGGCATGGCGCGAACTGGCCTCCGCCATCGATCCCGATGCCGACGCCGACGAGATGACGGCGCGGCGATTGGCCGAAAGCTTCGCCGCCTATCTCAAGGCCTGCAAGCTCGACGAACGCGCGCTGTCGACGCTGCCGCCCGGCCGTTTCCTGATGCCGGGCGATCTCGAAGGCTCGCCGGCGCTGACCTTCGCGCCGCTGATGACGCTGTCGCAAGGCCGGCCGCGCTCCGGATCGCTGCAGGCCATGATGGAACGCCGCTACGAGGCCTATAAGACGCATGTCGTCAAACCGTTCTTTCGCGAGCACATCGCCCGCCTCGACCGGCAGATCGTGCTGATCGACGCCATGCAGGCACTGAATGCCGGACCGGCCGCCATGGCCGATCTGGAGCGCGCCGTCACCGAGATCCTCTCCTGCTTCCGGCCCGGACGGGGTAATTTCCTCACCGACTTCTTCTCGCGCCGTATCGACCGCATCCTGGTCGCCGCGACCAAGGCGGACCATCTGCACCACGAAAGCCATGACCGGCTGCAGGCGATCGTTCGCCGGCTGACCGACCGCGCCGTGGCGCGCGCGAATTTCAGCGGCGCCGCCGTCGACGTCCTCGCCATGGCCGCGGTTCGCTCAACCCGCGAAGGCACGGTGAAGCAGGGCCGCGAGACGCTGCCCGTCATCATCGGCACCCCGCTGAAGGGCGAGAAGATCAACGGCGAGACATTCGACGGAAAGACCGAAACCGCCATATTCCCGGGCGATTTGCCGGAAAAAGTCGACGCGGTGTTCGACAATTCCGGATCGCCGCCCGACAGCACCGAACCCGCGATCCGCTTCGTGCGTTTCCGCCCGCCGAAACTCGAACGCACCGCCGAAGGCGTCACGCTGTCCTTGCCGCATATCCGGCTCGACCGCGCGCTGCAGTTCCTGATCGGAGATCATCTGGCATGACCGCGCCCCGCAAACCGGCGGCCTTCCGCATCGAGCCCGAGACCGAGGCGCCGCCGCAACCACAGCGAAACCGCGTCGCCGAGGAGCAGCCGGCGCGCAGGCCACGTGCCGCGCGGGCTGATGTGGCGGTCGTGATCCCCTCGGAGGTCGACGTCTTCGACGAACCGGACATCGAGGCCGCGGTTCCGCCGCCGGCGACGGCGCCGAGAAAGCGCTCGCTGCTTGCCCGGCTGTTCCTCGGTGCTCTGAGCGTGCTCCTCTCGCTGGCGGTCGGTCTTTGGGCCGACCAGCTGATCCGCGACCTGTTCGCGCGGGCCGAATGGCTTGGCTGGCTGGCGGCCGGCATGGCGGCGATTGCGCTGCTCTCGCTGCTCGTCATCCTGATCCGCGAATTCCTCGCCATCGCCCGCCTGGCCGAAGTCGAAAAGATGCAGAAGCGGGCCCTGGATGCCGTGGCGCGCGACGATCCCAAGGCGGCGCGTGCCTTGGTCGACGAACTCTCGGCCTTCGTCGCGGCAAAACCCGAGACCGCCGCTGGGCGCCGCTCGCTCGCCGAACTGCGCGGCGAGATCATCGACGGCGCCAATCTGGTGCGGCTTGCCGAGACCGAGATCCTGTCGCCTCTCGATGCCCGCGCGAAAATCATGATCCTCGAGGCCGCGAAGCGCGTGTCCCTGATCACGGCGGTCAGCCCGCGCGCTCTGGTCGACATCGCCTATGTCGTGTTCGAGGCCGGACGACTGATCCGGCGGCTCTCCGAACTCTACGGCGGCCGCCCAGGCACGCTCGGCTTCTTCCGGCTGGCGCGCGGCGTGCTCGCGCATCTGGCGGTGACCGGCTCGATCGCGGTGGGCGACAGTTTCGTGCAGCAGATCGTCGGCCATGGCCTGGCCGCAAAACTCTCGGCAAAGCTCGGCGAAGGCGTGGTCAACGGCATGATGACGGCGCGCATCGGCATCGCCGCGATGGAAACCGCCCGCCCCTTGCCGTTCATCGCCGTCAAACGCCCCGGCCTAGGCGATTTCCTCTCGGCGCTGACGTCGTTCGCGGCGCGAAAGAACAGCCAAGACGACCGATAGGGTAAACGCGTGACCCGCCGCGGGTGACGAAGCATTAACCAATCTTCTGCATGGTCAGTCCGGTCCCAAGAATAGACTCTTTCGTGCCGGGTGTCGTCGATGAGAAGCGTAATCCTGTCCTGCGTTCTGCCTGCCACCATTGCGATTGCCGCGCCGCTCGGACTGGCCGAAAAGGCCTTTGGCGCAGAGCCGGACAAGCAGTTTTTCCGCTCCGTCGAAGGCAGATGGGTCGGCCCTGG
The DNA here is from genome assembly GCF_006439375.1 of Mesorhizobium sp. B4-1-1. Taxonomy (NCBI): domain Bacteria; kingdom Pseudomonadati; phylum Pseudomonadota; class Alphaproteobacteria; order Hyphomicrobiales; family Phyllobacteriaceae; genus Mesorhizobium; species Mesorhizobium sp. B4-1-1. The sequence continues at coordinate 173,872 of NZ_VFTH01000001.1, forward strand.
CGAGATCATCGCCGGCAAGTACAAAGGCACCAAATTCACCTGCGATTTCAATGGCTCGACGCCCGCCAGCAAGCTCGGCATGACGCTTGACGGCGGCTGCAGGGTCGGCGTGTTCACGCAAAAGATGTCGGCTAGTGTCGAACGCAAGGGGCGCGATGGTTACAGGGGCACCTTCATGGGCGGCTCGACCGAAAGCGGCATGGACATTGTCGGCGGCAATGTCGTCGACGCCCAGAAAGTCGTCTTCACCATCAACCGCAAACAGTTGAACGGCGTCATGCAGGCGCGCGTCCCCGACGGCAATTCGATGACCGTGACGGTGGCCGTGCGCGTCAACAATCAGCTGGTGCCGGTGATCGGCATGAGCCTGAAGCGGATCGATCCGGTCGAAGTCGGCGCCATCGCCAAGAACTGATCCGGCGCGGTTCCGGCCGCCCGCGTCCGCCACCCGCAAGAAGACGGTTCACGTTAAAGTCGGGAAGTGGCAGGCCACTTTGCGGCCTGGACGATATTCCTTCAGTTCCGGCCGCTCAGAACGGCACCGTTCCGCCGCGATCGGGCATCGCGGATGGAAGCGGCACCCGGATGGAGGCTTCAACGGGCTCGGCACGTCGCCAGTGAGGATGATGCGCTTGCGCGCGCCCGCAGGCGTCGTCTCGACAATGGGAACCGCCGAGATCAGCGCTTGGCTGTAGGGATGAGCCGGCGTCGCAAAGACCTCTTCCGCCGGGCCTTCCTCGACGATCGAGCCGAGATACATAACCGCGATGCGTGTCGAGACCTGGCGCACCACGGAGAGATCGTGGGCGATGAAGATATAGGTGAGCTTCAGCTTCTCCTGCAGATCGGCGAGCAGGTTGACGATCTGGGCCTGTACCGACACGTCGAGCGCGGAGACCGGCTCGTCCAGTACGACAAGGTCGGGGTTCAACGCGATCGCCCGCGCGATGCCGACGCGCTGGCGCTGGCCACCGGAGAATTCGTGCGGATAGCGCATCATATGGTCCGGCAACAGTCCGACCAACTCGAACAGCTCCGCCACCCGCGCGGTGATCTCTTTGGCCGAAACCTTGCCATGAATGCGCAGCGGCTCGGCGACGAGATCGCCGACGCGCCGGCGCGGATTGAGCGAGGCCGAGGGATCCTGAAAGACCATTTGCAAGCGCCGCCGCAGCGGCCTCAGATCGGATAACGACTTCGAGGTGATGTCGTCGCCTTCGAACAGAAGCTTGCCGTCGGTGATGTCGTAGAGCCGGACCAGGCAGCGCGCCAGCGTGGACTTGCCGCATCCGGATTCCCCGACAAGGCCCACTGTTTCGCCCCGCCACACGGTCAGCGAGACATTGTCCACGGCATGGACCGTCCGCCTGCCCTCGGCGGAAAACCGGGTGCCGATCGAAAAGCGTTTTGCCAGCGAACGCGTCTCGAGGATCGGGCGATCTGTGTCTGTCATCGGCTCGCTCATGCCTGCGCCACCCGAAAGCATGCCGCGGCATGCGCGCTCGCGCCGAGTCCTGGCTTGCCAGCCTCGCAAGGTTCGTACCGGACCGGGCAGCGCGGGCCGAAGGCGCAGCCTTGGGGCAGCCGCAGCAAGGAAGGCGGCGAACCGGGGATGGCCGGCAGGCGGCGCGGTTTCTGGCCGGTCAGCGGCGGGATCGAGCCGAGCAGCGCACGCGTATAAGGGTGTCGCGGGTCGGAAAACAGCTCCGTGCGGGTGCCGCGCTCCACCACGCGGCCGGCATACATGACCATGACCCGGTCGGCGAGCTCGGAGACGACACCCATGTCATGCGTGATGAAGACCACTGCCGACTTGTGCTTCGCCCGCAATTTGCGCACGAGGTCGAGAATGCCGGCCTGCACGGTGACGTCGAGCGCGGTGGTCGGCTCGTCGGCCACCAGCAGCGCCGGATCGCAGGACAAGGCCATCGCGATCACCGCGCGCTGCCGCATGCCGCCGGAAAGCTGGTGCGGATAGCGCGACATCGCCTCGTGCGGGTTGGGGAAATTCACCTCCGCCAACAGCTGCTCGACGCGCTCCATCGCCTTGGACTTGCTGAGACCGCGATGCGCCCGGATCTGCTCGGCGATCTGCCAGCCGATCGTGTAGACCGGCGTCAGCGCCGTCATCGGATCCTGGAAGATCATCGCGATCTCGTTGCCGCGCAGACGACGAAGCTCGCGCGGCGGCAAGCCCACGAGTTCGCGGCCCTTGTAGCGGATCGAACCTTCGATGGTGGCGTTCGGGTCGGTGATAAGCCCCATCACGGCAAGCAGCGACACCGTCTTGCCCGAGCCGGATTCGCCGACGACGCCGAGGATCTCGCTTTCCTCGAGATCGAAGGAAACGCCGTCAATGGCCCGTACCGGTCCGTCATGCGTGCGGAAGGACACTTTGAGATCGCGCACCGACAGTATCATGATGCCCTCAGGCGCGGATCGAGGAGGATGTAGACGAAATCGACGACCGCGTTGGCGATCACCACGAACATCGAAGCGTACATGACCGTCGCCATGATCATCGGCAGATCGAGGTTCTGCAGCGCGTCATATGTGAGCTTGCCGATGCCGTGCAGGCCGAACACGACTTCGGTGAGCAAGGCCGAGCCGCCCACCAGCGCGCCGAAGTCGAGGCCAAACAGGGTGACGAAGGCGATGAGCGAGGTGCGCAGCGCATGGCGAAACAGGATGCGGGTCTCCGACAGGCCCTTGGCGCGGGCGGTGCGGATATAATCCTCCTGCATGGATTCGATGATGGCCGCGCGCAGCACGCGCCCGTAAATGCCGATATAAAGGATGGCCAGCGTGATCCATGGGATGACCAGCGTCAGGAACCAGCCCTTGGGATCGTCGGAAAAGTTCTTGTAGCCGAGCGGCGGCACCCAGGAGAACGCCCAGCTGTCGTGATAGCGGCTCTGGGTCATCAGGTTCATCACTTCGCCCAGCCAGTAGACCGGCATGGAAATGCCGAGCAGGCCCAAAGCCATCAGAAGCTTGTCAAGCCAGCTGTCGCGGGTGGCCGCGGCGACGATGCCGATGATGATGGAGACGACCACCCACAGGACTGCGGCGCCGAACACCAGCGAAAGCGTGACGGGGATCGAATCCATGACGGCCGGCACAACCTTCCAGCCGCGGTTGACGAATGAGGTCAGGTCGCCGGTGACGAAGATCTTCTCCATCATGCGCGTATATTGCACGTAGAGCGGCTGGTCGAAGCCGAAGCTGTGGCGCACCGCTGCCAGCACTTCCGGCGAAGCGTTGCGGCCCGCGATGCGTGCGGCGGGATCGGCGCCGGGCGTGGCGAAGAAGATCAGGAAGACGATGACGGAGATGCCGAACATCACGAACAGCATCTGACCGAAACGGCGCAGGATGGCATAAAACATCAGTCGCGCCCCAGCCGGACCTTGGAGCGCGGGTCGAGCGCATCGCGCAGGCCGTCGCCGAAGACGTTGAGCGCCATGACGGAAACGGCGATCGCCAGGCCAGGCACCAGCGCAACCAGCGGCCTCGTATAGAGCAGCGCCTGCCCGTCCTGGATGATGGTGCCCCAGCTCGCGGCCGGCGGCTGCACGCCGATCGACAGGAACGAAAGCGCCGATTCCGTCAGCATGTTCAGCGCCATCATCAGCGGCACGAAGACGATGAGGGTGGTGGTGATATTGGGCAGGATATCGCGCCACAGGATGCGCCAGCCCGGCACGCCGAGATTGATCGCTGCGAACACGAACTCGCTGTGGCGCAGCGCCAGGACCTGCCCGCGTATCGGACGCGCGACATAGGGTATATAGACAATGCCTATGATGATGACCGGCAGCCATAGGCTGCCCGATTGGATCTCGATCGGCCCGATCGCGATGCCTTGCGCGATGGTGACGATAGAAAGCGAGATCGCCAGCAGATAGATCGGGAACGCCCAGAGCACGTCGAGCAGGCGCGACAGCACCGTGTCGGTGATACCGCCGAAATAACCCGCGATCAGTCCCGCCATCGTGCCGACGATCAGCGTGAAGAGGGTGGCCGCGCCCGAGATCAAAAGCGAGTTCAAGCCGCCATAGAGCAACCTTGCCATGACGTCCCGCCCCTGGCTGTCGGCGCCGAGGAAATAATTGCCAAGCCGCCAGGTCGGGCCGATCGGCGTGTAGCCAAGCCCCAGTCCCTCGGTCGACTGTTCCATCACCGGAACGTCGGCGCCGTCGATCTGGATGACGGCGTCGAGCGTCGAGGCGAACGGATCCGTGCTCGCCCATTTTGCGTAAAGCGGCGCGCTGAAACAGGCGAGGACGATGATGAGGAACACGGCCAGGGACGCCATGGCGGCCCTGTCCGTTGCCAGCTTCGCGAACGCGACGGCCCAGGGCCCTCGCGTCTTGCGCGGCATGGCGGCGACTTGGCTGGACACGATATGTGCCTTCCGCGGTTCGTTACTGCACCCAGGATTGCGTGATAATCCAGTTGAACTGCGGGTTGAACTTGAAATTGCCGATGCGCTTGCTCACGAAATCAAGCCGCTTCGGCGTGAACAGACCGACCGCCGGCGCCTTGTCGGTGACCTGCTTGTCGATCGCCGCCCACAATTTGTCGGCCGCCTTCTGGTCCGTTACGCCGAGGTCCAGAGCCTTCTGCATCTGGGCGTCGATATCCTTGTCGCAGAAGCCGGAGATGTTGATCGAGGCGTCCGAGCCTTCGCGATAGGAGGCGCAGCTGAACAGGATGTTCAGGAAGTCCGACGCCGCCGGATAGTCCTTGTACCACTGGGTGACGGACATCTGCACTTTGTTGTTGGTGTTCTGGATGTAGGTGAACTGCAGGTTGGAAGAGATCGGCTTGACGTCGGCGACATAGCCGATGTTGGTCAGCACGCTCTGCAGATAGACGCCTATCGATCGCGAGATCGCCGTATCCTCGACGATGATGGTCACCTTCTGGCCCTTGGTGCCCGATTCCTCGACGAGTTGCTTGGCCTTCTCGACATCGGGCGCCGACCATTTGGCGCCCGGGTTCTTGGTGAAGGGGCAATAGTCCTCATGTCCGGGGAAATCCGGCGGCAGGACCTGGCAGACCGGCGAGGCCAGCACCTTGCCGCCGAACAGTTTGACCAGCGTGTTGCGGTCGACCGCATAGGCGACGGCCTGGCGCGCCTTTTCATTGTCGAACGGAGCCATGCGGGTGTTCAGCGGCGCGTACCACCACGCCGAAAGCGGCGAGATATGCAGCTGGTCCATGGACTTGCTGCCGAGTTCGCCGAGGCGGTCGCTGGGCAGCGCGTCGAACATCCAGTCCGCTTCGCCGTTTTGGATCGCCGTTACGGCCGCCTCTTCCGACAGGCCGAAATCATACTGCACGACATCCGGATAGCCGTCCGGCTGGGCTTCCTCGCTCCACTGCTTGAAATTGGGGTTGCGGGAAACCGTCATGCCCTTGTTGGGATCGAAGGCCGAGATCATGTAGGGGCCGGTGCTGGGGATCGGCTTGGAACCCATATCCTCGGCCGGCGTGTCCGCGGGCAGGATCACGGCATGCGGCAAGGCGAGCTTGTAGAGGATCTCGGCGTCCGGCTTGGTGAGATTGAGGGTGATCGTGCCGGCCGCCTCGTCGGCGACGACGCCGCCTTCCAGCGTGCAGCTCTTGGTGTCGGCCAGGCATTTGTCGGCGCCGACAATGCCGGCATAGAAGGTGCCCGACGTCGGGCCGGAAATCTTGAAGATGCGCTGGAAGGAGGCGACGACGTCCTTCACGCCGAGGTCCTGGCCGTTGGAGAACTTGATGCCCTTGCGCAGCTTGAAGGTGAAGGTCCTGCCGTCATTGCTGACCTCAGGCAACGCCTCGGCCAAGTCGGGAACGATGGAAAAACCCTCGACACCTTCCGCTTTGCGGAAGGCGACCAGGCCGTCATAGATCGGCTGGTACATCTGCCAGCCCTGGTCCGTGTAGTTGATATGCGGATCGAGCGTTCCGGCCGCCGATCGGGCGAGAAGGCGAATGGTGCCGCCGCGGTGTTCCTTGAGATATTCGGCGTGCGCCGGAGCGAGCCACGAGCCGGCCAGCAATGCGGCGGCCGAGGCCGCCAAAAGCAGTTTCTTCATGTCGTCATTCCCCTTTTTCAGTTGTCGTTGTCGTCCAGGAAGTTTCCCACCACCCGCATGCAGAGATCCTGCTCCTCGACATGCGGCATGTGGCTGGAATGCTCGAATATCTCCCAGCGCGATCCCTTGATGCCGTCCTTGAAGGGCTGCACGGTCGCGGGCGTTGCTTCGTCGTAACGGCCGGAGATGAGGAGTGTCGGAACCTCGATGGCCGGCAGGCGGTCGATGACGCTCCAGCTCTTCAGCGTTCCGATGACGTGGAATTCGTTCGGGCCGTTCATCACATTGTAGACGGTCGGATTGCGCACGATCTGGGCGAAAGTCTCCGTCACCTCGGGCGGGAACGGCACGACCCGGCAGACATGCCGTTCGTAGAACCGCATCGTCGCTTCCTGGTAGGCCGGATCGCCCGTCGTGCCGGCCTGTTCGTGCTTCGTCAGCGTCTCCTGCACCTTCCTGGGCAGATCGGCGCGCAACCGGTTGGCCTCCTCGACCCAAAGCTTCATGGAAGCAGGCGAGTTGGCGATGGTGAGCGACTTCAGGCCCTTCGGGCGGGTCACGCCATATTCGGCACCCAGCATGCCGCCCCAGCTTTGACCCAGCACATGGAAGCCGCCGCGGATGCCGAGATGGTCGACGAGGTTCTCCAGTTCGTCGATGAAGATCTGGGGCGTCCAGAAATCGGCGCCCTTTTCCGGCAGCAAGGTGGAATTGCCGCAGCCCAATTGGTCGTAGTGGATGACGGCGCGGCCGCCCCGGGCGAGAAGCTTGTAGGCATCGACGTAATTATGCGCGGCGCCCGGGCCGCCATGCAGGATCACGACTGGAGCCTTGCCGGCATCGAGCTCGCCGCTGATCCGATACCAGGTTTCATAGGCGCCGAAGCCGGCCCGCCCTTCCTTGCTGACGATCTCGGACGGCATTGTGGTTCCCTGCGTGGTTGAAGACATCCCGCCGTCGCCTAGTTCGCCGCCTGGCCGGACTGCACCCACTCTTCCAGCATCTGCACGCCGAAAGCCGTGGCGCCTTCCCGGCCCAGCGGCTGGTCCTTATCGGCCAGTTCCTTGCCCGCAATGTCGAGATGCACCCAGGGACGATCCTCGGTGAAATTGCGCAGGAAGGCCGCGGCATAGGGCGCGTCGCCATCCTCCATGTCCTTGGCGTGATGGCGGATATCGGCGAAGGGCGATTGCAGCCCCTCGTCATAGGCCCGGTCGAGCGGCAACTGCCAGAACCGCTCGCCAACCTTTTCCCCGGCCGCGATCATCCGCGAGGCGATGGTGTCGTCGGTGCTGAAAAGGCCAGCGAAGACCGAGCCGAGGCCCCGCATCACCGAATAGGTCAGCGTCGCCAGGTCGACGATCACCGATGGGTTGAAGCGCGAGGCGGCATAATAGAGGCAGTCGGCCAGGATCAGTCGGCCTTCCGCATCCGTGTCGAACACTTCCACGGTTTGGCCCGACGCTGTCGTGATGATGTCGCGCGGCTTGAGCGCGGTGCCGGACGGCATGTTCTCGGCAATGCCGAGCACGCCGACGGCATGCACCGAGCTGCCTTGCCGGGCGAGCGCAATCAACAGGCCGACCACCGCGGCCGCGCCGCCCATGTCGGCCTTCATGTCGAACATCTGCTCGCCGCGCTTGATGCACAGGCCGCCGGAATCGAAGCAGACGCCCTTGCCGACGAAAGCCAGTGGCTGCGCGGGAGCGCCTTTGCCGCGATAGCGCAGGACGGCGACACGCGGCGACCGCGCCGAGCCGGAGCCGACGGCCAGGATCGCATTCATGCCGAGCTCCTTCAGCCGCGCCGCATCGAGGATCTCGACATCGATGCCGGCCTCGCGCAGCGGCTCCAGGTGGTCATGGAAATTGTCGGGGTGGAGATGGTTTGGCGGCAGGTTGACCAGTGTGCGCGCATATTCGACACCGTCCGCGATGGCATCGACCCGCGCCAGCGCCGCCTTCAGCTCCGGACCGGCCGCGCCGATCAATTGCACCCGCAAAGTGCGGTCGGCGCCGGCTCCCTGACGCCGATTGCGCATGTCGAAACGATAGCGCCGAAGCCGCATGCCGAGCGCAACCCGCGCGAGAACTTCCGCTGCAGGCAGGTCGACATCGGCGAGCGGGTCCAACACGAGGGTGGCCGCGCATTCGCCCTTGCCTTCCAGATGCGCCGCAAGCAAACCGCCGGCTCGCGCCAGGGAAAGGGTTGTTACGGCCTCGGCCCTGCCCAAGGCCAGCACCACCACGCGCCGGACCGGTACGGCCTTCGGCGCGATGACATCGAGACAGGCGCCGGATTCCTCAAGCGCGGCCGGCTCGGAACACGCGCGGGATAGGATCCCGTCCATCTCGGCATCGAGCGCCGCTGCCCGGGGCCCAAAACCCGTGTGAGCGGTTTGCAGGATCACGACGACGGAGGTTTCCGCGGAAATCTCCGTCGTCGTCTCGAAGACCGGCACCGGCGACTGAGGCATAAAGCTCGTTCTCCCATTTGCGGGGCGGCTCCTGCCAGATCGGCTGCGTCATGCGCAAACCTCTCCCGCAACCGATGCAAACCGATGAGGCCGGTTCGCGCCGTTGGGGAAATGGTATCGGAGTACCCAAATAATTGTTTTCTGACGGCGACTTAGTCGCTCTTGCCATTTGGGTATCCCCGAACCGGCCAGGCGATCAAACGCCAATTTTGCCCAAGTCGATTGACAAAAACTCAACTGACAATTCATGATCGGTCAATGGCACTGCCCTCGCTCAATGGTATGCGCGCTTTCGAGGCCGCCGCGCGTCTCGGCAGCATCAAGGATGCAGCCGAGGAGCTGCATTTGACGCCCTCGGCCGTCAGCCGCCACATTCGCGCGCTTGAAAGAAACCTCGGCCAGGACCTGTTCGAGCGCGGCTTTCGCCAGATCACCCCAACCATCAGGGGCTCATATTATGCCCGCTCTCTCTCGGAGGCATTCGAGGCCATCTGGCGCGCCACCGACGATGTCAGCTTCGTCGATGGGCCGGGGCACGGCAGGACCCAGCGTGTTAGGGTGCTCTGCGTGCCGGCGGTCCTGAACCTTTGGCTGGCCGACCGGTTGCCGAATTTCCGCAAGCAGCATCCGGCCGTGGACCTGGAGATCTCTACCTCGGGCAAGCGCGCCAACTTCGATTTGGCCATTGTCGACGAGTTCGTCTACAAGGCCGGCCCCGCCCTGACGCTGCTGATCCCGCTGGTCCTGACCCCAGTCTGCGCGCCCTCGCTGCTCGAAGGACCGGTGCCGCTCAGAACGCCCGCCGATCTGGTCAATCATCATTTGATCCACGAATGCGAGAGCATGCGCTGGCGGCGCTGGCTGGAGCAGGAGGGCGTTCTGGACACCACGCCGAAATCCAGCACGACGCTCGATGACTGCACCTTGATCATGCGCGAGGTGATAAACGGCGCGGGGATCGCTTTGGCCGATACCATGATGGCTCAGGACCTTCTGCAGCAAGGCAGGCTTGTCGCTCCTTTCAGCGCCCGCCACACCTATCCCGCCGGCATCTATCTACATCAGCGCCGCAGCATCGGGAACAAGCCCGGAACCGGCCTGTTCCAGGATTGGCTGCTCGCCGAGATCACCGACCATAAGCGCGCGATGGGTATCGCGTAGCGTATCTCGGAAAGCGCTGCCGACCGAAGTGCTGCGCAAGAAAAAGGGCGGCGGCCAAATGGCCGCCGCCCTCGCATTCGCCGACGGTTTGGCTCAACCCTTGATGGTGGCGGTCAGCTCGTCATAGGCCTTGCAGGCTTCGTCGAGTGTCGTCGCGCCCTGATATTTGGTCGTCACGGCCTGCACCTTGGCTGTCAGATCGGCCGCCTTGCTCGGATCCTTGGTGATGGCTTCCTGGAGGGCGGCGGCCATGTCCTGCGCCTTCTTGGCAGCGATTTCCTGCGTGCATTCCGGCCCCTTGGAGCAAGCCGAACCGGCCAACGCCGCAACACCGACGGCAATGAGCAAAAACTTCTTCATATCAATCATCTCCTAAAAAAAGGCAGCCGCCCATCGCCGCTGCCTCCGATGGCCGAAGCCGAACGTGCCATAACCTCTGATTGTGGCGTTACGCAACGACCGGGCCGTGTCAACTTGTGTAACGCGGTTGCAACAGGCGTTTGCCGCGGAACCTGTAGCTTCGTATCCTGCGGCATGCCCTGCTCTTCCAGCCAGTCTCCGCGCCCTTGCCTCTCGCTCCCGGGGCATGCAAGGAGTGCTTCCGATGCATGTCGCCCAGAAGCGCGCAGCGGTTCTGGGACAACGACATACATCAAATCAAAGACCTAAAGCGCGTCGCCTGAATCCGTTTCAGAGGGACGCGCTTTAGAGAATGGGATGACAGGCATGGCAGTTGAGGCGTCGAGCAGCGATCTGGTGCAGGTGGTGGCGCTGCTCGCCGCGGGCGTCGTCGCCGTGCCGATCTTCAAGCGCATGGGGCTGGGCTCGATCCTCGGCTACCTTGCCGCGGGCGTGGTCATCGGTCCGTTCGGCCTGCGCATCTTTTCCGAATCGGAAGCGATCCTCCATGTCGCCGAGCTCGGCGTCGTCATGTTCCTGTTCATCATCGGCCTGGAGATGCAGCCGTCGCGGCTCTGGGGGCTGCGTCGCGAGATTTTCGGCCTGGGTGCCTTGCAGGTCGGCGTCTGCGCCGTGCTTCTGACCCTGGTCGGACTGGCCGGAGGCTTTCCCATCGCACAGTCCTTCGTCGCCGGCGCCGGCTTCGTGCTGACCTCGACGGCGATCGTCATGCAGTTGCTCGAGGAGCGCGGTGAGATCGCCACGCCGAAAGGCCAGCGTATCGTCTCCATCCTGCTGCTCGAAGACCTGACGATCGTGCCGCTGCTGGCACTGGTGGCGTTCCTCGCGCCCGGCGGCGCCGAAACCAGCCTTTCGGAGCGGCTGACCGAAGTCGGTATCGGCATCGCCGCGATCGTTGGACTGGTCGTGGCCGGCCGTTACCTGCTCAATCCGCTCTTCCGCATCCTGGCCGACGCCCGCGCCCGGGAAGTCATGACCGCCGCCGCGCTGCTTGTGGTGCTGGGATCGGCCCTGGCCATGCAGCTCTCCGGCCTGTCGATGGCGATGGGCGCCTTCCTCGCCGGCGTGCTGTTGTCGGAATCGACCTTCCGCCACCAGCTCGAAGCCGATATCGAGCCGTTCCGCGGCATCCTGCTCGGCCTGTTCTTCCTCGCCGTCGGCATGTCGCTCGACCTTGGCGTCGTCGCCCAGAACTGGCGGCTCGTCGCCGTCTATGTCGTCGCGTACATGGTCATGAAGGCGGTCGGCATCTACGCCGTCGCGCGCATTCTGAAAAGCAGCCACCGCGAGGCGCTCGAACGCGCCGTCTTCATGGCCCAGGGCGGCGAGTTCGCCTTCGTGCTTTACTCGTCCGCCGCCGCGGTCGGCATCATCGACGGCCAGGCCAACGCCACGCTCACCGCCATCGTCATCATCTCCATGGTGCTGACGCCCTTGGCGATCATAGCGCTGCGCTACCTGACCCCGCGCGACGAACAGTCCCTCGACGGCGTCGATATCGCCGACGGCCTCACCGGCAGCGTGCTGATCATCGGCTTCGGCCGCTTCGGCCAGATCGCCAGCCAGCCGCTTCTGCTGCGCGGGATGGACGTCTCGATCATCGACAACGAAGTGGAGATGATCCAGGCCGCGGCCGATTTCGGTTTCAAGGTCTATTACGGCGACGGCACGCGGCTGGACATCCTGCATGCGGCCGGCGCCGGGCGCGCCCGCGCGGTGCTGATCTGCGTCGACAAGCCGGACGCCGCCGTGCGCATCGCCCAGTTGATCAAGGCCGAATTCCCTCTGGTCACGATCCTGGCGCGCGCCTTCGATCGAGGCACGGCGCTGCAGCTCGTGCGGGCCGGCGTCGACTATCAGCTGCGCGAGACCTTCGAATCGGCGCTGGTCTTCGGCGGTTCCGCGCTGGAGGCGCTGGGCGTCGATCCGGAAGAAGTCGCCGAAGTCATCGAGGATGTGCGGCGGCGCGACGAAGCGCGCTTCGAGACGCAACTGGCCGAGGGCGTGCGCGCCGGCCAGCGTTTCCTCAAGGGCAATATCGGCACGCCGATCCCGACGCCGCTCACCCAGCCGCGCCGCGCCGGCCGGGCGTTGAACCAGGAAACGGCCGTCGTGCTGAACCAGGCAGAGACCAAGAACTGAGGGGCAACGCATGGCAGAGCTCGATCCGCGGGCGCTTTCCGTCACCAGATTCTGGCGCGATGCGGGCGGGGACGCCTGGTTCGAGAAGAACGACGCCTTCGACGCGGATTTCCACAGTCGCTTTCTGGAGCTGCATAGCGCCGCCGCGCGGCGCGAGTGCGACCATTGGAACACGCATGCCGAAGGGTCGCTGGCGCTGATGATCCTGCTCGACCAGTTCCCGCGCAACTGCTTCCGCGGCACCGGCCATATGTTCGCGACCGATCCGCTGGCGAGATACTTCGCCGACAAGGCAATCGCCGCAGGTCAGGACCTGGAACTGGAAGAACTGGTTCGCGTCTTTCTCTACCTGCCCTTCGAGCATTCCGAATTGCTGGCGGACCAGGAACGTTCGGTGGCGCTGACGGCCGCCAAGGCGCCCGAATACCTCAAATACGCCGAGGAGCATCTGGAGGTCATCCGTCGCTTCGGACGCTTCCCGCACCGCAACCGGATGCTTGGTCGCGCGACAACCGCCGAGGAGCAGGCATTTTTGGACGGCGGCGGTTTTTCCGGCTAACCAGCCGGGTTTTAGCCGAGCCACCATTCGCGGCCGGACGGCAGCCGCTCGATACCGGAAATATCGACGGCGCCGAGCCGCTCCGACACACTCCTGCCGGCGACCGAAAGCGCGGGCGCGATCTCGGCCAGCGGCGCCAGCACGAAAGCGCGCTCCAGCATGCGCGGATGCGGCACTTCGAGCCCGGTCTCATGGATCACCCGGTCGCCGAACACCAGGATGTCGATATCGATCAGGCGCGGCCCCCAGCGCTCCTCGCGCACGCGCTTCAACCGCCTCTCGACGTCGAGGCAAAGGTCGAGCAGCGCGCGCGGCGAGAGAGCCGTTTCGATCGCGGCGGCGGCATTGAGGAAATCCGGCTGGTCGAGCTTGCCCCAGGGCGGCGTGCGGTAAAGCGAGGAGACGGCGGTGACGCGCGTCGCGTCGTCGCCGTCCAATACGCGCAACGCCGCGCCCATGGACTTCGCCGGCTCGCCGAGGTTGCCGCCGAGACTGAGGTAGACAGCGCTATTCTGGCCAGACAACGGTCACCTCGACATAATCGAGCACGCCGGGCACCGGCGCGTTTGGTTTGCGCACGGTTATCTCGGCCTTCCTGATCTGCGAAAACCTGGCCGTCAGCGCCTTCGCGACCTCCAGCGCCAGCGCCTCGATCAGGAAGCGGCGATGTCCGGTCACGATCTTCTCGATGACCGCGAAGGCGACGCCGTAATTGACGGTATCCTCGATGGAATCCTCCGTCAGCGGACGGCTGGGCTCGACCGTCAGCTCGGCATCGACATAGAAACGCTGGCCAAGCGTCTCCTCCTCGTCCAGCACGCCGTGGCGGGCGAAGAAGGCGCAGTTCTTCATACGGATGACGTACATGATCAGTGTCCGGGAGGAAGCTCGGTTTCGCGTTGAAGCATAGCATCGGTCACCGCCAGCGCATCCACGTTGATTGCGACATCGTGGACGCGAAACAGGTCGGCTCCCTTCAAGCGCAGGATGACGCTGGTGGCAGCCGTGCCGGCTGCCCGTTCGGCGGGCTCGCGACCGGTCGCAGCGCCGATGAAGCGCTTGCGCGAGGTTCCGGCCATCAACGGGTAGCCGAGCGCCCGGAGCTCGGAAAATCGCGCCATCAGGTCGAGGTTTTCCTCCGCCTTTTCCTTGGCGAAGCCGAAGCCGGCATCGAGCACGATCTGGCCGTCGGCGACATTGCCGGCGCGCGCGATCTCCAGCGATCTGCGCAGGAAAAGGAACTGGTCCTCGATCACGTCGGCCAGCTTCTGCCGTTCGCGCCCGGTATGCATGATGACGAGCCCGGCGCCGGTCTCGGCGGCGACGCGCGCGATGCCAGGCTCACGCTGCAGGCCCCACACGTCGTTGACGATATGGGCGCCGGCGGCGAGCGCCCGCCGCGCCGTATCCTCGCGATAGGTGTCGACCGAAATCAGCGCCTCGCCGGAAGCCGCAAGCGCCGCGACGACCGGCAGCACGCGCGCCTGCTCTTCCTCGGCCGCGATCGGGGCGAAACCCGGCCGCGTCGACTCCCCGCCGACGTCGATGATCGCCGCGCCCTCCTTGACCATGCGGCGCGCCTGCTCCAGCGCTTTCTCAGGCGCTATGAACAGGCCGCCGTCCGAAAAACTGTCGGGCGTGACGTTCAGGATGCCGACGACGACCGCCTTCGGACCGAGGTCGAGATAGCGCCCATGCGCCAGCTGCCATCGCCTTGTCGTCATCATCCATCAACCATGCGTGATCCGCGCGAAATCAATTCCGTTGCGCTGGCGACGGCCCTAAAGCAAGGTGCGTGAAGAGGCAATATGATGAACCGATCCCTGCTCTGCGCCCTGATGCTCGCATTGACCGCCATGCCGGCGGGCGCGGCCAACCTGGTCAAGACCTACAGCTATTTCAGCGTCGGTGGCCGCACGCTCGACGATATCCAGAACCAGCTGTCGAGAAACGGCCCCGAGGTGAAGAGCACCGGCTCGCGGCATCCTGGCGCCACGCAGATGGCCTTCACCACCCGCATCAGCTACGCGCAGAGCGCAGGGTCCTGCCGCGTCGCCGACGCGGCCGTCACCGTGAAGGTCAAGGTGATCCTCCCCGAATGGCGGCGCCCGCGCAAAGCCGATCCCGACGTCAGGCTGTTCTGGGACACGCTGTCGGCCGACATCAAGCGGCATGAGGAGCGCCATGTCGAGATCGCCAAGAATCATGCGCGCGCGCTTGAAGATGCGCTGAAGGCCGCCCCCGTCCAGAAGACTTGCGAACAGGCGAAGGCGAAGGCCGCCGCGATCCAGGCAGCCGAGCTCGCCAGGCACGATCAGGACCAGTTGCGCTTCGACCGCGTCGAGAGCGTCAATTTCGAAAGCCGTATCCTTCGGCTGATGCGCTACCGCATGGAGCGCGTCGAAGCCGGCCAACTGCCACCGCCTTGACTTGAGAGCCAGCCCCATCCCGGGCCAATTTCGTCCAAGCATGGTGCCAGACTGGAAAAACTTTCGAGCGGCGGTCGAAATCGGCCTATATCGAACGACATATAGCGGGTTCGAAGCAGCCCCCGGGGCCTCGAACAGTGAAGAGAAATGACAGACGCCAGGCACGACGGGTCGGCCGCAGCCGTTTTGGCGCACTGAGCATCAGCCTTTGAAAGAATGACGCATGGACCAGACCGTCGAGAACCAGGCGATGGCGCCGAAAGCCGCGCCGGTGATGAGCGAGAGCGAGAAAAATGCCATCATCGGCGGCGTGCTGTTGTCGATGTTGCTGGCGGCCCTTGATCAGACCATCGTAGCTCCTGCCCTGCCGACGATCGCGCGCGCGCTCGGCCATGCCGAGTATCTGCCTTGGATCGTCACCGGCTATCTCTTGACCGCGACCGCGATGGCGCCGCTCTACGGCAAGATTTCCGACGTCTACGGACGCCGCCCCGTCATCTACGCCGCCATCCTCGTCTTCCTGCTCGGGTCGCTGGTCAGCGCGCTCGCGCCCAACATGCTGGTGCTGGTCATCGGCCGCGCCATCCAGGGCGCCGGCGGCGGCGGTCTCTTCGCTCTGGCCCAGACGGTCATCGGCGATCTCGTGCCGCCGCGCGAGCGAGCGCGCTATGCGGCCTGGATCTCCGGAACCTGGGCGGTCGCCAGCGTCGCCGGCCCGCTGCTCGGCGGCGTATTCGCCGAACATTTGCACTGGTCGCTGATTTTCTGGATCAACCTGCCGATCGGCTTCCTGGCCATGGCCATCATCAACAACCCGTTGAGGAAGCTGCCGATCGCGGCCAGGAATCACCGTATCGACGGCCTGGGCGCGGTGCTGCTGGTTATCGCCACGTCGCTGCTGCTCCTGGCGCTCAATTGGGGCGGCAGCGCTTATCCCTGGTTCTCCCGCGAAATCCTTGGGCTGGTCGCCTGCTCGGTCGTATTCTGGGCCTTCTTCGCGCTGAGGCTGCTGAGGGCGGCCGAGCCTTTGGTCTCGCTGGAAGTCTTGAGCAACCCAATCGTGCTCGCCGGCACGATATCGATGTTCCTGCTTCAGGCCGCCAATATCGGCGCGTCGGTATACCTGCCGGTCTATCTGCAATCGGTCGTCGGGCTTTCGGTCAGCGAATCCGGCACGGCGATGCTCGGCCTCTTGCTGGGCACGGTCGCCGGCGCGACTTTCAGCGGCCGCACCATCCCGCGCTTCGTCCACTACAAGCGCATCGCCATGATAGGCGTCAGCCTGGCCATCGTCAGCATTGGCGTGCTTAGTGCCATTGCGGAACACGCCTCGCTGCTCGAGGTGGAAATCCTGACCACTCTGATCGGCCTGGGCAGCGGCACGACATTCCCGGTCGCCACCGTCTCGGTCCAGAATGCCGTCGATCGCGCGCATCTGGGGGTCGCGACAGGCGTGCTGACCTTCCTGCGCACGCTGGGCGGCGCGCTGGGTGTCGCCTTGCTTGGCGCCGTCGCGCTCGGCTACGGCCTGCCGCTCTCCGCCGAGGGCTCGCAGACGCATATCCAGCTGGCATCGGCGTTGCCGTTCGCGATGATCTTCGTCGCCGCCGGCATCATGCTCGTTCTGGCGCTTGTCGTGCTCTTCCTGATGCCGGAAAAGGAACTGCGCGGCCGCGACGAGCACGCCGCGCCCGTGCTTGCGGAATAGGTGTTGAGATTCAGATGCTGCCGTTCGCAAGCCGGCGTCACCTGAATATCAATCCGCGCTTAGTCGTGAACGCCGAGCTTCTTCTGCAAACTGGTTGACGAGGTCGTATACTGGAAAACGATCCGCTCGCCCGGGCTGACGATGCGCTTGGCGGCCTGCGCCATCAGTGCCACCTCATGGAAGCCTGACAGGATCAGCTTGAGCTTGCCGGGATACCAGTTGATGTCGCCGACGGCGAAGATACCCGGGATCGACGTCTGAAACTTCTCGGTGTCCACCGGGATCAGGTTCTCGTGCAGGTTAAGGCCCCATTCGGCGATCGGCCCGAGCTTCATGGTGAGGCCGAAGAATGGCAGCATCCGGGTGCACGGCACCTCGACGTCGCCGTCCGGGCCACCCTTGATCGTCGCCGACGCAAGCTGGCCGTCGGCGCCGGCAAGGCCGCTGACCTGACCGACCAGGAATTCGAGCTGCTTCATTTCCTGCATGGCATACATCTTGTTGACGCTGTCGGGCGCGGCCCTGAATTCCGGACGGCGATGCACCAGCGTCACGCTTTTGGCGATCGGCTGCAGGTTGAGCGTCCAGTCGAGCGCCGAATCGCCGCCGCCGACGATGACCAGGTCATGGCCGCGGAATTCCTCCATGCGCCGGACGGAATAGAAGACGCTCTTGCCTTCATAGGCCTCGATGCCCGGAATGGGCGGACGCTTGGGCTGGAACGAGCCGCCGCCGGCGGCGATCACCACCACCTTGGCTTCGAACACCTCGCCTTCGTCGGTCGCGACGCGAAAGGTGCCGTCCTCGAGCTTTTCCAGGCTCGACACCATGCGATTGAAGGTGAAGTCCGGCTTGAACGGATGGACCTGCTCCATGAGCTTGTCGACCAGCCCTTGCGCGGAGATCGTCGGCCAGCCGGGAATGTCGTAGATCGGCTTTTCCGGATAGAGCTCTGCGCATTGCCCGCCGGGACGGTCGAGAATGTCGATCAGATGGCATTTCATGTCGAGCAGGCCGAGCTCGAACACGGCAAACAGGCCGACCGGCCCTGCCCCGACAATAAGAACGTCCGTTTTGATGGTATCGGTCATGCGCTGCGCCCCAATTGGGAATGCTGCGAGACTGCATGAGCTATCGTCCGCTGCCAAGCAGCCAGCGCGAAAGAATATTGGAAAGTCGGCTTTAACCCTGGCGTTCGGGGACCCGAACGATCAGCCCGTCCAGCGCGTCGCGCACCTTGATCTGGCAGGAGAGGCGCGAGTTCGGCTGGACGTCATAGGCAAAGTCCAGCATGTCCTCCTCCATCGCCTCCGGCTCGCCGACCTCTGCCGTCCATGCTTCGTCGACATAGACATGGCAGGTCGCGCAGGCACAGGCGCCGCCGCATTCGGCTTCAATGCCCGGAACCGCGTTGCGGATCGCGTTTTCCATGACCGTCGAGCCGTTTTCGGCTTCCACGTCAAATCGGGTCCCGTCATGGGCGATATATGTCAGCTTGGTCATTGAGTCACCTGAGGAGTCGCAGCCGAGATAATCACTCTACCGGACAAGTCAACTGCGGCGCGAAAGCGCCACGAAATGACGTTTTTCAGAAAGATAGCGCTAGAGCATGATGCCGAAAAGTGTGAAGCGGTTTTCGGGCGACGTCATGCTCTATCTCTTTGATCTGGAGACGGATTCAGATTTCAGGTCGATTCGACCTGAAATCATCCGGCTCTAGCGGCTGATGCCGGCGATGAAGTCGCGCACTTCCTCGATCAGCGTGCCGAGCCGCTTGAGCGCCCGGACGTCTTCCGGCTGCCTTTCGATGATCGCCGCGCAATCGGCCACCGCAAAGGCGCCGATGCCGCGCGCCGAGCCTTTCAGGCCATGCGCCAGAAGCACCCTTTGCCTGGCGTCGGCGTCCGCGATCTGGTCGCGGACGGACAGCGACTGGTGCACGAACAGCGCCAGCACTTCCCGTTCGAGGTCACGGTCGCCCATCGTCTGGCGCGCCAGATGGCCGAGGTCGACCGGTCGGGCTCCGGCCGTTCCGGAGGCATCTCCCCCCGGCATGGAAAACGCAATACCACTTTCGCCACGCATACGCACTGCAACTCCATCAAGCGGGCAGACGGGCCCACAAAAATAGGCGCTTCCGGTCGCCAACGGGTTAACGATTGCAGGGGAAAAATGTTGTCACGGAGGCAGCCGGATCACGTCTCCGTTAACCTTATATTTAAAGTTTTACGTATCGCCCGGAATGCATGTTTTCTTTACCCCTGTGTGTCATTACGATACGAAGGTCCATTTTTCAGCCTCCTGCTCGGGATAGACAAGCCAGAATCGGGCCAGAATCAGGCCAAAATCATAAGTCCCGCGGCAGCTAGTACAGGGTAGCGAAGGCATGGCTAAGAAACCAACGACGACCAAGTCTCTCGAGAATGACGTAGCCGCGGAACTGGAAAAGGCGCTTGACCTTGACCTTAACGGCGACGACGGCGGCCTCGATATGGCGGCGTCGATGGAGGATCTCGAAGCACAGATTTCAGCGGCGGCCGATGAACTGGCGCGCGAAGGCCGCAGCCAGAGGACGGAGCCGGCAAATAATCCCCAGCCTGCCGCCACCCAGCCTCCCAGGGCGCCCGCGGCCAAGCCGGCCGAGTTGCGCCCGGTCGAGCCGCGCAATGGGCAGCCGTCCGGCTTTACGCCTCCCGCCGGCTTCACGCCTGCCAACGACGACCGCCAGAAAGACTATAAGACGCTGCTGCACAGCCTCAACCGCCGTGCGTCGAGCACCGTCTACTGGGTGATCGCCTTTATCTCGCTGGCCTGGATCGCCGGCGCCGGCGGCCTGGCCAACCTGTTGTTCGGCCCCGGCATCTGGAAGATCCGCACCTTCGACCAGTTCTTCGCCCGTCCCGAACTAATCGGCCTGGCGGTTGCCGCGATCGTTCCGGTCATCCTGTTCTGGGCGTTCGCCGCCATGATCCGGCGCGCGCAGGAAATGCGCATCGCCGCGCAATCCATGACCGAGGTCGCCTTCCGCCTGGCGGAGCCCGAAAACCTCGCCCAGGACCGTGTCATGATGATTGGCCAGGCCGTTCGCCGCGAGGTGGCGGCCATGGGCGAAGGCATCGAGCGCACCCTGGCCCGCGCGGTCGAGCTCGAAACGCTTGTCCACGGCGAAGTCAGCCAGATCGAACGCTCCTATTCCGAGAACGAGGCCCGCATCCGTTCGCTGGTCGATGGTCTCGGCAGCGAGCGAGAGGCGGTTGTGACGCATGCCGAGCGGGTGCGCGCCTCTATTGCCAGCGCTCACGAGACGCTGCGCGACGAGATCGGCTCGGCCAGCGATATCATCCGTGACTCCATCCTTAATGCATCGACCAAGCTGTCGATGACGATCAACAATTCCGGCGACACGCTGATCGATCGCATCAATGAAAGCTCGACGTCGATCTTCGACTCCGTGGAATCGCGCCTGGACAACATCACGGACCGTCTTTCGACCTCCGGCGAGGCTTTCGCGAGTCTCCTCGACACCCGTATCGCCAAGCTGACCGACACCACGGACGGCCTGACGCGCTCGCTGACCGACCTGCTCGACGACCGCACCAATGGCATGGTCTCGCTGCTCGGCGGCGCGGCGCGCACCTTGAGCTCGGAGTTCGAGACGAGCCTCAGCGGCATCGAACGGACGCTTGCCGAACGCGGCCAGGCGCTGATCAGCGAATTCCAGACCCGCGCCGAGGCGCTCGACACCGGCACGCAGAAGCTCAATGCCGCCCTCGAAGCGCGCGCCCGCCAGATCAACGAGACGATGGTGGAGCGCGCGAAGGAAATCGCCCACGCCTTCGCGGAGAGCAAGGACACGCTGTCGGCGATGATCGATCAGGGCAAGACCCAGATCGGCGCCGATATGGCCGACATCATCTCGTCGACCTCCTCCATGCTCGAAGCCCGCGCCACCGACTTCGCCGGGCGCATGGAAGCGGCCCGGCATGTGGTGTCGCGCTCCTTCGATTCCGACATCCAGCGGCTGGCCAATGCCCGGGTCGGCATCGAGGAAGCGGTCGAGAACCACAGCCGCGCGCTCTCGGAGAGCCGCGAACGCATGGCCACCGCCATGCAGGCGGACATGGCGAAATTCGCCGAAGGCCGCGCGGCGATCGATTCCGCCGTCACCAACCAGGTGCAGAAGCTGGCGGAAGGCCGCGGCCTGATCTCGCGCGCGCTCGAAGAAGATCTGCGCAAGGTCAACGAGTCGCGCGCCGCTATCGATGCGTCGCTGGGCAGCCATCTGGAGCAGATCGAGGAAGGCCGCAATCGCCTGTCCCAGGCCTTGAACGAAGACTCCGGCAGGCTCGTCCAAGCCCGTACAATGATTGACGAAATGGTCGCCGGCCATGTCGGGAAACTGGCCGAGGGCCGCAACATCCTGGCGCGCGCCCTGGAGGCCGATCTCGGCAAGCTGCAGGACAGCCGCGCCTCGATCGACGGCATTGTCGCCGGTCAGGTCGAGAAGATCGCCGAAGGCCGCGCCGTGCTCGCCAAGGCGCTCGAAACCGACATCATCGGCATCAGGAACCTGATAGAGACGCACTCGAGCAAGCTCGCCGAGGACCGCAGCGAACTCAGCCGCGCGCTTGAAAACGATCTGAGCGGCATCCGCGGCCTGATCGACAGCCACGCCGGCAAGCTCGCCGACGACCGCGGCCTGCTTTCGCAGACGCTGGAAGCCGACCTCGCCAAGCTGGCCGAAAGCCGCGCCTCGATCGACGGTCTTGTCGCCGGCCAGGTCGAGAAGCTCGCCGAAGGCCGCGATATCCTAAAGCGCGCCCTGGAAGCAGACCTCAACACCATCAAGGGTGCCATTGCGGGACATTCGGACAAGGTGCTGGAGGATCGCTCGCAGCTGTCGAGGGCGCTCGAAGCCGACCTGCAGGCGGTCAGCGGCGCCATCGCCGATCACCAGGACAGGCTCGCGCAGGATCGCTCGACCTTGTCGAGGGCCTTGCAGGATGACCTCCAGAACGTCAGCGGCGCCATCGCCGACCATCAGAACAGGCTCGTCCAGGACCGTTCGGTGCTGTCGAAGTCGCTCGAAGACGATCTCGCCAAGCTGGCGGAGAGCCGTTCCAGCATCGACGGTCTGGTCGCGGGCCAGGTCGAGAAGCTTGCCGAGGGCCGCGATATCCTCAAGCGCGCGCTGGAAGCAGACCTCAACACCATCCAGGGTGCGATCGTCGATCATTCGCAGAAGATCACCGACCACCGCGCCGTGCTTTCGCGTGCGCTTGATGCCGATATGGCCAATGCCAGCGGCCTCATGCAGACCCATGCCGACCAGCTCTCACAAAACCGTGCGACGCTGTCCAAGGCGCTCGAGGACGATCTTGCCAAGCTCGCCGAGAGCCGTTCCAGCATCGACGGCCTGGTGTCCGGCCAGGTCGAGAAGCTCGCCGAGGGCCGCGACATCCTCAAGCGTGCTCTGGAGGCCGACCTTGCCAAGCTCGCCGAGAGCCGCGCCTCGATCGACGGCCTCGTCGCTGGCCAGGTCGAGAAGCTTTCGGAAGGCCGCGATATCCTCACCCGCGCGCTTGAAGCCGACCTCGCCAAGCTCGCCGAAAGCCGCGCTGGCATCGACGGCCTCGTCGCTGGCCAGGTCGAAAAGCTTGCGGAAGGCCGCGACGTGCTCACGCGCGCCCTTGAAGCCGACCTCGCCAAGCTTGCCGAAAGCCGCTCCGGCATTGACGGCCTCGTCGCCGGCCAGGTCGAAAAGCTGGCCGAGGGTCGCGATATCCTCAAGCGCGCCCTCGAAGCCGATCTTCAGAAGCTGACTGAAAGCCGCTCGGAGATCGACGACGTCATCGCCGGCCATGTCGGCAAGCTGTCCGAGGGCCGCAATATGCTGGCCAAGGCCCTGGAGGACGATCTCGTCAAGCTCGCCGATGCGCGCAAGGACGTCGATCGTTCGGTGTCCGGGCATATCGACCAGATCGCCGCCAGGAGCAGCGACATCTCGGCGGCGATTGCCGCCGACGTCGAGAAGATCGAGCAGGCCTTCAACCGGCAGACCGGTATCATCGAGGAGCGTGCCGGCACCATGGAGCGCGCGCTGTCGAACGGCGTCGACAATGTCCGCGGCGTGTTGGAAAAGACCGCCGTGTTCGTGGCGGGCGCGCTGCGCGACAAGGTCATGGAAGTCACCAGTGCCCTGCATGAGCAGGCCGGCGCCGCTTTCAGCGACGCGGACCGCAAGATCGCCGAACGCGCCGAGCAGACTTCCTCCGCGCTGCTCTCCAGGGCCGAGGATATCGCCCAGGCCTTCGAGGCGGCGGACCGTCGCCTGCATGAGCGCGCCCAGGATACGTCCAACATGCTGATGGCGCGCGCCGACGATGCGTCGAACGCGCTCATGGCCCGCGCCGAGGAAACCGCCGACAAGCTTGCCACCCGCGCCGGCGAGATCGCCAGCACCTTCGACACGGCCGATCAGAAGCTGGTTGCCCGCGCCGTCGAGACGGCGCAGTCGCTGGCCGCCCGCGCCGGCGACATTCTGCGCAACTTCGAAGGCGCCGACGAACGGCTGTCGATGCGCATCACGGAATCGGCCGAAGCGCTGGCCGCCCGCGCCTCCGATCTCGGCCGCATCTTCGACAGCGCCGACCAGCAGCTCATGTCGCGCATTGCCGAGGGTTCGGAAGCGCTTTCCGCCCGCGCAGGCGAAATCGGCCGCATCTTTGACGACGCCGACAACCGCCTGGTGTCGCGCATTGCTTCGACCAGCTCGACCATCGGCGAGCATGCCGACACGATCGTCGGCGCCTTCACCGCCACCGAGCAGCGTGTCGCAGACCGCGCTCGCCAGACCGGCCAGGAGCTTGCCGTGCATGCCCGCGAGATCGAGCAGGCGCTGGCCGGCGCCGACGAGCGGCTGGCCGCAAGCGCCTCCGCCGCGGCCGCCCGTGTCGAGGACCAGGTCGCGAGCGTGGAAAACCGCTTCGCCTATACCGCCGAGACCATGGGCCAGAAGCTCAACGAGCAGGTCTCCAGCGCCGAGGCCCAGCTCATCTCGCGCGCCAACGTCATCGCCGAGACCTTTACGGCGGTCGGCCAGCATATCGGTCAGAGCACCAACGAGGCCGCGCGCACGATCGGCGCCAACACCCGCGAGCTCAACACCATGCTGGCGGCGCGTTCGGCCGAGATGGCGAAAATCCTCGACGAGACGGCCAAGCCGCTGGTCGAGCGCTTCGCCCAGGGCGGCTCCGAACTGCAGCGCAGCATGGAAGAGGTCACCGAACGGGCGGCCGAGAAGCTGCGCAGCGAGAACACGAACCTCGTCAACGCGCTGGCCAGCCGCACGGCCGAGACCCTGTCGGCCGTCGAAGGCGCGCGTTCCTCGCTTGCCGACAGCGTGGCCGATCTCATCGGCCGCATGACGACCTCCAGCGCGCAGCTTGGCCAGTTGATCGAGCAGGCTGCCGTCAACCTCGGCCAGGTCGAGGAGCGGCTCTCCGGCAGCACGCAGAGCTTCGCCACGACCACGGAGAAGGCCGCCCAGACCTTCGCCAGCTCTGCGCGTCTCGTCGATTCCAACACGACGCGGCTCACCGATCTGTCCTCGGCAACGCTGCGTGAGGTGGCCTCGATCGCGACCAAGTTCGACGAGCACAGCCGCCTGCTCTCCAGCGCCTCTAACCTGCTCAGCTCTGCGCAAAGCAATCTTGAGCACACGCTGGAGCGTCAGTCCTCGCTGGAAGACCTCGCCGTCGGCTTGGTCAAGAAGTCCGAAGACCTCGAGAAGGTGATGCGTTCCTTCGAAAACCTCGTCGGCCAGACGATGCAGACCGCGGAGGGCCGCACGATGGAATCGGCGGAAAAGATCCGCACCGCCATCGCCGAGGTCGTCGATTCGGCGACGCGTCGCTTTGCCGACGCGACCGAGGAGATGCGCCGCACCGCGGGCTCGATCAAGAGCGAGCTCGACCTGACCCGCGCTGAGCTGAAGAAGGGCGTCATCGAGATGCCGGAAGAGGCCAAGGAATCGACCTCGGCCATCCGTCGCGCCGTCGCCGAGCAGATCAATGCGCTCAAGGAACTGTCGGATATCGTTGCGAAATCCGGCCGCAGCGGCAGCAGCGAACAGGGCGAACCGCGCGGTCTGCGGCCTGCCCCGCAGGCGCCGGCCCGCGCTGCCGAGCCGCCGCTGCGCCGCCCACCGGCCCCGCAGCCTCAGCCGCAGCCCACGGCTCGCGCCCCCCAGGCGCCGCTCGCCGAGACCACGCTGCGCGGCACGCTTGACCTCGAACGTCCTGCCGAGGCGCCGCGCCGCGACCCGAACAGCAAGACGCCGCAGGGCGGCTGGGTGCGTGACCTCCTGACCAACGCTTCGCGCGAGGAGGAGCTGCGGCCTGCAGCGCCGATGGAAGCGCCGCGCGCGACGCCTGCCCAGCGCTCACCGCTGCATGTCATGGAGTCGCTCAACTCGCTCTCCGTCGACATCGCCCGCGCCATCGACCATGACGCTTCGATCGAGCTCTGGAACCGCTACCGGCGCGGCGAGCGCGACGTCTTCACGCGCCGCCTCTACACGCTCAAGGGCCAGCAGACTTTTGACGAGATCCGTCGCAAGTACCAGGCAGAGGCGGAATTCCGCGCCGCGGTCGATCGCTACTGCGAGGATTTCGAGAAGCTGCTCAAGGATGTCTCGCGCAACGACCGCGACAACATCATGGCGCAGACCTATCTGACGTCCGACACCGGCAAGGTCTACACTATGCTGGCCCACGCCAGCGGCCGCCTGCACTGAAGCCGATCGGCGGACTGAAACAAAAAGGCGGGCCCCGGCCCGCCTTTTTTATGTTGGAGTTTGACTGCCTGTCCGGCGCTCAGATCGTCGAATCCGTCCAGCGGACGATATCCTTGGCCGCCTGGCCGAAGGCGTTGTCCAGCGCGCCGACATAAGCGGCGTTGCCGCTGCCGGAGACCGGCGCGCTCGCGGTGAAGTTCTTCGAGGCGCGCACCTCGCCGTTGCGGTCGTTGAGGATGCGCACGAACAGGTCGACATCGGCACGCTCGCCGCCATCGACGCGCACCTCGAAGGAGCGCACCTCGACGATGATCTGGTAGTCGATCGCCAGCCCCTCGCCCGGCTTGCCGACGCCGGCAAAGCTGCCGGAGCGCTGGAAGGTTTCGGCCAGCCTCGCCTGGACGATCAGTGGCAGCCGGTCCGCCCATTGCGCGCCCTTGAGGAACTGGATCGACCGGTCGGAAGGCCTGATGACGATGTTCTGGCTGTCCAGCGCCTTGAGTGCCGACGGCTGGGCTATCAGGATCTGGCGGCGGCTGTGGGCATGCATGTCGACCGACGGCGCCGACAATTCAAACGTGTCGAGCGGCGCCGGCTTGCCGCCCAGGGCCGCGCACCCGGCAACCGCAAGCACCAGCAACGCTGCCGCGGACGATCTCAAACTCCCCGCTACCACCCTGACCGACTTCACGCGTGATCCCCGTTGTCCCCGGATCTTACGATCATTTTCTTGGCGGTCGCGGCAGCCGAAGTCAACGCCGTGCCCTTCCATCGAACTGCCGGACCTCGCCGTCGCCGCCGGACAGAATGCGCTGCGGATTGCGGCTAAGGTCGGTCACTGCTTCCTCGATGCGGTTGATCGAGCGCCGGCTGTCCTGCACGAGCGCCTCGACATTCTGCAGGCCCTGGCCGGAGAAGCGCGACAGATTATCGACGATGGTGCCGAGGCGGGAGTTCAACGTATCGGCAACCTGCTTGAAGGATTTCAGCGTCGCCCTGGCATCGGCCATCACGCCGTCGGCCTCGCCGGAGCCAAGTATCTTGTCGACCTTGGCCAGGATGCCGTCGACGCGCACCGAGGCGTCGTTGAGCCGCTGCGCGAGCTGGCGGGCGTCCTTGATGGTCTGGTCGATATCGTCGGAGCGGTTGGCGATCTTGTCGGTCACCTTGGCGATGTCCGAGGCCGCCTTGTCGGCGCTGGCGCTGGCCTTCTGGATGTTGGCCAAAGCGGCCTTGACGTCGGCCGGATCGATGCCGTCGAGCACGCCGTTGACCTTGGCCAATGTCCCTTGCGTCTGCTTGGCGAAATCGTTGATCGAGCCGACCGCCGTGTTGACGTTGCCGATGACCGTATCGAACTGCTTCGAGGTTTCCTTCAGATTCGCCGTCACCGTATCGACATTGGCCACGATGCTCTTGATCTGGTCCTTGTCGACGGAATTGAGCAGGCCTTCGGCGGCCTTCAGCGTGCTGTCGAGTCGGCCCGAGACATTCTTTAGCTGATCCGAAAGCGAGCTCACCGCCGACAGGAACTTGTCGATCCCATCGGAGTTCTTGGCCAGCGCGTCCGAGAAGGTCTCGACATTCTTGACCGTCTGCGTCAGCGGGCCGCGAACGTCCCTGGTGAAGCCTTCGAGCTCGCTCAGCACCTTGTCGGCGCGGGTGAAGATGTTCTGGGCCGTCTGCAGAAGGTTGGTGACCGCCGACGGATTGGCGGTTATCTCGGGGATCCTGCCCTCTTTTTCCGCCTCGTCGAGCAGCTTCGCTTCCTTGGGGTCGGCGCCCCGGAGTTCGATATTGGCCTGGCCGGTCAAGCCGGCAAGGCCAATATCGGCCTGTGTCGACTTGGTGATCGGCGTCATGCGGTCGATCTCAGTGTCGGCAATGGCTACCGTCGGATTGTCAACGTCGATATACACGCGTTTGACGTCACCGACCTTGACGCCGTTGAACAGCACGAAGCTGCCGCGGCCGAGGCCCGAGGCCGAACCTGGAATGCGCACGCGCAGCATTGTCGTTTCGCCTCTGTCGCCGATCGCCGCGGTCCAATAGACGAAGGCAAAGGCCGCCAGGATCGCACCCAGCGTGAAGATGCCGACAATAATGTAGTTGGCTCTTGTTTCCATTGCTTCCACTTATGGCTATGCGCGCGCCGCAAGATCAAGTTGCCGGGCGCGTTTTCCGCGGAAATAGGATTTCACCCACGGCTCCTCGCTCTTCAGCATGTCGTCGATCGTGCCTTCGACAAGCACCCTCTTCTTGCCGAGCACCGCGACGTGGTCGCAAGCGGTGAACAGTGTGTCGAGATCGTGCGTGACCATGTAGACCGTCAGATCCATCGTGTCGCGCAGCTTGACGACAAGTTCGTCGAATTCGGCCGCGCTGATCGGATCGAGGCCGGAGGTCGGCTCGTCGAGAAAGACGATGTCGGGGTCGAGCGCCAACGCGCGCGCCAGTGCGGCGCGCTTGATCATGCCGCCGGAAAGCTCGGAGGGAAATTTCCGGGCCGCGTCGGCCGGCAACCCGACCAGCTCGATCTTGAGCAAGGCGAGCTCATCCATAAGCGCCCTGGGCAGGTCGAGATATTCACGCATCGGCACCTGCACGTTTTCCAGCACTGTCAGCGCCGAAAACAGTGCGCCATGCTGGAAAAGGACGCCGAGTCGCATGTCGATGCGCAGGCGGTCGGCGTCGCTCGCCTTGTCGACATCGACGCCGAACAGGCTGATCGTCCCCGATTGCTTCGGCATCAGCCCCAATATGGTGCGCAACAGCACCGATTTGCCGGCGCCCGAAGCGCCGACAAAGCCAAGGATCTCCCCGCGCTTGATGTCGAGCGAGAGCTTGTCGAGGATCAGCTTGTCGTCGATGGCCACGGTGACGTCGCGCACCGAAAGCACGATTTCGTCGTCGTTGGTATCCTGCGCTGCCGCTGCGCCGTTGCCGTTCGCCATCTCAGAACCCGATCGCTGCGTAGAACATGGCGAAAAGCCCGTCGAGGATGATGACGACGAAGATCGACTTCACCACCGATGCGGTCACGTGCAGGCCGAGCGATTCGGCGCTGCCGCCGACCTTCATGCCCTCGACCGAGGCAATGATGCCGATGATCAGGGCCATGAACGGCGCCTTGATCAGGCCGGCAAAGATGGTGCTGAGATCGATGGCGACGCGCAGCCTGTCGATGAACGCGGCCGGTGGGATATCGGAATAGAGCCAGGCGGCGATGATGCCGCCGGCAAGCGCGGCGAAATTGGCGATGATGGTGAGGCACGGCAGCCCGATCACCAACGCGACGAGCCGCGGAAAGACCAGCACGCCGATCGGATTGAGGCCGATCACCTTCAGCGCGTCGACTTCCTCGCGCATCTTCATCGAGCCGATCTCGGCGGTGATGGCGCTGCCTGAACGTCCCGCGAGCATGATCGCCGTCATCAGCACGCCGAGCTCGCGCAGGATCAGCACCCCGACCAGGTCGACGACGAAGATGTTGGCGCCGAAATAGCTGAGCTGGTAGGCGCCCTGCTGGGCGACGATGGCGCCGACGATGGCCGACATCAGCACCACCACCGGTATCGCGCCGACGCCCATGCGATCGATCTGGTTGAAGATCGCGGCCAGGTTGACCGCGTGGCCGCGGCCAAGCTTCATCTGCGCGCCGCGGATCGTGGCGCCGAGGATGTTCATCGATGCGAAGAAATCGTCGCGCATCTCATAGACCCGCCGGCCAACCAGCTCCAGCGCGCGCAGGATGACATTGGGCGGCCCGGACGGCCCCGATTCGGGCTCCCGGCGAACCGCATCGCCGACCGCGCCGAGCAGGATCGAGGCGATCTCGCTCTGCCCCTGCAAATGGACCTCGACGCCTTTCTTCTCGAAGGCGCTGGCCAGCCGGTCGATAAGCCAGGCGCCGGCGGTGTCCATCTTTTCGATGTGGGAAAGGTCGAGCATCAGCTGCTTTGCGCCGCTTGTCCCCTCGATCTTGCGCATGTCGGCGTCGACCAGCGCCACGGTGCGCGTCGTCCACACACCGGAAAAGGCGCAGCCCAGCACGCCTCCCTCCTCGCCCACGGCAACGCGTGGCCGATGCTCGGCGTCCTTGGCCTCGCCGCTTGCGTCGCGTTTGCGGATGGTCAACATGGCGTCCTGTTTAGCGTGACCGGACTGGCGTGTCGATTTGCCGGCAGACTGGTGTCGCATAGCCGGAGAAGAAAATTATGGCGCGTGTCATTTCGGTTGAGGCGGAGCGGTTTCCGATTGCCGGCACCTTCACCATCTCGCGCGGATCCAAAACCGAGGCCGAAGTCATCACCGTAACGATCGATGACGAGGGACGTTCCGGCCGTGGCGAGTGCGTGCCTTACAAACGCTATGGCGAAACCATGGAGGAAGTGCGCGCGGCCATCGAAGCCATGTGCGATCGGATCGTCGCCGGCATCGACCGGACCACCCTGCTTGCGGCCATGTCCGCGGGCGCCGCGCGAAACGCCATTGACTGCGCGTTATGGGACTTGGAAGCCAAGCTCACCGGCACGCCGGTGGCGGTGGCGATCGGGGCCGTTCCGACCAAGCCGCTGGAAACCGCCTACACCCTGTCGCTCGCCACACCGGAGGCCATGGCCGCGCAGGCGCGCGCCAACGCCACGCGGCCCTTGCTGAAGGTCAAGATCGGCGGCGACAACGACATGGCCAGAATCCGCGCGGTGACGGAAGCCGCTCCCGAAAGCCGCATCATCCTGGATGCCAATGAGGGTTGGACCGACGAAAATGTCGAGGCGAACCTCGCTTTCGCCGCGCAACACGGCGTCACGCTGGTCGAGCAGCCGCTGCCGGCGGGCAAGGACGACATCCTGCGCCGGATCGCGCATCCGGTGCCGGTCTGCGCCGACGAAAGCGTTCATGCGGCGAAAGACCTCGATGCGCTGGTCGGCCTCTACGACGCCGTCAACATCAAGCTCGACAAATCTGGCGGCCTGACGGAGGCGTTGAAGCTGCGCGACCGCGCGCGCGACCTTGGCTTCGGCATCATGGTGGGTTGCATGGTCGGCACCTCGCTCGCCATGGCGCCGGCGGTGCTCCTGGCGCAGGACGCGGACTTCGTCGACCTCGACGGCCCGCTGCTGCTTGCGCGCGACCGCGAGCCCGGCCTTGTCTACCGGGGATCGCTGGTTTCACCCCCTGAGCGGGTGCTTTGGGGCTGAGCGGGAAGCGAGGCCTATCAGCACCATGCCGATGATCGCGATCGGGATCATCGCCAGGAAACCGTCGACGCCAAGCCGCTCATAAAGAGGGCCGGAAGCCAGCGTCACTGCCGCCATGAAGAAGCCGTTGAAGAAATAGGCGATGCCTTGCGCAGCACCCGTGCGCTCTTCGGAGATTGTCTCGCCGATCATCTTCTGCAGGCCGATCAACACCATCGCCACCGACACCGAATGCAGCGTCTGAACAACGAAGAAGCCGGCGACGCCCAGGCCAAGCGGCCAGACCAGCGGAAAGGCGATCCAGCGCACGATCGAACCGATACCGGCGATCACCATCACCCTGACGACCGAGATGGACGCAAAAATACGGTTGAAAAACAGGAACATGCAAACTTCGGAGACCACGCCCCAAGCCCATAGCAGGCCAACGACGGAATCGCCTATGCCGATCGATTTCCAATAGATCGAGACGAAGCCGTAGAGGAAGGCGTGACTGGCGGTGATGATGCCGACACCGAGCGTGAAATAAAGGAAATAGGCGTTGAACAGGCTCGGCGCCTTATGCTGGATCTCGGTCGCCGAAAGCGGCGAGGCCTTGCGCGGCCGCCCCATGCGCGGCGACAGCAGCGCCGCGACCAGCGCCGCGCCGAGCGCAATGAAGATGATGACCGGAACCGCCTGCGGACCGGTGGCCGCCAGGATGAAGCCGCCTACGACATTGGCGCCGAGATACGAGATCGAGCCCCATTTGCGCATCGCCGTGTAGTTCGAGCCGAAGCGCCGTACGCCTGACAGCGCCAGCGAATCGGCCATCGGCGAATGCGGCGTCCAGACGATCGTCAGCAAAAGCGAGACGGCGAGCACTATGGCGTAGGTGGCCGGCAGGAAATAGCCGGCGGAGACGACCATCGAGCCGGCGACCAACGCGATATAGACATTGGCGCGGTCATTCGCGCGGTCGGCGAACGCGGTCAGCATCGGCGTCGTCACGACACGCAGGAACATTGGCGCCGCCAGGATGACCGCGATCTGCTCGGCATGAAAACCTTTCGCCTGCAGCCAGAGCGGAAAGTAAGGCAGATGCGTGCCTTGCGACACGAACAGGGTCGCGAAGATCAGGCTCATGCGCAGTTCGAAATGGCTGGGCTTGACAAGCTGTTCGGGCGATAGCGGCGGCGGCGGCATGAATCGATCCAATTTCGCTGCATTCAACTCCATGCAACGTGTCTCGATCCCTAACATGAGGCAAAGCGCGGCGGAACTGCCTGGATCAATCGATCAAGAGCAAAGCTGTTGACGAGCGAGGCCCGTGAGCGGGCGCCGCGCGCGCCCTGTGTCGGCGCGGCCAGGGAAGCAGGCGGAAGCGGGAACAGGCCGCTGCATTCAAGCCGCCTGAGCCGCCCTGCCCTTCAGGTCGATGATGTCGACCGGCACCAGCGCGTCGCTGCCTGCCGTGGTTTCAGGAAGCACATGCGCCCAGGTCAGGATCTCCATGCGGCCGTCGAAATGCTCGACCACCGCCGTGCAGCTTTCCACCCAGTCGCCGGTGTTGATGTATTGCACGTTGCCATAGCTTTCGATCGCGGCGTGATGGATATGGCCGCAGATCACACCGTCGACATGCGAGCGCCGCGCTTCTTCCGAAAGCACGGTCTGGAACGAGCCGATGAAGTTCACCGCCTTCTTGACCTTGACCTTGGCCCAGGACGAGAACGACCAGTAAGGCAGGCCGAGCAGGTGGCGCAGCTTGGTCACGACGCGGTTGATCACCATCGCCGTGTCATAGGCATAGTCGCCGAGATAAGCGAGCCAGCGCTGATTGTGCACCACCGTGTCGAACTGGTCGCCATGGATGACCAGCAGGCGCCGGCCGTCGGCGGTCTCGTGGATGGCACGGTCGGCAACGACGATGCCGCCGAAATGCACGCCCTGGAACTGGCGGGCGAATTCGTCGTGATTGCCGGCGATATAGGTGATCGAAGCGCCCTTGCGCGCCTTGCGCAGCAGCTTCTGCACCACGTCGTTGTGACTCTGCGGCCAGTGCCAGCTGCGCCGCAGCCGCCAGCCGTCGACGATATCGCCGACCAGATAGATGATCTCGGCGTCATGATAGCGCAGGAAGTCGATCAGGAAATCGGCCTTGGCCGCTTTCGAGCCGAGATGCACATCGGAAATGAACAAGGCGCGGAAAGTGCGGGGCTCTGGGTCCGACATCACGATTTTACCCTTTGCTTTCGCGTGCCTATGCCCCGATTCATGCAACAACCGTATGACGGTTGCGGTTGGTCCAGCCCAAGCGCTAGCTTGCGCGACCAAAGCACCAGGAGAAAATCACCATGGATCTCGGTATTCGCGGCAAGAAGGCCATCGTCTGCGCCTCGAGCAAGGGACTGGGGCGCGGCTGCGCGATGGCGCTTGCCGAAGCCGGCGTCGACCTCGTCGTCAACGGTCGCAACGCCGAACTGGTGGCCACGACCGCCAAGGACATCCGCGACCGGTTCGGCGTCAAGGTCATCGAAGTTGCCGGCGACGTATCGAAGCCGGACGTGCAGAAAGCGATACTCGCCGCCTGCCCGGACCCCGACATCCTGGTCAACAACAATGGCGGCCCGCCGCTGCGCGATTTTCGCGAGCTCGACCGCGCAAAGATCCTCGAGGGCGTTACGCAGAACATGGTCACGCCGATCGAACTCGTCCAGGCGGTGATCGACGGCATGGCCAAGCGTGGCTTCGGCCGCATCGTCAATATCACCTCGCTGTCGGTCTATGTTCCGATCCCCGGTCTCGACCTGTCGTCTGGCGCGCGCGCCGGTCTGACCTCGTTCCTGGCCGGCGTGGCGCGCACGGTCATCGACCGCAACGTCACCATCAACAGCCTGTTGCCCGGCAAGCTCGATACCGACCGGCTGCGCGGCCCGCATGAGGCCGGCACCGAGGAAGACCCGGCCGCGGCCGCCGCGCGCAAGGCCCGCATCAGCGCCGACGTGCCGGCAAAACGTCTCGGCACGCCGGAGGAATTCGGTCAGATCTGCGCCTTCCTCTGCTCTGTCCATGCCGGCTACCTCACCGGCCAGAACATCCCGGTCGACGGCGGTCTCTACGTCAGTGCGTTTTGACCACCGCCAATCCAATACGCCTGAGGCTTCCGAGCCAACCGTCTGGAATCGGTTGATTATTTTCGCTCCGGCATTGTGAAGGCCGGGGTCCGCGATTTGCCGTCGCGAAGACTCGTCGGCACATGCTAAAAGGCTCCAAATCAGGAACAGAGGGAGGGCCGGATGGACGGCGAGAACAAGAAAACGGCCCGGTCGGACCTCGACGAGGCCGCCCTCTTCTTCCACAAGCATCCGACACCGGGAAAGCTCGAAATCCAGGCGACGAAGCCGCTCGGCAACCAGCGGGATCTCGCGCTTGCCTATTCGCCGGGCGTCGCCGCGCCCTGCCTCGAGATCCGCGACGACCCGGCAACCGCCGCCGACTATACCGCCCGCGCCAACCTCGTCGGCGTCGTTTCCAATGGCTCCGCCGTGCTTGGGCTGGGCAATATCGGTCCGCTCGCCTCCAAGCCGGTGATGGAAGGCAAGGCGGTGCTGTTCAAGAAATTCGCAGGCATCGACGTCTTCGACATCGAGATCGACGCGCCCGAGATCGACCGCATAGTCGAGACCGTCGCGGCGCTCGAACCGACCTTCGGCGGCATCAACCTCGAGGACATCAAGGCGCCTGAATGTTTCGAGGTCGAGGAGCGGCTGAAAGCCCGCATGGGCATCCCGGTCTTCCACGACGACCAGCACGGCACCGCGATCATCGTTGCAGCCGCGGTGCTCAACGGGCTGGAACTGGCCGGCAAGGCAATCTCCGACATCAAGATCGTCACTTCCGGCGCGGGTGCCGCGGCGCTCGCCTGCCTCAACCTTCTGGTCTCGCTCGGCGCCAAGGTCGAAAACATCTGGGTCACCGACCGTTTCGGCGTCGCCCACAAGGGTCGCGTCGAGGAGATGGATCGCTGGAAAGACCCGTATGTGAAGGATACCGAGGCGCGCACGCTGGCCGACGTCATTCCCGGTGCCGACGTCTTCCTCGGCCTTTCCGCCGCCGGCGTCCTGAAGCCGGAGTTGCTGCAGCATATGGCGCCGAAGCCGCTGATCCTGGCTTTGGCCAACCCTAACCCCGAGATCATGCCGGAAGCGGCAAGAGCCGCGCGGCCGGACGCCATGATCTGCACCGGGCGCTCGGATTTTCCCAATCAAGTCAACAACGTGCTCTGCTTTCCTTACATCTTCCGCGGCGCGCTCGATTGCGGCGCCAGCGCCATCAACGAGGAGATGAAGATGGCGGCGGTCCGCGCAATCGCCGCCCTTGCGCGCGAGGAGCCGTCGGATGTCGCGGCGCGCGCTTATTCCGGCGAGACGCCGATGTTCGGCCCCGATTTCCTGATCCCCTCGCCCTTCGATCCGCGCCTCATCCTGCGCATCGCGCCGGCGGTGGCCAAGGCTGCCTGCGACACCGGCGTCGCGACGCGACCGATCGCCGACTTCGCCGCCTATATCGACAAGCTCAACCGCTTCGTCTTCCGCTCCGGCCTGGTGATGAAGCCGGTGTTC
The DNA here is from genome assembly GCF_006439375.1 of Mesorhizobium sp. B4-1-1. NCBI lineage: Bacteria > Pseudomonadati > Pseudomonadota > Alphaproteobacteria > Hyphomicrobiales > Phyllobacteriaceae > Mesorhizobium > Mesorhizobium sp. B4-1-1. The sequence continues at coordinate 209,458 of NZ_VFTH01000001.1, forward strand.
TCCTCCGCCAAGGCTTCAAGCGCCAAGCGTGTCATCTATGCCGACGGCGAGGACGAGCGCGTGCTACGCGCGGCGCAGGTGGTGCTGGAGGAAGGCATCGCCGAACCGACCCTGATCGGCCGCCCGCATGTGGTCGAGGTCAGGCTGAAGCGTTACGGTCTGCGCATCCGTCCGGGCGTCGATTTCGCCGTGATCAATCCGGAGGACGATCCGCGATACCGTCATTATGTCGACCTCTTGATCGAACTGGCCGGCCGGCGCGGCGTGACGACGGAAGCCGCCCGCACCATGGTGCGCACCGACAACACGGTGATCGCGGCCCTGGCACTGAAGCGCGGCGACGCGGACGCGATGGTCTGCGGCCTCGAAGGCCGCTTCGAACGGCATCTGCGCAATGTCTCGCTGATCATCGGGCCTCGCGCCGGCATCAAGGACTGGGACCTGTCGACGCTGTCGATGCTGATCTCGCAGCGCGGCATCGTCTTCCTCACCGACACGCATGTCTCGGTCGACCCGACGGCGGAGGAGATCGCCGAAATGACGGTGCTGGCGGCGGAGGAGATCCAGCGTTTCGGCATCGAGCCCAAGGCAGCGCTTCTGTCGCATTCGGATTTCGGCTCGCGCGATTCGCCGAGCGCGCTGAAGATGCGCCGCGCGGCGGACATCCTCGGCCGCATCGCGCCCGGCTTGCAGTGCGACGGCGAGATGCATGCCGATACGGCGCTGTCGGAGCATCTGCGCCAGCGCGTCTATCCGCATTCCAGGCTGAAGGGCGAAGCCAATCTGCTGGTCTTCCCGAATCTCGATTCGGCCAACATCACGCTGACGGCGCTGCGCGCTATGATGGACGCGCTGCATGTCGGGCCGATCCTGCTCGGCACGGACAAGCCCGCGCATATATTGACGCCGTCGGTGACCTCGCGCGGCGTCGTCAACATGACCGCGCTCGCCGTGGTCGAGGCGGCGCACAAGGCGCAGGCGCTGGTCGATCTGGGTTAGGGTTAGGGTGTCTTGAGCCTCCCTAAGCCGGCGCGAAGCGGAAATGCCCCGTCCGCCTGAAGACAAATAGCGTGTCCTCCTCGCGGGCGCCCTGGCCGATATTGTGGATGACCAGCAGCCGTTCCAGCGCCTCGGCCGGGCGATTGTTCGAGACGATGACGATATGCGACAGGTTGCCGGGCAGCATCTGGGTGACGAGATCGCCCGGCTGGTAGTCGGCTGGATCGTCGCTGACGGCGATCGAAGCCCCCCGCCGTTCGAAGAACACGGCGAGATTGGGCACCCTGCGGTGGTCGATGTTCGGATCGGTCGAGTTCAGGCCCCAGGCCTTGGGATAGGCGGAGAAATCGGCCACCATGTCCTCATGCACCAGCTTTTGCAGGTCGAGCCGGAAGGCGCGGCGATAGGCGCGGATCACGACATCCGTGCACACGCCCCGGTCCTGTGCGACATCGCCGCCGGGATAGGGGATGCGGGTGTAAGTCGGATCATAGAGCGTGGTGACGCCGATCTGCCTGCGCGCGGCATCGACCAACCTGAAGGTCCATTCAGGCGTGGCGATCTTCGCCATCGCCTCAGGCGTGGCTTTCCTGGCCATCGCGTACGGCACCGCCAGGAACAGAAGGCCGAGCTGCAGCGCGCATCGACGGGTAATCGGGATCATGCACCGCCCCTTTCTTGTAAGCCGAGTTCGCGCAATTGGTCCCGCGCGAAAGCGTCTTTTTTAGGCTCTCGGGGTTTTTCGCGACCGGCGATGGCAGGTTGTGTTTCCGGTTGAAAACGCTTCGCGCCGAATTGTTCCTGGGTCCGGTGGGTCCGACTCTGGCATAGTCGATTAACCATGGCAGCGTAGCTTCGGGTCGAACAGGCGATTTGGGGTTTCGGATGAAAGGCGCGGGGTTGAAGCTGACCCAGCTGATGGCGCTGCTTGCAGCGATTGCAGGCTCGGTCGTCGCCGTGACCGGGTCCGAGGCGGCCTCGCGCGCCTGCAGGCAGCTCGAAGCCGAACTCGCCGCGACACGCGGTGGCGGCGGAGGGCCGGTCATCGTACGCAAATATGATGATGCCATCCAGCGACAGCGCGAGCAGCTTGCGAAGGTCCGCAGCCGCGCGAGCGACGCCAATTGCGGCTTCACGCTGTTTTCGCGCAATGTCAGCCAATGCGCGGCGATCAATGCCTCGATCCAACGCATGGACGCCAATCTCGACACGTTGCAAGCCAAGCGCGAGCGGCTCGCCGCCGGCGGCACGCGGCGCGACCGCAGCCGCATCCTGGCGGCGCTCGACGCCAATGGCTGCCGCGACGACGAGATCGCGCCGCGCCACGCCCCGCTTCGGGAGGCGGCCCGCGACAATGGCGGCGGCAATCTGTTCGAGCAGCTTTTCGGCCGCCAGGACCAGCAGCTCGAAACGCCCGATGCCCCCGATATGCCGGACTCGGAGGTGCCGCCCGATGATCCGAGCGTGCACAACATCCGCCGCGTCATCGACCCGCCGGACGGCATGGACCTGCCCCGGCCGGCCGGCGAGTTCCACACCATGTGCGTGCGCACCTGCGACGGCTATTTCTTCCCGATGTCCAACGCGGCGTCCGCCGGCGATTTCGAGCGCGACCAGAAAAATTGCGAATCGAGCTGCCCGGGCACCGAGATGCAGGTCTTCTATTCGCGTGGGATGGACGACGACTCTGGCTCGATGACCTCGTCGGCGACCGGTCAACCCTACAGCGAGCTGGCGACCGCCTATCTCTATAAGCAGGCCAATTATTCACGGCCGCCGACCTGCGGCTGCAACGCGCAGGCCGGCAACTTCACGATCATCGGCGGCAACCCGCCCAATCCCGAACAGTCGCAGCCCGACGGCGAGGCAGCGCCCTTCATTCCCATGCCAGCGTCCAAGCCGGATCCCGGCGCCGATCCGGAAACGCTCGCCAATGCCGAGGGCGGGCTGGACCAGGCTGCGATCAAGTGGCTGACCACCAAGGTGCCGGTGTCGCCGGTCTCGGCGCTGCCACCGGATCAGCGCAAGGTCAGGGTCGTCGGGCCAGCGTTCCTTCCCGACCCATCAGCGGCAATAGATCTGAAAGCTCCGGCCCCGAAGTCCGCCCGGTAAGGGCAAGCCTCAGCGGCATGAACAGCGGCTTGCCCTTGCGCCCGGTTGCTTCCCTGATCTTGCCGGTCCAGTCCTTCCACACCGTACCGTTCCACGGTTCCTCCGGCAAAAGCTCGAACGCCTGATTGAGGAAATCGCGGTCCTCGCCGGAAAACTCGGCCGGTTCCTGCGGGCCCTCACTCAGGATTCGCCACCAGGCGACCGCATCCGACAGGCGGTCGAGATTGCCGCGCACGGCCATCCAGAACGGCTCGGCTTTGTCGCCGGAAATGCCCAGCACTATGAGCCGGTCGCGCGCTTCCTCGAACGGCATATGATGGATCAGCGTGCGGTTGAGCACGAAGAGCTCGTCCGGGTCGAATTTGGAGGCGGACTTGGACGTCGCAGCCGGGTCGAAATGGCCGGCAAGCTCGTTGAGATCGTGCGCAGCGGTGACGTTTTCCGACGTGCCGACAAGCACCGCCAGCGAAGCGACCGCCATCGGCTCGATGCCGTCATCGCGCAGGCTTTCGATCGACAGCGCGCCGGTGCGCTTCGAAAGCCCCTCGCCCGACACGGTAGTGAGCAGATTGTGGTGGCCGAAGACGGGCGCCTCGGCGCCGAGCGCCTTGAAGATGGCGATCTGCACGCCAGTGTTGGTGACATGGTCGTCGCCGCGAATGACATGGCTGACGCCCATCTCGATATCGTCGACCACCGAAGGCAGCGTGTAGAGATAGGTGCCGTCCTCGCGCACCAGCACTGGATCCGACAGCGAAGCGAGGTCGACGGTCTCCTCGCCGCGCACCAGGTCGTTCCAATGCACTTCGGTCCGTTCGGGCTGCAGCGGATCGCCGGTGAAGTTGGGCAGCAGGAAGCGCCAATGCGGCCTGCGGCCATCCGACTGGTATTCGGCCACCTGCTCCGGCGTCAGCGTCAGCGCCTCGCGGCCATAAACCGGCGGCAGGCCGCGCGTGCGGCGCACCTTGCGGCGCAAGTCAAGTTCTTCAGGCGTTTCGTAGCAGGCATAGAGCACCCGCGCCGCCTTCAGCCGCTCGACCGCAGCGTCATAAATCTCGAAGCGGCGCGACTGGTATTCGGTGACATCCGGGAAGATGCCCAGCCAATGCAGGTCGTACAGGATGGAATCGGCATATTCCTGCTTCGAGCGGGCAATGTCGGTGTCGTCGAAGCGCTGGATGAAACGGCCCTTGTTGTTCATGGCGAAAAGCCAATTGAACAGCGCGGTGCGCGCATTGCCGATATGGATGCGGCCGGTCGGCGATGGGGCAAAACGTACAGTAACTGTCATGAGCGGGGCGTAGCGGATGCTTTTGGTGTTGACAAGGCGCGCCCCCGCGCGAACGCAACAGATAGTGCAAGCCAGCTAAAATGAAAAGCCGACGGCCCGACGCGCTTCGCGGCAGATTGATAAACCGCGTCAAGTGCCTGCGAACCCAAGCTTCCTATGTCCCCGTTATCCACATGTGTGACACACAAGATATTGGGGTCACAAAAGCTACAAAAACGAATCCTTGACGGGTCGGAACGAGTCGCTTTTTATAGGCCATGCGCTCCTGTTGCGGGCGCGACCGGAGAGTTTCGAGCCCGGTCTTTTTTCCCGGATTTTGTGCGTTTTGCCCGGATTTCCGCCTGTTCACGAGGCCGGCGGAGACGTGGGGATCTTTAGGGCTTGGGTGGGCGAAAGGGAGAATTGTCGGTCTGGAAAAAATGATCTGTTAACACTATATTTAGTGTTTGCAGGCAGGCTCGACGCTAGATAGTGTGAACCTCCCTCTGCGGAGGGAATCGACAAAAGTTTCAGTTTAGGGACCCGCGAGGGTCGGCCTGCAGCCCGGGCAGATGCTTGGGAAAGCGTCTTGCTGTCTGCGTGCCGGCACTTGTGACGAGGAGAGTGCCGGCGCTGCTCGCAATGCCGGCAAACGGCGGACTGTGCTTTTCGCCTGGTGGGGCAGAAATCCCCAGGGAAAAGCGCTATATATAGATACAAAGGGACCGGACCAATGCGCATCGAGCGTCGCTTCACCAAGCCAGAACAGTCTGCCTATGCGGAGATCGAATTCCGCAAGGCTTTGTCGGAGATCAAGAATCCCGACGGCTCGGTGGTGTTCCGCCTCGATAACATCGATGTGCCGGCGCAGTTCAGCCAGGTCGCGGCCGACATCCTGGCGCAGAAATATTTCCGCAAGGCCGGCGTGCCGGCGCGCCTGAAGAAGGTCGAGGAGAACGACGTCCCCTCCTTCCTGTGGCGTTCGGTTGCCGACGAGGCTGAGCTCGCCAAGCTGCCCGAGGCCGAGCGCTATGGTTCGGAAACCGACGCCCGCCAGGTCTTCGATCGCCTCGCCGGCACCTGGACCTATTGGGGTTACAAGGGCGGCTACTTCAAATCCGAGGACGACGCGCGCGCCTTCCGCGACGAGCTCGCCTATATGCTGGCCACCCAGCGCGTCGCGCCGAACTCGCCGCAGTGGTTCAACACCGGCCTGCACTGGGCCTACGGCATCGACGGCCCCAGCCAGGGCCACTTCTATGTCGACCCCTTCACCGGCAAGCTGACCAAGTCGAAGTCCTCCTACGAGCATCCGCAGCCGCATGCCTGCTTCATCCAGGGCGTGCAGGACGATCTCGTCAACGAGGGCGGCATCATGGATTTGTGGGTGCGCGAGGCGCGCCTGTTCAAATACGGCTCCGGCACCGGCTCGAACTTCTCGATGTTGCGCGGCGAAGGCGAAAAACTGTCCGGCGGCGGCCGCTCGTCCGGCCTGATGAGCTTCCTCAAGATCGGCGACCGCGCGGCGGGCGCCATCAAGTCGGGCGGCACGACGCGCCGCGCGGCAAAAATGGTCATCGTCGACGCCGACCACCCGGATATCGAGGACTTCATCGACTGGAAGGTCAACGAGGAGCAGAAGGTCGCCTCGCTGGTGACCGGCTCCAAGATCGTCAAGAAGCATCTCGAAGCCATCATGAAGGCCTGCGTCAATTGCGAAGGCCATGGTGACGACTGCTTCGATCCGGCTTTGAACACCGCGCTGAAGCGCGAGATCAAGGCGGCCAAGAAAGACGCGGTGCCGGAGAACTACATCTACCGCGTCATCCAGTTCGCCAAGCAAGGCTACACCTCGATGTCGTTCAAGACCTACGACACCGACTGGGATTCGGACGCCTACCTCACCGTCTCCGGCCAGAACTCCAACAACTCGGTGTCGCTGAAGGACAATTTCCTGCGCGCCGTCGAGGCCGATGGCGACTGGCAGCTCACCGCCCGCAAGGACGGCAAGGTGCTGAAGACGCTGAAGGCGCGGGATCTGTGGGAAAAGATCGGCTATGCCGCCTGGGCTTCCGCCGATCCGGGCCTGCACTTCAACACGACGATGAACGACTGGCACACCTGCGCTTCCGCCGGTGCGATCCGGGCCTCCAACCCGTGCTCGGAATACATGTTCCTCGACGACACGGCCTGCAACCTCGCCTCGATCAATCTCCTGCCCTACCGCAACGAGGACGGCACGATCGACATCGCGGCCTACGAGCACACCGTTCGGCTGTGGACCGTCGTGCTCGAAGTCTCGGTGATGATGGCGCAGTTCCCGTCCAAGGAGATCGCCAAGCTCTCCTACGACTACCGCACGCTCGGCCTCGGCTACGCCAATATCGGCGGCCTGCTGATGACCTCGGGCATCCCTTACGACTCCGACGAGGGCCGCGCCATCTGTGCGGCGCTCACCGCCATCATGACCGGCGTAGCCTACTCGACCTCGGCCGAGATGGCTTCCGAGCTCGGCGCCTTCCCGGACTATGACCGCAACGCCCAGAACATGCTGCGCGTCATGCGCAACCACCGCCGCGCCGCCTATGGCGACAGGGACGGCTACGAGAAGCTCGCCGTCAACCCGGTGCCGCTGGTCGCCTCCGACCTTAAGCAGCAGGCTTTGGCCGAGCATGCCCGCGCCGCCTGGGACCGCGCCATCGAGCTCGGCGAGGAGCATGGCTACCGCAACGCGCAGGCGACTGTCATCGCGCCGACCGGCACGATCGGTCTCGTCATGGATTGCGACACCACCGGCATCGAGCCCGACTTCGCACTGGTGAAATTCAAGAAGCTCGCCGGCGGCGGCTATTTCAAGATCATCAACCGCGCCGTGCCGGAAGCGCTGCGCACGCTGGGCTACTCCGAAAGCCAGATCGCCGAGATCGAGGCCTACGCGGTCGGCCACGGCAACCTCAACCAGGCGCCCGGCATCAACCCGTCCTCGCTCAAGGCCAAGGGCTTCAGCGACGAGAAGATCGCGGCGCTGAATGCGGCGCTGAAGTCGGCCTTCGACATCAAGTTCGTGTTCAACCAGTGGACGCTCGGCGCCGACTGGGTGAAGGAGACGCTCGGCTTCACCGACGAGCAGCTCGGCGACATCTCCTTCGAAATGCTGCCGGCTCTCGGCTTCTCGAAGAAGGACATCGACGCCGCCAACATCCATGTCTGCGGTGCCATGACTTTGGAAGGCGCGCCCTTCCTCAAGGCCGAGCATCTGCCGGTGTTCGATTGCGCGAGCCCCTGCGGCAAGATCGGCAAGCGCTCGCTCTCGATCAACAGCCACATCCTGATGATGGCGGCCGCGCAGCCCTTCATCTCGGGCGCCATTTCCAAGACCATCAACATGCCGAACGAGGCGACGGTCGAGGACGCCAAGAACGCCTATATGCTGTCGTGGAAGCTGGCGCTGAAGGCGAACGCGCTTTATCGCGACGGCTCGAAGCTCTCGCAGCCGCTCAATGCCTCGCTGCTCGCCGATGGCGAGGAGGACGAGGACGAGGCGGTCGAGCAGCTGATCGCCGCGCCCGCCGCGCAGCGCGCCGTGCAGGTGACGGAAAAGATCGTCGAGCGTGTTATCGAGCGCCTCTACCGCGACCGCGAAAAACTGCCGAACCGCCGCAAGGGCTACACCCAGAAGGCCGTCGTCGGCGGCCACAAGGTGTATCTCAGGACCGGCGAATTCGACGACGGCCGCCTGGGCGAGATCTTCATCGACATGCACAAGGAAGGCGCCGCCTTCCGAGCGATGATGAACAACTTCGCCATCGCGATCTCGCTCGGCCTGCAATATGGCGTGCCGCTCGACGAATATGTCGAGGCCTTCACCTTCACCAAGTTCGAGCCGGCCGGCATGGTGCAGGGCAATGACGCGATCAAGAACGCGACGTCGATCCTCGACTATGTGTTCCGCGAGCTTGCCGTCTCCTATCTCGGCCGCCACGACCTCGCCCATGTCGACCAGTCGGACTTCGACAAGACGGCACTTGGCCGCGGCATCACCGAAGGCAAGGCGACGCCCTTCTCCAAGGGCCTCTATCGCGGCGCCTCGCCGGTGAAGCTGGTGTCTGGCATCGGCTCAGAGCCCAAGGGCTTCGGCGGCTCAGCCCCGGCGACGACCCCTGCCCGCGCGGCGCCCACCGCCTTCGCCGGCTCCAATGTGCTGGCGCTGAAGCCGGCCAGCGACGAAGCGCTCGCCTACAAGCGCGACTATGAGGAGCGCGCCCGGGAACTGGCCGAGGATATGGTGGAAGAAGAAGCCGAGGCCGCCGGCGGCGCCGAAGCTTTATTCACCGACGCCGCCGCCAACGAGGCGGCCGAAGCGAAGAAGCTCGCCGCGACAAGGCGCCAGCAGTCGCTGCTCCAGGGCTACACCGGCAACGAATGCTCCGAGTGCCACAACTTCACCATGGTGCGGAACGGCACCTGCGAGAAGTGCGACACGTGTGGCTCGACGAGCGGGTGCAGCTGAGACCCTGAAGCCGCCTCGGCTTACGATCCGCGAGGTCATTCGCCTGCTGGAGGCCGGCGGCTGGTATCTGGTTGCAACGAAAGGCAGCCATCGCCAATATAGCATGAAATCAAAGTCGGCCGCGTCACCGTGGCCGGTAAGCCGTCTGACGAAGTTGCACCAGGGACTCTGAACAGCATCCTGAAGCAGTCTGGCCTGAAGCAACGACGATTGCGTTACGCTGTGATCATTGAAAAAGCCGGCGACAATTTTTCTGCCTATGTGCCGGATCTGCCCGACTGCATTGCAACGGTGCGATGGTGTCTGAGGTAGAAACCGAAATTCGCGACGCGATACGCTTCCACATCGAAGGCTTCCGCGCCGATGGGCTGGATATATACCCAGAGGCGTCAGCTTGGCGGAATATGTGGAAGCATAACTGCCGCTCTCGATGATCGACCACATCACTATCGAAGTGAGCGACATCGAGAAGAGCAAGCTGTTCCACGAAAGGGGAGTTACTCCTCTAGGCTACAGCCTCTCCTTCGGCAAGGAGGGCGTGTTCTGTGCTTTCGATGTCGGCAATGGTTGCCTGTTCGAGACTATGCCGAGAGTTATTACGCCTGCTTCGTGCTCGATCCCGATGGCTACAACATCGAGGCGATGATCAACGAGGCATAGCGCACACCCCCGCGCCGGATCGTGCCGGCCTCACAGCCAGGAACGTGTTCCATTCTTCGCGATTGCGGCCGACGTTGAAATCGTCCCTCAGGAGGACCAGCCCGGCGTTCTCGAGACGAGCCGCGAAGTCGTCCCTGCGCCAGTAGACCGTGTGATATTCGCCGCCTGTCTCGCCGTCCCCGTTGCGCATCGACACCAGGAAGGCGCCGCCAGGCCGCAGCGAGCCGGCTATCTTGGCAAGCACCTGGTCGGTCTGGTCGCGCGGCACGTGGATCAGCACGGCGAGCGCCAGGGCCGCATCGTAAGGTCCGCCGAGATCATCGGTGAGGAGATCGAGAAGCTCACCCTGCTTGCCCCGCGCGGCCTGCAACTCGAGGAACCGCTTCGTTGCGTCGGTACGGCGAACCCTGACGCCCAAGCTCTCCAGAAAGTCCGCATCGTATCCCGCTCCGGACCCGACTTCCAAAACCTGGCCGCCTGTGCCGGCAATCGCCACAAGGCGCTTCAGCGATGCCTGCTCTCGCTCGTTTGGAACATGCCTCACGATTGCATCGTAGCGTTCCGCATAGTCCTCATAGGCACTGATCGTTTGACGGCTCTTCGCCAGAGCCCTCGAGAACGCGTCCATCTTTCCCTCCCCTGCATCCATGTTTGGTCAACCATCTCCTCAGCGAATGCTACCGGGCGGCACGCATCCGTCGATCATCCCGATATCGCGCAGGAAATGGTCCGACAGGGAGCGCCGATCGAGTAGGCCGCGCCTGCGGGGTCTGAACGGCGCGGTGAAGAGGTCGAGCATCGGACGACGAAGCGTGTTGTACAGAACGACGGTGGCGGTCATTGGCGTGTCCTTTCGGGTTCGATCTGATGGACAAAGCATGCCGTCTTCCGGTCTTGGTTTCCAATCGAACGTCGAGTAGGATGCATCAGGAGGATTGATGCGTCATGAGCTGGGAGCTGCCGCCGTTAGGCGCCATCCGGGTGTTTGAAGCCGCGGCGCGGCTCGGTAGCTTCACCAAGGCGGCCGAAGAGCTCGGGATGACTCAGTCAGCAGCCAGCTATCAGATCAAGGTGCTCGAAGAACGCGCCGGAACGCCACTTTTTATAAGAAAAACAAGGCAGATCACCCTGACCGAAGCCGGACAGCAGTTGGCGCCGCACGCATCCGGCGCGTTCTCTGCACTGGCCGATGCGTGGGTTGCCACGAAGGGTGGCGCAACGGGCGTGCTCTCCGTGACAACCATGGAAACATTTGCAACGAACTGGTTGGCTGTATGGCTTGGAACATTCCAGCTGATGCATCCCGATCTTGCCGTGAAGGTGAATACAGCGTCCCGACTGGTCGATTTCGTACGCGAGGACATGGACATCGGGATTCGAACCGGCACTGGAGAATGGCCCGGGCTGGCGGCGCACTATCTGTTCAAGGCTGACTACACGCCGATGCTCAGTCCAAAACTCGCCGAGAGCGTCGGCGGCATCCGCCGCCCCGAGGATCTCTACAAGGTCGCGTTATGCTGTTCCGATGATCCGTGGTGGAAAATATGGTTCGAGGCGGCCGGCGTACCCTTCGAGCCCGATCGCGTGATCGCCGGCCCGATGCTGGGGTCGCAGGCTTACGATGCGATGGCGGCGCTGACCGATCAGGGCGCTGCGATCCTCACGCGCAACATCTACAGCGCCCTGCTGGCAAAGGGCCAGTTGATACAGCCATTTGATGTCCTTGGATCCGATGGCGACGGCTATTGGCTAGTGCATCTGGAAAGCCGCCGAAATACGCCCAAGATCAAGGTCTTCCGCGATTGGGTGCTGGCGCAGACCGCTGAGATACGCGAACGCGAAAAGACGCGATAGGCCTTTAGGGCGCGCGATGATGCGCGCGCCGAGCTTGTATCGTCCCTCAATCCTTGAACGTGATGCCGTAGCTTGCGGCCTGTTCCTTGGGCATGTCGGCGAACGCCTGGCGCACGGTGTAGCCACCATAGACGTCGCCGCCGTTGCGGATCATCCAGTCCTCGACATCCGCCTCCGCCACGCTCATGCGGTCGCCCATCTTGTACTGGTTGCCGTTGACCGGCACGTCGGCGAGCAGACCGACGAAATGGCCGTCGCTATAACCGACGAGTTGCAGCCAGATATGCTCGGTGGCGCCGTTCTGGGTCAGCGGGAATTTCACCGTGTAGGTGCCGGGCGTACCGGCGGCCATCAGCTGATGGAAGCGCGCCAGCGTCGCATGGCCCTTGGTCTTGGCGTTCTGCATCGCCTTGTCGCCGGTATAGTAGGCGACGACGTTCTCCTTGATCGGGCGCGGCGCCGTCGGCGAGGCGCCGGGCGCGGCTTCCGGAATGGCGACGGGCTTGTTGCTCGGCATGTGCCAGAGCGTGTTGACAAACCCGTAGCCGAGAGCTGCGACGAAAACGATTGCCACGACCGGATTGCGCATCGAACCCCTCCAAACGCGATCACGGACACGCTACCGAAAGGCCGTTGCCGCGGCGCTAAGAGACAAAGTGAGCGCTTGGTTAGGGAAATGCCGAAATTGCACCGGAATCCACCGAACGCCGATAATGACGTCGCGCCATGAGGCGCGTCGAGATTCAGGTCACGCCGAGTCGAGAATGGTGGCGTCCGACAACCGGAGCGGAGCGTACTTTTCGTACGTGAGCGCCGGAAGCGCATGAAGCCGCCATTCGCAGGCCGGCCTCACCTGAATATCGAAGCGCTCTAGTCCGCGTCGGCCACCATCTGCCCGCCGCCCAGCCAAGCGCGCCACTGCCGCTCGTCGCCATGGAACACATTGAGGTCGATGCGGCCGCTCACGCCATGCGACAGGCCGGAGCCGGAATATTGCCAGAACAGCCACCTGCGGCCCGGATAGACTTTTGACGGATGCGCCGCCACCGCGCGCAGCCAGAAGGGATAATCCTGGAAGGCGCCGCGCAGATTGTCGCGATAGAAGTCGGGGCTGGTGTAGATGATGGGCCGCTGGCCGTAGTGGCGCTCCAGCTTGTCCATGAACACCTGCATCTTCTCCAGCACCTTTTCGCGCGAAGGCCGCCGCTTGCAGGAGGAATCGCCGTTCCACTCGACGTCGATGACCGGTGGCAGCGCGCCGTCCATCTTCGGCACGTTGCGGATGAACCAGTCGGCCTGCTCGCCGGCGGTGCGGCACCAGTAGAAGAAATGATAGGCGCCGCGCCTCAGCCCGGCGGCATCGGCATTGCGCCAGTTCTTCATGAACATCGGGTCGAGATGGTCGCCGCCGTCGGTCGCCTTAATATAAGCGAAGTTGGCGCCCTGGGCGCGCAGCTTCTGCCAGTTGATGTTGCCCTGCCAGCGCGAGACATCGACGCCGTGAACGGCCAGATGGCGAGGTGAAGAGCGGCCGAAATTGATCGGCTTGGCGTCGCGGAACGCATAACGGGTGACCGGGCCGGCGAGCATAGCGGGCGCGGCACGCGACAGCCGCTTCGGCGCCGAGACGAGCGCTGCCTCCTGCACCGGCGGCTCGACGCTGTCCGGCAATTCGGTCGCGGGAAAATTCACCGTCTCCTCCTCGGCAAGGCCGAAGGGGCGAGTGTCCTCGTCGTCAGGGTTCGCGTTACCCTCGTCGAGCAACGGCGCCGGCGGCTTGATGCGCGCGGCACCCGACATCGACGCGTTCTCGACGGTTCTTTCGGTGACCACGGTCCTCGCGCCCTTCGATACGGGCGCGCTCGGCCGCACGACCGAGCTCGTCGTCTCGTTGGACGGCATCTGCAAGGCATCGACGCCCGACGTGGACGAGCAGCCGGCAAGGCATAGCGATGCGAGCACGAAACTGACGACGCCAAAAATCCGCATCTTTGACCTGTACGCAAGACAAAACAGACCGAAGGCAGGAACAGCGCCGCCGGAACCCCCATTCCTAATGAGAAATTACCAACAAAGTTTGAATCAAAATTTACTTTTGGCGCGACCGGATGATTCGGCGCGGCGCCGAGAGGAGCTTCTTGGCTAGCGCCTGAACACGCCGATCATCGGTCCGAGATTCCAGAAATCGTCGTTGCGGCCGATACCGGGCGCATAGAGGCTCGAGATCGAGCCGTCGAGGAAGAGCGCGTTCGGGCAGCCGAGCTGGTCGCGGAAAAGCCGCGCGAATTCGTGAAAGGTCACGACATCGTCCGAGATCGCGAAGACCGCGACCCCGTCGGCGCGCGCGCCCACACCGTCGCGAATCTTGCGCGAGGTGCCGTCGTAACGGAATTTCGGATGCAGCTTGCCGTCGATGACCAGCATCGGCCCGGACTGGGTCGCATAATCCACGCGCGGCGGACGCTTGAGGTAAGCCTTGGTCGCGCGAACGCCGGCCTTGCCGGCGCTGAGATAGAAGATGCCGTTGGGCTGCATGGAGAAATTGTCGGACCCCGATCCGATCTTTGCCGGCGTGACCTGCTCGCCGCGTTCGACATAGAGCCCGACCGGCGCGAGGTTCGGATGATACATGCCGGCATTGATGCCGAAAAGCAGGGTGCGCCCGGTCGCTTGCTGCGCGCTGCGCAGATTGTGCAGCGACCGGTAGAAATCGCCGTCCTTGTTCTTCCAGAACAGCTCGATGGAAAAATGCTCCGGATCGGCTTCGCAGACGAGGTAGGCCGCGTTCTCGAAAGTCTGGTTGCGGCAGGGCGGCAGCGCCGCCAGCCATTGGCCAAGGCCCATGCCGGCGCCGATAGCCGCCGGCGCCGCCGATTTCACCAGCGTCGCCAGCAGCGGCACGGATTGCAGCAGAGTCACAAGATCCATCAGCGCACCCGAGCATCGGCGTCGATCCAGCGGATTGGGTCGAGACCTCTAGACGAGCCAGCCGGTGGCGACGCCGATCAGCAGCACCACGCCGAGCAGGCCGCGATAGATAACGAACGGCCAGGCGGAGAAGCGCTCGAGCACTCGCATCAGCCCCCATATCGCAAAGAAAGCCGAGATCGAGGCGACGACGAGGCCGACGGCCAGGATCGACCAGCCATGCGCGTCGAGATGCACCTTGTGCAGTTCGTAGAGCTCCTTGAGGCCGGCGAGCGCAATAGCCGGCAAGCCGAGCAGGAACGACAGGCGGGCCGCCTCCGGCCGGGCGAAGCCCAGCCCCATCGCCGCGGTCAGCGTCGAGCCCGAGCGCGAGACGCCGGGAATAAGCGCGCCGACCTGGGCGACCCCCACCAGCAGCGCGTCCAGGATAGACGCCTGGCGCAGCATGAGCTTGTGGCTGGCGAAGATTTCGGCGAGCGCCAGGAGGATCGCCATGGCGATGCAGGCCCAGCCGATGACGGCGAGCCCGCGCAAGGGCGAATTGCAGGCGTTGAGCACGCCGGAAAGCGCAAGGCCCGCAATGACGATCGGGACGGTGGCAAGCACGATGCTGACCGCGAGGCGGAAATAGCGATCGCTGAAATCGCGGCGCGAGATCGCCGACAGCGATCCGAACAGCACGTCCCTGACATCGCTCCAGAAATAGCTGATCACCGCCGCCAGCGCCGCCAGTTGCATGGCGGCGGAGAAGGCCGAGCCGGGGTCCTGCCAGCCCAGCATGGCCGGCACGATGCGCATATGCGCCGTGGATGAGATCGGCAGCAATTCGGTGATGCCTTGCACGATGCCCAGAAACGCCACCTTGGCATAACCCAGGCCGACAAAGCCGGTATCCAGTCCTTGCGTGCAGACGTCGGTCATCTCGGTCCTTTCCCCGTGCCCCGGTTGTTATCCGGGGCAAAAAGTGAATCGTCATCGAAAGCCCATCGAGGACAGGCTTAGCCTCACGATAGCGTGATTCCAACTCACGGATTTGTAAGGTGCCGCTAATCCTGCTTGACAACAGGCGCCGCCATATTATTCTCTGCTAATCTTACACTGTAAGGCAATCGGAGGAGCTTCCCATGTCGACCGCCGCCCTCTCGGAACCGCAGCCAGTCGTGCCGCCGCAAACGCACGTCCCGGACATCGCAATCGAGGCGGTGTCGCGCGATTTCAGCCGCGCCATCGAACGCGCCGAAGTTGCTGCCTGGCTCGACCTTTACGAGGCGGCGCCCGCGGATTTCGCGGCACGGCAAGGCTTGTCGATCGCCAAGGACGGCGACCTTGTCTGGACCACCTGCACGACGATCCCTTTCATCCATTTCAACTGCGTGAAGAATATCGGCGTCGATGGCCCGGCGACGGAAGAGCAGGTCGACGCGCTCCTCGCGCATTACCGCGCGGCCGGCATCATGCGGCCTTGGCTCTATACCAACCCGCATACCGAGCCGTCGCGGCTGAGGTGCTGGCTGGAAGCGCGCGGGATGCAGCAGCAAGGCGGCTGGGAGCGCATCTATCGCGACGCGACGCCGCTGCCGGACGAACCGCTTTTCCCGGGCGACCCGCTGATCCCGGTTGACGATCTGATGGTCGAGGAGGTCACGCCCGGGACAGCTTTGGAATGGGCTTCCTTCATCGATGCCAAATACAGGCTTCCCACCTCGCCCTGGCTGATGGCGCTCGTCGGCCGCAAGGGCTGGCATCATTACATGCTGAAACGCAGGGGTTCGGTCGCCGCCGTGCGCTCGCTCTTCATCTCAGACGGCGCCGCCTGGAGCGGCATCGACGCGCCGGTTCCGGGGATCATGGCGCCGAACTTCGATCTTGACGCCATGCTTGGCGAAAGAATGGTTCGCGACGGCATCGCCGCCGGCGCGAAGCTGTTTGTCGCCGACATCGAGGCGCCGCGTCCCGACCGCGATGGACCAGCCTATCGCAACTACGACCGGCTCGGCTTCAGGCTTGCCTATTTGCGCAGCCACTACAGCTACTTACCCGCGAATTCGAGCTGACCATTTTCCGCGGAGTTGCCTCAACGGTACAACCACTGCTTCAGGCAGCTTCTTGCCACAACATGCGCCGGCGGCACCGAAGCCTGGTCGATGCGAGAATCCTCGCCCGCCCGGTCGCGAGCCTTTTCCAGAAGCAGGCGAAGCTCGGCCGGGCGCACGCGGTCGCGCGCCATCACGAGCTGGACCATCGGGTCGTTCAAAAGCTCGTCCAGGGTGTTGATGCTCTCGCTCATCCGTCGCCTCCTCGATGCCTTCCCGCATGGCGCTTAGATAGGCAGCCAATGATGGCCCGCCAATGACGCTTTGCCGGCTATCTCGTGAATCGAAGATGAAATTTTTGTGCAGAGATGCGTCAAAATGAGTCAGGCCGGCGGCGCGCCTTCATATTGCGGCAGGCCATCGTCGAGCATCAGCCAGGGTTGCTTCGAAGCGGTCCAGAAATGCATGTCGGGCTTGAACAGCGACGGATCGTCGAGCGAGCCCGACGTGACGCCGAGAATGCCCCTGGAGTCGCGGCGCGAAAACATCGTCGTGCCGCACACCGGACAGAAGCCGCGCTGGAGGTCGGGCGTGGAATTGGTGGTCGCCACGGGCCCCTCGATCGTCACATCGTCGATGCGGAACAGAAGCCGCGCGTTGAAGGCGGCGCCGATCGCCTTCTGGCAGATCCGGCAATGGCAAACCCGTTCGCTGACCGGCTCGGCCTCGGCCCGGTACCGCACCGCGCCGCACAAGCAACCGCCCTCATACTTCGCCATGATAAGCATCCTGTTTGTCCGGACGCTCTAGCCGCCGGCATGGTGGCGTCAATCAAAAAGCTTTGATGGGATGCGATCGCTAACGGTGATAGGCCAGCCCCGGACGAGAGATCAATGGCGCTTGGCCTGGACGAGATAGGCGTCGATCATGGTCTCGCCCAGCCATTTGGCGGCTTCGAGCCGGTGCAGCCCCTCGACCAGGACATGACGCTTGCCGTCGTGCCGCACCTGGATCGGCGTCTTCATACCGTTTTCGAGAATATCCTCGGCGAGATGGCGCACGGTTTCGGGATGCAGCGTCTTGCGGCGCGCCGTCGGCACGTAGATGTCGTCGACCTTGACCTTTTGCACACGCAGCATGTCGGCTCCCGGCGTTGAAACGTCGCCTGGAGTTGAATAGTCCGTTTGCCGGACATCGCCAAGCGCAAGTGCGGACTGGCCCGATGCTTTCCATTTGACGCTTGGCCGGCCGATGGTCTCAATGACGGCCTCGTGATCTCAGGTGTTCCTTGACGCAACTGCCCACCGAATTCCCCGATTTCGGGCTGACGCCCGAGCAGCGCCGCGAGGCGGTGCGCGGCCATTACTACGAATGGCCGGGCATGGATGGCTCGAGCGGCGAGATCTGGTGCTACAGCGACCGCCTTTCCTATCGTCCGGGCGAAACGGTGACGCTGCATGTGAGTTCGACGGCGCCGCAATTCGGCATGGTCATCGCCCGCGACGGCGGCAGCGAGACCAAGGTCTTCGAGAAGACAGGCCTGTCGGCGCGCTGGCAGGACACGCCCGACCAATGCTCGGTCCAAGGCTGCGGCTGGGAGGCGTCGTTCGAATTCCGTGTCGGCGACGATTGGCCGTCAGGCGCCTATCGCGTGACGCTTTCGGCCGATGGCCGAAACGGCACACCGATCCACAGCCACCATCTCTTCATCGTCGCGCCCCTGCCCGGCCGCAAGCCCGGCCGCCTGCTGCAGGTCGCCGCCACCGGCACATGGCTCGCCTACAACACCTGGGGCGGCTCGAACCACTATCAGGGCATCACCGGCCCGAACCGCGACCAGTACGCGACGATGGTGTCGACGCAGCGTCCCTGGTGCCGCGGCTTTGTCGTGCTGCCCAAGGATGCCCCGCGCGTGCCGCTGGAAGTCGCGGTGCCGCCGAAAACCGTGCCGCGCTATCCACATATGGAATGGGCTTTCGCGACCGGACATTCGAAGAAATACGCCTCGTCCGGCTGGGCGAGCTATGACAGCCATTTCTTCCGCTTCGCCGAGCGCGCCGGCTATGCGGTCGACCTCGCCAGCCAGCACGAATTGCATTTCTCGCCCGAAATCCTCGATGGCTATGACTGCGTCGTCTTCGTCGGCCATGACGAATACTGGACCTGGGAGATGCGAGACGCGGTCGAAACCTATGTGACCAGCGGCGGGCATGCGGCGCGCTTCGCCGGCAATTTCATGTGGCAGACGCGGCTGGAGGACGAGGGCCGCCGCCAGGTTTGCTACAAATACAAGGCACGCGCGCAAGATCCCGCCTATCGCGGCGGCGACGTCACTCGCGCCACCAATTCCTGGGAAGCGCCCGAGATCGGCCGTCCGGGCAGCGCCACCTTCGGCCTCAATGCGACGCGGGGCGTCTATGCCGGCTGGGGCGGCTGCGCGCCGCGCGGCGTGCGCGGCTTTCCGGTGTACCGGCCGGAGCACTGGGCCTTCGCCGGCACCGGCATCTATTATGGCGACCTGCTCGGCACCGACAGCCATGTCTATGGCTATGAGGTCGATGGCCTCGATTTCGAGATCCGCGGCGGCCTGCCCTACCCGACTGAAACCAGCGGCGCGCCGGATGGCTTGCAGGTGCTGGCCGTCGGTATGGCGAGCCAGGTCGAGGAAAGTGCAGACATCCCGATCGAGGACCAGTTCCTCACCGACGAGGACGGACGCTTCACCGCCGAGACCTTGTTCGGCGAGGCCAGCGACGCCAATCTCGACAAGGTCAAGCGCGGCAACGGCATGATCGTCAATTTCCCGCGCGGCAAGGGCGAAGTGTTCCATGCCGGAAGCTGCGAATGGGTCGCCGGCCTGCTAAGGCAGGACGCGATGGTCGAACGCGTGACCAAAAATGTTCTCGACCGCTATCTTGGAAAGTCCTGACATGTCGAAGTCGCAAGCCAAGCCCTCGCCCGACATCGAAGCACGGCCGCCGTCGCATCTGTTCTATCTGTCCAGCCTGCGCCGGCCGCTCGTCGATCGCGCCGAAGGCATCTACTTCTGGACCAAGGACGGCCGCCGCTTCATCGACGGCTCGAGCGGGCCGATGGTCGCCAATATCGGCCATTCCAACCGCAACGTGCTCGACGCCATGAAGCGGCAGATGGACAAGACCACCTTTGCCTACCGGCTGCATTTCGAGAACGAGCCGGCGGAAGAACTGGCCCGGGAACTGGCCGGAAAGCTTCCCGAAGGTATGGACCGCATCTTCTTCGTTTCCGGCGGCTCGGAAGCGACCGAATCCTGCATCAAGCTCGCCCGGCAATGGGCGGTCGCCACCGGCCAGCCGAAGCGCTGGAAGGTGATCACCCGCTTCCCGTCCTATCATGGCGGCACGCTGGGCTCGCTTTCCATCACCGGCGACGACGCGCTCGCCGAGACCTTCACGCCGATGATGCGGGTCATGCCCACCGTGCCGGCGCCGACCGCCTGGCGCGACCGCGACAACCTGACGATGGAACAGCGCGGCATCCGCTACGCCGACATGCTGGAGGAGAAGATTCTCGCCGAAGGTCCGGAAAGCGTTTTAGCCTTCATCATGGAGCCGATCGGCGGCGCGGCAACGGCTGCCCTTGTCGCGCCCGACAGCTATTATCCGCGCATCCGCGAAATCTGCGACCGCTACGGCATCCTTCTGATCCATGACGAGGTGATGAGCGGCGCCGGCAGGACAGGCAAATTCCTCGGCGGCGACCACTGGAACTGCCGGCCTGACATCGTCGCACTCTCGAAGGGACTGGGCTCGGGCTACGCGCCGCTCGGCGCTCTTGCCGCGCCGATGCGCCTGGTCGAGCCGCTGCTTGCCTCGGGCGGCTTCCAGCATGGGCACACCTATGCCGGCAATCCGCTCGCCTGCGCCGCCGGCCTCGCCGTGCTTGGCGAGATGGACCGGCTCGATCTCATCGCCAACGCCGCCGCCATGGGTGACGTGCTGATGGCGGAGTTGAAGGGCTTGCAAAAGCGCTTCCCCTTCATCGCCGACGTGCGCGGCAAGGGCCTGCTCACCGGCGCCGAAATGGTCGCCGATCCGGAGACGCTGAAGCCGATCGACCCGGCCAGCAAGGCGACGCAGCGCCTGCTCGACCACGCCTATGCGCGCGGCCTCATCATCTATGGCCGCAAGGTCAAGGGCGGCGTCGACGGCGACAATTTCATGGTGGCGCCGCCGATGATCGTTACAGCCGAGCAGATCGGCGAGATGATCGCCATCATCGGCGACTCGCTGAAGGCGCTGGCGGAGGAACTCGATCTGCCGGTGGAAGGCTGAGAAGGCTATTTTGATGCCGGCACCGGTCACCCTCCGCCCCGGTCGCATCGAGGACGTCGAAACCATCCACGGCGCCTTGCTCCGTCTCGGCACCCATATCGGCGCGCCGGAAGAGATCCAATCGACGCCCGACGACCTTCGCCGCTACGGCTTCGGTGAAAAGCCCGCCTTCTCGACCGTGATCGCTGAGATCGACGGCGAATTCGCCGGGCTTTGCCTGCATTTCCCGATCTTCTCGACCTGGATGGGCCGGCCGGGCGTCTATGTGCAGGACCTTTACGTCGAGGATCGTTTTCGTGGCCGCCGGGTCGGCGAAAGACTGCTGCGCCGCGTCGCGAAAGAGTGCCGCGCGGCGGGCGGGGTCTATTTGAGGCTGTCCGTCGATACCGACAACGAGACCGCCAAGGCCTTCTACGAAAGACTGGGCATCGGCTGGTCGAGCTACGAGCAGGTGCAGAAGATCGTCGGCGATGCCTTTTTCGCCTTTGCCGATATGCCGGAGGAATGACGATGAAAACCTTTTACGCCGAAGAGCAGAAACGCCATGACCCCAAGGCTTTCCTCTCCAGCGGCGCGCCGCAGCCGAACCCGGAAAAGCCGGAACGGGTCGAGAGATTATTAGCCGGCGCAATATCGGCTGGGTTGACGGTCGAACGCCCGAGGAATCATGGGCTTGGACCGGTTGCGGCGGTGCATACGCCTGAATATCTCGACTTCCTCGAGCACATTTTTCCGCGCTGGCAGCGCATCGATGGTGCCTCGGCGGAAGTCATCCCGAACATTCACCCGATCGCCCGCGACGGCTCCTATCCGGCCTCGGCTGTCGGCCAGGCCGGCTACCACATGGCCGACACTGCCTGCCCGATCTCGGCCGAGACCTGGAACAGCGCGCTGTGGAGCGCCTGGAGCGCGGTGGAGGCCGCTGAAGCGGTGATGGCCGGAGCACCGTCGGCCTATGCGCTTTGCCGTCCGCCGGGCCATCACGCCTTCGCCGATGTCGCCGGCGGCTTCTGCTTCATCAACAATTCGGCGGTCGCGGCGCAGGTGCTGCGCAAGAGCGCCGCCCGGGTGGCCATCCTCGATGTCGATCTGCACCACGGCAACGGCACGCAAGGCATCTTCTACGCCCGCCCCGACGTGCTGACCGTCTCGCTGCACGCCGATCCGGTGCGCTTCTACCCGTTCTTCTGGGGACATGCCGACGAGCGCGGCGAAGGCCCCGGCCTCGGCTACAATCTCAACCTGCCGCTGCCGCGCAAATCCGGCGATGCGGCCTTTCTCGAAGCGCTTGCCGCAGCCTTCCAGCGCATCCGCGCCTTCGCGTCGGAAGCGCTGGTCGTCGCACTCGGCCTCGACGCATTCGAGGGCGATCCGTTCGGCGGCCTGTCGGTGACGACGCTGGGCTTCTCGCGCATCGGCGAAGCGATAGCCGGACTTGGCCTGCCGACGGTCATCGTCCAGGAAGGCGGCTATCTCTGCGACGCGCTCGGCGACAACCTCACCGCTTTCCTGACCGGTTTCGGCGGCAAACAGCGGTAGACGGGCTTAGGAACGCTGCTGCCGCAGCATCGCGATCACGCGATGCGCGCTTTCCAGCGTCTCGTCGATCTCGGCCGCCGTGTTGTAATGCGCGATGCCGATGCGCACCACGCCCTGCTCGGCCGGGATGCCGAGCTGGTGGACGACCTCCCACGCATAATTGTGGCCTGACCACAGGAAGATGTTTTCGGCGTTCATCTGCCGCACGATCGTTTCCGGCTCGATGCCTTCGACGGTGAAGGAAATGGTCGGCACCCGCTCCGCGAGGCGTTGCGGATCGGTGATGCCATGGATGATCAGGCCTTCGATATCGGACAGGCCTTCGATCAGTTGCCAGGCCAGCGCGTTCTCGTAAGCGATCGAGACCTCGAACGCCTTGGCGATCCGCTGCCGCCGCGAGCCGTCCCCGCCGGCGGCAGCGCCGAGATCGGCGAAATAGTCGATTGCCGCCGTCAGCCCGGCCATCAGTTCGATCTGCGGCGTGCCGAGTTCGAACCGTTCGGGCAGGACGTTCGAAGAACAGCGGCATTTGTAGGGTTTCAGCGTATCGAGGACGTCGCGGCGGCCCCACAATATGCCCACATGTGGCCCGAAGAATTTATAGGCCGAGCAGATCAGGAAATCGCAGCCGAGTTCCTGCACGTCGATCAGCCCGTGCGGTGCGAACTGCACGGCATCGACATAGACCAGCGCGCCGGCCTGCCTGGCAATCGCCGTCAGCGCTTTCACGCGATTGATCGAGCCGGTGAGGTTCGAGGCATAGTTCAACGCGACAAGGCGCGTTTTCTCCGAAAGCAGCGCCTTCAGCGCCGCCTCCTCCACCTGCCAGCTCCGCTCGTCGAACGGCAGGAAGCGCACGACCAGGCCGAGATCCTCGGCAAGTTGCAGCCATGGCGAAACATTGCCCTCGTGGTCCATGCGCGTGACAATGATCTCGTCGCCGGCCTTCATCGTGCGGCCGAGCGTGCGCGACATATGGTAGGTCAGCGTCGTCATGTTGGCGCCGATGACGATCTCCTCGGCGCTTGCGGCATTGAGGAAATCGGCCGTCGCCGCATGCGCCCCGTCGACCACTTGCTGCGCCGCGAGCGTCGTTGCGAAGAAACCGCCGAGATTGGCATTGGTCGACAGCAGGCAGCGCGACACCGCCTCCGCCACCGCCAGCGGCACCTGTGTGCCGGCGGGATTGTCGAGATAGATGCGCCGGCGCCCGTCATCGGCCAGCGAAAGCGCCGGAAATCTGCCGCGCACGGCCTCGATCGGAAACTCTGCCATCGTGTCCATTCCCTTGTTTTTTGACGATTCCCAATCACGGGCACGGATTGCCGACACGCTGGTGGATGGCGTCGACCGCCTTCTGCATCTCTTCGGTCCAGCTGACGTCGGCCGAGGACAGCGCCAAATCGAGCTGCGCGATCGTGGTCGCGCCGACGATGTTCGCGGTCACGAAGGGTCGGCTCGCCACGTAGGCATTGGCGAAAAGTGCCGGCTCCATGCCGAAGGAGCGCGCCAGCTCGGTGTATTCCAGCAGCACTTCCGCCGCATTCGGCGTCTCGTAGCGCTGGCCGCGATTGAAGAGCTGCGAGCGCGAGCCCTGCGGTCGCGCGCCATGATTGTATTTGCCGGTGAGGTAGCCCTGTGCAAGCGGCGAATAGGGAAGAAACGCGATCTCCTCGCGCTCGCAGACCTCGGCAAGGTTCACCTCGAAGGTGCGGTTGACGAGGCTGTAAGCGTTCTGCAGCGAGGCAACGCGCGGACCGGTGCCCTTTTCGGCTTCGAAGACGAAGCGCATGACGCCCCAGGAGCTTTCGTTCGAAAGCCCGAAATGGCGGATTTTTCCCGCTTTCACCAGTTCCTCGAGGACGGCAAGCGTTTCGGCAATCGGCGTCTCGGCTCCCGGAGCGCCCGCCGCATCCGCGCGCCGCGCCATCGCTCCGACGCGCGTCGGATTCGAGCCCCACGGAATGTCCCGGTCCGGCCAGTGGATCTGATAGAGGTCGATATAGTCGGTGCCGAGCTTGGCCAGCGATTTCTCGACCGCGTCGAAGATATCCGCGCGCACCAGCTTCGACGGACGATCGCCCCGGAACCACGCGTTGGCCGTTCGTCCGACCACCTTCGAGGCGAGGATGACCTTGTCGCGGCTGCCGTTGGCCTTCATCCAGTTGCCGATGATCCGCTCGGTTCGCCCTTGCGTCTCCGCCTTGGGCGGGATGGGGTAAAGCTCGGCCGTGTCGATGAAATTCACCCCTCGCGAAAACGCCAGATCCATCTGCGCATGGCCTTCGGCCTCGCTGTTCTGCTGGCCCCACGTCATCGAACCGAGACAGATTTGCGAAACAAGGAGATCGGTCCGACCGAGGCGGCGTTTATGCATGGAATGTCTCCGGCGGGAGTTTTTGCGCGAGCTGCGCGGGGAGGAAATTCAAGCATAAAGCAAAGGCCGGAGTTTCTCCAAGCCCCCGTTGGCTCCGGGTGGTGCCTCAGTTTGAATCCCTTAGCCACGGAATAGTCGCGCGGCATTCCTTCTCAGCCGCCTCGGCGGTTTCGTAAAATCCTCCTCCGAAGCCGTTTCCGGAGGACGCCCAATACGCATATCTCTCGTCGAGGCCGTGTTCGCCCTCGTACCAAGCGTCCTCATGGAACGTGAAATAAGCAGCGTCACCTATTTCAAATCTGACGATATTAGCCCGTGCAAGCCGATCATCTCGATAGATCGTTTTGAGTACAGTCCTCATCTCTGCCGCTTTTTGTAAGGCGCGCGCTTTCCAGCTTCGGCATAACGCGCGTCCATCTTCTCGCAAGGGTTCGCCATCGACCAACCTGAGACGCCGCACGGCTCCGACTTGCGTGACTTGAGACTGCTCTAACGGCGAGCCCCGGCCAGCGCTCGCCGCTTGGCCTCGTCGATCAGCATATTGGCCACCTGCATGCGGATCATGGCGCGCTGGCGCAGATGCGGCGCGACCCGGTCAGGGTGGTTGGCGAAGGCGAAGTTGCGGCGGATGCGGCCGAAATCGGCGTTCTTGGCGGGACGGTCGAGACCGAGTTCGCCGGCAATCGCTTCGGGATCGATCGGCGGCAGCTTTTCCTCCGGCCAGTGCTCTTCGCCGGCAAGCGTCAGTTTCGCCTGGTCGAGAAGTACCGCGAACTCGGCCGCAAGATCGGCGCCTTGCTCGCGATATTCGGCGGCGGCGCTCTCGCCCGCGACCTTGATGCGGCCGGAATGCAGTTCATCGGCCACGGACAGATAGTCGAATGGGATAGTCGGCCGGGCGCCCTCGTCCTCGCCTTTCTCCGAGGCGACGATCAGGTCGTCGAGCAACGAAGCGAAATCGAGCTTGTTCCCGGTGCCGATCTCAACCTCCCTGTCGTGACGGCATGCATTGATGCCGCCAAACATAGAAGCCTCTCGTTAAAAATGAATGCTGGCGATGTTAACAATTGCCGCTTTTCCGCCGGCAAGACGACATCGGAAAATAAAAAGCCGGACTGCTCTTTCGTGCAGTCCGGCAAAGTCGCCAGGAGTGGCGAGGAAAAAGCCAACCATATGCCGGCAC
This sequence comes from Mesorhizobium sp. B4-1-1, assembly GCF_006439375.1. Classification (NCBI taxonomy): domain Bacteria; kingdom Pseudomonadati; phylum Pseudomonadota; class Alphaproteobacteria; order Hyphomicrobiales; family Phyllobacteriaceae; genus Mesorhizobium; species Mesorhizobium sp. B4-1-1. The sequence continues at coordinate 235,236 of NZ_VFTH01000001.1, forward strand.
GAGTGCGTACGGTCGAGCGTACCGAAAAGTTTCACGGAAAATCGATTGTGGCGGAAAAATTTCGTGCGGCATGGCAGCCATGCAATTGCTGCACTGCACAATTTTAACAAATCACCTATATGGTGATGTCGGGAGGAACCAACAGGGGCAACTGAGTCATGGGGTTCTTCACTGAAATGTTTGCTCGGCCGCGGCCGCAGGAACACCAGCGTTACCGCTCGGCGCTCGCGCTTCTGAACGCGATGAGCAATGCGGACCGCGCCGATATCGGCATCAAGCCGGCGGATTTTCCGCGCATCGCGCGCGAGATGTCGATCCGCTGAGGTGAACCAAAGAGGTTTCCCGGGACGCCTGGGAAACCTCCAAGCCATTCAAAGGTCAGCGATTTCCGAGGAAAGTTTGCTTGCCGAGCGGCACGCCATTGTGGCGCAGGATGTCGTAGGCGGTTGTGACGTGGAAGTAGAAATTCGGCGTCGCCACATGCAGCAGGTACTGCAGGGCGGGCAACGTAGCTTCGCGCCCGCCGAGCCTTAATTCGACCGTCCTGTCTTCCGATCCCTCCAGATCGGCCGCTGTAAACGTCGCCAGATGATCGAGCGTCTTGGCGATTCGAGCCTGCAGTTCGGCAAAACTCGCTTCGTTGTCCTCGTATTTCGGCACCTCGCGGCCGGCCAGCCGCGACGGCGCGCCCTTGGCATGGTCGGTGGCGATCTGGACCTGCCTGGTCAGCGCGAACATGTCGGGCGCCAGCCGCGCGATGAGGAACACTTGCGGATCGATCTTGCGCTCGACGGCATTCTGCTCCGCCGCCGTCAAGACGCTGGCCAGCGCTTTCAGCCTGGCCGAAAACACGCCCACCGATATGTCGTACATGGAAATGGTCACGGGTATCTCCCACGCGGCCCCAGCGCCGCGGGCCGTGAACTAGCGCCTCGCACCACGATTCTTCAAGCGGCCCTGCGCATGGCGTCACCGCGCCGCCGCAATCACCGTGGTAGTATTTTCGTTACCGAGCGGAGGATTCGATGAAAAGAGCCACTTTCGCAGCGATTGTCTTTTTCTCACTGGCCGGCTTCACGCATTCCGCGCCTGCGGCGGATGCGCCCTATATCGATGACCGATCAAGCGCCGATGCGGTCGTCCGCTCGCTTTATAGCGCTATCAACCGCCACGAATTCGCCCGCGCCTGGAGTTATTTCGGCGATACGAAGCCGGCAAAGGACTTTGACGCCTTCGTCAAGGGTTACGACGGCACCGGCAGCGTCGAAGCCAAGACTGGCGCTGTCTCGGAGGACGGCGCTGCCGGCAGCATCTATTACAGCGTCCCGGTCGCCATCCAGGCGACCGACAAGAAGGGCGACGCCAAGGTTTTCGCCGGCTGTTACACGATCCGCCAGGTCAACGCGCAGATCCAGGAACCGCCCTTTCAGCCGATCTTCATCGACAAGGGCGCCTTGAAGCCCTCGACCAAGGATTTCGACAGCGCCGTGCCGGCAAGCTGCGGCGACGGTCCGCCGCCGCCGAAGAAAGACGAAGCGCTGGAGCAGGCCAAGAAGGCCTTCCTCGCCACCTATGGCGACCAGTGCGACAAGCAAGATCCGGACGGCAAGCCGATCGGCGAGCCCGAGACTCATTCGATCCATTACAAGGACAAGGACGCCCAGCCCAACGACCCGGAGCGCGAGACGCGGCTGTTCCGCTTCTTCTGCTCGATGGCCGCCTACAACGAGACGGCGGTCTACTACGTCGCCGACGACGTCAACGGCGTCTCACAGCTGCAGTTCACCGAGCCGGAGCTCGACATCCGCTACGAGAACAACAACAGCGAAGGCAAGGTCGAATCGATCCACGTCATCGGGTTCAGGACCAGCGGCTGGGCGACCAACTCGGACTATGACGACAACACAAAAACCATCACCACATCCGACAAATGGCGTGGTGTGGGGGATGCCTCATCATCGGGAACCTACCTGTTTCGCAACGGCGATTTCTCGCTCGTCCAGTATGATGTCGATGCATCCTATGACGGCGAGCAAAATCCGCAGACCGTCATCGATTACAACACGGCGCCTTGAGCCTCGCGGAAGAGTCAGGGCGCTTTCGTCAGCATCCAGTTGAGCGTGCCGCGCCAGTCGACCATGCGGATCGGCGTGCCGTGCGTGCCGGTCTCGAAGCGCACGAAGCGGGTCGGATAAGACTTCTTGGCGAGAATTGAGCGGAAGAAGGCTTCCTGCTTCTCCACCGGGAAGACCACGTCATGGCTGCCCTGGCCGAAGAACACCGGCACGCGGCGCTTGAAGGCGGGGCTGGTGAGGAAACTGTTGTCCCATAGCGAACCGAGCAGCAGCAGGCCGTTGACGCGGCTGCCGGTATCCTTGCGCGCGGCGAGCTTCCAGCAGATCATGCCGCCCATCGAGCCGCAGGCGACGAAGATTTTCGCGCCCGGCGATTGCTCCGCATAGCGATCGATCAACGCCGCGACATGCGCCGCGCCCTTGTCGCCGAAATCGGGGAAGTCGGGCGAAACATATAGACCGTTGTTGGCGGCCATCAGGTTCTTGATGCGGTTGAAATTGCCGCCGAAGGTGAAGTCGTCGACACCTTGCTTGCGGCTGCCGCCTTGTCCGTGCAGGTAGAGCACGATGATGGAAGCGCCTTGCGTCCTGCCGACCGCGACATGCCTGATGTCGCCGGCGTCGGTCTTCAGCATCAGGTCCTGCTGCACCTTGCGCACCCCGGGGTCGGTGTATTGCGCACGCACCCGCTTTTCCGGCACCTCGTCGCGCTGGTTGATGTCGCGCGTCTCGCGATAGTCGAGGACGGTGTAGGCGCCGTTATCGCTCGTAGACAGCGTCGCCGGATAAGCGAAGAGGTCGTCCTTGAACGATTTTAGCGAAAGCGTTTGCCCCTCGGCGGTCGAGAGGAAAAGCGCTGTCGCGGCGATCAGGGCGAAGAAAAGTCGGAAACGGAAAGCCATGCCGAGAGCCATGCGAAATTCGGCTCCGCTTTGTCAATCCTGCAGAACGCCGCCTGCCCCTTCCAGCGCCTCGCGCGTGTCGACATCGATCGAGGCGCCCTGCCCGATCTCGACATCGATGACGTCGAGACCCTCGGCTTCGACCAGATGCCGCGCCCCGGTATCGCCCTCGAGTTGCGCGACGGCCGCGAAAAGCGATCGCGGCAAAAGCACCGGATTGCCGCGCTTGCCCTGATGCGAGGCGCGGACCACGGCGTGACCGCCGGCGCGGCGAAACGCATCGATCAGGCTGTCGAGGTCCGTCGACGAAACGCCGGGCATGTCGCCAAGCACGATCATGGCGCCGGCCGCATCGGTCGCGACCTTCGCGATGCCTGTCTTCAACGACGAGGCAAGGCCGTCGACGAAATCGGGATTGTCCACAAATGTTACACTGAGACCGCCAAGCGCCGAACGCACGCGGTCGCGCTGATGGCCTGTGACGACAATGGTGCCGGCGGCCTTCGAGCCCAGCGCACGCCCGGCGGTGCGGCGCACCAGTGGCTCGCCGTCGAACAGCGCCAGAAGCTTGTTCGGCCCGCCCATGCGGCTCGAACGGCCGGCGGCCAGAAGCACGATATCGACTTTCAGCGCCGACCTTGCTGGCTGCGGCGCCGGTTCGCGTGGCTGCGGCCTGGTCGGGATTTCCATCAAAAGCCCGCCGACGCCCATGCCGGCAATATCGCCTGCGGTGACCTCGAGCCCGGCGATCAGGCGATCGAGCACCCAGTCGAAGCCATTCTCCTTCGGGCTGCGCGCGCATCCCGGCGCGCCAACGACGCGCTTGCCGTCGAGCGTTCCCAGCACCAGCAGATTGCCGGGATCGACCGGCATGCCCGCGCGGACGACTGTACCGCCTGCGCGCTCGATCGCGGCCGGCACGACATCGGCGAAGTCGCTCATCGCCGATGCCCCGAAAATCACCACCATGTCGTTGTCGCGCGCCAGCTGGGTTGCGGCCGCCGCGACGGGCGCAATCTCGTGCGGCGTGCGCCGTTCGGCCGTCAGCCGGCCGCCGGAACGCGCCAGCCGCGCCTCGGTGACGCGTAACGTCTTGTCGAGCACGCTCGGCTTGACGCCGGGAAGCACCGTCTGGATGACGCCGACGGTGATGGGGCGATAGGCGTTGACGGCAAAGATCTCGCGGCCGGCGCAGATCCTCGCCACGCTGTCCACCAGGCTTACGGCGACGGCAAAGGGGATGATCTTCACAGTCGCCACCATCTGGCCCTTCTCGACCGGCGCATGCTGCGCCAGCGTCGCGATGGTGATGGCCGGGTCGACGGCATTGATGGCATCGATCATTCCGGCGTCGACGGTAAAGACGCCTGCGGCTCCCGCATGCAAATTCACCCGCCCGGTCGCGGCCGGCTTGACCTCGATGTTGCGGTGGCTCATGGCGGCGGCGATCCTGGCGGCGGCGGCATCCTCGCCGAGATCGTCCTCGGCAAGAACCGCGGCGACGACTTCACCGATGCCCGCGGCTTTGAGCGCCGCGACGTCCTCACGGCTCAGCCGGTGCGCCTTGCGGAACCGTTTTTCACCGGCGGCGGTCGCATGCGCCAGCACCGCCCCTTCCGCCTCATCGATCGGAACCGGTCCGAATTTCACGCCACGGCGCCTTTCGCTTCGAGACCGCGCGAGCGGAAGGCGTGGATGGTCTGCGCAAGGACGGCGACGGCGATCTCGGCCGGACTGGCAGCACCGATATCGAGGCCGATCGGCGCGTGGATGCGGGCGATCTGGTCGGCGCCGGCGCCGAGCGCCAGCAGGCGTTCGATACGCTTGGCGTGGGTCTTGCGGCTGCCGAGCGCCCCGACATAGAAGCACCGCGCGTCGAGCGCCGCCTTCAGCGCGAAATCGTCGATCTTCGGATCGTGGGTCACGGCGGCGAGCGCGGTATAGCTGTCGAGCGGCGCGCGCTTCAGCACATCCTGCGGCCATTCGGCATGCAGCGCGACATCGGGAAAGCGTTCCGGTGTGGCGAAGGCGGTGCGCGGGTCGATGATCTCGACGGGATAGCCGGCGATCCTTGCCATCGGCGCCAGCGCCTGGCTGATATGCACGGCGCCGATCACCACGAGGCGTGGGCGCGGCAGATGCGCGTTGAGAAAGAAGGTCCGCCCTTCCGCCTCCACCGACCTTGAATTGCCGGTGCGGAACGCATTGGCGATTGCCGCCCCGAGATCGCCCGCAACATGGTCGCCCTCGCGCACGATGCGGTCGCGGCTGTCGCCAAGGTCGGTAACCAGCACCGCGGCGCGGCGGGCGCGGCGTTCTTCGTTGAGTGTCTTCAGGACATACGGATCCACGATGGTCAGCCCAGCCGCTCGACATAGACCTTGATGCGGCCGCCGCAGGAAAGGCCTACCTGCCAGGCGGTCTCGTCGGCAACACCGAACTCCAGCATCCTGGCCTGGCCACTGTCGATGACGTCGATCGCCTCGGTCACCACGGCGCCCTCGACGCAACCGCCGGAGACCGAGCCATGGAAATTCCCATCGGCGTCGATGACCAGATGGCTGCCGACCGGACGTGGCGCCGAACCCCAGGTCTCGACCACGGTCGCGATGGCGACATCCTTGCCGTCCTTCATCCAGCCTTCCGCGATGATCAGGGGATCGCGGGCTTCATCGAGATAAATGCTCTCATCCATCGTCGCTTCTCACATAGTCTGTTTTTCAAGGGAAACTTTAGTTTTCCCTAAGGGAAACGTTACGTCCCCAAGGAAACATATGGCTATGCGGCCTGCCTCCCGCCAGTTCGCAGCCAGCGGCGCGGATCGACCGAAGCCGCCGGCCGCTGGTCGAGCGAGGCGCAAAGATCGGCCAGCGCATCGAGATTGTGCACCGTCCGGAACTCGTCGACATGCGGCAGCATCGCCTTGACGCCGCGGGCGCGCGCCTCAAACCCGTCGAAGCGCAACAGCGGATTGAGCCAAATCAGCCGCCGGCAGGATTTATGCAGCCGCTCCATCTCCTGCGAAAGGCCGGTGACGTCGTCGCGCTCCAGCCCATCGGTGATGAGGAGCACAACCGCGCCCTGCCCGAGCACGCGCCGCGACCACAACCGGTTGAACTCGGCGAGCGTGTCGCCGATGCGGGTGCCGCCCGACCAGTCCTTCACCGCCGCCGAGCAATCGGCCAGCGCCTCGTCCGGATCGCGATGGCGCATCTGGCGGGTCAGGTTGGTCAGCCGCGTGCCGAAGACGAAGGCATGCACGCGCCGGCGTTTTTCCGTCAATGCGTGCAGGAAATGCAGGAAGATGCGCGTGTACTGGCTCATCGAGCCGGAAATGTCGGCCAGCACCACCAGTGGCGGATGCACTTCGCGCGGCGACCGGAATTTTGGCAGGATAAGCTCACCGCCGGTGCGGGCGGCCGAGCGCATCATGGCGCGCGGATCGATGCGGCGCCCCTGCGCGGCGGCCTTGAAGCGCCGCGTGCGGATCAGATCGAAGGGTAGGCGCAAGGCCGCGATCGCCTTTTTGGCACCGGCCATTTCCGCTGCATCCATCTGCGCAAAATCCTTGCCCCGCAGCACCTCGTTGCCGGAAAAGGTGAGGCGCGCATCGACTTCGATCTCCGGCACTTCGCGTACGGGCTGGTTCTTCCGATGGCCTTCGAACATCGCCTGGCTGACCCGGTTCTCGGCCGTGCGCGGCTTCTGCTTTTCGCGGTCGTCCGGCGCGACCGGCGAAAACATCGCCAGCAGCTTCTCGATCAACTCACGCGATTTCCAGAACAGGCGGAAGGCCTCGTCGAAGACAGGATGATCCTCGTGCCGCGAGACGAGCACCGCATGCAGCGTCCAATAGAAATCGTCGCGCGAGCCGATGCCGGCAGCGAGCACCGCCTCGATGGCGTCTTTCACCGAGGCCGGGCCAACGCGCATGCCGGCCTTGCGCAGCGCCCGCGCGAAATAGACGATGTTGTCGGCGATGCGCCCGTCAGCCGTCGCCTCCCTGGGTTCCGGACGCGGCAACGGCATCGCGCCTACTCCGCCGCCGAAAGCTCGGCCTTCACCTCATTGAGGATGCGCCGGCCCTCGCCCTCGCCGATACGGGCGATGTCGTCCTGGTACTTCAAGAGCACGCCGATCGTGTCCGACACGGTCTCCGGATCGAGCGCCACCTTGTCGAGTTCTGTCAGCGCGCCGGCCCAATCGATGGTTTCGGCGACGCCAGGCGCCTTGAACAGCTCGACCTGGCGCAGCTTCTGGATGAAGGACACGACCTCCGCCGACAGCCGGCGGTTCGCCTGCGGCACCTTGCGGCGCACGATCTCCAGTTCGCGCTCGGCATTCGGGTAATCGACCCAATGATAGAGGCAGCGACGCTTCAGCGCGTCGTGGATCTCGCGCGTGCGGTTGGTTGTGATGATGACGATCGGCGGCTCTTCCGCCTTGATCGTGCCGAGCTCCGGGACGGTCACCTGGAAGTCCGACAGGATTTCGAGCAGGAACGCCTCGAACGCTTCGTCCGTGCGGTCCAGTTCGTCGATGAGGAACACCGGCGCCTCGCCCGCCTTGCCGGTCAGCGCATCGAGCACCGGACGGCGGATCAGGTATTTCTCGGAAAAGACGTTCCGCTCCATGTCGGAGCGCACGACCTTGCCCGCCGCCTCCTCCATGCGAATCTCGATCATCTGCGCGGCATAATTCCATTCATAGACGGCCGAGGAGACGTCGAGCCCTTCATAGCATTGCAGGCGGATCAGCCGGCGACCAAGCGCGTCGGCCAGGACCTTGGCGATCTCGGTCTTGCCGACACCCGCCTCGCCTTCGAGAAACAAGGGCCGCTTCATGCGCAGCGATAAAAACAGCACGGTCGCCAGCGAACGGTCCGCGACATAATCCGCGCCGGTCAAAAGATCGAGCGTTTCGTCGATCGATCTCGGCGCGGGGCGCGGCGCGGTCATCTTGTCTCCGTGGATCCCGCTTGCCCGTTTCAAAGAACGTGATAGCCGCGGTTGTGGTAGATCAGCGGGCGCAAATTATCGCCGATGCGCAGGCCTGTCACCTTGCCAAAAAGCACACGGTGGGTGGCAAGGTCCTTGGCATCGATGATCTCGCAGTCGAACACCGCAAGGGCGCCTTTCAGCGTCGGCGCGCCGGTCGAGATCACGTCCCACTCGGCAAGCGCGAAGCGCTCCTCTGCCGGCAGGCCAGTGACGCCCGAAAAGCCGACCGAGACGGCTTCCTGGTCGGATGCGAGCGTGTTGAGCGCGAACTTGCCGTTCTTGACGAAAGCTTCGTTCTTGGCGTTCTCGCGGTTGAGGCAAACCAGCACCGTCGGCGGCGTGTCCGAAACCGAACAGGCGGCGATCACCGTCGCGCCCCTCTTGCCGCCGGGCCCGTCGGTCGTCACCACATGCACATGGCCGGCAAAATGCGCCATCGCATCGCGATAGTGCTGCGGCCCGATATCATTGATCTTCAGCACCTGATAATCCACCTGTCGGAACCAGTTCGTTATATATGGCGGCATATTGCATGCCACAAGTTGCATAGCACGGGCGAAGTGCTTGACTGCAATCCGCAAATTCGCGTGTTGCGCGGCGCTTAGCCAGCCTTTAGGTCTTTCTTGGAATAGTGTCGGAACCATACGCCCGGCACGGAGGACCTCTTCGCCCGAATGCGCCTTCTGACGACGACAATAGCCGCGCTGACGACGGCGATAGCCGCGTTGTTTTGGCTGGCAGCCAACGCCGACGCCGAGACGCTGGTCGGCGTTGCCGCGCCGCTTTCCGGTCCATCGGCGATCCTCGGCAAACAGGTCGAGGCCGGCGCCGGCCTGGCAGCCGAGGCAAACGGCATCGCGTTCAAGGCCGTCGACGATGCCTGCACCGCCGAGGGCGGCGCCGCGGCGGCAAGGGAATTCGTCGACGCCAAGGCCAATGTCGTGGTCGGCTTCCTCTGCACAGAGGCGATCGAGGCCGCGCTGCCGATCCTGAAGGACGCCAACATACCGGTGATCACCGTCGGCGTGCGCACCGAAGGCCTGACCGACCGGCGCGCCAAGACCGGCTGGCCGGTCTACCGGCTCGGCCCGCGTGGCGACGATGAGCGCAATGCGGTCGCCGCCAAGCTCACCCAGCTCTGGCGCGACGACCTGTTCGCCATCGTCGACGACGGCACCATCTATGGCCGCGAGATCGCCGAGACCTTTCGCGCCGCGGCCGAGCAGGCGGCGCTGAAACCTGCCTTCGTCGACACGTTCCGGCCGCAGCTCGACAACCAGATCGGACTGGTCGGCCGGCTGAAGAAGGCCGGCGCGACAAAGGTGTTCGCCGGCGGCGACGGCGACGACATCGCCATCATGGGCCGCGACGCCGCCCAGCTCGATGCCGGCATCACCTTTGCCGGCGGCGAGAACCTTCGTACGCCGCAGGGCGATGTGCCCTACACCGTCGGCACACTGATGATCGCCCCACCGGAATGGTCGGAGGTCGCCGATCCCAACGTGGTGCAGGCTTTCGCCGCGAAGAACATCGTGCCCGACGGCTACACGCTGCCGGCCTATGCGGCGGTCGAGGTCGCCAAGGCCGCGACAGCCGATGCGGAAAGCTCCGGCCAGCCACTCGCCGATGCGCTGACCGGCCATGATTTCACCACCGCGATCGGCACCATTCGCTTTGACGACAAGGGCGACCTCACCCAGAACCCGTTCCGCGTCTTCCGCTTCGACGGCACGCATTTCGTACCGCTGGAGGACAAGTGATGTTCCGCACCGGACCGCGCAACCTCATCACCGACGTTGCCGGCCTCAGCGTCGGCAGTACAGCCGACGCCGGGCTGAAATCCGGCGTCACGGTGGTGCTGTGCGATGAGCCTGCCGTGGCCGGCTTCCAGGTGCTGGGCGGCGCGCCAGGCACGCGCGAGACCGATCTGCTCGAGCCGCAGAATTCGATCGCGACGGTCCATGCCATCGTTCTGTCCGGCGGCTCGGCCTTTGGCCTCGACGCCGCCTCCGGCGTGCAGGCGGCGCTGCGCGAAAAGGATATCGGTGTCGAGGTCGGCGGTTTCCGCGTGCCGATCGTGCCGGCCGCGATCCTGTTCGACCTGCGCAACGGCGGCGACAAGGATTGGGGCCGTTATCCGCCCTATCGCGACCTCGGCTATGAGGCTGTCCAGGCGGCGACAGTGGATTTCGAAATCGGCACGGCTGGCGCCGGCACTGGCGCGCTGAGCTCCGGGCTGAAAGGCGGGCTGGGCTCGGCCTCGACGGTGCTCGACAGCGGCGTCACCATCGGCGCGCTTGCCGCCGTCAACCCGACCGGCTCGGTGACGGTCGGCCGCAGCCGCCATTTCTGGGCAGCGCCCTTCGAGATCGGCGACGAGTTCGGCGGCCTGGGTTATCCCGCGCCGATGCCCGAAGAGGCCAGGAAGATCCTGCTGAAATACCGCGACAGGCGCGTCGGCGGGCATGGGGAAGCCGGCAGCACCACCATCGCCGTCATCGCCACGGACGCCGTCATGACCAAGGCCGCGGCCAAGCGGCTGGCGATCTCGGCGCATGACGGCTTCGCCCGCGCCATCTGGCCGACGCATACGCCGGCCGACGGCGATCTGGTGTTCGCGCTGGCGACGGGCCGGAGCGGAAAAGAACTCGGCGCCGACGCCGCGATCGACCTGTTCGCGGCGGCCGGCGCCACCATGGCGCGCGCGATCAGCCGCGGCGTATATGCCGCGACACCCGCGAACGGCGACCTGTTTCCGGTCTGGTCGTCGCGTTGACGGCTAATCAAGTCGGATCGGATTTCTCTTCCTCGAAGGTAACGGCGACATCGGAATTCGCGGAGAGCCATACCTTCTGCCCGTCGATCTCCGCGACCAGGGCAAGCGAAATGTAGTGGTGATGGCCCTTGTGCGAGCCCATGCCGCTGTCAGCCTTGGTCAGCTTGATCCGGTCACCCTCGACCTTGTCGACGGAGCCGATATGGACGCCATCGGCGCCTATCACTTCCATATGTCCGCGTATCTTGCTGATGTCGGTGCTCATGCTGGTCCTCCGCTGGATGGCGATTTGCCCTTTCGGATGCGAGACGGCCGACAATAACAAATGAACGCCAGATTGGATGCATCGCACGGCACGTCTCGTTCACCATGACGTGATAGCCATGACGCTGATGAGACAGATGTCATGCGAATTACGCCCAGCCTGCCCGGCCACCCGACGCGCGCTACGGCTTGCCGCCCATGATGCCGCTGCAGCAAGTTCCCCTGCGCTGCGGTCTCCCAGATCGGTTGCGCGCCGCCGTTCCGTCGGCAAGCGAGACTGTTGTTGGAACTTTGCTCTGGGCCGCCGCCATGGGTGCGGGTGCGCTGGCAAATCTTCTGCTGGCCGCCTGGGAGACGCCCGACAGGATCCGCTTTGTCGCGCTGTTTTATGGTCTTGGCGGCGTGCTTGCCTTCCCGGTTGGATTGACGCTGGCCAGACTGGTTTTCTCGCGGCCGTCTTTGGGAAACAGCCTTCGCTGCGGCATTCGTGTCGCTTCTGGCGGCAACGCTCGCCTTCACCGGCGGCCTGTTCGCGCTGCAATATCGCTCCTACTATGCCGAATGGCACGCGTCGGCATTCACGCTGACCTGGGCGTTTGAATTCGCCTTCACCATGCTGACCGCGCTCTATCAGTTCGTCGTGCTCGGCGTGCGGCTCTATTTTCCGCTGGGTTTTGCAGCGCTTGTCACGGCAAGTATCTGGTTTGCGCGGCAGCGGCGTTGAGCATCGGGGCCGCCTCTGTTAGGACGCGGCCAACGCTTTTTCCCATCAGGACTCAAAAAACGGATGATCCCTCGCTATTCCCGACCGGAAATGGTCGCCATCTGGTCGCCCGAAACCCGCTTCCGCATCTGGTTCGAGATCGAGGCGCATGCCTGCGATGCGCTGGCGGAGTTAGGCGTCATTCCGAAGGAAGCGGCAAGGACCATCTGGGAGAAAGGCGGCGCTGCCAAATTCGACGTCGCCAAGATCGACGAGATCGAGCGCGTGACCAAGCATGACGTCATCGCTTTCCTGACCCATCTCGCCGAATTCGTCGGACCGGATGCCCGCTTCATCCACCAGGGCATGACGTCGTCGGATGTGCTCGACACCTGTCTTGCCGTGCAGTTGACGCGGGCCAGCGACATCCTGCTTGCCGATATAGACGCCCTGCTCGCGGCGCTGAAGCGCCGTGCTTTCGAGCACAAGGACACCGTCACCATCGGCCGCAGCCACGGCATCCATGCCGAGCCGACCACCTTCGGCGTCAAGCTGGCGCAGGCCTATGCCGAATTCTCGCGCTGCCGCGAGCGGCTGGTGCACGCGCGGGAAGACATCGCCACCTGCGCCATTTCCGGCGCGGTCGGCACTTTCGCCAACATCGAGCCTTATGTCGAAGAGCATGTGGCGGCAAAGCTTGGGCTGAAGCCGGAACCGGTGTCCACCCAGGTCATCCCGCGCGACCGCCATGCCATGTTCTTTGCCACGCTCGGCGTCATCGCCTCCTCGGTCGAACGCCTCGCGGTCGAAATCCGCCATCTGCAGCGCACCGAGGTGCTGGAAGCGGAAGAGTATTTCTCGCCGGGGCAGAAGGGCTCGTCGGCGATGCCGCACAAGCGCAACCCGGTGCTGACCGAGAATCTCACCGGCCTTGCCCGCATGGTGCGTTCGATGGCGTTGCCGGCCATGGAAGACGTGGCGCTCTGGCACGAGCGTGACATTTCGCATTCCTCGGTCGAGCGCATGATCGGGCCGGACGCGACGGTGACGCTGGACTTCGCGCTGGCGCGCCTGACCGGCGTCGTCGACAAGCTGCTCGTCTACCCCGAGAACATGGAGAAGAACCTCAACAAGTTCCGCGGGCTGGTGCACTCGCAGCGCGTGCTTCTGGCGCTGACCCAGGCCGGCCTGTCGCGCGAGGACTCCTACCGCCTGGTGCAGCGCAACGCCATGAAGGTCTGGGAACACGGCGCCGATTTCCTTGAGGAACTGCTTGCCGACAAGGACGTGACGGCGGCCCTTTCGGAAGCAGATATCCGCGAGAAATTCGATCTCGGCTATCACACCAAGCATGTCGACACGATCTTCAGGCGGGTGTTCGGGGAAGCTTGATCTTTCTTTCGCCCCGTCTCTATACGGGGAGAAGGTGCCCGAAGGGCGGATGAGGGGCGGCGCCGACTTCGGTGACTATCGCACCCGTCTGTCGTGAAACATCCTGACGCCGGCGCTGCCCCGCATTGCCCTGCCGGGCATTTCTCCCGTATAGTGACGGGGAGAAAGACGCTGTCACCGACGCCCGGTCAAGCCTTCCCAGGCACAGCCCTGATCACCGTGCCCCACGGGTCCTCTCGGCTCGTCTCTTCCTTCACATTGTCCGAACGCATCTCGACCCAGGCGAGGCCCGAGCGGGAGGGGTCGCGGCGGCCGGCGCCGGCGCTCTGCCAGGCATTGGCGCCGATATGGTGGTGGTAATGGCCGGACGACAAGAACACCGCCTGGCTGCCATATTTCGCCACCGTGTCGAAGCCGAACTGGTCATGCCACCAAGCCTCCGCATCTTCCGGCCGCCCGACGCGCAGATGCACATGGCCGACAATGGTGTTTTCCGGTGCGCCTTGCCAGCCCGCATCGCCCGCCGGCACGCTGCCCACCACCGCCGGCAGGTTCAGCCGCTCGGTCGCCATGGCGATCTTGTCGCCGTTCCACTTCCAGTCCTGCGGGCGGCGGTCCGCATAGATCTCGATGCCATTGCCCTCCGGGTCGGTCAGGTAAAGCGCCTCGCTGACCAGATGGTCGGAAGCGCCCTCGATACCGATGCGGCTGGCGGCGGCGTGGCTGATCCAGCGGCCAAGATCGGCGCGCGATGGCAAAAGGAAAGCGGTGTGGAAAAGCCCGGCGCTGCGCGGATCGTCCGGCTTGGCCGAAGAATCCTGTTCAAGCACCAACAGCGGCCGGTTGGCGGCGCCAAGCGTGATCGCGCCATCGGCGCGGCTCAATTCCTGCAGGCCGACGACCGCGCGATAATAGGCAGCAAGGCTCTCGGCGTCCCGCGCCTTCAGCCCGACACGCGAAACGCTGACCGGGGTGGTCGCGGCAAAAGGCAGCTCGCTCATCAAACTCTCCGTTCGGGCGTCGCCTCTTCCCGAAATGGGATTTGCAGGCCGCCACCTCTTCTTCCCCTCCAAATCGTCGATTGCGATCGTTCACACAAGAGAGCAAGAGTCGAACAAGTTGTTCACAATTGTGATCACGCCGATATAGGCGACAGGGTTGCAGCCGAGAAGACCGCTCGCTACATCGGCGCCATGAAAGTCAAAGACGCAGATATTCTGATCGTGCCGGGCTACACCAATTCCGGTCCCGAGCATTGGCAGACCCGCTGGCAGTCAAAACTGTCGACGGCGCGCCGTGTCGAGCAGGCGGAATGGACCAAGCCCGTGCGCGAGGACTGGACGGCGAGCGTAGCGAACGCCGTCAACGAGGCCGAGCGGCCGGTGGTTCTCGTTGCGCACTCGCTTGGCGTCGCGGCCGCGGTGCAGGCCATCCCGCAATTCAGGAAGCCGGTCGCCGGCGCCTTCTTCGTCGCGCCGCCGGATGTCTCCAATCCGGAAATCAGGCCGAAACATCTGATGACCTTTGGCCCTTATTCGCGCGATCCCCTGCCCTTTCCGTCCATCGTGATCGCCAGCCGCAACGATCCGTTTTGCGCTTTCGCGGTCGCCGAGGACATTGCCGCCGCCTGGGGATCGCTCTTCATCGACGCCGGCGAAGCCGGCCATCTCAACCACGACGCGGGTTTTGGCCCCTGGCCCGAGGGTTCGATGACGTTCGCCAAGTTTCTGACGGAACTGAAAGAACCCTGATCGGCGTCTAGGAGCCGATCGAATCCCGCATGCTCTTCAGCAGCGTCTTCGCGCCGAGTGAAATCAGCGTGTGGTCCGAGCCCATGGCGAGCAGCCGGAAGCCCATCGAAACGACCCGCCCGGCGATCGCCGGTTCGATGACATAGATCGCGGCATGCTTGCCGGCCTTGCGTGTCCGCTCGGCGATCGACGCGACCGTCTCCATCATGCTTTCCAGCGTCGAACTGACGGTGGCGCCGTTCGACCAGGCGATCGAGAAATCCGACGGGCCGACGAAGATGCCGTCGATGCCGGGCGTATCCAAAATACCGTCCAGCGCCTCGAGGGCCGCCCGCGTCTCGACCATGGCAAAAGCCATGGTGCGCTGGTTCGTATCGCGCAGCCATTCGGCATGGTCGCCCTTGCCGTGACGCGGGAAGGCATAAGTCGGCCCCCAGGAACGCTCGCCCAGCGGCGGGTATTTCATCGCGGCGGCGAACTGCCTTGCATCGGCCACGGAGTTCACCATCGGCGCGATCACCGCCTCGGCCCCGAAATCGAGCGCGCGGCTCGCCATGTCGAAGCGCCCGACCGGAATGCGCACCAGCGCCGGCTTGTTGGCGGCCAGCACCGGCACCAGGCCGCGCAGCACGCTGTCCTCGTGATGGCCGCCATGCTGCATGTCGAGGGTGACCGCATCGAAACCCTGCTTGGCGATGATCTCGACCGTCAGCGCATCCGGCACGCCCGACCATGCGGTGAAAAGCGTTTCGTCGGCGGCCAGGCGGGATTTGAGCGACATCGGAACTTTCCTTGTTAACAATCCGCAGTTTCGGCCGGAAACGACGCTAAGGCAAAGAAAAACCGCCCGGTTTGGCCGGGCGGTCGATTGGTCCAGTCAGAGCAATTCCAGGAAAAGTGTGTAACGGTTTTCCGTCCGGAATTGCGTAAAAACAAAGAGATAGGGGATGATGCCGAAAAGCGTGAAGCGGTTTTCCGGCGACATCATGCCCATACAGCCTCAGGTGTTCTTGATCTGCTCGATCGCCTGCGCCATCAACTCGTCCATGGTGCGGCGGATCTGATGGTCGGACTGATTGACGCCGGCGGCGTCGAAATCCTTGCGGATCTTGCGGAAGACGTCGTGGTCGCCCGCTTCCTCGATATCGGAGACCACCACTTCCTTGGCATAGGCTTCGGCATCGGCGCCGGACTTGCCGAGTTTCTCGGCGGCCCACAGCCCAAGCGCCTTGTTGCGGCGCGCCGAGGCCTTGAAGCGAAGTTCCTCGTCAAAGGCGAATTTGCGCTCGAAGCCCTCTTCGCGGTCTTTCATGCTGCTCATGACGTCCCTCCGATCAATCCGATTCGCTTGGCGATGAATATGTGTGATGGGCAAGCACAAACCAAAAGGCCGCGAGCCGGTCAATATGCTTCGTCGCATGCTGCGCTGCGGCATTTCGGTTCCGAAAGCGGTTGATTGGCGGGATTTGCCGATTGAGCAAACAGGACGATTGCGATAACACCGGCATTGAACGCCGCCTTCGCCATACTAACTTAGGCAAACGGACAGGAACTGGTCACTTGCCGCCTGCCCGCAGATCCAGAGAAAAAATCAGATGAAAAATCGCCGCCGCATCTACGAAGGCAAGGCCAAGATCCTCTATGAGGGACCTGAGCCGGGGACGCTGATCCAGTTTTTCAAGGACGATGCCACCGCCTTCAACAAGAAGAAGCATGAAGTGGTCGATGGCAAGGGCGTGCTCAACAACCGCATTTCCGAGCACATCTTCAATCACTTGAACCGCATGGGCATCCCGACCCATTTCATCCGCCGGCTCAACATGCGTGAGCAGTTGATCAAGGAAGTCGAGATCATTCCGCTCGAGGTCGTCGTGCGCAACGTCGCCGCCGGCTCGCTGTCCAAGCGCCTCGGCATCGAGGAAGGCACCGTGCTGCCGCGCTCGATCATCGAATTCTACTACAAGGCCGACGCGCTCGACGACCCGATGGTGTCGGAAGAGCACATCACCGCCTTCGGCTGGGCAAGCCCGCAGGAAATCGACGACATCATGGCCTTGGCCATCCGCGTCAACGACTTTCTCTCCGGCCTGTTCCTCGGCGTCGGCATCCAGCTCGTCGACTTCAAGATCGAATGCGGCCGCCTGTTCGAGGGCGACATGATGCGCATCGTCGTCGCCGACGAGATCTCGCCGGATTCCTGCCGGCTGTGGGACGTCGCCACACAGGACAAGCTCGACAAGGACCGTTTCCGCCGCGACATGGGCGGCTTGGTCGAGGCGTACCAGGAAGTTGCCCGCCGTCTCGGCATCATCAACGAGAACGAGCCGCCGCGCCCGACAGGTCCCGTGCTCGTCGCTTCCTCCGAGGCGCCCAAGGGCCTGAAGCACTAAAGTACTGACGGGCCTGCCAGACAATGGCAGGCCTTTTTTGCCAAACGACGATCTCCCAGGAGCATTGATGAAAGCCCGTATCACCGTGACCCTCAAGAACGGCGTCCTCGACCCGCAGGGCAAGGCGATCGAGCACGCGCTCTCCGGGCTGGGCTTCGACGGCGTCGGCCAGGTGCGCCAGGGCAAGGTGTTCGACATCGAGCTCACCGGAGCCGACAAAGCCAAGGCCGAAGCCGACCTCAAGGCCATGTGCGACAAGCTTCTGGCGAACACGGTGATCGAGAACTACGCGGTGGAGATTGCCTGACAATGAAATCAGCCGTCGTCCTCCTGCCTGGCCTCAACCGCGATCGCGACATGATCGCGGCGCTGACCAAGATTTCCGGCCAGGCGCCGGCGACCGTCTGGCAGACCGACACGGAAATCCCCGATGTCGATCTGATCGCCATCCCCGGCGGCTTCTCCTTCGGCGACTATCTGCGCTGCGGCGCGATCGCGGCGCGCATGCCGGTGATGCGGGCGGTCGCCGAAAAAGCCGCCAAGGGCGTGACCGTCGTCGGCGTCTGTAACGGCTTCCAGATCCTGGTCGAGGCGGGATTGCTGCCCGGAGCGCTGATGCGCAACGCCTCGCTGAAGTTCGTTTGCCGCCAGGTGAAGCTTGAAATCGCCAACGCCAACACCATGTTCACGCGCGGCTATCAGCCCGGACAGGTCATCCGCTCGCCGGTGGCGCATCATGACGGCAATTACTTCGCCGACGCCGAGACGCTCGCCCGCCTCGAAGGCGAAGGCCAGGTGGTGTTCCGCTATGCCGAAGGCACCAATCCCAACGGCTCGATCAACGACATCGCCGGCATCGTCAACGACAAGGGCAACGTGCTCGGCCTGATGCCGCATCCCGAGAATCTGATCGAAGCGGCGCATGGCGGCAATGACGGGCGAGCGCTGTTCGAGAGCGCGCTCGGCATCGCGGCTTGATCCTTTAACATCCTATCGGAACAACATCTTATCGGAACGCGGGGGGCGGACTGACCATGGAACCGACGATTGCTCGCCTTGCTCTCCTGGCCGCCGCCGGGCTTGCCTTGGCTTCCTGCCAGTCCAGCCCCAAGTCAACGCCGGTTCCGTCAGGCAAGAGCGCCTCTCTGCTTGCCATGGAGCAGGTCGCCATCGCCGCGCACAAATGCTGGATCGCCAGCAAGGACCCGGCCTTCAAGGCCTACCAGATGGCGAACGAGCTCAATTCCTACAGCGGCACGCCGCGCTTCCTGCTGGTGCCGGCAAAACATTATGGCGGCAAGCCGCTGCTGGTCGTGCAGGCGCAAGGCAGTTCCAGCCGCGTCGACGTGTTCGGGCCGCTGATGAATGAGCCACTCGGCGCGCGCATCGGCGCCGACATCGCCCGCTGGCAGGCCGGCAATCCGTCCTGCTCGGCTGCCGCGTGAGGTTGCGATGGGCCGGTTCCTGCAGATCGCGGGGCTGGTTGTCGGGCTGATTGCGCTTGTCCTGCAATTCGCCATCACCATGCCGGCATCCATGGCCGCAGGCCGTGGCTTGCTCGGCTCGATCGTCTTCTATTTCAGCTTCTTCACCATCCTGACCAACATCGCGGCGGTGATGGTGCACGCTTCGCTGCTGTCACCCGCCGGCTATGCCTGGTTCCCGGCCTTTGCCGGGCAGCGGATGCGGACCGGCGTGGCGGTGGCCATAACCCTGGTTTTCATCGTCTACGCCACGGTTCTGGCGAGGCTCTGGCAGCCGCAGGGCTTGTTCCTGCTCTGCGACGTCCTTTTGCACTATGTGACGCCGGTGATGTTCGTGCTGTGGTGGCTGGTGGCGGGCGCCGATGGCAGGCGGCAGTGGAGCGACATCGCCTGGTGGATGATCTACCCGGTAGCCTATCTCGCCTACGCGCTGATACGCGCGCCCCTCGCCGGCGAAGTACCTTATCCGTTCCTCGACGTCGCCAAGAACGGCGCGGCCAGCGTCGCCGTTTCGGCCCTGGGCGTCACGGCGTTATTCGTCGGATTGAGCGTGCTTGCCGTGCTAATCGATCACGGCATCGGCCGATTGCGGGGAAAACCCGCAACCGGCATCCAACCGAGCAGCCGATAGGCATCACTCCCAGAACGCCCGGATGCCTTCGCGATGGGCGTCGCAGCGCGAGACGCCGATATCCTTGAGCTGCTCGTCCGTCATCTCCAGCAGCGCAAGGCGGCCGCGCCGACGTTCGAGCATGCGGTCAATCTGCCTCGCGATGGAACGGAGCACAACCACGAAGCGACCGACGAAGCCGCGATGGGCCAAGGGCTCGGTCTGCGCGCCAACAGCCGGGCGAGCGTAGCGAATTGTCTCGATTGTATCCATTTCCGTTCTGCCTTGTCTCAATTGTACCTTTCCAATCGCCGGCTCGATATGGATTGACTCATCGCGCGGTGCAATATAGAAAATTGTCACCATGACAAATTGGCTCCCCGATCTTTCCTCTGGCTCCGGTCCGCTCTATCAGCGTCTTGCTGACAGCATTGAGTCAGATATCGACAAGGGCGTCATCGATGCCGGTGCAAAACTGCCGCCGCAGCGCGACCTCGCCTATGACATCGGCACAACGGTCGGCACCATCGGCAGGGCCTATCAACTGCTGCGCGAGCGGGGTCTGGTGAGCGGCGAGGTTGGCCGCGGCACCTATGTGCTCGGCCAGCGGACGGAGACCCCGAAACCCGATGTCGAGGCAGGCTTGCAAGGCACGCGCCTCATCGACGCGCCGAGCGGCAAGCTGCGTTTCGACAGCACCGCCGCGCCCGATGTCGGCCAGGGCGCGGTGATCGCCGACGTGCTGGCGCGCACGGCGCAGGAGCATCCGCACGACATTTCGAGCTATACGCGGGATTTTCCCGAACGCTGGTACGAGGCTGGCAGCCGCTGGCTGGCGCGCAACGCCTTCCGCCCCTCGCCCGATTCGATCGTGCCGACGCTGGGCACCCACGCCGCGGTCATGGCTGCGATCGCGGCGCTGACCATGCCCGGCGATTACGTCGTCTTCGAGCACCTCACCTATTCGCAAATCGCGCGCAGCGCGGGGCTGATCGGGCGCCGCATTGCGCTGGTTCTGACCGACGACAACGGTATCGACCCGGACGATTTCGAGCGCGTCTGCGCGCAGAAACATCCAAAGGTGATGTTCCTGATGCCGACCGCGAAGAACCCGACGCTGGTGACCCTGTCGGCGGAGCGGCGGCAGGCGATCGCGACGATTGCGCGCGAGTACAATGTCGCGCTGATCGAGGACGATCTTTACGGCGAACTCACCGACGACCCGACGCCGCTGCTGGCCGAATATGCGCCGGAGCGCACCATCGTCGCCGGCGGCCTGTCCAAATCAGTCGCCGCCGGCGTGCGCGGCGGCTGGCTTTCCTGCCCGCCGGCCTATCGCCACCGCATCCGCGTCGCCCACAAGATGATGACCGGCGGCCTGCCTTTCCTGCTGGCCGAGGTCGGCGCAAGGCTGGTGACGTCGGGCCAGGCGGGCGAGATCCGCAAGCGCGGCATCGCCGAAATCCAGGCGCGCCTCGCCATCGTGCGCGACGTGCTGGCGGGGTTCGACATCAAGGCAAGGGACAACGTGCCCTTCGTCTGGCTGACCTTGCCGGACCCGTGGCTGTCCGGCACCTTCAAGAACGCCTGCCTGGCGCAAGGCGTGCTCATCGACGACGAGGACGAGTTCAAGGCCGGCCGCTCCGAGCAGGTCTTTCACGGCGTGCGCTTTGGCGTGTCGCAGCCCCGGCAAAGCAAGGATGTCGCCGGCGGCGTCGCCGTCATCCGCCGCCTGCTCGACGAAGGCCGCGCCGGCTACGACAGTTTTTCCTGATCAAGCCGGCGGGCCCCAGAGCCTGGGCATCTCCGCAGAGGCAGTTTTCCGGCGTTTTTCGTCATCCGATGGGGTGTATCGCGCGAAAGCTTGCGATAAGAGGAGACTCAAGGAAGCTCCCCTCTCCCACGGACAAAAATCGCCGCTCATGACTATTTCCAATTCCGTGCCGATCACCCCCGAGCTCGTCGCCGCGCATGGGCTGAAGCCCGACGAATACCAGCGCATCCTCGATCTGGTCGGCCGCGAACCAAGCTTCACCGAACTCGGCATCTTCTCGGCGATGTGGAACGAGCACTGCTCCTACAAATCCTCGAAGAAATGGCTGCGCACCCTGCCGACCAGCGGCCCGCGGGTCATCCAGGGTCCCGGCGAGAATGCCGGCGTGGTCGATATCGGCGACGGCGACTGCGTCGTGTTCAAGATGGAGAGCCACAACCATCCGTCCTACATCGAGCCCTATCAGGGTGCGGCGACCGGCGTCGGCGGCATCCTGCGCGACGTCTTCACCATGGGCGCCAGGCCGGTGGCGGCGATGAACGCGCTGCGCTTCGGCGCGCCGGATCATCCCAAGACCCGGCATCTCGTTGCCGGCGTGGTTTCGGGCGTCGGCGGCTACGGCAATTCCTTCGGCGTGCCGACCGTCGGCGGCGAGGTCAATTTCGATGCCCGCTACAACGGCAACATCCTGGTCAACGCTTTCGCGGCGGGCCTCGCCAAGACCAACGCCATTTTCCTGTCGCAGGCCAAGGGCGTCGGCCTGCCGGTCGTCTATCTCGGCGCCAAGACCGGGCGCGACGGCGTCGGCGGCGCCACCATGGCCTCGGCCGAATTCGACGACAAGATCGAGGAGAAGCGTCCGACCGTGCAGGTCGGCGATCCCTTCACCGAAAAATGCCTGCTGGAAGCCTGCCTCGAGCTGATGGCGTCCGGAGCCGTCATCGCCATCCAGGACATGGGCGCGGCCGGCCTGACCTGCTCGGCGGTCGAGATGGGCGCCAAGGGCGACCTCGGCATCGAGCTCGATCTCGACAAGGTGCCGGTGC
Organism: Mesorhizobium sp. B4-1-1; assembly: GCF_006439375.1. Lineage (NCBI taxonomy): Bacteria > Pseudomonadati > Pseudomonadota > Alphaproteobacteria > Hyphomicrobiales > Phyllobacteriaceae > Mesorhizobium > Mesorhizobium sp. B4-1-1. The sequence continues at coordinate 257,403 of NZ_VFTH01000001.1, forward strand.
GCGAGGAGCGCATGAGCGCCTATGAGATGATGCTGTCGGAAAGCCAGGAGCGCATGCTGATGGTGCTGCGCCCCGAGAAGGAGGAAGAAGCCGAGGCCATCTTCCGCAAATGGGGCCTCGACTTCGCCATCGTCGGCAAGACCACCGACGATCTGCGCTTCCGCGTCATCCATCAGGGCGACGAGGTCGCCAACCTGCCGATCAAGGACCTGGGCGACCAGGCACCGGAATATGACCGCCCCTGGATCGAGCCGAAGAAGCCGGCGCCGCTCGCCGCGAACGATGCGCCGAAGGCCGATGTCGCCGACGCGCTGCTGAAAATGCTGGGCGGGCCGGATCTCTCTTCGCGCCGCTGGGTGTGGGAGCAGTACGACACGCTGATCCAGGGCAATTCGCTGCAGCTTCCGGGCGGCGACGCCGGCGTCGTGCGCGTCGAGGGTCATCCGACCAAGGCGCTGGCCTTCTCCTCAGACGTCACGCCGCGCTACTGCGAGGCCGACCCGTACGAAGGCGGCAAGCAGGCCGTGGCCGAATGCTGGCGAAATCTGACCGCCACCGGCGCCCTGCCGCTTGCGGCCACCGACAACCTCAATTTCGGCAATCCGGAGCGGCCCGAGATCATGGGCCAGTTCGTCGGCGCGGTTAAGGGCATCGGCGATGCCTGCCGCGCTCTCGGTTTCCCGATCGTCTCCGGCAATGTCTCGCTCTACAACGAGACGAACGGCCGCGGCATCCTGCCGACACCGACCATCGGCGGCGTCGGGCTGATTGCCGACTGGTCGAGGATGGCGCGTATCGGCTTTGCCGCCGAAGGCCAGATGATCGTGCTGGTCGGCGCGCCCGCCACCTGGGGCAGCCATCTCGGCCAGTCCGTCTATATGCGCAACATCCACGGTCGCGCCGACGGTCCGCCGCCGCCCGTCGACCTCGATCATGAGAAGCGCGTTGGCGACCATGTGCGCGCGCTGATCGCCTCCGGCATCGTGACATCGGCGCACGACGTCTCCGACGGCGGCCTGGCGATAGCGCTCGCCGAAATGGCGATGGCCTCCGGCATCGGCGCCACCGTTCCGGGGCTCACCGGCACCGATCCGATCCCGGTCTGGTTCGGCGAGGACCAGGGCCGCTACCTGCTGACACTGTCGATCGACTCGCAAAGCGGCGAATGGGACAGGATCCGCGAAGAGCAGGGCATGCTCGGCATCTTCGCGCCCTGGATCGGCACCACCGGCGGTCGCGAATTGAAGCTCGGCGAGGCCCGGCCGATCCCGGTCAGCGAGCTGAAGGCCGCCCATGAGGGCTGGTTCCCGCGCTTCATGGATCAGGCCAGTTGACCGGGCTAGAAGCAATCCTTTTTTATGCGACATGATTTAACCGCCAGGGCGCTGATTGCAGTCGTCTTCTGGCCGTCCCTATTCTTCTTCTGGTTTCTCGGGCCGTTCGTCCTGTTCCTGTTGTCGACGACCTCGAGCGAGGTCTGCCCGCGGCTGGAAACCCGCGACGAGTTCCTGGCCGCGGCCAACGGCACGCTGCCGATGCTGATATTGCAGTCCCTGATCTACGCCGTTCCAGTCGTCTGCCTAGTGCTCTGGAACAGACTTTCTCCGGAGCCGGCGCGAGCAAAGCACGTCGCGACCTCTATCAAGCTCTTCACCGTCGCTGCGTTGATCGGGGCTATTTGGGACTATGGCTCGTCCTTGACCTGCGACGGCTATGGCCAGCCCTTCTTTTCAACCGCATGGCGGATGACGAGCTATCTTCCGATCGTCAGCCTGTTGATCAACCTGCCGCTCTACGTGCTGGTCTTCAGCCTCGGCCGCGCCTATTCGACGCGCGATGACATCACCGAAGACGGCGTGGTTCATTCGAGCCAGGATAACCCATAGCGCCTCATCACCCGACGGAACGGCTTCAATCCGGGCTGGAAAGGCTTTAGGCTCACCCGAGTCACACCATACAGCCCGCCCGCTTGAAACAGGATTTTGCCATGGCAATGGATGCCCACGACATCGAAAAACTGATCAAGGAAGGCATTCCGGACGCAAAGGTGACGATCCGCGACCTGGCTGGCGACGGCGATCATTACGCGGCCGAGGTCGTGGCCGAAAGCTTCCGGGGCAAAAGCCGTGTGCAGCAGCACCAGATGGTCTACAACGCGCTGAAGGGCAATATGGGCGGCCTGCTGCACGCGCTGGCGCTGCAGACCAGTATTCCCGACTGAGCGCCGGCGCCGCTCAGGCTTAGCCCAAAATCGCGATATCCCTTGCGCCATTGGGCCGGCGTCGCGGCTAACGTCTTGTTTCAGCCAACCTATGGGTTTATTTGAAGGACATGTTTCGAGCCTGACTCCCACAGGCGTGAAAGGACCGTCCATGACCGGAATCAACGACTACATCGACAATGAAGTGAAGAGCAATGACGTCGTGCTCTTCATGAAGGGCACGCCCGGCTTCCCGCAATGCGGCTTCTCCGGCCAGGTGGTGCAGATCCTCGATTACATCGGGGCCGACTACAAAGGCGTCAACGTGCTCGACTCGGCCGAACTGCGCCAGGGCATCAAGGACTATTCCAACTGGCCGACCATCCCGCAGCTCTATGTGAAGGGCGAATTCGTCGGCGGTTGCGACATCGTGCGCGAAATGTTCCAGGCCGGCGAGTTGCAAGACTTCCTGGTCGAAAAGGGCGTCAGCGTCAAAGGCGCCGCCTGATTCAATTTTGCTCGCCGGCGCGGAGGCTAACCCTCGGCCGGCAAGCATCGCTCGGGGCCGCCCCCACCTCGGCAACATAACCCCCGAGTCTCGGGGATGAGACGAACCAGCGCGCCGGCCAGCCGGCGCCTGTTCGTTTGAAAGATCGGACTTTGCCGTGGACAAGCAGATAGAAGCGTCGCAACGGGCAAGCAGCTTGCCCATTCCGCGCTGGGAATTCATCGCGCTCTGCGCGGCGCTCATGGCGCTCAACTCCTTGGCCATCGACATCATGTTGCCGGCGCTGCAGCAGATCGGCGCCTCGCTCGGCGTCGAGAGCGAGAACCACCGCCAATATGTCATCACCGCCTATATGCTCGGCTTCGGCGGCGGGCAGCTTTTGTTCGGGCCTATTTCGGATCGCTTCGGGCGCCGAGCGCCACTGGTCCTTGGCCTGGTCGTCTATGTCGTGGCTGCGGCCGCCGCCGCCATAGCTCCCAGTTTCACCCTGTTGCTGACCTGGCGTCTCATACAGGGCATCGGCGCGGCCGCGACCCGCGTCATCGCCGTCTCGATCGTGCGTGACACGTTCGAAGGTCGGCGCATGGCCGAGGTGATGTCGCTGATCTTCATGGTGTTCATGGCCATCCCTGTCATCGCGCCCGGCATCGGCCAGTTCGTCATGCTGTTCGCCAGTTGGCACTGGATTTTCGTGACCATGGCTATCGGCGCGTTGATCGTTTCGACCTGGGCTCTGCTGCGCCTGCCGGAGACACTCCATCCGGAATATCGCCGGCCGCTGACGGTAAGCTCCGTCGTCAGCGGCTTCCGCATCGTGCTCACCAACCGGCTCACGCTTTGCTATGCATTCGCCAGCACGTTCATTTTCGCCGCCATGTTCGGCTTCATCAGTTCGGCGCAGCAGATCTACATCGACGTCTTTCATGTCGGCGAATTGTTCCCGCTGATCTTTGCCGGCGTCGCCGGCGTGCTTGCCTTCTCCAACTATCTCAATTCGCGGTTGGTCGGACAGATTGGCATGCGCCGCCTGTCGCAAGGCGCGCTGCTCATCTTCCTGTGCATCAGCCTTGCCTGGCTCGTGGTCTCGCTGGAGATACAGATGCCGCTCTGGCTCTTCGTCGCTTTCTTTGCCGGGGCGATGCTGCCATTCGGCGGACTGGGCGCGAATTTCAACGCTTTGGCCATGGAGCCGCTCGGCGAGCTCGCCGGCACGGCGGCATCCATCCTGGGCTTCATGCAGACCTTCCTCGGTGCCCTCATCGGCGCGGCGATCGGCCAGGCCTATAACGGCACGGTCACGCCCCTGGCCGCTGGCTTCTGCAGCGTCTCGGTCGCGGCTTTGCTGATGATCCTGATCGCCGAGCGGGGCAGGATGTTCCAGCCCCACAATCCCCCTGTTTCGGGGCACGTCACTGATCTGCATGAAAACAAAGGCTTAAAGCGCGTTGCCTGAATCCGCTTCACCGCGACGCGCTTTAATTACTATCCGGCCGGCAGATCGCCGGCCGAGCGCAAATTACCCTACTCAGCCCAGAGCTCGCGGCGCAACTCGTCCCAGCTTTGCTTGTCCGGCGCGACCAGCAGGCCGCCGTCGACATGCGACGGCAGGTAGGCGCTGCCGTCGACGCGCGCGACATGGCCGCCGGCTTCCTGGTGGATCAGCGCGCCGGCGAGATGATCCCAGGGCATCAGCTTGTTGTAGAGCACGAAATGGGCGTGACCGCTGGCAAGCAGCCGATATTCATGCGCCGCGCAGCGATAGGCGAATTGCGACAGCGTCTTGGTCTGGTTGCGGGCAAGCCGCGAGCGCTCAGGCTCTTCGAGAAACTGCCAGGAAACCGCGCCGGTCATCTGCGCCATGGGCACCGGTGCCGCGACGCGGACCTTCTCCAGCGCGCCGTGCGCGTGGCGGATGTGGCTGCCCGCGCCCTTGGCGCCGATCAGCCAGTCCTTGCCGACCGGATCGTGGATGATGCCTGCGACAGTCTCGCCGTTGACCACGACGCCGGCCATGACGCCGAACAGCGGCACGCCGGAAGCGAAGTTGAAGGTGCCGTCGACCGGATCGATGACGAAGGCCAGCGCGGCATCGCCAAGGCCAGACAGCAGCGCCGGGTTGTCGGAGCAGGCTTCCTCGCCAACCACCATGGCGTCGGGATAGCGTTCGCGCAGCCGGGCGGTGATCAGCCTCTCGGCATTGACGTCCGCCTCGGTCACGAGGTCGGCGGCGGACGTCTTCTGGCGCACGTCGCCCTCGCCCAGCCGGCGGAAGCGCGGCATGATTTCAGTCCTGGCGGCGTCGGCAAGAAGCTCGGCCAGCCAGTCGATCAAGCGGTCGTCAAATTTCATCGGAAATGTCTCGTCCTGGGTTCGCGTCTAGAGCGTGATGCCGAAAAGTGTGAAGCGGTTTTCGGACGACATCATGCTCTACTTCTTTGATTTAGAGCCGGATTCAGATTTCAGGTCGAACAGACCTGAAATCATCCGGCTCTAGCCCCGCGAAGTCGAACAGCTTCCTGTCCAGGAGATGCGAAGGCCTTACATTGGTCATGGCGCGGATCATCGTGTCCTTGCGGCCCGGCATGCGCCTCTCGATGTCGTCGAGCATCGCCTTCATGGCATTGCGCTGCAGCCCTTCCTGGCTGCCGCAGAGGTCGCACGGAATGATCGGGAATTTCATCGCGTTGGCGAATTTCTCGAGGTCGGCCTCAGCGCTATATGCGAGCGGCCGCAGCACCAAGACGTCACCTTCGTCATTGAGGAGCTTGGGCGGCATGGCGGCGAGACGCCCGCCATGGAACAGGTTCATGAAGAAGGTTTCGAGTATGTCCTCGCGGTGATGGCCGAGCACCAGCGCCGAGCACCCCTCCTCGCGCGCGATGCGGTAGAGATGGCCGCGCCGCAGCCGCGAGCAGAGCGAGCAATAGGTGCTGCCCTCCGGCAGCTTGTCGGTCACCACCGAATAGGTGTCTTGGTATTCGATGCGGTGCGCGATGCCGTTGGCATTGAGATAATCGGGCAGGATGTGCTTCGGGAAATTCGGCTGGCCCTGGTCGAGATTGCAGGCGAGCAGTTCGACCGGCAGCAGGCCGCGCCATTTGAGGTCGAGCAGCAGCGCGAGCAGGCCATAGGAATCCTTGCCGCCGGAGAGCGCCACCAGCCAGCGCTCGCCGGGTTTCACCATGGCGAAATCCTCGATCGCCTGGCGCGTCAGCCTCAGCAGCCGCTTGCGCAGCTTGTTGAATTCGACCGAGGACGGCACGTCGGCAAACAGCGGATGGAAGCCGCCGTCGGTCTCGTCGCCGATCGGCTCGAGCGTTTTGACATCTGGCAGCATATTCATGGCGCCGGCCCTGCGTTCTGTTGGCGCCCGGCTTAGCGGACATAGCGGACAAAGAAAAGGCCGCCTCGAGAGGCGGCCTTGGATGATGCGGCTGATCGATGTCGATCAGCGCGAGTAGAATTCGACGACCAGGTTCGGTTCCATCTGCACGGCGAACGGAACGTCCGACAGGCCGGGAACGCGAGCAAAGGTCGCGGTCATCTTGTTGTGGTCGGCTTCGATGTAGTCCGGCACGTCGCGCTCGGCGAGACCAACCGATTCCAGCACGATCACGAGCTGCTTCGACTTCTCACGCACCTCGATGAGGTCGCCCGGCTTGCAGCGATACGAACCGATGTTGGTGCGCTTGCCGTTGACATTGACATGGCCGTGGTTGACGAACTGACGGGCGGCGAAGATGGTCGGCACGAACTTGGCGCGGTAGACGACCGCGTCGAGACGCGACTCGAGCAGGCCGATCAGGTTCTCGGAGGTGTCGCCCTTGCGGCGGTTGGCCTCTTCATAGACCTTGCGGAACTGCTTTTCCGAAACATCGCCATAGTGACCCTTGAGCTTCTGCTTGGCGCGCAGCTGCAGGCCGAAGTCGGAAAGCTTGCCCTTGCGGCGCTGGCCGTGCTGGCCGGGGCCGTATTCACGCTTGTTGACCGGGGACTTCGGGCGGCCCCAGATGTTTTCGCCGAGACGGCGGTCGATCTTGTATTTCGCGGATTCGCGCTTGCTCATCGCATTCCCTTTCAAAACAATATACCCGGAACCCCATGGCTCCGGGCGAAGGAAACGCGCCCTCCTCTGGCCTCCGTTTTCGAGACCTGACAGGGTTTTCCACGCAAAGCGACGGAAAACCCACGGGACACGTCAAAGAAACCACCGGGCGTCGCCACCCGGTGTTGTGGGCCTGTTAAACACAGATTTAACCGCTGTCAAGCTTGTGGCTGGCGGCGCCGACGGCAACCCGATATCATCTTAGCGTTGCATGCGGCGCTGGGTGTGACGGAAAGTTGCACGCCGGCGCCATCAGGCGGCGTCTTCGGACGCAAACGCCCTGCACATGATGAATTGACTGAAGCAGAGGAGTCCGAATTCCCATGAAGAAGTTCTTCCTTACCCTGACTGGAGCCGCTGTGTTGGCCGGATCGATGGCGGTCATGACGCCGGAACCGGCCATGGCCAGGTATTGGCATGGCCACACGCAGGTGTGCCGCGTCGTTGTGAAGAAAAAAGTGGTCTGGCGCCACGGCCATCGCCATGTCGTGCGCTACAAGACGCGGCATTGCTGGTGGCGCCGCTAGCTGATGTTGCGGCAAAGGGGTTAACGGAGGCCCGCAGCCGACGCCGCGGGCCTTTCATTCGATCTAAGACTTCTTGCCTGGCAGACTCTTGCGCTTGGTCTCGGCGAACTCCTCGAGCTGCTTCTCGCTCATCGATTCATACATCTCGCGCGACGCGCCTTTGAGTTCGCTCTTTTTCGTCTCGCCGCGCTTGGCGGAAAGCGCTGCGCCGGCGGCCTTTTGCTGGGCTTGCGATTTGGCGGGCATGGCGGGTTCTCCTTTGCTGCGGGAGAAACGCCGCGGTTCGACAGCAGTTCCGGCCTGGCGGCTAAGTCCTTCGCAAGCTTGCGGCATCGGCGATCTTCAGCGACAGCCTTCCCGCGCCCGGAGCGCCAGTGTAGGACGGCTGCATGAAATCGCTGACCGATCCCTCCCAGGCGCTCTCCACCGGCCTCGCCAAAATCCGCACCGAGTTCCACGTGCCGGATGGATTTCCGCCGGAGGTAGCGGCCGCGGCGGAAGCGGCAGCCAGGCGTGTGCCCGACCAGCATGCCGATCGCACCGCGGTGCCCTTCGTAACACTCGATCCGGCAAGTTCCACCGATCTCGACCAAGCGTTCTCGATCGAGGCCAGCGGCGGCGATCTTCTCTTGCATTATGCCATTGCCGACGTTGCCTGGTTCGTCGAGGACGGCGACGCGATTGATATCGAAGCCTGGAACCGGGGCGAAACGCTCTATTTGCCGGACGGCAAGGCCGGGTTGTACCCGTCGGTGCTCGCCGAGGCTGCGGCGAGCCTGCTGCCCGATGGACCGCGCCCTGCGGTTATCTTCACGGTCCGGGTTGCCGGCGACGGCGCGGTGAAATTGGACGGCGCGGAACGGGCCATTATCCAAAGCCGCGCGAAGCTCGCCTATGACAGCGTGCAGCCCTCGGACGTTCCAGCCGGCTTCGCGGAACTGGCGCGGCACATGGCGGCAAACGAAGAGCGGCGCGGCGCCTCGCGCGTCGATCCGCCCGAGCAGGAGGTGGAAAAGCTCGCCGACAGCACGTTCCGGCTTTCGTTCAGGCCGCTGCTGCAATCCGAGCAGGACAATGCAGCACTTTCGCTGGCCGCCAATATGGCGATTGCCGACGCCATGCTGGCGCACAAGACCGGGTTGTTCCGGGTGATGTCGGGGCCGGACGCCTCCAAGGTGCAAAGACTGCGCAACGCGGCACAGGCGCTTGGGCTTTCCTGGCCCGCCTCCACCAGCCTGCGCGACTATCAGCGCACGCTCGATCCGGCCGATCCGAAACAGGCCGCGCTGATGCTGGAAATCCGCCGCGCAGGCAACGGTGCGTCCTACCAACCCTATCACGAGGGTTTCGTCCCCTGGCATGAGGCGATGGCCGCGACCTATGCGCATGCCACCGCGCCGCTCAGGCGGCTGGCCGACCGCTATGTCGTGCGCTGCACGCTGGCGATCGCCAACGGCCAGCCCGTGCCGCAGGTCGTCACCGACGCGTTCGTCAGATTGCCGAAGGTGATGGGGCGTGCGGATGCCCGCGCTTCGCAGATCAACCATGCCGCCATCGACCTCGCCGAGGCGGTCATGCTCGAGGGACGCGAGGGCGAGACGTTCAAGGCCGTCGTCACCGACTTCGTCGACCATGGCGTGCGCGCGCAGCTTGCCGACATGCCCGTCGTCGCCAACGTGAGGGCTTCCGGGCTCAGACAGGGCGACGATCTCAACCTGAAGCTGGTCTCGGCCGATCCGGATCAGCGCAGCATCGTCTTCGAGCCTGTTTAGCGGCTGGGTGAAGGCGCGTTGAGATTCAGGTCAGGCCGAGTCGAAAATGGCGGGTTCCGAGAACCGGAGCGGAGCGTACTTAAGGTACGTGAGCACCGGAAGCGCAGGAACCTGGCATTTGCGGGCCGGCCTCACCTGAATATCGACACGCCTTAGCGCGCGGTCAGTCCAAAGCCCTGGATGAGCCGCCTGGTGGCAAAATCCACCTTGCCGGAAGTGAAGACGGCGAGATCGGGCTCGCTCTCGCCCGATGTCTCTCCGACCGGTTCGATGAGCGACATGGCGCGCCGCGCGATCGCCTCGGCCGGATCGATCCAGTCGACCGGCCAGGGCGCGGTCTTGCGCATGCGGTTGACGAGAAACGGATAATGCGTGCAGGCGAGCACGACGATGTCGGTGCGGTTGCCGTCGCGCTCGATGAAGCAGGGCGCGATTTCGGCGCGCACGGCCTCCTCGTCGACGAAACCTTGGCGCATGTAAATCTCGGCGAGCCCGGCCAGCCGGTCGCTGCCGACCAGGCGCACATGGCATTTCTGCGCCCATTTGCTGATCAGGTCGCGCGTGTATTGGCGCTTCACCGTGCCCGGCGTCGCCAGCACCGATACCAGGCCGGAGCGGGTGCGTTCCGCGGCCGGCTTGATCGCCGGCACGGTGCCCACGAACGGATGGCCGGGGAATGTCTCGCGCAGCGCATCGATCACCAGGGTCGAGGCGGTGTTGCAGGCAATCATCGAAATCGCCGGCTGAAGCCGATCGAGCAACTTGCCGAACAGCGTAAGTATGTGATCCTTGAGCGCCGGTTCCTCCCATGCGCCATAAGGAAAAGCCGCGTCGTCGGCGACATAGACGAAGCGGCGATCGGGCATGAGCACGCGCGCCTCGCGCAGCACCGTCAGCCCGCCAACGCCGGAATCGAACATCAGGATCGGGCGCTGGCTTGATCGATCGCTCATTGTCATCCGGCCGTGAGAAGCATCCGATCCGTGATTGGATCGACCGCGCTTCTATCGCGAATGATCATGGTCTTGAAGAGGCGAATGCGAGCAGCTTTTTCACAGTCGCCAGAGAATGATGCCGAAAAGTGTGCAGCGGTTCTTGAACGACATCATGCTCTATCTCTAAAAATAACTCATATCCCGCGCTTGCCGAAGCCGGCGGGGCGCGGCCTGCCGAAAGGCTGCGGCGCGGGCGGGACGCGCGCAGCGGAAGCGGCGCCGCGTGGGGCGGCCGGCACGCTGGCTGTTACGGTGCGTCCGGCACGCGCCGGTGCCGGCAGCGGACCGTCGAAGTCGAAAACATCGGTCAATTCATCGATATTGCTGCCCGCGACCGGCTTCGCCCACAGGATCGTGCACCAGAGGCCGAATATCGAAAGTGCAAGCAGGTTCAGCCCGCCGGGAATGCTCTCGGGATCGTCGAATTTGACGACCAGCAGCACGCCTGCCTGCAAAAGCGCGTACACGGCGGAAAGGGCGATGTAGGCCCACAGGATCCATCGGCGCCCGTTGGCGTCGCGGGTGCGGCGCGAGGCGATATTGCCGCGCAGCGCGACAAAGACGAGCGAGGCGACGAGGACGGCGCCCGCCATGCCCTGCCGCGCCGGGCCGGGCCCCGAATTGATCAGCCCTTCGAAACCGATCGTGCTGACAATGCAGACAACGATCACCACAGTTTTGGCGACGGCAAGACCGAGAGAGTAAAGGAAAAAGCGCAGCCGACCAATATTGGACGTAAACATGTGCCACCCCCACTAACGCAGCAAGGATGAGGTACAACCGAATAAAAATCGGTTACTTCAAACGCTCACAGCTTATCGATCTTAACTTTCTTCGTCTTTGACGCGACCGCGCGCGCTGGCCGGCAATCGTCTTGGATCATCCCCGGGCGAGCCGTCGCCGCGCGGCATGGCCGGCGAGAACCGGTCGAGCGAGGAGATGATGCCGCGCAGCACCTTCAGTTCCGGCTCGGCGAACCCCGCGCGCGTCAACACGGCGCGCAGATTGTCGATCATCTTCGGCTTCTTTTCCTCAGGGCGGAAGTAGCCTCGCGCTTCCAGCGCGTTCTCCAGATAGGCGAACAGGCTGTGCAGCTGCTCCTTGGTCGCCGGCACCAGCTCCGGTCCGGAGAAGTTGGTCTGGGTCTCGTCGGCGAGGCCGGACTTCATCCACTCATAGGACATCAGCAGCACCGCCTGGGCGATGTTGAGCGAGGAAAAGCCGGGATCGACCGGGAAGGTGACGATCTCGTCGGCGAGCCCGACCTCGTCATTATAGAGGCCGAAGCGCTCGCGGCCGAACAAGATGCCGGTACGCTCGCCCACCTCGACACGTGCTCTCAGCGCCCTACCCGCTTCCACGGGACCGCGCACCGGCTTGAAGCCGTCGCGCTCGCGCGCCGTCGTGGCGAAGACGAAGTTCAGGTCGGCGACCGCCGAGGCCAGATCGTCGAAAACCCTGGTGGCGTCGATGACGTGGTCGGCCCGGCTGGCGGCCGCGCGCGCCTTCTCGCTCGGCCAGCCGTCACGCGGGTTGACCAGCCTGAGCTCGGATAGGCCGAAATTCGCCATTGCGCGGGCGACCATGCCGATATTCTCGCCGAGCTGCGGCTCGACCAGGATGATGGCGGGTCCGGCGGAAGCGGTCTTGGCTGTATTTTCGGTGGTTGGCATGGCTATGGGTAACCGGAGTTTGCGGCGTTTGGGCGTCCCCTGCCACATCCGGCCCGGAAAATGAAGCATTCACAACAGCGGCACCCGTCCGCTCCGGCGCGGATCGCGGTTTGCGCGCTGAAAAAGCCTTTGATATACGCTCCGCATCCCCGGCCGAAACCATGCGGGCAAGGCCGTTCAGATCCCCCAGCAACGAGGCATTCTTTCCATGGCGAAGATCAAGGTGGCGAACCCGGTCGTCGAACTCGACGGCGACGAGATGACCCGCATCATCTGGCAGTTCATCAAGGACAAGCTGATCCATCCCTATCTCGACCTGAAGCTTGAATATTACGACCTCGGCATCGAGAACCGCGACGCCACCAACGACCAGGTGACGATCGACTCGGCCAACGCCATCAAGAAATACGGCGTCGGCGTGAAATGCGCGACGATCACTCCCGACGAGGCGCGCGTCGAGGAATTCAAGCTGAAGAAGATGTGGAAGTCGCCCAACGGCACCATCCGCAACATCCTCGGGGGCACCATCTTCCGCGAGCCGATCATCATGAAGAACGTGCCGCGCCTGGTGCCGGGCTGGACCAAGCCGATCGTCGTCGGCCGTCATGCCTTCGGCGACCAGTACCGCGCCACCGACTTCCGCTTCCCCGGCAAGGGCAAGCTCTCGATCAAGTTCGTCGGCGAGGACGGCCAGGTGATCGAGCATGACGTCTATGACGCGCCGGGCGCCGGCGTGGCCATGGCGATGTACAATCTCGACGAGTCGATCCGCGAGTTCGCCCGCGCCTCGCTGAACTATGGCCTGCTGCGCAACTTCCCGGTGTATCTGTCGACCAAGAACACCATCCTCAAGGCCTATGACGGCCGCTTCAAGGACATCTTCCAGGAGGTCTACGAGAAGGAGTTCGAGGCCGAATTCAAGGCGCGGAAACTCTGGTACGAGCACCGCCTGATCGACGACATGGTCGCCTCCAGCCTGAAATGGTCGGGCGGCTATGTCTGGGCCTGCAAGAACTATGACGGCGACGTGCAATCCGACACCGTGGCGCAAGGCTTCGGCTCGCTCGGCCTGATGACCTCCGTGCTGATGACGCCGGACGGCAAGACGGTGGAAGCGGAAGCCGCGCACGGCACCGTGACGCGCCACTACCGCCAGCACCAGAAGGGCGAGGAAACCTCGACCAATTCGATCGCCTCGATCTTCGCCTGGACGCGCGGCCTCGCGCACCGCGCCAAGCTCGACGACAACGCCGGGCTGAAGCGCTTCGCCGAGACGCTGGAAAAGGTCTGCGTCCAGACCGTCGAGTCGGGTTTCATGACCAAGGACCTGTCGCTGCTGATCGGCCCCGACCAGCCCTGGCTCTCGACCACCGGCTTCCTCGACAAGATCGACGAGAATTTGCAGAAGGCAATGGGGTGAGGAGCGGTGCGCGAAGCGCATGAAAGGCCCCGAAATGGGCTTTTCAAGCGACGAACGCCCGGAGCCATAGCGTAGGGCCGGGCCGAATGACAAAACCGACCCTCTACGGCGCCGACTACAGCGTCTATGTGCGCATCGCGCGGATGGCGCTGGAGGAGAAGGGCATCGGCTACGAACTGGTGCCGATCGACATCTTCGCCGCCGAAGGCATTCCGGCCTGGTATCTGGAGCATCATCCGTTCGGTCGCATCCCGGCCTTCGAGCATGACGGTTTTCACCTGTTCGAGACCGGCGCAATCGTGCGCTATGTCGATGAAGCCTTCGATGGTCCCGCGCTGCAGCCGGCCGACGTGCGCAGCCGCGCCAGGATGGGCCAGATCATCGGCATGCTCGCCGCCTATGGTTATCGCGCGATGGTCTGGGACGTTGCCGTCGAACGGCTGGAAAAGACGCCGGCGAATGAGGCACTGATCGCCAGCGGGCTGAGCCAGGCTGAGACGGTGTTAAAGGTTTTGACATCGCTGAAAACAAAAGGGCCTTGGCTGCTTGGGGACCAGCTGACGCTGGCCGACCTGCACGCGGCACCGATCATCGCTTATTTCGTCAAGGTCGCGGAGGGGCGCGAGCTGCTGGCGCGGTTTGCAGATATCCAGGATTGGTATGGGCGGGTCACCGAGCGGAAGAGCTTTGCGCGCACGGAAAAGACCGCATAATTCGAGCAAGCCTTTCAGCGTCGGCGCTGCCCCTCATTGCCCTGCCGGGCATTTCTCCCCGTAAACGGGGAGAAAGAGGCTGGGCGTGGCGCCGCGCCATCTCTCCAACGCTGGCGATTGGCGAAAGCCGCGATAACAGCGCCCTTCTCCCCGTTCAACGGGGAGAAGATGGCGGCAGCCAGATGAGGGGCAGCGCAGCCCTCGGAGAGTTGGGAGCCGGCCTGAGCTACAGCCGATCGCCCCGACCGTCACGCCGCTTCCAGCGCCGCCCTCACCGCCGCGATCGCGTCATCGGCCTTGGAAGCGTCCGGGCCGCCGGCCTGGGCCATGTCGGGGCGGCCGCCGCCGCCCTGCCCGCCGAGCGCGGCGGAGGCGACGCGGACCAGATCGACGGCGCTGAAGCGGCCGGTGAGATCGTCGGTGACGCCGACGACCACGCTTGCCTTGTTGTCCTCGCCCGCGCCGACAAAGACGACGACGCCGGAGCCGAGCGTCTTCTTGCCGGCATCCGCCAGCGGCTTCAGGTCCTTCGGCGCCACGTCGGTGACCGCCTTGCCGAGGAAGCCCACGCCTGCGACGGTCTCGTTCGCGGCCGGAGCATCGGCAACGGCCGAGCCGCCGCCCAGCGCCAGCTTCTTGCGCGCTTCGGTAAGCTCCTTTTCGAGCTTTTTGCGTTCTTCGAGCAACGCTTCGACGCGCAACGGCACGTCGGCCGGCGAGATCTTCAAGGTCGCCGCCGCGGCTTTCAGCCGCCTGTCCTGTTCGTCCAGATGCCTGCGCGCCGCCTCCCCGGTCAGCGCCTCGATGCGGCGCACGCCGGCCGCCACCGCGCTGTCCGAGAGAATTCGCACCAGGCCGATATCGCCGGTCGACCTCACATGCGTGCCGCCGCAAAGCTCGACGGAATAGGGCCGATTGGCCTTGGCGCCATGCAGGCCGGTGCCCATCGACACGACGCGCACCTCATCGCCGTATTTCTCGCCGAACAGCGCCATGGCGCCCTCGGCGATCGCATCGTCGACCGACATCAACCGCGTCGTCACAGGACTGTTCTGCACGACGATCTCGTTGGCCATGCGCTCGACCTCCTCAAGCTCACCGGCCGAGATCGGCTTGTTGTGCGAGATGTCGAAGCGCAGCCGGTCGGGCGCCACCAGCGAGCCCTTCTGCGCGACATGGGTGCCCAGCACCTCGCGTAGCGCCTCGTGGATGAGATGCGTCGCGGAGTGGTTGGCGCGCAGCCTCGAGCGGCGGGCATGATCGACCTTCAGCTCGACGGCATCACCCGTCTTGACCGTGCCTTTAGCCACCTTGCCGAGATGCACGAACAAACCATCGGCCTTCTTCTGCGTGTCCGAGACCTCGATTGAAAAACCCTCGCCGGAAATCACGCCGGTGTCGCCCATCTGGCCGCCGGATTCGCCGTAGAACGGCGTCTGGTTGACGACCAAGGCGACCGCATCGCCCTGGCTCGCGCTGTCGATGGTCTTGCCGTCCTTGACCAGGGCCTGGACGATGCCTTCCGCTTGCTCGGTCTCATAGCCGAGGAATTCGGTCGCGCCGGTCTTTTCGCGCACCGAGAACCATACCGTCTCGGTCGCGGCCTCGCCCGAGCCCGTCCAATGCGCGCGCGCCTCGGCCTTCTGCCGCTCCATCGCGTCGGTGAAGCCGGCGATATCGACCGAGATGCTGCGCTGGCGCAGCGCATCCTGCGTCAGATCGAGCGGGAAGCCATAAGTGTCGTAGAGCTTGAAGGCCGTCTCGCCATCCAGCATGTCGCCGGCATGCAGCGTCTCGGTGGCGTCCGAAAGCAGTCCGAGGCCGCGCACCAGCGTCTTGCGGAAGCGCGTTTCCTCGAGCTTCAAGGTTTCGGTGATCAGCGCCTCGCCGCGCACGAGCTCGGGATAGGCCTGGCCCATCTCGCGCACCAGCGCCGGCACCAGCTGCCACATCAGCGGCTCCTTGGCGCCAAGCAGCTGCGCATGGCGCATGGCACGGCGCATGATGCGGCGCAGCACATAGCCGCGCCCCTCATTTGAGGGCAGCACACCGTCGGCCACCAGGAACGAGGACGAGCGCAGATGATCCGCGATGACGCGGTACGATCCCACGTTCTCCTGGTTCGGCCCCTGGCCTAGCGCCGAGGACGCCGCGTCGATCAAATGCCTGAACAGGTCGGTCTCGAAGACGCTTTCGACGCCCTGCAGGATGGAGGCCATGCGCTCCAGGCCCATGCCGGTGTCGATCGAGGGACGCGGCAGGTCGATGCGCTCTTCCTTCGTCACCTGCTCATACTGCATGAACACCAGATTCCAGAATTCCAGGAACCGGTCGCCGTCCTCTTCCGGGCTGCCGGGCGGGCCGCCCCAGATATGCTCGCCGCGATCGATGAAGATTTCCGAGCACGGACCGCACGGGCCGGTGTCGCCCATCGCCCAGAAATTGTCCGAGGTCGGGATGCGGATGATGCGGTCGTCGGAGAAGCCGGCGATCTTCTTCCAGTAACCGGCCGCCTCGTCGTCGGTGTGATAGACGGTGACGAGCAGCTTGTCCTTCTTCAGGCCGAAACCCTTGGTGATCAGGTTCCAGGCAAGCTCGATCGCGCGCTCCTTGAAATAGTCGCCGAACGAGAAATTGCCGAGCATCTCGAAGAAGGTGAGATGGCGCGCGGTGTAGCCGACATTGTCGAGGTCGTTGTGCTTGCCGCCGGCACGCACGCTCTTCTGCGCGGTGGACGCTCGCGAATAGGGACGCTTCTCCAGGCCGGTGAAGACGTTCTTGAACTGCACCATGCCGGCGTTGGTGAACATCAGCGTCGGATCGTTGCGCGGCACCAGCGGGCTGGAGGCGACGATCTCGTGGCCCTCCTTGCGGAAGTAGTCGAGAAATGTCGACCGGATGTCGTTCACGCCACTCATTGCGTACTGCCTTTTCGCGAGAACCGCCGGCGTTGCCGGCGGCAAATGGGCTTTGGTGCTTAGAAGATAGATTGGCCTTTTAGCCGTAGCTCTTGAGCCTGTCCAGAAACACGGAGTTAGGTCAATCCGCCGGCGAGCGCCGGCCCGGCGCGGCCCGCAAAATGCAAAACCGCCGGCGCGAAGGCCGGCGGTTTCGGGTACGCAATACTCAAGAACTCGGTTACATAAGCATAAGCCGATAAACAAGGATTGTGGCCGAACTCCGACTAAGCCGACGAATAGCTTTCGCCCAGTCCCGAACAGGAAACGGCTGCGCGGTCTTCCTGGAGCGAACCGGCCCTACAAGGCGCCGGCTTCGTCCTCGAAACCGTCGTCGCCGCCTTCGGAGCCGCCATTCTCGAGGAATTTCTCGGCGATCAGCCCGGCATTCTGGCGCAATGCAAGTTCGACCTCACGCGCCGTATCGGGATTGTCGCGCAGGAACAGTTTTGCGTTCTCGCGGCCCTGGCCGAGGCGCTGCGAATTGTAGGAGAACCAGGCACCCGACTTCTCGATGACGCCGGCCTTGACGCCGAGATCGATCAGTTCGCCGGTCTTCGACACGCCCTCGCCATACATGATGTCGAACTCGACCACCTTGAAGGGCGGGGCCAGCTTGTTCTTCACCACCTTGACGCGGGTCTGGTTGCCGACGACTTCGTCGCGGTCCTTGACCGAGCCGATGCGGCGGATGTCGAGGCGCACCGAGGCGTAGAATTTCAGCGCGTTGCCGCCGGTGGTCGTCTCGGGCGAGCCGAACATGACGCCGATCTTCATGCGGATCTGGTTGATGAAGATGACCATTGTGTTGGAGCGCGAGATCGAGGCGGTCAGCTTGCGCAGCGCCTGGCTCATCAGGCGAGCCTGAAGACCGGGCAGCGAATCGCCCATCTCGCCTTCGATTTCGGCGCGCGGCGTCAGTGCCGCCACCGAGTCGACGACCAGCACGTCGATGGCGCCCGAACGCACCAGCGTGTCGCAGATTTCCAGTGCCTGCTCGCCGGTGTCGGGCTGCGAGATCAAAAGGTTCTCGAGGTCGACGCCAAGCTTGCGGGCATAGACCGGGTCGAGCGCGTGCTCGGCATCGACGAAGGCGCAGATGCCGCCCTTCTTCTGGGCTTCCGCCACCGTGTGCAGCGCCAGCGTCGTCTTGCCCGAGCTTTCCGGACCGTAAATCTCGATGATGCGGCCGCGCGGCAGGCCGCCGACGCCGAGCGCGATGTCGAGGCCGAGCGAGCCGGTCGGCACGGTTTCGATCTCGACCACCTGCTCGTTGGCGCCGAGCCGCATGATCGAGCCCTTGCCGAAAGCGCGCTCGATTTGCGACAGCGCCGCGTCCAGAGCCTTTGATTTGTCCACTGCCTTATCCTCTACAAGCCGCAAAGAATTCTGAGCCATGATACATCACCCCTTGGTCGTCAATGAAGGCCGGACAATCCGTGATCCCTGCTTGTTTTGTACCTTTTTTGTTCTCATTTGGCAAGGGGCAGCAAGCAGCTGAAAAACAATCAATATCTGGCTATGTTCTTTCTTTGTCCCACCAGGGCTTGAGCGAAACAGAACCACTGGTCCAGAAGAGATTTGATATCCCATGTCCCGAATCGCGGCGCCGATTGCGGGGCGACGCGCAGAAACCTAGTGTGCGCAGCCAACCATCAACCAAGGTTACCATATCCGCATGCCGACATCCCCAACAATCCTGGCGCTGGGCGGAGCCCATATCGACCGGCGCGGCCAGGTCTCGGGCGCCTATGTGCCCGCCGCTTCAAATCCCGGCATCATGCGCGAGGACGTCGGCGGCGTGGTTTTCAACGCGCTGCGCAGCGTGGTCAAGCGCGGCGTGTCGGCCTCGCTGGTATCGGTGCGCGGCGGCGACGCCGCGGCCGACACCGTCGCCTTGGCGATCGACAACGCCGGAATAGCGGACCTCTCCGTGGTGTTCCTCGACCGCACGACGCCGAGCTACACGGCGTTGATCGACGCCGAAGGTGAGCTGATCGTCGGGCTGGCCGACATGGCGCTCTACGATCTTGCCTTCCCCAAGCAGATGAGGCGTTCCAAGGTGCGCGAGGCGATAGCCGCGGCCGACGCCATCCTGTGCGACGCCAACCTGCCGACGGCGGCGCTGGAGCGCATGGTAGCGCTTGCCGGTGGCCGGCCGGTCTTCGCCATCGCCGTCTCGCCGGCCAAGGTCGTGCGCCTTGCGCCGCTGCTCGACGACCTGTCGCTGCTTTTCATGAACCGCCGCGAAGCCGCAGCGTTGGCCGGCGCCGAGCTATCGGGCGAAACCCTTGTCGACGCGCTCAGGCGGGCCGGCCTGAATGCCGGTGTGGTCACGTCCGGCAGCGCCTCGGTTCTGGGCTTCGACGACACCGGCATCTTCGAGATCGATCCACCCGCGCCGCGCAAGATTGCCGACGTGACCGGGGCCGGCGACGCCTTGACCGGCGCAACGGTCGCCGCCTTGCTGCGCGGCCTGCCGCTGCGTGCCGCGCTGCGCGAAGGCCTTGCCGCGGCGATGCTGGCCATCGAGAGCCCGGAGGCCGTGCCGTCCTTCACCGCGGGCAACTTCATGCAGGCGCTTGGCCTTGTGCCGGAGCCGCGGGAGGTGGCATAGGGCCACCAGACATCCACTTCCTCCTGACCGGAGACAGCCATGACGCCCGACACCGCCCGCCCTTTCGTCGACATCCACCCGCCCGTGGCGGAGGCGCTTGCCGCCGGCCGGCCGGTGGTGGCGCTGGAAAGCACCATCATCACCCACGGCATGCCCTACCCCGACAATGGCGCGATGGCCGCCAAGGTCGAACAGATCATCATCGATGGCGGCGCGATGCCTGCGACGATCGCCGTGGTCGACGGCCGCATCAAGATAGGCCTGTCCGACGGCGAACGCGAATCGCTTGCCATGACCGGCGACGCCATGAAGCTGTCGCGCGCCGATCTCGGCTTTGCCGTCGCTCAAAAGCGCACCGGCGGCACCACCGTGGCGGCCACCATGATCGCCGCGCACATGGCCGGCATAAAGGTCTTCGCCACGGGCGGCATAGGCGGCGTCCACAAAGGCGCCGAAAAGAGCTTCGATATCTCGGCCGATCTCGACGAACTGGCGCGCACGCCGGTCATCGTTGTCTCTGCCGGCGCCAAGGCGATCCTCGACATCGAAAAGACGCTGGAAGTGCTGGAGACGCGCGGCGTGCCGGTGATCGGCCATGGCTGCGAGACGATGCCCGCCTTCTGGTCCAGGCAATCGCCCTTCCGCGCGCCGCTGACGCTCGATGCGCCTGAGGACATCGCGCATTTCTATCGCACGCGGCAGGCGCTGGGCCTCGGCGGCGGCATCCTGATCGCCAATCCGGTGCCGCGGAACGACGAGATCCCGGCCGACGAAATGGCCGGCTATATCGAAGCCGCGCAGAAGGCCGCCGAAGCCCAGAACGTCACCGGCAAGGCGGTGACGCCCTTCCTTTTGTCGAAGATCCTGGAGCTGACCGGCGGCCGCAGCCTGAAGACCAACATCGCGCTGGTCGAGAACAACGCGCGGCTGGCGGCGGAGATTGCGAAGGCGTTGTAGGCGCGGAACACTCAACTACCGGCAGCGATAGCCAAAAGCGAACGCCGCGTTCCGTCACACCCCCCTCTGGCCTGCCGGCCATCTCCCCCGCAAGGGGGGAGATCAGCAGCTCGTCTGCTGGCTCTCGTTTTTCAACGTCGGCGATTGGCGAAAGCCGAGCGACATCCAATCTCCGGCAGGACAGAAAAGGGTGCTGTCCCTCGGCATCTCCAAAAGGCCGTCACAACGCCCTCGAAAATTATCTCCCCGCCCTTCGCGCCGCTTCATAAGCGCGCCGCGCCCATACCGCCATTTCGTCGGGATCGTCGAAGGCCTCGTCGGGAATGCTCCAATAGGGCATCGCAATCAGCTTGCCGTGCCGCGAGCCTGCATAGGTCCATTGCTTGCAGTCGGCGGCTTCGAAGTCGGGGATGCTCTCTTCGTCGGCCTTGAGCAGCAATTCGCCGCGCACGACGACCGCGACGATGACGCCGTCGCAATAGATGCCCTTGCCGCCGAACAGTTTTCGGATGCCTATCGGCCCAAGGCTTTCGAACAATTCTTCAAGGCGGACATTATCCATGCCGCGATCATCTCATCCGGCATGGGCCTTGTCATCGCCGCAACCAAAAGCATGCTGACAGGTTGAGATCGGAAAACGGAGATCCCGCCATGCCCGTCCTGCTCAAAGGCTCCTGCCGCTGCGGCGCCGTCCGCTTCGAGGTGGAAAGCCACACCCCGGTGCCGTTCATGCTCTGCTACTGCTCGATCTGCCGCAAGCAGCAGGGCGGCGGCGGTTTCGCCATCAATCTCGGCGCCGACCACGAGACGCTTGATATCAAGGGCAAACGCAGCCTCGGCGTCTACCGCGCCGAGATCGAGGATGACGAGCATCCGCATTGCGAGGTCTCGACCGGCGAACGCAATTTCTGCAGGAAATGCGGCGCAGCGCTGTGGCTTTACGACCCAACCTGGCCGGACCTCGTTCACCCCTTCGCCTCGGCGATCGACAGCGACCTGCCGACGCCGCCGGAAAAGGTGCATCTGATGCTGAAATACAAGGCGAACTGGGTCGAGCCGAATATCGGCAAGAAGGACAAGGCGTTCGACGTCTATCCGGAAGAATCGATCGCCGATTGGCACAAGCGAATGAAGATGTGGGTGGATTAGCTCTCTTCGCCCCGTTACGGGGAGGTGAGGCGTGGTCCGCGTAGCGGACGAAAAGCCAATTGCTTGGCTTTCGAACAACGAACGCCGGCAGGCAGATGAGGGACGGCGCCGGCCTCTGATAGGATGTTACCCCTCATCCGGCCCTTCGGGCCACCTTCTCCCCGTAAACGGGGCGAAGGTAAAACCTAAGCCGAAGCCCGTGCTTCTGCCAGCGCCTTGAGGTCGGCTGGCTTCAGTTCGACCGACTCGCCGCAGCCGCAGGCCGAGCTCTGGTTCGGATTCCTGAAGGTGAAGCCGGTGCGCAGCGTCGTCTGCTCGAAATCCATCTCGGTGCCGAACAGGAACAACGCCGCTTCCGGCGCGACATAGACATGCGCGCCGTCGCGTTCGATATGGTCGTCCTTGGGGTTCGGTTCGGTCACCAGGTCGACTGTGTATTCCATGCCGGCGCAGCCGCCCTTCTTGATACCGAGCCGGATGCCATGCGCACCTTCGCGCGTGGCGACGATCTCGCGCACCCGATCGGCGGCCTTTTCGGTCATCGTGATGACGGCGAAGCGTCCCATATCATTCTCCACGTTCGCGCGGGTTCAAGGCCCGCGGAATGAGTCTGCCCTTAAGATGGTGAAGTTTCACCTAGCGTGCAAGTCAAGCTCAATACCAGCCGACCGCCACCTGCGCCTCTTCCGACATGCGATCCGGCGTCCATGGTGGATCGAACGTCATCTTGACCTCGACGCCGGACACGCCCTCGACCGCCCCGACGGCGTTCTCGACCCATCCAGGCATTTCGCCTGCGACCGGACAGCCGGGCGCGGTCAGCGTCATGTCGATCTTGACCGAACGATCGTCCTCGATGTCGATCTTGTAGACGAGGCCGAGCTCATAGATGTCGGCCGGGATTTCCGGGTCGTAGACCGTCTTCAGCGCCGAGACGATGTCGTCGGTCAACCGCGCCAGCTCGTCGGCCGGGATTGCCGAGGCCGAGACGATGCCGTTGCCAGCCGTTTCTGAAAGAGTCTCTGCGGTCGCGCTCACGTCGTCCATCATCGTCACCCGAAGAACTTTCGCGCCTTTTCCAGCGCCTCGGCCAAGGCATCCACTTCGGCCCTGGTATTATACATGCCGAACGATGCCCTGCATGTGGAGGTTACGCCAAAGCGTTTCAACAGTGGCTGGGCACAATGCGTGCCCGCGCGGACAGCAACACCTTGCCGGTCGATCACCATCGACACGTCATGCGCATGGATACCTTGCAATTCGAACGAGATAATGGCGCCTTTGCCAGGCGCGTCCCCGAAGATGCGCAGCGAATTGATAGCGCGCAGCCGCTCATGCGCGTAGGTCTTCAGATCCGCCTCATGGGCTGCGATGCGCTCGCGGCCGATTTTTTCCATGTAGTCGAGCGCCGCACCCAGCCCGATCGCCTGCACGATCGGCGGCGTGCCGGCCTCGAAGCGATGCGGCGGCTCGTTATAGGTGACGATGTCCTCCGTCACCTCCTCGATCATCTCGCCGCCGCCCATGAAGGGCCGCATCTCTTCCAGCCTGTCCTTCTTGCCGTAGAGCACGCCGATGCCGGAAGGGCCGTAGACCTTGTGTCCCGTGAAGACGAAGAAATCGCAATCGAGGTCCTGCACATCGATCGGCATGTGGACGGCGCTCTGGCTGCCGTCAACGAGCACGGGAATTCCACGCGCATGCGCGATGCGCACGATCTCCTTGATCGGCGTCACCGTGCCCAGCGCATTCGACATCTGGGTGATGGCGACCAGCTTGGTGCGGCCGGTCAGCCGCTTCTCGAGTTCCTCGATGTGGAAGGCGCCGAGATCGTCGACCGGCACCCAGACCAGCTTGGCGCCCTGCCGCTCGCGGATGAAATGCCACGGCACGATGTTGGAGTGATGCTCCATGATCGACAACACGATCTCGTCGCCCTCGCCGATCCTCGGCATGCCCCAGCCATAGGCGACCGTGTTGATCGCCGAGGTGGTGTTGGAGGTGAAGACGATGTTGTCGGTGCTCGGCGCATTGAGAAAACGCTGCACCGACTTGCGAGCATTCTCATAGGCATCGGTCGCGGCATTGGAGAGGAAATGCAGGCCGCGATGGACGTTGGCGTATTCCTGTGAATAGGCGTGCTGGATCGTGTCGAGCACCACCTGCGGCTTCTGCGCCGAGGCGCCGTTGTCGAGGTAGACCAGCGGCTTGCCGTAGACCTGGCGCGACAGGATCGGGAAATCGCGGCGGATCGCCTCGACGTCGTAGGGGGTGGTTTCGATCTTCTGGTCCATTTCGAAAGTCCTTGTCGGTCGAAGCCGAGATCCTTCCAACGCCCCTCACCCGACCGAGCTTCGCTCGGCCACCTTCTCCCACAAGGGGAGAAGGTCAGGCGCTATCCGTGCGTCGAAAACCAGCCGTCGAGCCGCGCTTCCAGTGCTTCGACCAGCGCCTCGTCGTCCAGTTCCTCGATCACTTCGGCCACGAATGCCTTCACCAGAAGCCCCCGCGCCGACTTCTCGTCGATGCCGCGCGCCATCAGGTAGAACAGATGGTTGTGGTCGATCTCGGTGACCGTCGCGCCATGGCCGCAGACGACATCGTCGGCGAAGATCTCCAGCTCCGGCTTGGTCGAGAACTCGCCGTCGTCCGACAGAAGCAGCGTGTTGCAGGCCATCTTGGCGTTGGTCTTCTGCGCGTATTGATGCACGTTGATGCGGCCTTGGAAGACGCCGCGCGCCTTGCCGGTCACCACATTGCGGATCACTTCCGTCGAGGTCGTATGCGGCACGGCGTGGTCGAGCACCATGGTGGTGTCGGTATGGGTGTCGCCGGCCAGAAGGTTGATGCCGCGCAGTTTGAAATCGGCGCCCTCGCCGGTCGTCCTGACGACGACCTCCTGGCGAACGAGCTTGCCGCCGGCGTTCATCACGAACAGCGTCAGCTTGGCATCCTTGCCGATATGCGCCTTGAACTGGGCTAGATGCGTGGCCGTATCGGGCTGCTCCTGCACGATCAGCCAGGTCACTTCCGCGCCGTCGCCGACCACGAGCTGGCTGACCGAAGAGACGAGCGCCTCGTCGCCTTCACCCGTCTGGCGCTCGACGACAATCGCCTTGGCGCCGGCGCCGACACGCGCCAAGAGCCGCACATGCGACTGGCCGCCGGCCTGCAGGTTCTGCAATTCGACCGGCTTCTCCAGTTCCACACCGTCGGCGATATCGACGAAATAGCCGTCGGCGACGAAAGCGGTGTTGAGCGCACCGATGGCGTCGTCGCTGCCGTAGGGGTCCAGTCCCGGAGCCACGCTGCCATCGGTCAGCTTCTCCGACAGGCGCTGCACCGCGACGCCTTCGATATCCGGCAGCTTCGACTGCGCGACGCCGTTCAGAACCGGCAGAACCGCGGACCCTTCGAGAATTGGAGCGAGCGCCTTGACGACGGCGTCTGTCTCGAACGCCGGCACCGAAGTGAGCAGCCGGCGCAGGTCCGTATAGTGCCAGGATTCGACGCGGCGCGTCGGCAGGCCGTGCTTGATCGCCTCGATCGCGTCGTCGCGCTTGACCATCACCGCGCCGTCGCCGGGCAGCAGCGACAGCCGCTCGCCAAAGGCATCGATCAGCGCCGTCTCAGCCAATGTCCTTTGGGGCTGTGCATGCATGTTCATGGCTCTTGCCTCGACTGCCATCTCACGCCGCTTCGCCGATCACGCCGGCATAACCGTTGGCCTCGAGATCGAGCGCCAGCGACTTGTCGCCCGACTTGATGACCTGGCCCTTGTAGAGCACGTGCACCGAGTCCGGCACGATGTGCTCAAGCAAGCGCTGATAGTGGGTGATGACGACGATGGCGCGGTCCGCCGAACGCAGCGCGTTGACACCGTCCGAGACGATCTTCAGCGCATCGATGTCGAGGCCGGAATCGGTCTCGTCGAGCACGCAAAGCTTCGGCTCAAGCAGCTTCATCTGCAGGATCTCGGCGCGCTTCTTCTCGCCGCCGGAGAAGCCGACATTGAGCGGCCGCTTCAGCATCGCCATGTCCATGTTGAGCGAGGCGGCGGCGTCCTTCACGCGCTTCAGGAATTCCGGGATTTTCAGCGGTTCCTCGCCGCGCGCCTTGCGCTGCTCGTTCATCGCCACTTTCAGGAATTCCATGGTCGCGACGCCCGGTATCTCCATCGGATACTGGAAGGCGAGGAAGATGCCGGCGGTAGCGCGCTCGGCCGGATCCATTTCGAGGATCGACTGGCCGTTATAGAGGATGTCGCCTTCTGTGACCTCGTAGTCCTCGCGGCCGGCGAGAATATAGGACAGCGTCGATTTGCCCGAGCCGTTCGGTCCCATGATGGCGGCGACCTCGCCGGCTTTGACCGTCAGGTTCAGGCCGCGGATGATCTCGGTGCCGTCGTCGACGATGCGGGCGTGAAGGTTCTTGATCTCAAGCATTTTCGTTCCGTTCCAAGAAAATTCCGTTCAAATTCAATGCCAACGCAAGCGCCAGTCCCCGTCCGTCTTGGCCTTGATGAGCGGGATGATTGCGCCCGTCAGGGCAACGACGATGAGGACGATCAGCCAGGCCGAGGCACCGAGATTGATCAGACCAATCGACAGCGCAACAGCAATCAGGATCCAGGTGACTACGAAGGCCCAGCCCTTCCAGTTGTCGGGCGTCGCGCCATAGCCGAGGCGCTTCGGCATGAACCATTTCTCTGCGCTCATCCGACACTGCCTTCGAGGCTGATGCCGATCAGCTTCTGCGCCTCTACGGCGAACTCCATCGGCAGCTGCTGGATGACGTCCTTGACGAAGCCGTTGACGATCAGCGCGATCGCCTCTTCTTCGGGGATGCCGCGCTGCATGACGTAGAACTTCTGGTCCTCGGAGATTTTCGACGTCGTCGCCTCGTGCTCGAACTGCGCCGTCGAATTCTTGGCTTCCATGTAAGGCACGGTGTGCGCGCCGCACTGGTCGCCGATCAGCAGCGAATCGCAATTGGTGAAATTGCGCGCATTAGCCGCCTTGCGATGCGCCGAGACCTGGCCGCGATAGGTGTTTTGCGAGAAGCCGGCGGCGATGCCCTTGGAGATGATGCGGCTGGACGTGTTCTTGCCGAGATGGATCATCTTGGTGCCGCTATCGACCTGCTGGTAGCCGTTCGACACCGCGATCGAATAGAATTCGCCGCTGGAATCGTCGCCGCGCAGGATGCAGCTCGGATATTTCCAGGTGATGGCCGAGCCGGTCTCGACCTGCGTCCACGATATCTTCGAACGGTCGCCGCGGCAGTCGCCGCGCTTGGTGACGAAATTGTAGATGCCGCCCTTGCCCTCGGCGTCGCCGGGGTACCAGTTCTGCACAGTCGAATATTTGATCTCGGCATCGTCGAGCGCGATCAGCTCGACCACCGCCGCGTGCAGCTGGTTCTCGTCGCGCTGCGGCGCCGTGCAGCCTTCGAGATAGGAGACGTAAGCCCCTTCCTCGGCGATGATCAGCGTGCGCTCGAACTGGCCGGTGTTCTTCTCGTTGATGCGGAAATAGGTCGACAGCTCCATCGGGCAGCGAACGCCCTTGGGCACGAAGACGAACGAGCCGTCAGTGAACACGGCCGAATTCAGCGTCGCGTAGAAATTGTCCGAGGTCGGCACGACCGAACCCAGATACTTCTTGACCAGTTCCGGATGCTCGCGGATCGCTTCCGAGATCGAGCAGAAGATGACGCCGGCCTGCGCCAGCTCCTTCTTGAAGGTGGTGACAACCGAAACGGAATCGAACACGGCGTCGACCGCGACGCGCCCGGATTTGTAGACGTTGTCGCCAATCTCGTCTTCTTCCACGTCGACAGCTGCGGTCTTCTGCACGCCGGCCAGAATCTCCTGCTCCTTGAGCGGGATGCCGAGCTTCTCGTAGACCTTGAGCAATTCGGGATCGACTTCGCTCAGCGACTTCGGTCCCGGCGTGCTCTTCGGCGCGGCGTAGTAGTGGATGTCCTGGAAATCGATCTTCGGATAGTGGACGCGCGCCCAGGTCGGCTCTTCCAGCGTCAGCCAGCGACGATAGGCCCCCAGACGCCATTCGAGCATCCAGTCCGGCTCGTCCTTCTTGGCCGAGATGAAGCGAATGATGTCTTCGCTCAGGCCCTTGGGGGCCTTGTCCATCTCGATCTCTGTCTGGAATCCGTATTTATACTGGTCGACGTCGATCTTTCGAACCCGATCGATCGTCTCCTGCACAGCAGGCATAAGCGTTCTCCATCCACGCCGGGGTCAAGGCCCGGCAGTTTTCAAACTATGGCACCGCCGAAATCGCGTCCCACGGAGGGACTCGCAGCGGAGTAAGTTCCATATAGTGCGTGTCGGCCGGAAATTCACCCGGCCAGGACAAAACGCACGGCTCTACCAGGCCCTTAAGCCTGAATTCGCTTTCGAGCAGCGGAAATCCGAGCGCCGCAAGGCGTTTCTCGTTCCGATGCTCCGCCGTCCTCAGGCGGCTTCTTCCTTGCCCGCGCGGCGGGCGACGATGCCGGCCAGTGCTGTCCGGAAGGCCTCGATATCCTCGGCGCCGGTCGCCCGACCGATCGAGACCCGCAACGCGCCCAGGCTGTCGCCCTGGCCCATCGCCTTCAGCACATGGCTTGGCCCGACTTTTCCCGACGAGCAGGCCGAGCCCGCCGACAACGCGACGCCGGCGAGATCGAAAGCGATCTGCGCCGTCTCGGCCTTGATGCCGGGAATAGCGAAGAATGTCGTGTTGGCAAGCCTGGGAGCGCCATTTCCGAAGATTTCCGCGTCCGGCGCCAGTTCGGTCACGATGGCTTCAATCTCATCGCGGCGCCGCGAAACGGCATCGACATCGTCCAGGCCTGCAAGGGCAACCCGCGCGGCTGCGCCGAAACCGACGATCCCGGCGACGTTTTCCGTGCCGGCGCGATGGCCCTTCTCCTGGCCGCCGCCATTGATCAGCGGCCGCGGCATCATCAAATCGGACGCGGCAACGATCGCACCGACGCCCTTGGGCCCACCGATCTTGTGCGACGACAGGATCAGGTAGTCGGCATAAGGGGCTGACATATCGAGTGGAATCCGCCCGCCCGCCTGCACGGCGTCGATAACCAGCACGCCGCCGGCGGCCTTGACGATTTCGCCGATGCGCCCGACCGGCTGGACGACGCCGGTCTCGTTGTTGGCGGCGTGGATCGCCACCAGCGGCAGCCCGGCGGCCTTGTCATGCGCGGCAAGCGCGGCAGAAAGCGCCTCGATATCGGCAATGCCGTTCCGGTCGACGCCGATCTTCGTCACTTGCGCCGGCGAAAACCGCCCGCCATTCAGGATGCAGGGATGGTCGGCCGCCGAGACATAGAGGTGGCTCATGCGGATCGCGCCGCGCCCCATCTGCCAGTCGGGCGTAAGCAGCGTCGAGGCGGCTTCGGTGGCGCCGGAGGTGAAGACGACATGCTCGGGCCTGGCATTGGCCAGCCGCGCCATGTCGCGGCGCGCGTCCTCGACCAGCCCGCGCGAGGCGCGGCCCTCGGTGTGGACCGATGAGGGGTTGGCGGCATCGAGCGCGGCGACCATTGCCGCGCGCGCTTCCGCAAGGAGCGGCGCGCTGGCATTGTAGTCGAGATAGGCGCGGGTTGCGGCCATTTTCGCTCGGTTCGTCCTTTCGCCAACTATCCCGCGAGGATAGCGCGTTATTTCCTTGAAATTGCAAGGCAAGCCGTCCTATTTACGCGGCTTGCGGCGCGGGCGGCCGAACCATCGGGTTTCGGCCTCCCAGTTTTGAACAATTCTAAACTAGCTTCTAGGAAGACGCTCGCCCGGCGTCAAGGCCACAGAAGGTGTGGGGCCTCGGGAGAGGCCAGAAGAGTTCCGGGCTAGCGCATTCATATGCCACGTGGAGTATTTTATGCCTGAGGTCATTTTCGCCGGTCCGGCCGGTCGCCTGGAGGGACGCTATCAGCCCTCGAAGGAAAAGAGCGCCCCGATCGCCATCGTGCTTCACCCCCACCCGCAGTTCGGCGGCACGATGAACAACAAGATCGTCTACGACCTCTTCTACATGTTCCAGAAGCGCGATTTCACCACGCTGCGCTTCAATTTCCGCGGCATCGGCCGCAGCCAAGGCGAGTTCGACCATGGCACCGGCGAATTGTCGGACGCCGCCGCCGCGCTCGACTGGGTGCAGTCGCTGCATCCGGATTCCAAGAGCTGCTGGGTGGCCGGCTATTCCTTCGGATCGTGGATCGGCATGCAGCTTTTGATGCGCCGTCCGGAAATCGAAGGTTTCATCTCGGTCGCGCCGCAGCCCAACACTTATGATTTCTCGTTCCTGGCGCCCTGCCCGTCGTCCGGCCTCATCATCCATGGCGATGCCGACAAGGTGGCGCCGCCGAAGGACGTGCAGGGGCTGGTCGACAAGCTGCACACCCAGAAGGGCATCACCATCACGCAGAAGACGATTCCCGGCGCCAACCACTTCTTCGCCAACGATTCCGAACTGCTTATTCAGGAATGTTCCGACTATCTCGACCGGCGACTGGCGGGCGAGTTGGCCGATCCGAGGCCGAAGCGCCTGCGCTAGGCGAAACATTGCCAGCCCAGGCTTTTGGGTCTGGGTTCGGTCAGTTGGCCTTGACCGGGCCTGCCGTTGAAATCCCGCCTCTTGGCGCGTTGGACGGCTTCAGCCGAAATGTGCGCTTGCGCACGGGCAGCTTCGAGCTCGTCTGGCCGAAGATGAAGCCGAGCCGGGCGAACACCAGGCCCGAGACCACCGCAAACGCCAGCCCGAGGCCGAAACCCGCAACCGTGTCGCTTGGATAATGCGCGCCGACGAAGACGCGGGTCGAGGCGATGCAGGCCGTGACCGCCAGCGCGATAGTCCAGCGCCGCGGGAACAGCAGCAACAGGATACCGAACACCGCGCCCATCGTCGTGGCATGGCCGGACGGAAAGCCGGCAAAGCGCGCGTCCATGGCGAACGGATGCAGCGACAGCACGCCGAAACTGTCGAAGTAAAGCGGCCGGGCCCGGCCGATGCCGTATTTCAGCACGTTGACGGCAAGGCCGGACAGGCCGACCGCGCAAAGCACCAGGAAGGCGAAACAGGTCCAGTTATAGACAAGCATCCGCCCGTCCCTCGACAGGCCACGCCAGTCCGTCAGGTTGGCGGCGACGAGGCAGAGCGCCGCCGGAATGAGATACCAGCCGCCCAGGCCGAATTGCGTGAAGAAATCGGTGAAGCGCACGAAGCCGGGTGACCATTCGCCGCGCATCTCGCCGGCGCTGGCGTCAAGGCGCAGGAAAACCGCCACGATGAGCAGCAGCCAGGCCAGCAGCCAGACACCCCACAAAATTCGCGGATAACGCGTCGGGCGCATGGCAAAGCGTCGTTTCACGATCGACATCGTGTCGCGGAAATTGCCGACCGAGCGGCGGTAAAGGGCAAGGGGCAAAGCGGACATGGTTTAGCGCGTGCTCATAGGGACATTCGATGTCCGACGCTATTGTTCACGGCGCCACCCGATAAAGCCCGAGCGACAGTCTGTCTCCTGACGAATAGTTGATGCCGACGATCTCGGTCAGCCGCTTCGCCGACTTGCCTTGGGCGGTCAGCACATCGGCAAGCTTCTGCTCGTCCTTGATCGGCGCCAGCCCAAGCGCGCAGGATGGATCGGCCAGCAGATGCCGCGCCACCCCCTCGACGTCGGTCAGCACGGTCTTGGTGCCGACCAGGAAAACCAGGCTCGGCTCCTGGAATTTCGCCGAGGCAAGCACGGAGGTGTCGCAAGGACGGTTGGCGTCGACGGCGGCTTTGACGGCGGGGCTGAGCCAGATCGGTTTCAGCGACGGTGCAATGACGCCGAACAGCAGGCTGAAGGTGATGCCGGCGCCGACCGCGATCGCGGCGATGCGGCCAAGCGGCACCTGCAATTGCCGCGGGAAGGCCAGATAGCCGGTGACCAGAGCGGCGATCGCCGCCGGAATGCTCCACCAGGAGAAGGTCTTGGTGAGATAAAGCGGCGCGCCGACGCAGACCACGGCAAGGCCGATCGCCACAACGGCAAGGCCGAAGGCGGTCGCCCACCAAAGCCATGTCTGCCAGCGCTTGAGCGGCGCATTGGCCTGGTCCGCCGGCAAGGTGAGCAGCCATCCGATCAAAAGCGCCATGCCCGGATAAGCCGGCATCACATAGTGCGGCAGCTTGGTCGGGATCGCCTCGAACACCAGCCAGAACGGAATGTACCAGGCGAGGCAGAAGCGCAGGCGCGGATCGTCCCAAAAACGGTTGATGGCCTGCAGCCCGGCGCCGACCGCGATCAGCCCGAAGGGCCACATGAACAGCGAATAGGTCAGCATGTAGAAGCCGGGCGGCAGCCCGTGCGATTCCTCGCCCTGCGCCACCTTGTTCAGCATGTCCTTGCCGACCGCTTCCTGGAAGAAGGCACCGCCGCTCTTCCAACTGATGAGGACGAGCCATGGCAGCACGATCACGAGCACGATCAGGACGCCGCGCACCAGCTTCATCTTGAGCAGCCAGCGCCAGTCGCGGTCGAAGGCAATGAGCGCCGCGGCCGTGAGCAGGGATAGCAGTGGCGAGACAGGTCCCTTGATGAGGATGCCCAACCCCTGCGCGATCCAGAAGATCCAGGGCAGATGCCCGGGTACCGGCTCGTTGCGCTTTGCCGCCCAATAGACCTGTGCCAGCGCGCCTTGCGCCGCCACGCAGCAAGCAAGCAGCATCGCGTCGGTCTTGGCGTCGCGCCCTTCGAAGGCGGTGGCGAAGATCGCTGCCATCATCAGGCCGGCGGCCAGCCCGGCATTGGCGCCGAAGAGCTTTGTCCCGGTCCAACCGACGCCGACGACGGCCAGCGCGATGCCCAGCATCGAGACCAGACGATAGACCCAGATCGGCGCCGCGGCCCCCTCGCCGCTCAACGCGACCGCCGCCGACTGCAGCCAGTAGATGCCGATCGGTTTCTTGTAGCGCGTGACGTCCTGCAGGCGGATATCGACGTAGTCGCCCGTCTCGACCATCTGCTTGGTCGCCTGGACGAAGCGGGATTCATCGCGATCCACCGGCGGCAGGCTGGCCAGCCCACTGACGGTCATGACGATGCTGAACAGAAAGAGGAAGAGGTAGTTCCTGTTCATCGCGGGAGCTTTTCCGATCTGAAACTGCGGGATGGCCCCGTCGCGGCGCGCTTGTCTTTGCGCGGCGCTTCATTACGCCAGCGAAAAGGGTGAAGCAAGGATGGCGGCGCCGCGCTCGATCGGACGCAAAACCGGATTCCACTTTTTCTGTCCGCGGTTGGATGCTAAACGCGCGCCTTCATATCAAGCATGGCCAAGCGCCCGGCGATCTCCAGGAAGAAAAAATGTCCGCCTTCAAATCCGATTTCCTGCGCATCATGAGCGAGCGCGGCTTCATCCACCAGATTTCGGATGAATCCGCCCTCGACCAGCTTTTCGCCAAGGAAACGGTGAGCGCTTATATCGGCTTCGACGCCACCGCCAAAAGCCTGCATGCAGGATCGCTGATCCAGATCATGATGCTGCACTGGCTGCAGCAGACCGGCCACCGGCCGATCGCGCTGATGGGCGGCGGCACCTCGATGATCGGCGACCCGTCCTTCAAGGACGAGGCGCGCAAGCTTTTGACCCCGCAGGACATCGATGACAACCTCGTCGGCATCCGCCGCAACTTCGCGCCTTACCTGAAGTTCGGCAACGGCCCGGGCGACGCGGTCATGGTCAACAACGCCGACTGGCTGATGCAGATCAACTACGTCAGCTTCCTGCGCGATGTCGGCCGGCATTTTTCCGTCAACCGCATGCTCGCCTTCGATAGCGTAAAACTCAGGCTCGACCGCGAGCAGTCGCTGTCTTTCCTCGAATTCAACTACATGATCCTGCAGGCCTATGACTTCGTCGAGCTCTACAAGCGCGTCGGCTGCCGGCTGCAGATGGGCGGCTCGGACCAGTGGGGCAACATCGTCAACGGCATCGACCTCGGCCACCGCATGGAGGGTGTGCAGCTCTTCGCCATGACCACCCCGCTGCTCACCACCTCATCCGGCGCCAAGATGGGCAAGTCGGCTTCCGGCGCGATCTGGCTCGACGGCGACATGCTGAGCCCCTACGAGTTCTGGCAATATTGGCGCAACACCGAGGACGCCGATGTCGGGCGCTTCCTGAAGCTCTACACCACGCTGCCCCTCGACGAGGTCGCGCGGCTGGCGAAGCTCGGCGGCTCGGAGATCAACGAGGCGAAGAAAATCCTCGCCACCGAGATCACCGCCATGCTGCACGGCCGCGACGCGGCCGAGACCGCGAGCGAGACGGCGCGCAAGACCTTCGAGGAAGGCGCGCTCGCCGACACGCTGCCCAGCGTCGAGGTAGCCAAATCGGACCTCGAGGCCGGGATTGGCATCCTGGCGCTGTTCGTGAGCGCCGGGCTGGCCGGCTCGAACGGCGAAGCGCGCCGGCATATCCAGGGCGGCGCCGTGCGCATCAACGACCAGGCCCTGACCGACGACCGGCGCGTCGTCACGCTTCAGGATCTCGGTCCGGAAGGTGTCGTGAAACTTTCGCTCGGCAAGAAGAAGCACGTGCTGGTGCGGCCGGTCTGACCGGCCGCACCTTACCGCGCATTTTGGGATGGTTGTTGTTGCCTGTACTCGAAGATCGAACGGAATATGCCTGGCGCCACCACCGATAGCGGGTTGATGTTGAGCGTCGGCTTGTTGGCGTTGCCGCGCAGCCGGTAGGTGACGCCGATCAGGCCGCGGTCGCGCCCGTTGCCGAGCAATGGCCCGAACAGCGGCAATTCGCCAAAGATGCGGTTGAGGCCATAAACCGGCATGAAGGTGCCGGTCATGTCCATGTTGTTGTTCGGGTCGTAGAGCGTGCCCTGGAAGGTCGTGCCGATGCGCGGGCCGCGCAGCAGGCCGTTCGCCAGTTTCAGATAGCCGGACCCCTTGTCGATCTCGGCAAAGCCGCGCTCGAACTGCACCCTTGATGTATCGATTTTGCCTTTGACGGCTTCGTTCAGGCTGCGTGTATCGCCGGCCGGCGTTGTCGACACGATCGAAGCCAGCTTGGGCTCGTTGACCACATAGAAGTTGCTGGCATCCACCTGCCCCTTCATCGGCCCGTCGCCAGCGCCCGAGAGCGACAGCGTGATCGCGCCGCCTTCCATGTGCTCGTAAACGTTGAGGAAACGCAGGATCGCGCCGGCATCGGCCGACTTGACCCTGAGCGAGCGGCCGCCCTCGCTGGTGGTGTTGTTGATCGCGATCGCGGCGCCTGAGCTTGCCGCGGCCGTGACGTTGAGCCCGTTCACGCGCGATCCGGCGGCGCTGTATTCGAGCTTGAGGTTGGAGAGCACTTCGTCATGGAAACCGGTCAGCGATGCCACATCGGCGCTCACCGAGATCGCACCGTTGCCGGCGCCCTTCGTGGCGGTATCGACATCCGAGGTAAACTGCTTGATCAGCGAGCGGGCGTCGAGCGACGCGCCGCTGACATCGACAGCGTAGCTCTTGCCGGAACGCCTGACCGAAACGGCAACGTCGTCGCCTCTGTTCAACGCGACTTTGCTGAAGCGGGCCGCGGACAGCGAGCCGTTGACCAGCGTCACATTGCCATCGATCGAGAAGCTTTTTCCGCCGAGATCGAAATCCGTCAATGTGGTGGTGCTGCCGGACTTCGCCATGTCGAAAACGACCTTGGCGGGAATGCCGGCGCCCTTGCTCCAGCCTGCCCAGGGAATGTCGAGCCTGGCGTTGGTCAGATCCGCCGAAACTTGCTGGGCGCCCTCGCCGCTCTTGTCGATCGCCACCTTGATGGTTCCCGAAAGCAGGTCCGACAGGCCGGGCATGCTGGCGTTGCGCGTCTTGTCGTCGAGGACCAGCGTAACCTTGCGTCTTCGCGCCGGCCCGTCGTCGGCAAGCGGCTCGATCAGATCGAGTTCGGCCGGAATGCCGTTGAGCTTGGCCTCGGCGGAAATCACCGCCTGCTTTGGCCCGACGGTGATTGAGCCATAGGCGTCGGTCACCGTCTGGTCCTCGAACGGCTTGGCCAGCGACAAGTTTTGATAGTCGAGCGAAACCAGCCAATCGAGCGTCGAGGTGTCCATGCCCCTTGTCAGGGGAATGTCCGCCCTGACGTGGCCGGTGAGGGTGCCGGACAGGTCTTCCGGCGCCAGTCCGACATGGCGCATGGCATTGATCGGCTCGTAGGAGGCGAGTTCGGCGATCGCCGGCGCCTCGCCCGCGACGTCGATGTCGAGCTTGCCGACCACCATCGGCAGGTTCGCGTTCTTGATCGTCAATGTGCCGCCGCTTGCCGCCACGGTGCGGCCGCTCGGCATATAGACGCTGCCCGAGGAGAGCGTGATGTCGACATCGTTGCCGTGGAACGCAACGACGCCGACGGCGTCGCGGACCGGCGGGATGCGCCCGGCGGTATCGAAGCGCGATCCCTCGATCTGGAAACGGCCGAACACTTCGTCGCCGGTGAGCGGCACGCCGTTGCCTAGGCGCCCCGGCACGACCTGGAACTGCAGATTGGCGTCGGTCACCGTGCCGCCGAACAGATTCCCCAACACCCAAAGCCGCGCATTGCGGGCCGAGAACCACGGCCATAATTGCTTGACATGCGAGACCGGCATGTCGTGCACGTTGAGCGACAGCGACACGCCTGGCGGGCCGTTGTCGATGAAGGCGACGGTGGCCGCGCCCAGCACCTCGCCCGATCCGCCGGAGCGCACGCCGATCTGCTCGGCGACGAGCTTGCGGCTCTTCGGCTGGTAGACTCCGGCGATGCGGGCCAGGAACTGAAGCGCCGGTTCCGGCGATTCCGAAGGCGCCAGCGTCGAACCGTCGCTGGTGAGGTCATAGCGGTAGGCGGGCTCCTCCCCCGCCACTGCCGGCTTCGGCCCGATCGATCCGGCAAGGTCGAAGCTGGAGCGGCCGCTCCTGATTCGCAGCCGATCGACCGAGATCTTGTTCGAACCGGCCACCAGCGAGGCATCGGCATCGACATCGGTCGGCAGCAGCCCGCGTTCGTCCAGGTCGAGCACCGAACCGTTGAGCGAGAGCGAAGCCGCTAGGCGCGATGGGCTGTCGCCCGACGCTTCCGAGCCGGAAAGCTTCAACGCGATCGAACCCAGTCTGGCGCCATCGGCCGCCGGGGCGGCTTCGGTCGAACTACCCTCGCCGGGGGCGCCTTCTATCTCGAGGTTGGCGTTCAGCGACGAAATACGCCTTGCCGTCGCATCACGCGTCGCCGAGGCGGTCAAGGTCGCGTGCCGGCCATCGACATCGGCATCGTAGGAGGCCTGCATGCTTCCCGTCCCGGTCTGAGCGACGGTCGCCGAGGCGACGGTCACGCGATTGACCAGCCCGGTGTCGGGCAGTTCGAACTCGACATTACGCAGATCGATCTGGCGCATAGAGTCCTCACGCACGGCATCCAGCGCGTCATTGACGCCTGAAAACACCGCCGCCGAGACTTTCTCCGGGTCGACAAGGCCGTCCTCGTTGCGCAGCGCCGCCATCCAGTCGCCGCCGCCGGAGGGCATGGCGGCCACCACGATGTGGGCGTCGGAAAATCTGGCGCTGGTCAGCCTGACATCGCCGGAAAGCAGCGGCAGCAGGCGCATGCCGAAACGCACGCGCCCGATATCGGCCATCGGCTTGCCGTCGGCCGTCTTCAGGCTGACATCGTTCACCTGCAGGGCGACGAAGCTCGACCCGTCGAGCGTCAGTCGCGCCGCGCCGACGACGACGTGGACATCGACGCCGGCCAGCTTCTCGATGGCGGTCTCCGCCTCGGTCCGGAGGCGCTCCGTGCCGATACCGGAGGCGCCGAGGACATAGACGCCCGCCGCCGCCAGAAGCACGAGCGCGCAAAGCCCGGCAAACACGCGACCGAATATACGGAAACGGCGCCGCACGGCTGCCCGGCCGAGCGGCGGCACGGTGCACGCGGACGGAAGCCTCGCCAGGTCAGTGATCTCGTCACGCCTGAACCTGATCTTCTCGTGCTGCGGTTCTTCCTGATCCAAGCAATATTCCGTTGTGACGAACTCGTCGTGGACGAATCCCCGCTTCACGTTATATCGATGATTTCCCGCGCGTAACCGCAAACAAGGGCATCGATATGGCTGATCTCGACGTGGGCGACGCAGCGCCGCAGTTCGATCTTCCGCGTGACGGCGGCGGCTCTTTCAGCCTCGCCGCGCTCCGGGGTAAGCCGGTTGTACTCTACTTCTATCCGCAGGACGACACCACAGGTTGCACCGCCGAGGCCATCAGCTTCTCGCAGTTGAAGCCGGAGTTCGAGAAGGCTGGTGCCGTGGTGATCGGGCTGTCGCCCGATAGCGTGAAGAAACACGACAAATTCAAGGCGAAGTATGATCTCACCGTCGATCTCATCGCCGACGAGGAGCGCAAAGTGATCGAGGCCTATCGGTTGTGGGTCGAGAAGACGATGTACGGGCGCAAATATATGGGTGTCGAGCGCGCCACCTTCCTCATCGGCAAGGATGGGCGAATCGCCCGCGTCTGGCGCAAGGTTCGCGTCAAAGGCCACGCCGAAGAGGTGCTTGAGGCCGTACGCACGCTCTAAAAGCAGGCGCGCACGGCTTTCGCGGCGTCGCCGGCTGGCCGCCGCCATTGCAACCCCTCACCCGCGCTGCGCGAAATGGTTGCTTTTGACGCTGCGGCCGGCAAAACTTTGTTAACCCTAATAACGTGTAATCAGGCTTGTTCGTTGGTCCCGTAACGAAAGCTTGGTCCCGTGAAATCAACCGGTCAGTCAGCTGTCTTCGGCAGGCGTAAGGAACCGCACACGGTCATCATCGCCCGGGGCAACGAGATAAGGCATTTCACCATCCGCCCCTGGCTCGCCGCCTTCATCGGCTCGGCCGTGGCGGCGGTCGCCATCGGCTATTTGCTCGCGACTTCCTATCTGGTATTGCGCGACGATCTGATCGGCGCCACGACGGCAAGACAGGCGCGCATGCAGCAGGCCTATGAGGACCGTATCTCGGCCCTTCGCGCCCAGGTCGACCGCATCACCAGCCGCCAGCTTCTCGATCAGCAACTGATGGAGACCAAGGTCAGCGAGCTGCTGGCCAGGCAGACCCAGCTCAGCGAGCGGCATGGACGGCTTGGGCCGATCCTCGAGCGCGCCGAGAACGAGGTCGGCGACGCACCGGCGGCAGGTGCCGCGGCGCCCAATCCCGATGAACACGCAGAGGTCACCGGCAGCCTTTCGCAGGCGCCGACCTATTCCGTCGCATCCTTGAGCGCCGGCGATACAAGGCCCTTCTCGCTCTGGTCGACAAGGTCGGACCCGCTTGACGGCGAAACGGCCGCCGATCGCGCCGACAAGCTGTTCGTTTCGATCAATACGTCGCTGAAGGCCATCGAGAGCCAGCAGCTTTCGCGCATCACCACGCTTGCCGACAACGCCTACAAGAATGCCGACGCCATCGCCCAGGCGCTGGAAGCGGCGGGCCTGCCGGTCGACGGCGAGTTGGACAAGAGCGACGTCGGCGGCCCACTGGTTCCGATTGATCCCTCGATGGTTTTCGACAGCAAGGTCAAGGAACTGGACGAGGCACTCGATGCGCTCGACGGGGTCAAGAAGGAGGCGCGCAAGCTGCCGCTCGCCAACCCCGCTCCGGGCCATACGGTGACCAGCCCGTTCGGTGTGCGCACCGACCCGATCCTTGGCAGCGCCGCCTTGCATACGGGAATGGATTTCAGGGCGCCGGTCGGCATGCCGGCCAAGGTCACGGCCGCCGGCACCGTCACCAGGGCCGGCTGGGCCGGTGGCTACGGCCGCATGGTCGAGGTCGACCACGGTAACGGCTTTGCCACACGCTACGGGCATTTGAGCGAGATCGATGTCAGCGTCGGCCAGAAGCTCGCCGCCGGCGAGGTCATCGGCAAGACCGGCAGCAGCGGCCGCTCGACAGGCCCGCACCTGCACTACGAAGTGCGTCACGACGGCGAGGCGGTCGACCCGCTGCGCTTCCTGACTGTCGGCAAGAAGGTCGCGCAGTACCTCTGACAGATTGGCGGTCCTCGCTAGACGCCAGGATTCTCCTGCCCGGCCAGGTACATCGTTGCCGCGGAAACCAACGTAAGGACGCCGTTCTTCAACGCGGCCTCGTCGACGCGAAACCTGGAATGGTGAAGCGGATAGACCGACCCGGCCGCTTCATTGCGGATGCCGAGCCGGAAATAGACCGACGGACGTTTCTCGCTGTAATACGCAAAATCGTCGGCAATGCTCCACCCAGGCATGTTCAGGGCATTGTCCGCGCCGATGCTGGCCTTGGCGCTGGCAAGGATCAGTTCGGCCATCTCTGTATCGTTGACGACGCCGGGTTCGCCTCGATGGATGTCCACTTGCACGCCCGCGCCGTGGCTTGCCGCTATTCCCTCCAGAACCTCGCGAAGCCGGCGCCCGGCACGCTCGCGAGTGGCGTCGTTGCCGCTGCGTATTGTGCCTTTGAACGCAACCTTGCCGGCGGTCACGTTGTAGGCATTGCCGCCATTGATGGCGGTCACCGAAATGACCAGGGGATCATAGGGATCGGTCTCGCGCGAAACGATCTTCTGCAGCTCGCTCACCATGGAGCAGGCGACAGTCAGCGCGTCGACACCTTCATAGGGTTTTGCCGCATGCGCCGCCGAGCCGGTGACCAGCACATCGAACGTGTCGCATGCCAGAGTGTACGGCCCGGAGCCGACGGCGACCTTGCCGGAAAGCGTGTACGGATCGACGTGGACGCAGATCGCCGCGTCGACGTCGTCGAGAAGTCCCTCCTCCACCACCCGCTTGCCCCCTGACGGCTCGTCTTCCTCGGCCGGCTGGAAGATGAGCCGAACGGTCCCGCCGAAACTTTCGCGTGAGCGATGCAGATGCGCTGCCACCGCAAAGCCCATCGCGGCATGGGCGTCGTGGCCGCAGGCATGCATCACGCCCGGATTTTCCGACGCATAATCGACGCCGGATTCCTCTTCGATCGGCAAGGCGTCTATGTCGGCGCGAATGGCGAGCTTGCGGTTGGACGGCCGTCCGGCGCCGACGATATCGACGGCAAGACCGTAGCCGGCAACGTCGCGGATCTCGGCGATGCCTTCGCTCTCGAGCATCTCGCGCAGATAGCGTTGCGTGCCCGCCTCGCGGTTCGAAAGCTCCGGATGGCGATGCAGATGGCGGCGGATGTCGATCATCCGATCGAGAATTCCGGCATCGATGTCGGCCGCGGGATCGCTCGCGCCGGCCGGTCGGTCAGGCTTTGACATGGATATCCCGCGGGAACTTCGTCAGCGTCTCGTTACCGGTATCGGTCACCAGAATGGTCTCGCTGATCTCGATGCCCCAGCCGTCCATCCACATGCCCAGGATGGAGTGAACGACGTTGCCGGGTTGAAGCACCGTCTTGTCGCCGGGCCGCAGGCTGATCGTATGCTCGCCCCAGTCCGGCGGATAGGCAACGCCGATAGAGTAGCCGATGCGCGACTCCTTCTTCAGCCCGTAGTGCTCTATGACCTTGCGCCAGGCAGCTTCGACCGCTTCGGCGGTCGTGCCCGGCCGGACCGTATCGAGCACCGCATCCATGCCCTCGATCACAGCCTTTGCCGTGTCCGCGACGCGGGTCGGCGTCTTGCCAAGCTGCATCGTCCTGGCGAGCCCGGCGGCATAGCGGCGGCAGACGCCGGCTAGCTCGAGCGCGATCGTTTCGTCCTTTCCGAACCGTCGATCGCTCCACATGATGTGCGGCGCGGAAGCGTTTTCGCCGCCGAGGATCGTCGGCGGCAGCGCCGTGATATCGCCGGCAAAATCGGGACTGCCGGCGATTTGCGCCGCCTGGATGGCCGCGATCGCGTCGCATTCGCGCACACCCGGGCCAATAATGTCGAACGCGCGCGCGACCGCAGCTTCGGCGAGCGTCGAGGCCCTGCGCAGATAAGCGACTTCAGGCGCCGACTTCACCGCGCGGATCCAGTTCACAAGCAGGTCGGCGTCGTGCCATTTCGCATTGGGCAATCCGGCAACGAGCCGCGCATGCGCCTTGGGCGAAAAGTAATAGGCTTCGAGCTCGATGCCGATGGGACGGCTGCCCCAGCCCTTGGCGACGATCCACGCCGCGATCCAGTCCATGGGATGCCGATCGGCGCGCTGGACATGGTCCTCCGGAAAGCCGACCACGTTTTCCGGCTTCATCCAGGCCGTCAGCAAGCCGCCGGCCGCATCCATGGCGCGGCCGATCCAGACAGGCTCCGCGTCCTCGATCGGCACGAGCACCACCTGGGGCGTGTAGAACGACCAGCCGTCATAGCCGGTGATGTAATGCTGGTTGGCGACGTCGTTGACGATCAGGAGTTCGATGCCGCGCTTTGCCATCTCGGCGCGGATTCTTGCGAGCCGCCGCTGGTACTCTTCGCGGGCAAAAGGCAGTTCAATCATCTTTTCTCCTCACCGGATCGACCTGGTCGGGGACGAGCCGCGGCTTCCCCTGCCGCCCACCATCGCGGTGGTTTTGGCGGCCGGCAATCGGCCAGAACCACGCATCG
This sequence comes from Mesorhizobium sp. B4-1-1, assembly GCF_006439375.1. NCBI lineage: Bacteria > Pseudomonadati > Pseudomonadota > Alphaproteobacteria > Hyphomicrobiales > Phyllobacteriaceae > Mesorhizobium > Mesorhizobium sp. B4-1-1. Next base: position 299,591 of record NZ_VFTH01000001.1, read on the forward strand.
GCAGGGCCTATGCACGCCTCCTGCCGGCGACATGGATCAACCACCGCATCCCCATGGGAAAGGTCGCTGATATCCACCGGTCAGGGAAGAAACCGTTGACTCGAACGAGGTTGTAGGATGATATGCATCACCCGATATCCAGACATGAACCTTCATGACCGTTCATCGCCTCTCGCCGGAAATCCTCAGCGCCATGGAAGGCGCAGTCGGCCGAAACGGTATCGCCGTGGAGCCGGCTGGAATGGCGAAATATCTGGGCGACTGGGCCGGCGATTATCGCGGCAACGCCCTGGCCGTGCTGCGGCCCGCATCGGTGGCCGAGGTCCAGGCGCTGATGCGCCTATGCAATGAGCTCGGGCTGGGTGTCGTTCCGCAGGGCGGCAACACCGGACTGGTATCGGGCGCGATCGACAACAAAGGTGGCGGCCTGGTCGTCGTCAGCCTCGAGCGGCTGAACGCTATCCGGCAGATCGATACGAAAAACTTCACGCTGCGCGCCGACGCCGGTTGTGTGCTGCAGACGATCAAGGACGCTTGCGAGACGAAGGATTGCCTGTTCCCGCTGGCGCTCGGCGCGCAAGGCAGTTGCCAGATCGGCGGCAATGCGGCGACCAATGCGGGCGGCGTCAACGTGCTGCGCTACGGCATGGCGCGCGACCTGATCCTCGGGCTAGAGGTTGTGCTAGCGGATGGCGAACTGTGGAACGGCTTCTCCGGCCTGCGCAAGAACAACAGCGGCTATGACCTGAAGCAGCTTTTCATCGGCTCAGAGGGCACACTCGGCATCATTACGGGTGTCGAGGTCAAGCTGTTTCCGAAACCGGCCAAAACAGAGACCGCCTATCTCGGTCTGGCCTCGTTCGAGGCGGTCATTGAGCTGTTCAACGGGGCGCGCCGCGACTGTTCGGACCTAATCTCCGCTTTCGAGATCATCGGCTCGGAATGCATCGATCTCGCCCGGCTGATCGACCCTGCATTGGGAGCGCCGGTCTCGGCGCCCGTCCAGGTGCTCATCGAATTGTCGTCCGGCGCCGCCATCGACCTCAACGGTCTGCTTGCCGGCTTTCTCGCCGAAGCCATGGAGAACGGCCTGGTGACCGACGCGGTTCTCGCCGTAAGCACCGCGCAGGCCAGGAGTTTTTGGGCCATCCGGGAAGGTCTCGTCGAAGGCCAAGCCAGGCGCGGCTATCATGTGCGCACCGATCTGTCGGTGAGGATTTCCGACATCCCGGCCCTGATCGAGCAGGCCCGCCGCTTCGTCGCGAAAGACCATTCCGGCTGGATCCCCCTCGCCTACGGCCACGCCGGCGACGGCAATATCCATTTCAACGTGCTGCCGCCTCTCGACCTTGCCGAGTACGAGGCTCGTGCACGTGGCGCTGAGGTCATTGCCGGGCTCTATGAAATCGCCGTCGGCCTCGGCGGCTCGATCAGCGCGGAGCACGGCATCGGCCGCAGCCGCCGCAAGGAATTCTGGGCCGGACTCTCGCCGGCGCATCGCCGCATGGTCGCGGCGCTGAAGAGCGCCCTCGACCCCAAGGGCCTGATGAATCCCGGCTGTCTGTTGCCCGCGACGGAAACTTTTCCATGAAGCAAAGACTGGCCGCCATCGGTACCATCGAAACCTTGCCGCATCGTGTCGCCGCTTTCCTCAGTCGCGAGATCGAATCGGGCGAGCTGAACCCCGGCGCACGGCTGCCGACCGAGCAGGAACTGTCGGAAAAATTCGGCGTCAGCCGCAATGTGGTGCGCGAAGCGATCGCCCAGCTTCGTGCCGATGGCCTGATCGAGGCGCGCCAGGGCATCGGCGCTTTCGTGCTGGCGCCTGAGCAGCGGGCCGCGATCCGCATCGACCGCGAGGCGCTCAAGGACACGCACAACATGGAGCGGCTGTTCGAGCTGCGCTGCATCCTCGAAGCCGAATCGGCGGCGCTGGCAGCGGTGCGGCGCAATCAGGAACATCTCGATTCGATCAAGGCGGCACTCGACCGCATGGGCGGCGAAGAGCGTTGGGAGGAAGGCAGCATCGACGCCGACCTGCTCTTCCACCGCGAGATCGCGCGCGCCACCGGCAACAGCTACATCCACACCTTCATTTCCTTCGTCTGCGAGCAGATCCGTCACTCGATCCACTACGCGCGCATGACCAATCCGCTGCACGACCTCGTGGAGATCAATGTCGGCGAGCATGTGCGCATCTATGATGCCCTGGTGGCGGGCGATCCGGAGGCGGCGGAAGCGGCGATGCGCGCGCACATCGTCGGTGCGGCCAACCGCGTCGGCGTCAAGCTGCCGCTCTCGAAAGCCAACGGAGCGAAATAGCCATGCCGGCAAGCATAACCCGCATCTCCGACGTCTGCCTGCTGGTCGAAAACATCGACAGGACGGTCGATTTCTACGTTGAAAAACTCGGCTTCCGCCTGCGCCGCCGCGCCGAGGGCTTTGCCGATTTCCACGGCGAGGGCGTCACGCTCGCCGCCTGGGAGCTCGACCACATCAACCGGCATACCGGCGTGTCCAACCTGAGATCGCCGCGCCACGCGCACAAAGTCTGCGTCGCCGTGCAGCTCGACGCGCCAGCCGATATCGACCGGCTGCATGGCGAACTGAGCGCCAAGGGCGTGCCCTTCTACGGCCCGCCGGAAAACTATGTCTGGAATGCGCGCTGCGCCTATTTCACCGACCCGGACGGCACACTTTGGGAGCTTTACGCCTGGCTCGACGGCGGCCCTGGCGATTACCACGACGAACAGCCGTAGACGACGCCGCGCCGAAGGGAACGGCGCCTGAAGAAAAGACGAGAAAAGTCTGCAACAGGAGCAAAAAATGAATGGGAACAGGGACTTCGAATTGAACCGTCGCGCTTTCGTGAAAGGCGGCATGGCAGCCGTTGCGGCTGCGTCGGCCGGCATGCAACTAGTGCTGACGCCCGGCGCGAAGGCCGCGGGCAAGGTCGTCATCCAGTATGATTGGCTGATGTCCAACGGACAGATCGGCGACATCGCGGCCGTCGCCAACGGCTATTTCAAGGATGCCGGGTTGGAGGTTGAATTCAGCCCCGGCGGCCCGAATGCGTCAACCGTGCCGCCGGTGATCTCGGGAGCCGCGCAGCTTGGCCAGTTCTCGGAAACGCCGCAGCTTTATTCCGCCCGCGCCAGCGGCGTACCGGTCAAGATCATCGCCTGCGGCTTCCGCACCGGTCCTTATGCATTGACGTCCAAGCCCGCAAAACCGATTCGCGGCGCGGCCGACCTCAAGGGCAAGAAGATCGGTATCCAGCCGACGGCGCGCTTCGTCATCGATGAGATCCTGGCCAAGAACGGCATCGATCCGTCGGAGGTGACCATCATCAATGTCGGCTTCGACAAGGCACCGCTGGTGCGGGGCGATGTCGACGCGATCGGCGGCTGGATCACCAACACCCAGGCGCTCAGCGTCGTCGGCGACGACCGCATCGACCTCCTGACGCGCGACCTCGGGCTGAGCTCCTACGCCGATGTCTATTTCGCCACCGACGCGGCGATCGAGAAGGATCCTGGGACGCTGGCGAAGTTCATCGGCGCTGTCGGCAAAGGCTGGGGCTGGGTGCACGCCAACCCGCAGGAAGCGGTCAAGAAGATGGTTGCCGCCTATCCGGAAATGGATCTCGGCTGGGAGGAAAAGACCGTCAATCTGGTGCTGAAACTCTCCTTCGACAGCACCACCGCCAGGGACGGCTGGGGCACGTTCGATCCCGCCTCGATCGACGAGCAGTTGGCGCTGCTCGACAAGGTCGGCCAGTATCCGAACGGCCGGCCGGCCGCCAAGGATGTCTACACCACCAAGATCCTGGAGCTTTCCGCCGCTGACCGGCCCAAGCTCGACGCGCCCGCGGCATGATGCCAAGCGCGATCGAAGCCCGACGGCTGGATGTCGGCTATGGCGGCCGGCAGACGGCCGTCAAAGTGCTCGCCGGCCTCGACTTGACTGTCGCGGCCGGTTCCTTCCTGTCGATCCTGGGGCCGTCCGGCTGTGGCAAGTCGACCTTGCTCAGGGTGGTAGCGGATCTGATCGACCCGCTCGGCGGCTCGATCAGCGTGCTTGGCGAAACGCCGCATACGGTGCGCTCGCGCCGCGATGTCGGCTTCGTTTTCCAGGATTCCACACTGCTGCCCTGGCGCACGGTGCGCGACAATGTGCGCCTGCCGCTTGGCGTCGGCCAGCGCAGCCTGACGCGAAAGATCGAGGACCGCAGCGCCGAACTGCTGGAATTGATGGGGCTCGGCGGGCTCAGTGAGCGCCTGCCGCACCAACTCTCCGGCGGCCAGCGCCAGCGCGTTGCGATCGCGCGTGCCCTCCTCGGCGAGCCCAAATTGCTGTTGATGGACGAACCTTTTGGCGCTCTGGACGAGATCACGCGCGACCGGTTGAACGACGAATTGCTGGCGCTCTGGCGGCGCACCGGCACGACGATCCTGTTTGTCACGCATTCGATTGCGGAAGCCGCCTATCTCGGCGAGCGCGTCATCGTGCTGGCCGCTAATCCTGGGTGCGTCGTCAAGGATCTCGACATGCGGCCCTTCAAGCAGGAAGGCAATCGCTGCAGCCGCGAAGATCCGGCGATCGTCGCCGCCATGGCCGATCTGCGCGTGGCGCTGGAGCACGCATCGTGAGACAGGCGCCGCTTTCCCCGCAAATGACCGTCACTCTTCCGGTCCTGGGCGCGGCTTCGATCCTGCTTGCCTGGCAATACATTCTGCCGTTGCTCGGCGTGCCGGCCTATATCGTGCCGACACCGACAGCGATTTTCGGTGTCTTCCAGAAGAATTTTACGCTTCTCATCGATAATCTGAGGCCGACGCTGATCGAAGCGGTGGCCGGCTTCGTCATCGGCGATCTGGCCGCCGTGCTGCTGGCCGTGCTCTTCGTCCACAGCCGCGTCCTGCAAGCCGCCTATTTCCCGATCGTACTCTTCTTCAACACCATCCCGATCCTGGCGCTGTCGCCGATCATCATCCTGATCTTCGGCCTCGGCATGACGCCGAAGATCGTCATCGCCGCGGTGATCTGCTTCTTCCCGACGCTGGTGAACATGATCCGCGGCCTCGATTCGGCCAGCGACAACGAACACGAGCTGTTCCGGGTACTGTCGGCGACGCGCTCGGAGGTTTTCTGGAGCCTGCGCCTACCCCGTGCCCTGCCGATGCTGTTCTCTTCGCTGAGGATCTCGTCAGCCACCGCCGTTATCGGCGCCATCGTCGGCGAGTGGATCGGCTCGGACAAAGGGCTCGGCGCGCTGGTCATCCAGGCCACCTTCAATTACCAGTCCGACCGGCTCTACGCCGCGATCGTTCTGTCGTCATCGCTGTCGATCGCGCTGTTCTGCCTGGTGGTTCTGGTCGAGCGGCGGATCATCAAATACTGAGCCGGGCCATCGGCAGGAACCACCCGGCGCTCTGCGCTCGCACGTCGAGTTAACGATAGCCTTCCGGCGCAATTAGGCATTCATCGCGCATTTAGTCGGTCTGCGATAGGATGCCTGCGTACAACCAAACCGGGAGACAATTCGTGTTAAAAACTTTTCGTGTCTCGATCCGAACGATGCTGGCCTTCATGTGTCTGGCCGGGTTGGTCGCCGCGGCGTCCGCCCTTTTCCCCACCTCGGCCTCGGCGCAGCAGCTGCGGCGATGCGCCGATGAAGGCGGCATATGCCGCTTGCCCTATCCCACGGAGGTGGTTTACGGCGCACGGGGTCGAACAACCTCGCGGTTTTTCGATCGACAGTCCGTGCCCTGCTCGAATCGCCTTTTTGGCGACCCCGCTCCCGGCCGCGACAAGGCCTGCTATTTCGTGGCGCGCGGCGGCGGTTATGGCGATGACAACAATTATGGGGACAATGACTACGGCTCACGCCCGGACCGCGGCGAATGGGTAGCCTGCGCCAGGGAGGGTGAGTTCTGCGGTTTCCGCGGCCGCGCGATGGTCAGATACGGCGCACGTGGCCAATACACGCAGAATGTTTTCAGGAATGGCGTCCGCTGCGGCAACAACGCTTTCGGCGATGATCCGGCTCCGGGCGCTCACAAGCGCTGTTACGTCAGGCAATAGAGCAATTCCAGGAAAAGTGTGAGCGGTTGGGCACGGTGCCTTTGCCGTGCCTTCGATCCGGAATTGCGTAAAAACAAAGAGATAGTGCGTTTCGCCGTTTCCGTGAAACGGTGAAACGCACTAGCGACCTGAACCCGGCCTTCGACAAGGTGGCGGCCCGGCAGGGGCCACTACCGCTTACTACGCGGAACACGTGCTAACGTGCTCCACAAGCCGAGTTTCCAAATGGCCCTGCCAAGGAAATAATGGCGCGAGTGACGGGGCTCGAACCCGCGACCTCCGGCGTGACAGGCCGGCACTCTAACCGACTGAGCTACACCCGCGCACTGACGAGCACGTGTCAGGCGTGTTCGTCGTTGGGCGCTGGATAAGGGGTTCGTTTGCGGGTGTCAAGCACGGCATTCAAGCATTACAGCAATCAGGAGAAGGTTTTTTGACAGCGGCGCTGGAGCTGGGGAAATCTGCCCCACGGGTGGGCGCGCCGTCTGCTCATTTGGCCTTGCGAATACGGCCCTAACTGCTTAAAGGTCCGCGCTCAAGCGGGCGATTAGCTCAGTTGGTAGAGCGCTTCGTTTACACCGAAGATGTCGGCGGTTCGAGCCCGTCATCGCCCACCAGTCCGCCGGACAAGTAGATGCAAAACGGCTAGGATCCGCCGTTGCGATCGTCCAGGTTCAACCGTTCCAACTGACCAGCCCCAGCACCCTTTCGCCGAGTGGCGTCAGCTTTGCCGTCTCGGCGTTTCTCTTCTCCCAGCCGCGCGGATCGCCGGCAAAGCCGGTGCGCCGCGGCGCCTCACGCTCACGCCAGGATCGGATCCGCGCCTTGCGTTCGCCGATTGCCCACATCGCCGAGCTTGTCGGCTATCGATCGCTGGCCAATTTCGGGCGTCAATTCAAGGCGTTGAAGGGTCTTACGCCGCGCGAATATCGCGGCAGGTTCGCCAGCTGAGGTCTTTCTCGGAACCATTCCAATCTTGCCTCGTTCAGCCCACGGGCGAAAAACGGGAGAGATCAGATGGCTGTGAGATGTCGGATTTCCATCGACGACGAGAGGGATGTCGACGAGCTCGCCTTCCAGGAACTGCCGCGGGTCGGCGAAAGCGTGTCGATGCCGGTCGAAGGATCGAGCAGGGACCTGCGGGTGCTGCGGGTCGTGCATATGCCCGGCAGCGAGCAAGGTGCGACGACGATGCTGGAACTGACCAGCAGGATTCTGTAGCGCTATCCTTGGAAATCATTCGCCCAGGATAACCCCGGAAGCGATAATCTGGGCCGTCCGTTCGGTGAGTTTCTGGCGTTTCACCAGCGTGGGCTTCTCGTAAGGCTTTTTCATCCTACCGTTCCGGCGTCGCCGACCAGGAGGATGAACGCGCTCGCGTCGGTCGCGTTCCAGAATAAGCGGCCTCTAACAAGCCACGAAATATCAAAAGCGGGAGGTCCTGGCGAGCAGCGCCTCGACCTCCCACAATGCCGGCATCGACGGCGCGGTGCCTGGGCGGGTCACCGAAATGCCGGCGACCGCGCAGGCAAAGCGCATGGCCTCCAGCGGCTCGACGCCTTTTGCCAGGGCCGCGGCCAGGCCGCCATTGAACGCGTCACCTGCCCCCGTCGTTTCGACCACCGGGCCGGCATTGACCGCGCCGACATGCTCGGATCGTTCCTTGGTGTGCAGCAGCGCGCCCTTCTCGCCGAGCGTCACGATGACGGCGCCGACACCCTTGGCCAGCAGAGCGTCGGCGGCGCGGCGGCCATCGTCGATCGACGAAACCTTGATGCCGGTCAGCCCTTCGGCCTCGGTCTCGTTGGGCGTGACATAGTCGCAGAGCGTATAGATGCGGTCTGGCAGGCTGGCGGCCGGCGCTGGGTTGAGGATGGTCGTCACCCCTGCCCCACGCGCGATCTCCAGCGCCTTCAATGCCGCGTCGATCGGCTGTTCGAGTTGGGTGACGAAGACGCCGGCGGACCGGATGAGCTCGGCATGCGCTTCGATGTCGGCCGGGGAAATCAGCATTGCGGCGCCCGGGCTGACGATGATGGCGTTGTTGCCGCTGCCTTCCTCGACGAAGATGTAGGCAGCGCCCGTATAGCTGTCCGGTGTGTCTATGACGGCGCTTTTCACGCCCGCGTCCTTCCACGTCTGCTTGGCCATGTCGGCGAAAGCATCGACGCCGAGGCGCGTCAGGAAGGTGATGTCGGCGCCGAGCTTGCCGGCGGCCACGGCCTGGTTCGATCCCTTGCCGCCCGGGCCGAGCTTGAAGGAATTGCCGAGGATCGTCTCGCCTAGGCGCGGCTGGCGGTCGGCGCGATAGGCGGTGTCGGCGACGAACACACCCAGGATCACAACGGGCTTCATGACGACAGGCTTGCCGGTGGCCATGTCCTTACTCCGCATCCGGCGGCACGACGCCCTTGCGGAAGGCAAAGCAGCCATAGAAGCGGCGCTCGCCCGTCTGGATCACGCAATAGGCTTTCTTGGAGCGCTCGTAGAAGGCGTAGCGCTCGATCGAGATCATCGGCCACGGCTTGCCCTCGGCCGCGTCGATCTCCTTCTGAACCTCCTTCTGCACCGGTGGGATTTCGTTCGGCTTGCCGACGATCTCCATGCGCGCGGCGGCATCGTTGACGAAAGTATCCAGCGGCAAGACCGACAGCACCGCCTTCACCACTTCGGCCGCCGTCGCGTCGATGCGCAAGAGCTTGCCGAGCACGGTTTGCCGGGCCACGGAATCGGACGGGAAATTGGTGTCGGCTATGATCAGGTCGTCGCCATGGCCCATTGCCCGCAGCGCCTGGAGCACATCGGCATTGAGCAGCGGATTGATCCCTTTGAGCATGGTTTCCTCTTGAAGGGTTGTGTGCGGTCAGAGACGCTTGCCGGTCCCGGCGTCGAAGAGGTGGACCTGGTCGAGACGCGGCTTGAGCTTGAGCGTGTCGCCCGGCTTGAAGTCGTGGCGCTCGCGAAACAGCGCCACCATCTCGCCTTCGCCGAAGCGCACGAAGGCCAGCGTCTCGGAGCCTGTCGGCTCGACCACCGAGACGGTGGATGCGACGCCGTCCGGATGGATCTCCAGATGCTCCGGCCGCACGCCGTAGACAACGGGCTGGCCATCCTCGGCGGTAACTCCCGACGGCATCGGGAACGCCGTGCCCGCGATCTCCACGACCCGCTTCTCAGCCTTCTTCACGGTGCCCTTGAGCAGGTTCATCGAAGGCGAGCCGATGAAGCCGGCGACGAAAAGGTTCGCCGGCCGGTCGAACAGCTCAAGCGGCGCGCCGACCTGCTCGATGCGGCCGTCGCGCATCACGACGATCTTGTCGGCCATGGTCATGGCCTCGATCTGGTCATGGGTGACATAGATGGTGGTCGTCTTCAGCCGCTGGTGCAACTCCTTGATCTCGGTGCGCATCTGCACGCGCAGCTTGGCGTCGAGGTTGGAAAGCGGCTCGTCGAACAGGAACACCTGCGGATTGCGCACGATGGCGCGGCCCATGGCGACACGCTGGCGCTGGCCGCCGGAAAGCTGGCGCGGGTAGCGCTTGAGGTACGGAGCAAGGTCGAGGATGTCGGCAGCGCGCTTGACGCGTTCGGCGACGACGGCCGGATCGGTGCCGCGCAGCTTCAGCGCGAAGGCCATGTTCTGCTCCACCGTCTTGTGCGGATAGAGCGCATAGTTCTGGAACACCATGGCGATGTCGCGCTTCGCCGGCGGCAGGTTGTTGACGACGCGGTCGCCGATCGAGATCGTGCCGCCGGAAACGGTCTCCAGCCCGGCCACCATCCTCAAAAGCGTGGACTTGCCGCATCCTGACGGACCGACCAGCACGACGAACTGTCCGTCGGCAATATCGACGCTGACCTCATGCAGGACCTTGACGGTTCCGAACGCCTTGGCCACACTGCTGATCGCGACTTGAGCCATCGTCTCCCCTTTTATCTTTTGCGGTGAAGCTAGCCATTGCCAGCAGCAACGGCAAGTCGGTATCTTATAGATAAAAAGCCAATCTTGTTGACAAGGTAATCGATTACGCGAATAGTGGCGAGTGCCAATCCGAGAGCAGGCCTGTTACCCTGAGATCGGAGCTCCGGCGACGCAGGGTGGGGTCCCACGTCCCCGTATGATCGAGGAGAACCGAGAGGCGTTTCGACGTCCGAGAGATTGGCACTTCAATTCAATCGCTGTTGTTCTGGGAGGAACCTGTAGATGAGAGTCGATCTGTATGAAAAACTGATGCGCGCCGGCGCCAGCCGCCGCGATCTGTTGAAAGGCGCGGCCAGCATGGCCGCGATCGCCGCCGCCTCCGGCGCCGGGCTCGGCGCGCTGACGAGGCCGGCCGCGGCCGATGACGACCTGCGCAAGAAAATCCTGCAGATCCCGGGCGTCGGCAAAGGCCAGCCTACCGATGCCGACTTCCAGAAAGTCGGCGAGCTCTGCCTCGAAGCGACCAAGGCCAATGTCAAGGAAGGCGAGTTCGCCGGTGTCGAGCTCACCTTCATGGGCCTCAACAACCAGAACCTGCACAATGTGCTGTTTCGCGGCTTCCTGAAGCCATGGGAGGCCTATACGGGCGCCAAGATCAGTTGGATCGACCTCGCCCAGGCCGACTACAACGCCCGCCTGCAGCAGTCGATCGCCACCGGCACCGTCGACTTCGACATCATCGAGATGGGCGCGCCCTTCGAAGGCGATGTCTGCGGCAAGGGCCTCACCTCCGAGATGCCCGACTGGGTCAAGAAGCAGATCGACTTCGACGACCTCGTCAACTACCTGAAGCCGCCGGTCGGCACCTGGGACGGCAAGCAGTATCGCGTGACCATCGACGGCGACGCGCACAATTTCAACTACCGCACCGACGTCTTCGCCGATGCCGATCTCGCCAAGGCCTGGAAGGAAAGCGGCGCCACGACCGAGTGGGGTGTGCCGAAGACGTGGCAGGAAGTGCAGGCCGTGACCAAGTTCCTGAAGGGCAAGAAATTCAAGGGCCAGGACGTCTATGGCTACCTCGACGCGCCCAAGCCCTGGGGCGGTTTCGGCTTCTATTTCCTCGGCAGCCGCGCCACGGCCTACGCCAAGCATCCCGACGACAAGGCCTGGCTGTTCGATGCCGACACCATGAAGCCGCGCATCAACAATCCGGCCTGGGTGCGCGCCATCCAGGACGTGATCGACGCCCTGCCGTCCGAGCCCGCCGACCAGATCAACGCCGATCCCAACACCACGGCCTTCCAGCAGTTCCTGGCCGGCACCGGCTCGATGATCCCCTGGTGGGGCGATGTCGGCTCCAACGTGAAGACCAATGACTCATCGGTCATCGGCGACGTCACCGGCTTCTCGATCCTGCCGGGCTCCGACGACGTCTACAACTCCAAGACCGGCAAGTGGGACAAGCTCGCCAGCGGCCCGAACTATGCGCCGAACTGCGCCTATCTCGGCTGGGGCGTCTATGTCATGGCCCGCGTCGACAAGGACGAAAAGAAGAAGAAGGCGGCATGGTCGGCCGCCGCGCATCTCGGCGGCAAGGACCTGTCGATCTGGACGGCGATGTACCCGTCGGGCTTCCAGCCCTACCGCAACTCCCATTTCAACATCCCGGAGTGGGTGGCGGCCGGTTACGACGAGGCCTTCATCACCTCCTATCTCAAGTCGGAAGGCGATTCCTACAACCATCCGAACGCGGCGATCGAGCCGCGCATCCCCGGCATCTTCCAGTACTACTCCGCCGCCGAGGACATCCTGGCCAACACCTTCGCCGGCAAGATGAAGGCGCAGGAAGGCGCCGACGCCATCGCCGCGGCCTGGGAAAAGCTGACCGACCAGATCGGCCGCGAAAACCAGATCAAGCTCTACAAAGCCTCGCTCGGCATGTAGGCTGGCTTATGAGACGTCGCGGCCCGGTGGCACATCGACATCGGGCCGCATCTTTACCGGCTCGGCCGGTTTGATGCGCTAGAGCAATTCCAGGAAAAGTGTGAGCGGTTCTCCGCCCGGAATTGCGAAAAAACAAAGAGATAGAGCGGTTCGCCGGTTTCCGTGAAACAGTGAAGCGCTCTAGAAGGCGAGAGGCGTGGCTCAGCAGATTTCGACCGCGAATGCGTGGCCGGCAAATCCGGCCGACCTGATCCCGGCAGGCCGCAAACGCCTCGGCTGGGGCCTGCTGGCCCTCGCGACGCTTGGCCTGCTGGCGATCATCGTCGTGCAGGTGCTCTACAAGACCGAGATTTCCACAGTCGGTTTCGACACCTGGCGACCGGTGATCTACGCTTACATCTTGTGGGGCGCAGCGCTGGGCGCCTGGCAGGTGCTGACGCGTGGCGAGGACGGGCAGCGCGCGCTGTTCCTTTTGCCGGCGCTGCTCTTCACCATTGCCATGGTGATCTTCCCGACGCTGTTCGGCTTCTACATCGCGCTGACCGACTGGAACCTCAGCTCGTTTACCGGACGCAGGTTCAACGGCCTCGACAATTTCTGGCAGATGCTGGCCGACCCCTATTACCGCAACGCGCTGTTCAACATGGTGCTCTATGTGCTTGCGGTGCTGGTCGAATATGTCATCGCCTTCGGCCTGGCGCTGCTGCTCAACGCGCAGATCCGCGCCCGCAAATTCTTCCGCGTCGTCTTCCTGCTGCCGCTAATGCTGTCGCCGGTCGCGGTGTCCTGGATGGTCGGCAAATCGCTGATGGAGTACCGGTTCGGACCGGCGGCGACGCTGGCGCGTCATCTCGGCTGGGACAATCCCGCCTTCTTCTCCGATCCGATCACCGCCCGCATCTCGATCATGATGCTCGACGCCTGGACCTTCATCCCGTTCATGATGATCATGCTGCTTGCCGGCCTGCAGGCGATGTCGCGCGAGGTGCTGGAAGCCGCCCGCGTCGACGGCGCAACCGCATGGCAGACCTTCTGGCAGGTCACCTTCCCGCTGATGCTGCCTGTGTCGGTGACGGCGGTGATCCTGCGCATCATCTTCAAGCTGAAGCTCGCCGACATCATCATCACCTTGACCTCCGGCGGCCCCGGCGGCGCCACCGATTCCGTGTCGAGCTTCATCTATCGCGAATATCGTGACCGCTCGAATGTCGGCTACGGCACCATGCTGGCCATGGCCTATCTCATCATCATCGTCGTGTTCGTGACCTGGCTCCTGAAATTCGCCAGTCGCTTCGTGCGCAACGTCAACTGAGCGGCCGTCATGAGCGTCCAGACCACCGACTACACCGTTTCCGAAATCCGCTCGCCGGCAGCCTTCATCGCCAGCCGCGTCTTCATCTACGGCGCGCTTATCTTCTGGGCTTTCGTCTGTCTGTTCCCGATTTACTGGACGATCACCACCTCGTTCAAATCGGCGGTCGACGTCACGCAAGGGCATCTCATTCCCTTCGTCGACTTCCAGCCGGACTGGAAAGGCTGGCGCTCGCTCGGCCTGTCGCCGGATTCGATCTTCCAGACATCGACCGTGCGCGACGAATTTCTGAAACGGTTCATGAATTCCGTCATCACCTCTGTCGGGGCATCGGGCCTCGCCATCATCATCGGCAGCCTCGCCGCTTATGGCCTCACCCGCTATCGCTACAAATTCGCCTGGTTCAAGAACGAGGACATCTCTTTCTTCTTCCTGTCGCAGTTGATCCTGCCGCCCGTCGTGCTGGCGCTCCCCTTTCTGGTGCTCTACCGCGAAGTCGCCCTCCTCGATACGCGCATCGGGCTTGTGCTCCTCTACACGCTGATGGTGCTGCCGATCGTCATCTGGATCATGCGCGACCAGTTCAACTCTATTCCCGTCGAATTGGAGGAGGCCGCTTTGGTCGACGGACTGTCGATCTGGGGCGCCTTCTTCCGCATCGTCATGCCGATCGCGCTGCCCGGCATGGTCGCCGCTTTCATCCTCGCGATGGTGCTGTGCTGGAACGAGTATTTCTTCGCCGCCCTGCTGACGTCGACGGACGCCAAGACAATCCCCGTCATGGTGGCGAGCCAGACCGGCTCGCAAGGCATCAACTGGTGGTCGATGGCAGCCCTCGCGACGGCAGCGATCGCGCCGCTGGCCATCATCGGCATCGCGCTCGAGCGCTATCTGATCATGGGCATGACGGCCGGCTCGGTGAAATAGGCGCCTTCTCCTTCCCCCCTTGTGGGAGAAGGGAGAGCTAGGCCTGCAGGATCGACCTCAAATGGTCGAGGATCATGGCGACGCCGATCTTGCCGAGACCCGCGGAGGCTTCCGCGGCGCCTTTAGTGTACCAGCCGGTGTTGTCGGCGAAATGCTTCTCGTCCACTGCCTCCGGGCATAGGGCCAGCATCAGCGATGTCTCGCCGATGCCGGCATGGTCGAACGGGTATTTGCCGTTCATCGCGGCCGGCATCAGCGGATGCACCTGCACCCAGTTGAAGACATTCTCGCCCTGGGCGTGGCCGGCATAGTAGTCGGCCATCGCGTTCGAGCCCCACCAGCCCTCGCCGCGCTCTTTTTCGAGGAAGCGGAAGATCGCCTGCCGGCCGGCGGTCTTGAAGGCGAGATCGGTCGGCATGCCGGCCGCGAAATTCTCGGTCTGATGATGGATGATGGCGTGGATGTTGCGGAAGCCGATGCGCAGCAGGCCGTAGAACAATTCCTCCGCGAAAGGCGAAAGCGCCGGACCGCCGACCTGCACCGAGCCGCTGCCTTCCGGCGCCGCCACCGCATAGCTTGCTGCGCCGTAATAGAACGGCGGCAGGATGACGATGTCCCTCTCCTTCTCGATCAGTTCCAGCGTCTTGATCACCGCCAGCGTGTCCATGCCGACGGCCATGTGCTCGCCGTGGTATTCGAGCACGCCGAGCGGCAGAACGACCGGCCAGTTCTCCTCGATCACCTTGCGGATCTGGTGCGGCAGCATCAGCTCGTAGCGCATCCCTTACTCCATATTGGTGTGCCTGGCGCGCATCGCTTCCGGCGTCGCCCCGGTCAGCGCCTTGAGCTTGAGCACCATGATTTCGAACAAAAGGAACAATGCGCCTTCGAACAGCGAGCCCATCGGCAGCACCGAGCTTCGAGCTGCACCCTGGTCGCTGGCCATCGTCTGCGCCGGGATGAGCAGGGTGAAGTCGGCAAGCTTCCCGGCGCTGCCTTCCGGTTCTGCGGTCAAGAGCAGCACCTTTGCCCCAGCCGCACGGGCAACCCGCATCAAGGTCAGCACCGTGGTGGTCTCGCCCGGCCCTGAACTCGCCAGGAAGACATCGCCCTGCCCCAATGGCGGCGTGGTCATGTCGCCGACGACCGAGACCGGCAGGCCGAGATGATAGAGCCGCATGGCGAAGCCCTTGACCTGCAGCGCCTCGCGGCCGCAGCCATGGACGGCGATCCTGCAGGCGTCGGCAAGCATTGCGCAGGCGGCGTCGATTTGGGCTTCATCCGTGCGCGCCAACACCGCGCCAAGCTCATTCAGCGCGGTCGCGAACATGCCTGATCCGGCTTTGGTCATGATGGCTCACCTTGCCTGCGGAGGTATCGCTTGGCTTTGTGGATTTGCGGTGTGCTGCCGCGAAAGGCTTGTTTTTGTTCATGCTACCACCGCGAAAATCGCTGTCCAACGAGCCCCGGCACTTTTGCTGGGCCACGAGCGTGATAGTGTCATGTCAGACAAATCGCTCCAGGACATCGTCAGACATGAAGACACGGCACTTCGACCGCATCGGCAATGGCGGCATCACCTTCACCGAACTTGGCTTCGGCACGGCGCCGCTCGGCAATCTCTACCGCGCCATCTCCGACGAGGACGCCAACGCCACCTTGCAGGCGGCATGGGCGACCGGATGCCGCTACTATGATACGGCCCCGCTCTACGGCCTTGGCCTGTCTGAAACCCGCCTCAACCCATTCCTACGCGGCAGGAAGCGCGACGACTATGTCTTGTCGAGCAAGGTCGGCCGCATCATGCGCGTCTCCGCGCCGGACCAGCGCACCGGCATCGGCAAGTTTTTCGACACGCCGTCGCGCCGGGAGGTCTACGACTACAGCTATGACGGCGTCATGCGTTCCTTCGAGGCCTCGCTGGAGCGTCTGGGCGTCGACCGTATCGACATCCTCTACGTCCACGACGTCGACATCTTTACCCATGGCAGCAAGGAAGCTTCGGATGCCCGTATCGAGGAGTTCATGTCTTCCGGCTATTACCGGCTGCTTTCGCTGCGCGACCAGGGCGTCATCAAGGCCTTCGGCGGCGGCATCAACGAGTGGCAGGTCGCTCAAACCCTCGCCGAACGCGGCGATTTCGACCTGTTCCTGCTTGCCGGCCGCTACACGCTGCTCGAACAGGACGCGCTTGCCAGTTTTCTGCCGCTTTGCCAGAAGCGCGGCATTGGCATCGTGCTGGGCGGGCCCTACAATTCCGGCGTGCTTGCGACCGGACCGAAGCCCGGAGCATTCTACAATTACAGCGAGGCGCCGAAGGAGATTCTGGATCGCGTGGCGCGTATCGAAGCCGTCTGCAAGCGCCACAACGTGCGCCTGATCGAGGCGGCTCTGCAGTTCCCGCTGCAGCATCCTTCGGTGATGTCGGTGATCCCCGGCGGTCAGCAGCCGGCCGAGGTCGAAAGCAACCGGGCGCTGCTCGACACCAAAATACCTGCGGCGCTGTGGGTGGATTTGAAACAGGAAGGCCTGATGCGCGCCGACGCGCCGACGGCCTGAGCCGCTGCGAACAGCCGTAAAAAAGAAAAGCCGGGCAAGCCCGGCTTTTCTGCTCTTAAAAGAAAAGGTCTTAGTTGACCGCGTCCTTGAGGCCCTTGCCGGCCGAGAACTTCGGCACGGTGCGCGCCGGAATCTTCACTTCCGCGCCGGTCTGCGGGTTGCGGCCGGTCGAAGCAGCGCGTTTTGACACGGTGAAATTTCCGAAGCCGACAAGCCGGACATCGCCGCCCTTCTTCAGTTCGCCGGTAATCACGGAGAACACCGCATCGACGGCGGACTGCGCATCAGCCTTCGAAATGCTTGCGGAGTCGGCGACGGCGGACACCAGTTCGTTCTTGTTCATAAAAATTCCCTTCCATGAGAAAACCGGAACTTACGACTCATCCGGCAGGAAACGGACTTTAGAAAGAAGCGTTCCGGAACCCAAGCCGAAAACCGCGGAATTCCGGGCTTTTTTCCACTTTTTCGTCGCTTTTTCACATGAAAAAGCCGGGCTCAAGGCCCGGCTCTCTCTTTGTGCGCTGCAATGTTAGCAAGTACTAATGAGCAAGCGACTTTCCGGCATCGTCGCCGCTGTCGACCGGAGCCGGTGCATTGACCGGCTCGACCCACTCGATCGGCTCCGGCATCCTGGTCAGCGCGTGCGCGAGCACCTCGCCGACCCGCGAGACCGGGACGATCTCCATGCCGTTCTTCACATTGTCCGGAATGTCCGCCAGATCCTTGACGTTCTCTTCCGGGATCAGGACCTTCTTGATACCGCCGCGCAATGCCGCGAGCAGCTTCTCCTTCAGGCCGCCGATCGGCAGGATGCGGCCGCGCAGCGTGATCTCGCCGGTCATCGCCACATCGGCCCGCACCGGGATACCCGTCAGCACCGACACGATGGCCGTGGCCATCGCGGCGCCGGCGGACGGGCCGTCCTTCGGAGTCGCGCCTTCCGGCAAGTGCACGTGGATGTCGCGCTTGTCGAACAGCGGCGGCTCGATGCCGAAATCGATAGCGCGGGAGCGGACATAGGATGCCGCCGCCGAGATCGATTCCTTCATCACGTCGCGCAGATTGCCGGTCACCGTCATGCGGCCCTTGCCGGGCATCATGACGCCTTCGACCGTCAGCAGCTCGCCGCCGACTTCCGTCCAGGCAAGACCCGTGACCACGCCGACCTGATCGTCGGCCTCGACCTGGCCGAAGCGGAAGCGCGGCACGCCGAGATAATCGGCGAGGTTGTCCGCCGTGATCTTCACCGTCTTCTTCTTCGTCCGCAGGATCTCGGTCACCGCCTTGCGGCCGAGCTTCATCAGCTCGCGCTCCAGGCTGCGCACGCCGGCTTCCCGCGTGTAGGTCTGGATGATGCCGCGGATCGCGTCCTCGCCGACCGAGAATTCGTTCGGCTGCAGGGCATGGTCGCGGATCACCTTGGGCATCAGGTGACGCTTGGCGATTTCGATCTTCTCGTCCTCGGTGTAGCCGGCGATACGGATGATCTCCATGCGGTCCATCAGGGGCGCAGGGATGTTCAGTGTGTTCGCCGTCGTCACGAACATCACGCTCGACAGGTCGTATTCGACCTCGAGGTAATGATCCATGAACGTCGAGTTCTGCTCGGGATCGAGCACCTCGAGCAGAGCCGAAGACGGATCGCCGCGGAAGTCCTGGCCCATCTTGTCGATCTCGTCGAGCAGGAAGAGCGGGTTGGACTTCTTGGCTTTCTTCATCGACTGGATGACCTTGCCGGGCATCGAGCCGATATAGGTCCGCCTGTGGCCACGGATCTCGGCCTCGTCACGCACGCCGCCGAGCGCCATGCGGATGAACTCGCGGCCGGTGGCCTTGGCGATCGACTTGCCGAGCGAGGTCTTGCCGACGCCGGGCGGGCCGACGAGGCACAGGATCGGCCCCTTCAGCTTCTTCTGCCGGCTCTGCACGGCCAGATACTCGACGATGCGCTCCTTAACCTTGTCGAGGCCGAAATGGTCCGTGTCGAGGACGTTCTGGGCGAAGGCGAGGTCCTGCTTGACCTTGGAGTTCTTGCCCCACGGGATCGACAGCAGCCAGTCGAGATAGTTGCGCACGACCGTCGATTCAGCCGACATCGGCGACATCGAGCGCAGCTTCTTCAATTCGGCTTCCGCCTTCTCGCGGGCCTCCTTGGAGAGCTTGGTCTTCTTGATGCGCGCCTCGATCTCGGCGGCCTCGTCGCGGCCGTCCTCGCCCTCGCCGAGCTCCTTCTGGATCGCCTTCATCTGCTCGTTGAGGTAGTACTCGCGCTGCGTCTTCTCCATCTGGCGCTTGACGCGCGAACGGATGCGCTTTTCCACCTGGAGCACGGAGATTTCGGCTTCCATGAAGCCCATCGCCTTCTCCAGACGCTCCTTGACGGAAAGCGTGGCGAGCATCTCCTGCTTCTCGGGGATCTTGATGGCGAGATGCGAGGCAACCGTATCGGCGAGCTTGGAATAGTCGTCGATCTGGCTGGCGGCGCCCACCACTTCGGGCGAGATCTTCTTGTTCAGCTTGACGTAATTCTCGAAGTCGGTGACGACCGAGCGGGCAAGCGCCTCGATCTCGACCTCTTCCTCTTCCGGTTCGGCGAGCGCGGTAGCGCGGGCTTCGTGGAAATCGGCGCGGTCGGTGAACGAGACGATCTTGGCGCGCGAGGCGCCCTCGACCAGAACCTTCACGGTGCCGTCGGGCAGCTTCAAGAGCTGCAGCACATTGGCGAGCGTGCCGATGTCGAAAATCGCATCGGGCTCAGGATCGTCGTCGGCTGCATTCATCTGGGTGGCGAGCAGGATCTGCTTTTCCTGACCCATCACCTCTTCCAGCGCCTTGATCGACTTTTCACGGCCCACGAAGAGCGGAACGATCATATGCGGGAACACGACGATATCGCGCAGTGGGAGGACTGCGAAAACGCCGTCGCCGGAAGCCTTGGATATCTTGGCCATTGTCCAACCTTTCATATCGCGGCTGCTTATTTTAGCCAACCGCGAATCTCATATTAACGACCGAGTGTCGTTCCGCCTACCACCGTTTGTGACGGGAGTTTTACAGCACAGAATTCGGCGCCTCGGCCTTCTGCTGTTAGGTGGATGCAGCCGGGGCAAAGATCAAGGGTTAACACGGTCGCTCGACCCGTTCCATTGCGTGCCTTCCCGCCTTTCACAGCAAAACGGCGCCACGCGGGCGCCGTTCCATGAAAATTATGGGGTCAAACGCCATTTCAGGCGCTGACATTGCCCTTCTTTTCCTTCTGCTCGGAATAGATGTAGAGCGGCCGGGCGTTGCCGGACACCACCTCTTCCGAGATCACCACTTCGCGCACGCCTTCCAGCGCCGGGAGTTCGAACATCGTGTCGAGCAGGATCGCTTCCATGATGGAGCGCAGGCCGCGGGCACCGGTCTTGCGCTCGATGGCGCGCTTGGCGATCGCCGACAGCGCGTTCTCGTGGAAGGTCAGATCGACATTCTCCATCTCGAACAGCCGCTGATACTGCTTGACCAGCGCGTTCTTCGGCTCGGTCAGGATCTGGATCAGCGCCGGCTCGTCGAGGTCTTCCAGCGTCGCCAGGACCGGCAGACGACCGACGAATTCCGGGATCAGGCCGAATTTCAGCAGATCCTCGGGCTCGACCTGGCGGAACAGATCGCCGGTGCGGCGATCCTCGGGCGAGGCCACCGTCGCGCCAAAACCGATCGAGGTCTTGCGGCCGCGGTCCGAGATGATCTTGTCGAGACCCGCGAAGGCTCCGCCGCAGATGAACAGGATGTTGGCGGTATCGACCTGCAGGAATTCCTGCTGCGGATGCTTGCGGCCACCCTGCGGCGGCACCGAGGCCACCGTGCCTTCCATGATCTTCAAGAGCGCCTGCTGCACGCCCTCGCCCGACACGTCGCGGGTGATCGAGGGATTGTCCGATTTGCGCGAGATCTTGTCGATCTCGTCGATATAGACGATGCCGCGCTGCGCCCGCTCGACATTGTAGTCGGCCGACTGCAACAGCTTCAGGATGATGTTCTCGACGTCCTCGCCGACGTAGCCGGCCTCGGTCAGCGTCGTGGCGTCGGCCATGGTGAACGGCACGTCGATGATGCGGGCGAGCGTCTGCGCCAACAGCGTCTTGCCGCAGCCGGTCGGGCCGATCAGCAGGATGTTCGACTTGGCCAGTTCGACGTCGTTGCTCTTGCCGGCATGCGCCAGGCGCTTGTAGTGGTTGTGAACCGCCACCGACAGCACGCGCTTGGCGTAAGGCTGGCCGATGACGTAGTCGTCGAGGACCTTGAGGATTTCCTGCGGTGTCGGCACGCCTTCGCGCGACTTCACCATCGAGGTCTTGTTCTCCTCGCGGATGATGTCCATGCACAGTTCGACGCACTCGTCGCAGATGAAGACCGTCGGCCCGGCGATCAGCTTGCGGACTTCGTGCTGGCTCTTGCCGCAAAACGAGCAGTAAAGCGTGTTCTTTGAATCACCGCCACCGTTGCCGACCTTGCTCATTTTTCTGTCCTTTCACCAACGCCCGCCGGTGGTCTGGCTTTGAGTGACGTCTCACCAATCTATCGCGGGAATCCGCCACCGCCAGTGTCCCGGCTCACACAGCGCATTCCGTACGAAACACAAATCACAAAACGCGGCAATGATTCGCAGCAACCCCACGCAAAGCTAAGCCGTCGAAAATCAACATAGCCTTAACGTAGGCAATCCCGACGCCTGAGGGAACAGCCAAATGTGGCCGAAATGCCGCAAGACGCGCCAAAACCGCGTTATGCTGCCATTTGCCGTCGATGCTCAGGCGGAAGCCGTGGCAGTCTCGACGGCTTCGCGGCTGGAAATGACCTTGTCGATCAGACCGAAGTCCTTGGCCTCGTCCGCGGTCATGAAATGGTCGCGGTCGAGCGTCTTCTCGATCTCGTCATAGCTCTTGCCGGTGTGCTTGACATAGACCTCGTTCAAGCGGCGCTTCAGCTTGATGATGTCCTGCGCATGACGTTCGATGTCCGAAGCCTGGCCCTGGAAGCCGCCGGACGGCTGATGGACCATGATCCGGGCGTTCGGCGTGGCAAAACGCATGTCCTTGTGGCCGGCGGTCAGGAGGAGCGAACCCATCGACGCGGCCTGGCCGATGCAGAGCGTCGACACCGCCGGCTTGATGAACTGCATGGTGTCGTAGATCGCCATGCCCGAGGTGACGACGCCGCCCGGCGAGTTGATATAGAGGTTTATTTCCTTCTTGGGGTTTTCCGCCTCGAGGAACAAAAGCTGTGCACAAACCAGCGTCGCCATCCCGTCCTCGACCGGACCGGTGATGAAGATGATGCGTTCCTTCAAGAGGCGCGAGAAAATGTCATAGGCACGCTCGCCGCGATTGGTCTGCTCGACCACCATCGGAACGAGGTTCATGTAGGTTTCAACGGGGTTCTTCATGGACTACCCTTGTTGGAGATGGATTCCGGCGCCTCGGTATATCGGCAATCGCGCGGAATCGTTCTGGATCGGTTACGACCTAAATAGGATGCAGGCTCACCCTAGCGCAAGGCCGCCTCTCCTAGCCATCTGGTTAAGTCGAGTAAAGCGCGGCAAGCCCGCAAAGCACGGGCGGCTTGCCCCGAGAGGTGAGCCCGGTCCAGCTTTGCGACCGAAGCCATTCGCAAGGTAGCAATTCCTTAACCGCGCCGCTTAACGAAAAGCCTTGAAATCGCTGTCCGCCCCCGGAGCTTCCGCTACAGTCCTGCGTTGTGAAGGCGTCCTTTTTCAACGGGGGAATGTCATGATCCGCAAAAGCTCCGCATCGCTGGCGGCAGTCGCGATGCTTGCCACCGCCTCTGAAACCGCCGCCGGCGACCGCGCGCTTGAATGCTATGAGCCGATCCACAGGCCGGCGCTCTACGACACCGTTTACGAGGATGTGGTGGTGAGCCCTGGCGGACAGATGGTCGATTACGACGCGCCGATCTACGGCACCTACCAAAGCGTGGACCAGATCGCGCCGGCGCGCGTCACCTATGAGACCGTCCCGGCGGTGACACGCACGGTCTACCACACGGTCAAGGTCGACGATGGCGGTTATGCCTGGGTGTGGCGCGTCATCCACGGCCGCAAGGTGCTGTGCAAGGTATGGCGCAAGGCCCGCTATGCGCGCGTCGCCGAAACGGTCGTGGTCCAGCCGGAGCGCGTCCGGCGCGTCGTTCAGCCGGCGGAATATGAAGCGGTTGCCCACGAAGTGCTGGTGCGGCCGCAACAAGTCCGCATCCGGGAAATCCCGCCTTCATACGGGACGGTGGCGCGCCGGGTGGTGGTGCGGGAAGGTTCTACCAGCTGGCGGCGGGTGCATATCCCTCGGCACTGCCAGGATTAGAGCAATTCCAGGAAAAGTGCTTCTCCAGGAAAAGTGCTTCGCGGTTTTCCGTTCAGAAATGCGTCAAACAAAGCCCTAGACGGAATTTCACTTGTGGGCTGCAACCGGCCGGGCGGTGTTCCGCGCCTCGGCCAGAGCTGTTGCTGGCTTAGGCCAGGTCGATGTCGAGAATGGCCATCGAGAAATTGTAGTCGCCGTCGTCCTCGTCCTTGAAGACGATGCCGAGGAACTCGTCGCCGACATAAACCTCGGCCGAGTCTTCCTTGCGCGGACGCGCCTTGACCTGCAGCTTGGGGTTCTGGAAGACGCGCTTGAAATAGGCGTCCAGCTTTCTGATTTCGTCAGGCTTCAAAAGTCTTCTCCGAAATGTCGGCCTTGTGCGTTGGAAGGCGCTTCTGACACGCCAACAATGGCCATGTAAAGGCAAGCTGGCACAATTGCATAGGACAAGTCGGCCGAAAACCGGCGGCCGGATTTCGGCGGTTCCCGACGACGGCGGAAATCAGATGTCGAAGCTGACCACGTGGTCCATGCTCTGCGACGGCAGGAGCTGGTCCATCTGCCGTGAAGGCTGGTCGCAGCCGGTTTCCCCTACGACGCGGGCGGGCACGCCGGCGACCGTCTTGTTGTGCGGCACGGGCGACAGCACCACCGAACCAGCGGCGATCTTCGAGCAATGACCGACCTCGATATTACCGAGAATCTTGGCGCCGGCGCCGATCAGCACGCCGCGGCGGATCTTCGGATGACGGTCGCCATTGGCCTTGCCGGTGCCGCCCAGCGTCACCCCGTGCAGGATCGACACGTCGTCCTCGATGACGGCCGTCTGGCCGACGACCAGGCCCGTGGCATGGTCGAGGAAGATGCCCCTGCCGATGCGGGCGGCCGGATTGATGTCGGTCTGGAAAACCGAGGACGAACGGCTCTGCAGGTAGAGCGCGAAGTCCCTGCGGCCCTGGTTCCACAGCCAATGCGCCAGCCGGTGCGTCTGGATCGCGTGAAAGCCCTTGAAATAGAGAACCGGCATGATGAAGCGGTCGCAGGCCGGATCGCGGTCGTAATAGGCCTGGATGTCGACGCGAACCGTCGTGCTCCACTCCGGATCGTCGTCCAGCATCGCCTTGAAGGTCTGGCGGATGAGATCGGAACCGATGTCCTGATGCGCCAGCCGTTCGGCAAGCCGGTGGATCACCGCTTCTTCCAGGCTCTCCTGGTTGAGGATGGTCGAATAGAGGAAGGCCGCGAGCAGCGGATCGCGGTTCACGGCCTCCATCGCCTCGTCGCGGATCGACCGCCAGATCGGATCGACCGGCTGCACCATGCTGGGACGGGCAATCGTAACGCTGTTCATCGACGCTCTCCGGCCTTACTCATTCTGCGGCGGCACATATAGGCTAGATCATACCACGGTTGAACTCAATTTTCCTTAGTGCTTTGTCAAATGGACATGGTTCACCCAGATTCAAGCGACGATGGAAAACGAACCCTTGATCGACGAAGCGCTGAAAAGCGAGCTTGCAGCGCTCTACCAGGCTGCGGATCGCCACTATCACGGCTTGGCTCACATCGAAGCGATGCTGGCGCTGGCAGGCGAATACCGGCACCTTCTTGATGACCCGGAGGCCGTCGAAGCGGCGATCTGGTTCCACGATGCCATCTATGACAGCCGCGCCAAGGATAATGAGGCAAAAAGCGCCGAACTGGCCGAGAAAAGGCTCGCCGGACGCGCCAACTCCCATCGCCTCGCTCGCATCGCGGCCATGATCAACGCCACCGCCACCCACCAGTTGCCGCCTTTCCGCAACGAGGACGCGCTCAACGATGCGGCTTTTCTGCTCGACATGGATCTGGCCATCCTCGGCGCCGAACCGGCGGTGTTCGATGCTTACGAGAGGGCGGTCCGGTCGGAATATGGCTGGGTAGAGGAACCGATGTGGCGCGCGTGCCGCGCGGGCGTCCTGAAGAGCTTCGTCGCCCGGCCGCATATTTTCTATACGACCGAGTTCCGGGATCGGTTCGAGGCGCAGGCCAGGGAAAATCTCGGCCGTTCACTGCAAGCCCTGCAAGAGCGGCGCTGATAGGCCCATACCCTCGCTGGGCTTTGCCCCTATGCCTGAATTCCAGGCCCTGCGATCACTATGGAACGTGAACCGCTCCGGAATGGCCGCCAGCATGGAAAACAGCTTCCACCAACCCGTCGATGCCGCGCAGGTGCCGCGATTTGCCGGGCTTTCCACCTTCATGCGGCTGCCGGCCGTACCGACCGCGAAAGGGCTGGACATCGCCCTTGTCGGGATTCCATGGGATGGCGGCACGACCAACCGGGCCGGGGCCCGCCACGGCCCACGCGAAATCAGGAACCAGTCGAGCCTGATGCGTCGCGTCCACCACGTCTCGGGAACAGAACCGTTCAGCATCGCCAATGTCGCCGACGTGGGCGATCTGTCGGTCAATCCTATCAACCTGCTGGACGGGTTGAAGCGCATCGAGGACGGCATTGCCGCGATCGTGGCGGTCGGCGCCCTGCCGCTAGCCGCCGGCGGCGATCACCTGACGACGCTGCCGGTGCTGCGCGCCGTGGCCCGCAAGGCGCCTGTTGGCATGGTTCACTTCGACGCGCATTCCGACACCAACGATCGCTACTTCGGCGACAATCCCTATACGCACGGAACGCCTTTCCGCCGCGCGATCGAGGAAGGGCTGCTCGACCCCAAGCGGGTTGTCCAGATCGGCATCAGAGGCTCGATCTACGAGCCCGGCGAGCATGAATGGGCAACGTCACGGGGCGTGCGCATCGTCTATATGGAAGAGTTCGTCAGACGCGGCGCCGCTTCCGTGATGCAGGAAGCGCGCGATCTTGTCGGCGACAGCCCGACCTATGTGACGTTCGACATCGATTGCATCGATCCGTCCATGGCCCCCGGTACCGGTACGCCGGAACTCGGCGGCTTCACGACGCGCGAGGCGCAGGAGATGGTTCGATTGCTGGACGGATTGAATTTCGTCGGCGCCGATGTCGTCGAGGTCGCGCCTCCCTTTGACGTTGGCGGCATGACGGCGCTGGCCGGCGCGACGATGATGTTCGAGCTGCTGTGCGTGATGGCGAGATCCCTCGCCGACAGGAGCGCGCGCGGCTAGGGCGATTGCGGGAAAGGCGCGCAGCGCCTTCCGGCTAATCCGGAAAGGTCTCGATCCTCTCGGCGTAGCCTCTGAACCCCGCGCGCCCGTAAACCGACTGGGCCGCCGGATGATCATACGTATCGGTGTGAAGCCAAAGCCTTTGCGGCCCGTGCGACCACGCCGAGCGCAACGCCCGGTCGAGCAGGAACGGCCCCAATCGCTTTCCTTGAAAAGCCGGGACCAGTCCGAAATGAACGAGCTCGATAGCCGCTTCGCCGACATTGTTGAATTCGCAGAAGCCTGCGGCTTCGCCATCGACGCGCAGCACATGGATATGCGTGGCGTCATCGGCGAGCAGCGTTTCGAGTTCCGCTTCCGGCATGCGCAGACGCTGGTCCCATTGCACCGGCCCTCCGACCGCGCGGTAGAGATCGAGATAGCTGGAAAGACCGAGGCTCTCGCGCGCCACGATCGCGACGGGCGAAGGTGACGCAAGCGGAGCGCCCTGAGGCGGCGCCGGCATCTCCATGTAGGTGACGAGCAGATCGACCATTGTGAGCCGAGGAGCGCCGCGCTTAGAGCGGGTTTTCGGCGTAGAACTCGAGCACGCGCTGCTTGAAGCTCTTGTCGCCGACGGCGAGCATGTGGTCGCGGCCCTCGATGTGAAAGGCCCTTGCGTTCGGCATCAGCGCCGCAAGTTCGTCCGGCGAACCGCCGATATCGTCCTTCGTGCCGATCGCGATCAGGGTCGGCTGGGCAATGCGCGCCATGTCGTCCTCGCTCAACAGCTCGCGCGACTTGGCGATACATGCAGCAAGCGCGCGACGATCGCTGCGCGTCTGGTCGGCGAAGGCGCGGAACGCGCGGCCGCGCGGATGCGTGGTCTGGGAGGGGTCTTCCGCCAGCAGGGCGGCCGCGATCGGGTCCCAGTCGCCGACGCCGTCGACCATGCCGATGCCCAAACCGCCGAACACCAGCGTCGCCACCTTCTCCGGATCGGAGAGCGCCATGAAAGCCGAGACGCGCGCGCCCATCGAATAGCCCATGACATGCGCGCGCTCGATACCGAGATTATCAAGCAGCGCGGCCGCATCGGACGCCATCTTGGCCGGCGTGTAATCGGCCTCGTGATAGCTCTTCGACGACGAGCCATGGCCTCTGTGGTCGAAGGCAATCGCCCGGTAGCCGGCGTCGTTCAGCGTCTTGAACCAGCCCGGCGATACCCAGTTGACATAGTGGCTGGAGGCAAAGCCGTGGATCATCAGCACGGGGTCGCCCTGCCCCGAGGCCGGCTGGCGATCGAGATAGGCGAGTTCGAAACCGTCATGCGAAAAGAACTGCATCGGCAGATTTGCTTTTTCAGTTGGCGCCAGTGCCGATAGCCGGGTGGCGCAACAGATCGCCTTCCTTGATGCCATCCCGGGCGGCTGTGCCGGCCTTGAGTTCAAGCACGAAGCGCACGGGTTGTCCCGGCGAGATGATCGCTTCGGATTCGGGCTCGCCGCGCTTGATGGCTTTGATCCTGCCGTCCTGGCCGATGAAGATGAGGTCGAGTGCCATCGGCGTGTTCTTCATCCAGAAGTCGACCTCATCCGTTCTTTCGAAGACGAACAACATGCCGTGATCGTCTGCCATGGTCCGGCGAAACATCAGTCCCGCCTCGCGTTCGGAGGAGGTGTCGGCGATCTCGATAGAGAAGGAACGCTCGCCCGAACCGGTCGACACCACAAGCGGGGTCCGGTCGATCGGCAGCAGCATCGCATCCGCCGAACTAGGCTTCGCAGCGATGAAACAGGCGGCGAAAACGATCGCGGCGCAGAATACGCCCGCGGTCAGCCAATTGCGATGAGCCATGGGTTACCTCGTCCAGACGCTCGTCCTAAACCATGATCCGGACAAGTGGAACCGGTTTTCGGACAAGATGGTCACGCCGTGGCAAAGGGACTTTTCGACTGCGTCGAGAAACCCTCAGTGCGAGACCGACAAGGTGCCCATATCGGGGTGGATTTCGGCGGCCATAAGGCCTTTGTCGCCGCGTCCGAAGCGGACGAGCACGACCTGCCCGGGCCGGAGCTCGGTTATGCCGTAGCGCCGCAGCGTCTCCATGTGGACGAAGATATCTTCTGTCTCCTCGCCCCTCGTCAGGAAGCCGAAACCCTTGGTGCGATTGAACCACTTGACCAAGGCCCGCTCGAGGCCGCTCTCCGGGTTGACGGTGACGTGGGTGCGCTGTTCCTGCTCTGCCGGGTGGACAGCCGTCGAGGCATCCATGGAAAGGACGCGGAAAGCCTGCAAGCCGCGCTCGCCCTGTTTGACCAGGCAAACGACGCGCGCGCCCTCAAGCGCCGTCTGGAAGCCGTCCCTTCGAAGACAAGTCACATGGAGGAGGATATCGCCCGAGATGCCGTCGTCCGGAAGAATGAAGCCGTAGCCCTTGGCCACGTCGAACCATTTGATAGCGCCGGCGATTTCGACAAGCTCGGCGGGGTCGCCGCCATTGTCCCGCTGCAAGGCGTCGTCAAGGCTTCCGTCCCGCCTCGTAAAAGAGGCTTTTTCCCCCATAAGAATGCCCCCTTTTTCCAACTGAACCGCAACTGATTCTTGCCAAGAGATTAACACTGCGGCTTCCGGGGTGTGCAAGGGCTGACGTGCCTTTTTTCACGGTTCAGCACTGGAAAGGTTGAAATGTTGTTTGCCGGCGCTTCCCGAAGTCGAAAGCGAGATCCGAAAATCGATCCTGCCGCCGCATTTGTCGGATGATTGCCCTTTCCCCGGACGGCCCTTATGGTGCCCGCAACCCCAGCAGCCGAGGAAGCCGCCATGCGCTATCTGCATACAATGGTCCGCGTCGCCGATATCGACCAATCGATCGATTTCTACTGCAACAAGCTCGGCCTGAAGGAGGTGCGCCGTTACGAAAACGAGCAGGGCCGCTACACGCTGATCTTCCTCGCCGCGCCCGAAGACGAGCAGCGCGGCATCGACGAGAAGGCGCCGCTGATCGAGCTGACCTACAATTGGGACCCGGAAGACTACAAGGGCGGCCGCAATTTCGGCCACCTCGCCTATGAGGTCGACGACATCTACGCCACCTGCCAGAAGCTGATGGACAATGGCGTGACCATCAATCGTCCGCCGCGCGACGGCAACATGGCCTTCATACGCTCGCCGGACGGCATCTCGATCGAGCTGCTGCAGAAAGGCCCCGCCAAGGCCAAGGCCGAGCCATGGGCCTCGATGGCGAACACGGGCGTCTGGTAAAGGCCGGCGATCGACGCCGATTTGACCAGCGCCGCTGGCGTTTGGCCAGGCGGTGCCTATCTATCTGCCATTGGCGCCAGCCTTATCCAGGCTGGCGTTTCTTCATCCGCCAGGAGAATCTCATGCCGACAAGCCGCGCCGATGTCGCCACCGAGCACGCAAGCCGTTACCTGCAGCAGCTCTGCAAGCACTGGTCGCACAAATTCCCTGTCGAGTTCGACCCGCGGCATGGCGCCATCCAGCTCTCGATCGGCCGCACCGTGATGGATGCCGACGATCAGGCGCTGCACATCGCTCTGGCCGCCGACGACGCAGCCTCGCTGGAGCGGCTGGAGAGCGTGGTCGCCGACCACATCAAGCGCTTCGCCTTCCGCGAGGAATTGAGCTTCGACTGGCAGAAGGCCGCTTAGTCCCGGGCAATTCCAGGGAAGCGGTCCGCGGTTAGGCTCGGCGACTTCGCCGTAGCCTTCCGTCAGGGATTGCGTACTGTGATTAGTCAGGCGCCGGCCTTGCCGGCCATTTCCAGCAGCGCCATCACACTGCGCCAGTTGCGTGCCGTGCCCGGCACCTTCAGCGTGCGCGGGATGAGATTGGCGAAGACCGATTTGCCGAGCCCGTCCGGCGCATGCAGGTAAAGCACGTCGCCTTTGATTTCGAAGCGCTCAGGGCCGGTGCATTTGTCGGCGAGCCGCTTCGTCTCCTCGGCGGTCGGCTCGCGCTCCAACGCATAGGCATGAAGCTTGGTCGGTTCGCCGGCGACCTCGGGATAGGGATTGTCCTTCACCAGCCGCTCGAACCAGCCGGCATCGCGCACCATGATGCGCGAATCAAAGCCCCATTTCTTCTCGAAGGCCGCCTCGATCTCCCTGGTCAGCGTCGCCGCATGCTCCTTCTTCGCCCGGAACACGACATTGCCGCTCTGCACATAGGTCGCGACGTCGGCGAAGCCGAGGCTTTCGAAGAAGGCCTTGAGCTCCGTCATCTTGACGATGCGGTTGCCGCCGACATTGATGCCTGAAAACAGCGCTACGAAGACCGTGCTTGTTTTTGCGCTCATATGATGAACCCCGCCAGCGTCTCGTTGTCGGTGATGTCCTGATATTGCACGCCCTCGGCGTCGAAATTGGCTTTCAGCAGGTCGAAATTGCGCCGGTCCTTGGTCTCGATGCCGATCAGCACCGAACCGAAATTGCGCGCCGACTTCTTCAGATACTCGAAGCGGGCGATATCGTCGTCGGGGCCGAGCATTTCGAGGAAATCGCGCAGCGCGCCCGGCCGTTGCGGGAAGCGGATGATGAAATACTTCTTCAGCCCCTCGAAGCGCAGCGCCCTCTCCTTTACGTCCGGCAGCCGCTCGAAATCGAAATTGCCGCCGGAGACCACCGCGACGATGGTCTTGCCCCTGATTTCCTTGCGGGAGAAATCTTTCAGCGCATCGATCGCCAGCGCGCCGGCCGGCTCCAGCACGACGCCCTCGACATTGAGCATTTCGATCATGGTGGCGCAGAGCCGGTTCTCCGGGACCAGGCGGACGGCATCGGCAGTGAAGTCCTTGAGATGGCGCAACGGCTCGCGGCCGATCTCAGCCACCGCGGCGCCGTCGACGAAATTGTCGACCTTGGCGAGCTTGACCCGCTTGCCGCCGGCAAGGCTCTCGCGCAGGCTCGGCGCGCCCGCCGGCTCGCAGAACACAAAGCGCGGGTCGCGATGCTGGTCGGCGAAATAATGCGTCACACCGGCGGCAAGGCCACCGCCGCCCACGGGCAGCATGACGATGTCGGGCACGCGGGCGCCCGGCATCTGGGCCGCGATCTCATAGGCAACCGTCGCCTGGCCCTCGATGATGTCCTTGTGGTCGAAGGGCGGCACCATATGCGCGCCGGCGGCCTCCGTGAATTCGAAGGCGGCGCGATAGCAATCATCGAAGAAGTCGCCGACCAGCCTGATTTCGACGAAATCGCCGCCGAACAGCCGCGTCTTGTCGATCTTCTGCTGCGGCGTCGTCACCGGCATGAACACGACGCCCTTCTTGCCGAAATGGCGGCAGACGAAGGCAAAGCCCTGGGCGTGATTGCCTGCCGAGGCGCAAACGAACAGTTCGGCATTGTTGCCAGCGGCGAGCGCCTTGCGGAAGAAGTTGAAGGCGCCCCTGATCTTGTAGGAACGCACCGGCGTCAGGTCCTCGCGCTTCAAAAGGACGCGGGCGCCTGTCTTCTTCGACAGATAGTCGTTCTCCTGCAGCGGCGTTTCCGGGAAGATTCCGCGGATCGCTTCGGCGGCCACGGCTACGCGGGCGGAAAAGCTGTTCACTGAAGGTCCCTCGTTTCGGCAGCCGGCACGCGGCAGAATGGCCGTGACCCGTGCCGGCAATCTTCCTGCCGCCGTTTTGGCTTTCGCGCAACAGTGCGATGGCCGTCGCCCGACGCTGGGCCAATTTCCGCTGGACGCGACTTACTTTAGCCGCACTTCGGCTGTCCGGGAGGTTTTCGCGGAGGTGGACGGCCGATCGTGGCCGGAATGGAATTGCCAGTGAAAGTGTCGACGTGCGGTTGAAGACAATTCTGATCATTGCCTTTGCCCTGCTGATAGCAGGCTGCGCGGGCCACCAGACGCAGGAAATCCTGGGCAGCGTCGTCGTGCCGACGACGGCGACCGAGATCGCCGGCAACCACTCGATCTTCATCGCCACGACCCGCAAGCGCTCCGACGACCCGAACAAGGTTTTTGACGGCGAACGCTCGGCGACGCTCAACTATGCGCGTGTCAACGTCACCGTTCCCCCCATTCACCAGACCGGCCAGATCGAACGCCGTTCGCGCGGCAAGTCGAACGACCCGACGAAGTATTTCATGGCCTCCGAAGTCGTCGGCTACGACACGCAGCCGAAATTCGCCAGCGCCCTCAACGCCGACATCGACGCCCGTGGCGGCCGCGTCATGGTTTTCGTCCACGGCTACAACACGGGCTTCGACGACGCCGTCTACCGACTGACCCAGATCGTCCACGATTCCGGCTATCCGGGCACGCCGGTGCTGTTCTCCTGGGCTTCCGGCGCCAAGACCACCGATTATGTCTATGACAAGGAAAGCGCCGCCGCCGCCCGCGACCAGTTGGAAGTGACGTTGCGGATGCTGGCGCAGACCGGCGCCCGGCGCATCGACATCGTCGCCCACTCGATGGGAACCTGGGTGACGATGGAGACGCTGCGCCAACTCGCCATCACCGGCGACCGCGATCTCAGCGGCAAGCTCGGCGACGTCGTGCTCGCCTCGCCCGACATCGATGTCGACGTCTTCAAGAGCCAGATGCGCCGCTACGGCAAGCCGGACAAGCCCTTCATCCTGCTCCTGTCGGACGACGATCGGGCGCTGAGGCTCTCCGGCCTGATCGCCGGCTCGCGGCCGCGCGTCGGCGATTATCGGGATGCCGCCGACCTCGCCTCCTATGGCGTCACAGTGGTCGACCTTTCCAAGATCAAGGGCGCTGACAGCTTCAACCACACCAAATTCGCCGACAATCCGATGATGGTGCAGATGATCGGACAGCGGCTGCGCGAGGACGACGGCTTTGCCAGCGATCGTGATGTGACGGACCGCATCCGTCAGTTGGCTGCGCAGTAACCGTATCGGTGCGGGTTCCGTGCCCGCAGGGACTTTGAACTGGACCCGGCCGCTTTCTGGCTTTATCGGAGTAGCAAGAGAGGTTGCCGCCCTTGGGGGATCCCGGGTGACTGTGCATGTGAAGATCGTTGTCGGCCTTGCCTTCACGCTCGCCCTCGCCGGCTGCGCCGGTCCCACGCATGACCTGCTCAACCGCAAGGCGGTTGCGGCGCCTGCCTCCGACATCGCCGCCAAGCACGAGATCTTCGTCGCCACGACCCGCCAGCAGGCGACCAAGGATCCGCGCCAGGTCTTCGACGGCGACCGTTCGCTGACCACCCTCTATGCCCGCGTCGACGTCACCGTGCCGAAGATCCATCAGGTCGGCGCGATCGAGCGCGCCAAGGGCTCGGCCGACTCTAACCCGGCCAAGCAGTTCACCGCCACCGACGTCGTCCACTATGGCGATGCGCAGCAATTCGCCAAGGCGGTCGGCGCCGACATTTCCATGCGCGGTGACCGCGCCCTGGTGTTCGTGCACGGCTTCAACAACGGTTTTGACGACGGCATCTATCGGCTGACGCAGATCGCGCACGAC
This sequence comes from Mesorhizobium sp. B4-1-1, assembly GCF_006439375.1. Taxonomy (NCBI): domain Bacteria; kingdom Pseudomonadati; phylum Pseudomonadota; class Alphaproteobacteria; order Hyphomicrobiales; family Phyllobacteriaceae; genus Mesorhizobium; species Mesorhizobium sp. B4-1-1. The sequence goes on from NZ_VFTH01000001.1 coordinate 333,282, forward strand.
ACCAAATATCCGGGTACGCCGGTGCTGTTCTCATGGGCGTCGAGCGCCAAGGCGACCGGCTACATCTACGACAAGGACAGTTCGACCGCCGCGCGCGATGACCTCGAGGCGACGCTGCGGATGCTTGCCAAGACGAAGGTCAAGAGCATCGACATCATCGCCCATTCGATGGGCACCTGGCTGACGATGGAGGCGCTGCGCCAGCTCGCCATCACCGGCGACCGCGATCTCAGTGGCAAGCTCGGCTACGTCATCCTCGCCTCGCCCGACATCGACGTCGATGTCTTCAAGAAGCAGATGATCCGCTACGGCAAGCCCGACAAGCCCTTTGCCATCCTGCTTTCGGGCGACGACCGGGCGCTGAAGCTGTCGAGCTTCATCTCCGGCGACAAGCCGCGCGTCGGCGACTACGGCAACGCGGCCGATCTCGTCAATTATGGCGTGACGGTCGTCGACCTGACCCAGGCCAAGGGCGGCGACGGCGGCCTGAACCATGCCAAATTCGCCGACAACCCGATCCTGGTGCAATTGCTGGGCAACCGGCTGCGCACGCCGGCCGGGCTTGCTTCCGACGAACCCGACCCGGCGCAGCTCAACAATATCGGCCAGGGCCTCGGCAAGGCGGTCGGCTCGGTCGCCGAGGTCGTCATCACCACGCCATTCAAGGTGCTGACCATCGCCACGGGCGGATGACTTGCCTTAGACGAAGAGGTCGACCTTCTGGAATGTCGTCACGTCGACCAGGCCGACGTCCGAGATCCTGAGTTCCGGAATGACCACCAGCGCCAGCAGCGAGTGCTGCATATAGGCGTTGTTGAGCGAGCAGCCGACCTTGCGCATCGCCTCGGTCAGTTGCTCGGCCTTGGCCGCGACGATCTCGGCGCGTTCGTCGGACATCAGGCCGGCGATCGGCATCTCGACCAGCGCCAGTTCCTTGCCCTTGGAATAAAGCACGACGCCGCCGCCCACCTCGCTCAGCCGGTTGACGGCCAAAGCCATATCCTCCTTGTTGGTGCCGACGACGATGATGTGGTGCGCGTCATGCGCCACGCTGGACGCCATCGCGCAGTCTTTCACATAGCCGAAGCCGGAGACGAAGGCGTTGGTGACACCGCCCGTGCCGCGATGCCGCTCGACCAAGGCGATCTGGCAGATGTCGTTGCGGCGATCCATGGCGACCAGCCCGTCCTCGACCGGCAGGTCGGCTTCCAGAGCGCGCGTCGGCGCCTGGTTCTCGATCACGCCGATCACCCGCGCCCGCACCTCGTTGGCGCCCTGCGGCGCGGAAATGTCGAAGTCCTTCGCCGCGAGCTTCTTGCCGAGCTTGACCGTGTTCTTCGCCGATTGCGGATAGTCATAGGCCGCAATGTCGATCTCCAGCTTGCCGCCCTTCGCCAGCCGGACGCCGCGGCCATAGACCTCGTCTATGGTCATCTGGGCAAGGTCCGAAACGATCAGCAGATCGGCGAGCCGTCCGGGCGCGATGGAGCCGATCTCGCGCTCCAGCCTGAAATGCTGCGCGATGTTGAGCGTCGCCATCTGGATCGCCGTCACCGGCTTCAGGCCCTGGCTGATGGCGTGCCGCACCACCCGGTCCATATGGCCTTCATGCACAAGCGTGCCGGAATGGCTGTCATCGGTGCACAGGATGAAGTTGCGCGGGTCGATGCCGCCTTCCGTCACCGCCTTGATCTGCGCCGCGACGTCGTACCAGGCCGACCCCAGCCTCAGCATCGCCTTCATGCCCTGGCGCACGCGCGCGATCGCGTCCTCGGCACGCGTGCCTTCATGGTCGTCCTCCGCCCCGCCCGCGACATAGCCGTGGAACGGCAGGCCGAGATCGGGCGATGCATAATGCCCGCCGACTGTCTTGCCGGCCTTGACCGTCTCGGCGATCTCGCCCGACATCACCGGATTGTTGGCGGCGACGCCCGGGAAATTCATCACCTCGCCGAGGCCGATGATGTTTTCCCAGGTCATGGCCTCGGCCACGTCGGCGACCGTCAATTCGGCGCCGGCATGTTCCAGCCCCGGCGCCGAGGGCACGCAGGACGGCATCTGCACATGCACGTTGATCGGCATCGCGACCGCCTCGTCATGCATCAGCCGCACGCCCGGCAATCCAAGCACATTGGCTATCTCGTGCGGGTCGATGAACATCGAGGTCGTGCCGTGCGGGATGACCGCGCGGCAGAACTCCGTCACCGTCACCATGCCGCTCTCGACGTGCATGTGCGCGTCGCAAAGGCCGGGCACCAGATAGCGCCCGCCGGCATCGACGACCTTCGTCCCCTGCCCGATGGCGTGGCCGGCATTCGGCCCGCAATAGGCGAAACGGCCGGCGGCGATCGCGATATCGGTGCCGGGGATGATCTCGCCCGAATGGACGTTAACCCAGCGACCGTTGCGGATGACCAGATCGGCCGGCTTTCGGCCCATCGCAACGTCGACCAGATGTGTCGCCACCTCCGTCCACGGCTTTGGCTTTGCGGCGCTTGTCGGCTTGGCGTTCGTCATCGGCTGATTCCTCTGCATGGGCCACTTTGGCAAATGTCGGCGTCCGGGGCCAGAGCGTCGGGTCGTAAACCACTGTTGCAGAGATGCAATTCCGTTTCGTGGCGAATGGAGCTAGTCTGTTGCGAGGAGTTGTTCGAAACCGCCATTTCGGAGCGCTCGATGCGTCGACTGACGTTCGCCGGTGCCGGCTTTCTTGCCCTGCTGTCCGGATCTGCCCGGGCGGCGGATCTGGGTAGCGATCTGCCGATGACCGCGGCCGGCTTCGACTGGACCGGCTATTATGCCGGCATGCAGGCCGGCTATGGCTGGGGCCGGTCCGAAATCACCGGCGACGATGGCGGCCCATTTTCGGTGAAGCCCGACATCGACGGCGGTTTCGTCGGCGGCCATGTCGCGGGGCTCTGGCAGTTCGATCAGGCCGTGATCGGCGCCGAGGCCGATCTCAACTACGCCTCGATCGACGGCACCGCCGACGCCGGGCCGGGAAACACATTCGGCACCGACGTCAAGTGGTTCGGATCGATCAATGCCAAGGCCGGCTACGCCATGGATCGCGTGCTGATCTATGGCATCGGCGGCGTCGCTTTCGCCGGCATCGAAACCTCGCAGGCGGCGGCAGGCTCGGCTTTTGCCCGAACCCGCACCAGCACCGGCTGGACGCTCGGCGCCGGCGTCGACTATGCCTTGACCAACAATGTCGTCGTCGGCGCGCAATACCGCTACTACGATTTCGGCAAGGAGCATTTCGATGCGCCGGACACCTTCGCCGACCGCGATCAGGACGTGAAGCTGCAGACGCTTGGCGTGAATTTCAGCTATAAATTCTAGGGCTTGCGGCGCCGCGACGATGCGGACCCCCCTCCCGCATCTCTTGAAAATTCAGGTGGCCGGCGCCCGCAGGAGGCGGGGGAATGGGTAGGGGCCTGATAGACGCCGGCCTCGGCGGATCGATCCGCTGCGTGGCAAACACTAACGTACCCTCAGCAGACCGTAATTCCGCGATCGCGCCACCTTGCCACCTTGCGGACGAACATGGCTGATATGCTTCGCGGAAGACTGCGGGCGACCGGTCAGGATCGGCGCGAGACGGTCTTTCCCTCCGGCATCGCCTCGAGGCATTCCTCCAGCCGCCGCAGCCGCGCTTTTTGCCAGCGCAGCGTGTGCGCGACCTCGTGCAGGTTCCATTTGGCCTTCGAATTGGCGGCCTCGATCAGTCCCCGCTCGAGCCGATCGATCTCGGAGCGCAGCTGCCGCGCCTCCGCCTCCCGTAGCCCTCTGATCCAGCCTGCCCCACGCATGGTTCCACCATCAAAGCCGGCCACATGCTCGCAGCCAAATGCTAATGAGATCGGTTTGGAGAAACTGGTATTTTAAACATCACTAATATTAAATCTGCGCCGCGAAGGGAGCAGGACGGCGGCCGCACAAGCGCAACCGATCCGAAACATGGCTTGACGGCTCATGTCAGGCATCTGAAAAGGGCACGCCTGCGGACGTGGCGGAATTGGTAGACGCAAGGGACTTAAAATCCCTCGATCTCTGATCGTACGGGTTCGATTCCCGTCGTCCGCACCACCCCTCGCTCTTCGAGCTTCGGGTAGCAGGCCACCGAACGCCGAAGCATCGCAGCCGAGACAGAGTCAAACCTTGATCGGATTGAGCTTCAGGTGCTGGATCAGGATGATCGTCTTGGCATCGACGATGCGGCCGTCGGCGATGCCAGCCAGCGCCTCGTCCAATGGCATTTCGAGAACCTCGATGTCCTCACCTTCCTCCGGCGCGCCGCCGCCGTCCGAGATGCGGTCGGCCGGCGAGTAGCGCGCGACGAAGAACCAGAGCCGCTCCGTCACGCTGCCGGGACTCATGAACGGCGCGAACAGCCGCTCGACGTCCTTGAGGCGGTAGCCCAATTCCTCTTCCGCTTCCTTGAGGATGGCGGTTTCGGGATCGTTTTCGTCGAGCAGCCCGGCGCAGGCCTCGATCAGCGGCTCGCGATGGCCCACGGCGTAAGCCGGGAACCGGAACTGCCGCACCAGGAGCACGGTCGAGCGCTGCGGATCGAAGGGCAGGATCACCGCGCCGTCGCCGCGATCGTAGGTCTGGCGGGTCTGTGTCTCCCATCGCCCGTCGCGGCGGCGATAATCGAGCACTGTCTTCTTCAGCACCGCCCAGTCGTCCGAAAGGACCTCCTCGGAACGGATGCGAACGCGATCTTCCATGACGATCTCCGTATTCGCGGCAAAGGGGTAACGATGAAAGGTGACGCACGCAATCCAGGAAACCGACTGGTCCAGCGGGCGTTTCACCGGCTCGTGTCTGGCGCGACGCGCCGCGACTCCCTAGATAGCGGTATCTTCCCAGGAGCCCGTTTCATGACGTCATCGCTTTTCCAGCCGATCACCCTCGGCGGCCTCACCTTCTCCAACCGCATCGCGGTCGCCCCCATGTGCCAGTATTCGGCCGAGGACGGCTCGGCCAGCGACTGGCATCTCTATCATTGGATGAACCTGGCAATGTCGGGCGCGGGCATGGTTACCGTCGAGATGACCGATGTCGAGCGGCGCGGGCGCATCACGCATGGCTGCCTCGGCCTCTATTCCGACGACAACGAGTCGGCCGCCAAGCGCACGCTCGACGCCGCCAGGCGCGTCGCCGCGCCCGGCACGAAATTCGGCGTCCAGCTCGCCCATGCCGGCCGCAAGGCCTCCAACCGCAAACCTTGGGAAGGCGGCGGTCCGCTGCAGCCTGGCGAAGACCCCTGGCAGACGGTTTCGGCCTCCGCCATCCCCTATGACACGGGCTGGAATGTGCCGCATGCGCTGGAGGATGACGAGATCCTGGAACTCATTGCGCGTTTTGCGCAGTCGGCCGTGCGCGCCGAACGCGCCGGCTTCGACTTTGCCGAACTGCACGCCGCGCATGGCTATCTGATCTTCCAGTTCCTTTCGCCGCTCTCCAACCAGCGGACGGACCGCTGGGGCGGGTCGCTGGAAAACCGCATGCGCTTCGCGGTCGAAATCGCAAGGGCGGTGAGGAAGGCTGCCCCGTCCATGATGCTGGGGGCGCGCCTTTCGGTGAAGGAATGGGTCGACGGCGGTTTCGACGTCGAGGACGCGATCGAGGTGGCCAAAGCGCTGAAGGCCGAGGGCATCGCCTATTTGTGCTGCTCCAGCGGCGGCAATTCGCCCCTGCAGCAGGTGCCGCCCGGCCCCGGCTACCAGGTGCATCTGGCGGAAGCCGTGCGCAAGGGCGCCGGCATCCCGACGCGCGCCGTGGGACTGATCGACGACCCGAGCCAGGCCGAGGCGATCGTTGCCGACGGTCATGCCGACATGGTAGCGCTGGCGCGTGCATTCCTCGCCGACCCGCGTTGGGGCTGGCGCGCGGCGGCGGCCTTCGGCGAGGAAATCCATCCGGCGCCGCAGCTGGCGCGCTCGGTGACGACGATGCGGCATTGGATGAAGGCCGCCGGCTAAAGCAATTCCAGGAAAAGTGTGACGGTTAGGCTCGGCGACTTCGCCGTAGCCTTCCATCCGGAATTGCGTCAAAACAATGCCGGAAATCGGCAGGTCCTGAGACGTTTGGGCGCAGGATCCTCGCCACAACTGCAACCAATTTGGCCGCTTTACGTTGGCGGCCATGATGGACAACAAACCCTTTGAAAAGCCGGTGGTGGTCGAGCTCGGCCATGTCGGCAAATACCGCCAGATAAGCAGCACCCGAGAGGCCGCCGAGTGCCTGATGACCGTTTGGCCGCTCAATCGCGGCGATCGCCATCGTGATGCTCTCGACACTTGCCTCAAAGCGCTAGAAGGTTATCGTTCGACAGCGGACGCACGTCGCGCCCTTGTCGAGGCGGCCAGGGAATCGGAAGTTCTGGTTCCCGACGACAGGCTGCCCGACGGAAAGCTGCATTGAGCGGGCTTCTTAACCGGAGGATTCCATGGCGAAGCTGACTTACAAGATCGTCGAGCATGATGGCGGCTGGGCCTATAAGGTCGGCTCGACGTTTTCCGAGACTTTCCGCACGCACCAAGAGGCGCTGCGCGCCGCCGAGATCGCCTCGTCCGAGCAGCAGGTTGCCGGCACCACCGACGGCATCCAATATGAGGACGCCGAAGGCAAGTGGCATGACGAGCTTGCCGATGGCCGCGACCGGCCGCAGACCGAAGTCTCCGATTAAGAATTGGAACCGCCCCGCGACCGGCAAAGCCCTACGGGCCTCGTGCCGGCCGCCGGTGGCTATGCGGCGTTACTTTCCGCAATAATGGTCGTTGACGTTCTGTTGCGAGTTGGCATCCGGACCGGGTGTGGTGTCGGCGCACGGCCCGATGGCGCCGGTGCTGCCGTAGGTGGTCAGCCCAGAGCCTCCGTTGATGCTGCCTGTGGTATAGGGATCCACCTGCGTGCTCGCCTCGGGACGGTGGTCGCGGTGCCACCACCACCAGTCGTCGGATGACTGCGCCATGGCCGCGCCACCCATGGCCAGCACCAGCGCCGAAGCTGCAATAAGTCTTGTAAGCATCGGATTTCTCCATTCTCTTGATCGCAAAATTCGTGGGACCGCTGCCCACAGCGACAAAAACGAAACCCTGGGCCGGGTGGGAAGGTTCCCCTGGAAATTCCGGGTGGGACAGAATGTCCGACACTTTTGCGTGACGCCGCGTGAAGAGCCGCGAGGCATTGCCGTAGCCGCCGGCCGAAATCAATTCACCTTGGCGAAGGCGCGCTCGGCGATACGCTGGATAAAGCCGATGACCCGTTCCGGGTCTGCAAATTGAAGCATGTGGCCGAGACCTTCGACCCGTTCAAAGTCGAGGCCTTCGATCTTGTCCAGCATCGGTTGGCCATGCACGGCCTCGCCGATCACCTGGTCGCCGGTGCCGAACAGAATGCCTGCCGGTACCGCTATTTCGCGGTAGCGCTTTTCAATTTGGCCAAGGTCCCGTTCCACGGCTACGACATCGGTGGACGTGGCGAAATAGTGGGACGGACGCAAGCCGAGCCATCCGCCGCCGCCGATCATGTAATCCGCGGGAACCGCTTGCGGCGCGAAAATGAACCGCAGCGTCGGCTGCGCGTAGCGAAGGCCGAGCGGTATCGCCACCGTATGGGCCAGGACGCGGCGCAGCGGCCGGGACGGAACATAGAGCAGGTCAAATCCCTCACGACCTGTCGCTTCCAGATGCGTCAGCGGCGAGAGCAGCGCAATGCCGGAAATCGCTGTCGGATGCCCGGCCGCAAGCGCAAGCGCGATGGCCCCGCCGAGCGAATGGCCGACGACCAAAGGCCGCTCCAGGCGCAATTCCTCGATGAAGCGCCGCACGATGTCCGCCTGTTCGGGCAGCCGGCCGGTGGCGCCGCTTGCCCGAACCGAATAGCCGGAGCCCGGCCGGTCGAGCGCGATCAGCCGGTAGCCGGCGCCGAAGCGCCCGAACAGCGTGTGGCGGAAATGGTGGAGTTGGGCGCCGAGCCCATGCACAAAGACGATTGGCCTGCCGTCGCCCTCTTCCACATAATGGATGCGGTTGCCGTCGATCTCGACGAATTTCCCGCAAGCCGGCACCAGTCTCTCGGCGTTTGCCGCGATCCGCCAGGTTGCAACCATCAGGGCAAGCACGACGATGGCCACCGCAACGAGCAAGCCGGCAACCAGCCACGAGACAATCGTTATCAGCATGCATTCACCCCAGGCCGACCGACCGCACCATATCCGCAACGGCCGCCGCCACAAGCGGATATCCGGCTTTCGCATTGCGGCCGGCCGCCGGCCGCGTTATCTCAGGCGACCTTTTGCGCCGGAGCCCTTCCATGCCTGAAATCGTCACCGCCGCCATGCTCGTCATCGGCGACGAAATCCTCTCCGGCCGCACCAAGGACAAGAACATCGGCCACCTCGCCGACATCATGACCGCGATCGGCATCGACCTGAAGGAAGTGCGCATCGTCCCCGACGAGGAGGACGAAATCGTTGCCGCGGTGAATGCCGTGCGCGCCCGCTATACCTATGTCTTTACGACCGGCGGCATCGGCCCGACGCATGACGATATCACCGCCGACTCCATCGCCAAGGCCTTCGGCGTGCCCTGCGAATACGACGCCAAGGCCTACGCGCTGCTCGAGGCAAGTTATGCCGGGCGCGGCATCGAATTCACCGAAGCGCGCAAGCGCATGGCGCGCATGCCGCGCGGCGCCGACCACATCGACAATCCCGTCTCCGTCGCGCCGGGTTTCCGCATCGGCAACGTCCATGTCATGGCCGGCGTGCCGTCGATCTTCCAGGCCATGCTCGACAATGTGGTGCCGACGCTCAAGGCCGGCACAAAAATGCTGTCGGCCACCGTGCATTGCCCGTTCGGCGAAGGCCTGATCGGCGGCCCGCTGGCCGATATCCAAAAAGCGCATCCCGACACCATCATCGGCTCGTACCCCAAATATGGCGACGGCAAGTTCTGGACCGAACTCGTCGTCCGGGCCCGCAGCGGGGAAGCCCTCGAGGCTGCCCGCAAGGACGTCGAGGCGATGGTGGCGGGGCTCGCCGAGGCGGACTGACCGGCCGGTTCGGCTGGAACCAGTCAACGCGCTGAGGCGTTCCCTTTGCCGCGCGGATGCGCAGTCAAGACGTCGAGGGACCGGTCATGCGCTTCAAGACGATCGTCGCCATTTTGCAGAACGAACAGGACGCCGAGCGCGTGCTCGATTGCGCTCTTCCGCTTGCCGACAGGTTCGAGAGCCACCTCGTCGGCATCCATGCCGAGGCGCTTCCCGTGCCCTACACGTCGGCCACCGGCTTCCCGGATACCGAATTCCTGCAGGTCTCGGCCGAGATGAACAAGGAACGCGCCGACAAATTGCAGGCCTATTTCCTGCAGCGGATGGAGGAATCCGGCCTGTCCTTCGAATGGCGAAGCCTGGAGAGCTTCTCCGGCGACAGCGCGCTGACCGGCATATCGAGCGTGCGCGCCGCCGATCTGATCATCGCCGCGCAGCGCGATGCCGGCGGCGACCCGAGCGCCGACGTCGACACGCTGGTCTACGACGCCGGCCGGCCGGTGCTGGTCGTGCCCCATGGCGGACCGCTGGTCACCACCTTCAGACGTGTGCTGCTTGCCTGGAACGGCAGCAAGGAAGCGGCCCGCGCGGCGTTCGATGCCCTGCCCTTCATCGCCGAGGCCGACAAGACCGACATTCTCGTCATCGATCCGCCGGAGACGCTGGATGAATCTCCGGAAGCCGCCGGCGCCGAGATCGCCGCGGCGCTGTCTCGCCACGGCGCCAATGTCAGCGTCTGCGTGCAGAAATCCGGCGGCACCTCGGTCGACGACATGATTCAGGCCAGGATCGCGGAATCGGGCGCCGATCTTCTGGTGCTAGGCGCATACAGCCATTCCTGGCTGCGCCAGCTTCTGTTCGGCGGGGTCACCCGCACGGTGTTGCGTACCACGAACGTGGCGGCTTTCCTGTCGCGTTAGGGTGTATTTCCTGAGTCCACAGCCATCGCCGGCCCTGCCCTTGCCAAGCCTGGCGCTTTCCGGCTAATTCCGCGTGCATTCCAGTGTTTCTGCGCGCCGACGGCGCGCTTTGCGGAGTGCGCGAACCATGTCCCTTCCCGAAAAAGCCTTTCCCGTCTCCTGGGACCAGTTCCACCGCGACGCCCGCGCGCTTTCCTGGCGGCTGTCCGGCGCCAACAAGGGGCAATGGAAGGCGATCGTATGCATCACCCGCGGCGGCTTGGTGCCCGCCGCCATCATCGCGCGCGAGCTCGGCATCCGCGTCATCGAGACGGTGTGCGTCGCCTCCTACCATGACTATACCAGCCAGGGTCAGCTGCAGGTTCTCAAGGAGATTTCGCCGCCGTTGCTCGCCGATGACGGGGCCGGCGTGCTCATCATCGACGACCTGACCGATACCGGCAAGACGGCCGGTATCGTGCGCGCCATGATGCCCAAGGCGCATTTCGCCACCGTCTATGCCAAGCCGAAGGGCCGGCCGCTGGTCGACACGTTCGTCACCGAGGTCAGCCAGGACACCTGGATCTACTTTCCCTGGGACATGGGCTTCACTTATCAGAAGCCGATCGCTGACGATCACGCCGGTTGAACGGCCATCGTATTTTCCACAGAATCTGCCTCAAACGGCGTCGCGTAGTCGGGTTGGCGGGCACGACTACTTTGCGAGACTGACTTTTTCTGGTGGGTTTTTCCGGCTGAGTGAAGTTTTTTACTTTTAAAGCCCACAATTCGCCCTAAGATTCGTAAGGTGGCAAAACGATTCTGGAGGCTTGGGGCAGCTTCTTACCATGTTGACGAGGCCAACGACCCACAACCAGATGGCCGAAAGAGTCCGGCGGCTCTTCGGCGTCGCGCCTTGTCGCCTGCAGGTTGCCGCCTTGCCGTGGCGCGAAGGCGAGAGCGGCGTCGAGATCATGCTGATCACCAGCCGCGACACCGGGCGCTGGGTGCTGCCCAAGGGCTGGCCGGAGGCCAGGGAGCCGCTTTGCGAGGCGGCTGCCCGTGAAGCAGGCGAGGAAGCCGGGTTGCGCGGCAAGGTATCGCATCTTGAAGCCGGTCGCTATTTCTATGCCAAGGTCCTCGCCTCCGGCGAGGAAGTGCCTTGCGAGGTCCTGGTCTTTCCGCTGCATGTCGACCGTGTCGCGGATCGCTGGAAAGAAAAGCGCGCACGAACACGCAAATGGGTTGGCCCGAACGAAGCCGTACGGATGGTCAACGAACCCGACCTTTGCCAGATCATCGCCAGCTTCTGCGCCACGCCGCGCAAATTCGCCTGATTCAAAGCAATTTCAGGAAAGCGCGGAGCGTTAAAGCTCGGCGACTTCGCCGTAGCGGGCTCGGCGACTTCGCCGTAGCAGGCTCGGCGACGTCGCCGTAGCGCTCCGCCCGGGTTGCGTCGGATCGGAAAAATCCGTCAGACGCGGCCGAAATCATCGGAACTGAGCCGGGTCCAACGATCGCCCATCAATCCGCCGATGAAGATGTCGCCGGAGCGGACCGCTTCCGCGACCTCGGCAATGCGCGAGCGGACCATCGTTCCCCCGGCATAGCGGAAGAACACATGCTGGTGGCCGAAGAGCTGCGGCATGAAACGGCTCTGGGACTGCCCGGCAATGCCCACGCAACCCATATCCCGCGCCGCCGCGATGAGAGCATCCAGCGTCGCGCCCCAGTGGGATCCGGACGCCTGGATTTGCAGCAGGTTCGCGACGCCGCCGGCCTGGCCATAAAAAGCGTAACAGCCCAGCATCTTGCCCGTTTCGTCGTAGGTCCCGCCGAAATGAAGTGGCCCGTCGGCTCGTTTCTCGGCCGCCAGCGCAAGCAGTCGCGGCAACTCGCCGTCCTTCCAACTCGGTCGCAGGGAGTAATCGGTCATGAGGATTGGCAGTCGCTCCGCAAATCGGACCGCATCGATCGGCTCCCGGTGGATCCGTTGGGAAGACGAATGCTGGGCCGATGGCTCGAACCTTCTTCTTGCAAGAGCGTCGAATGCTCTCACGCAGGGGTCGAGCGCAAGGCGGGGCAGCCCGGGCCATTTACGGCGCAGCGCGGCGGCGGCCATGGCGCCCGGCCGGAAAACACAGGTCCATTCCAGGCAGTGCACCGGCAGGAGCTGATACTTCATCGGACGCGCGAAGGCCAAGGATGTGCGATTGGCGGAGTCGGTCAGGTAGAGATCGAATTCGCCTTGATGCAGGGTACGCAGCAATTGCGGCCCGGCCCAACCGTGGTCGGTATTTGAGTCGGTCATGAAGGGACCGATGATGGCCGCGTTCAATGCGCTTCCGTTGAGCTCGTAGCGGGCTTTCAGAACGCCCATGAAGCCACCTAGGCGGCCCTGCGGATCGATCTGGACAAGAGCCTTGCTCTCATCCCCATCAAGGTAAAGCTCCCTCATGTAGTCGGCCGTCTGCGCGATCGCGCGATCGCGCTGGAGGCGACGATGGCGGAACTTCATCAGAAACAGCGCGGCGACGTGCTCGAGATCCCTGGCGGCCAAAGGCCGAACCGAGCCATGCTGGGATTCCAGCGTCGACGGCGCGGCCACCTTTCGCGGGCCGGTCATGCTTCCCAAAGAAAATCTCCGTTCAACCGGTATTCCTACAGAAACAAAAAATCCTGGAGGCCAGCGCCTATCATATCCGATTTGCTTTTCTGTAAATATACGACGAATGTTGCTTCAAAAAGCGGGAGACGATCAACTTCAAGAAAGCAATTACTAAAATATTCAATGTATAGAAAGAAACTTTAATAGCACATTATGCAGCCATATCCGCATAACGTGAAGGCGGTTGTAACTGTCGAGTTGGCAGGCGGATCGCTCCGAAGACCACGCTCCGGCTGCGCCCGGCCGGAGCCGGGCGCAGTCCCTTCCCTCAGGCGACGAGGCCTTTGGTCAATTCGAGCGCCTGACGCTCGAACAGCCGCCGGTAGATGCCGCCGTTCAGCCTGATCAGGTCGTCATGCGAACCTTCCTCGGCGATACGCCCGCGATCGAAGACCAGCAGCCGGTCGAGCGCCCGCACCGTCGAGAGCCGGTGCGCGATCACCAGGGTCGTGCGCCCGATCATCAACCGCTCCATCGCCCTCTGGATCAGCACTTCCGATTCCGAATCCAGGCTCGACGTCGCCTCGTCCAGGATCAGGATGCGCGCGTCGGCCAGAAAGGCGCGGGCGATCGCCACGCGCTGACGCTCGCCGCCCGACAACTTCACGCCACGCTCGCCGACCAGGGTTCCATATCCCTTGGGCAGGTTGGTGATGAAATCATGCGCGCTGGCGAGTTTGGCCGCATGCTCGATCTCGATCTGGCTGGCGCCGGGCCTGGCGTAGGCGATGTTCTCGGCAAGCGAGCGGTGGAACAGGATCGGCTCCTGCTGGACGATGGCGATCTGGCCGCGCAGCGACGCCTGCTCGACTTGCGAGATATCCTGGCCGTCGATCAGAATCCGCCCAGCGTTCACATCGTAAAGCCGCTGGATCAGCTTGACGAAGGTCGTCTTGCCCGAGCCCGAATGCCCGACCAGTCCAACACGCTCGCCGGCCGCGATATCGACCGAGAAATCGCGGTAGAGCGGCAGAAGGTGACTGCCGTAGTGGAACGTCACCTTGTCGAAGGCGATGTGCCCATCGGTGATCCGGATCGGCTGGGAACCGGGCCGGTCCTCGATGCCGAGCGGCTCGGACTGGAAGTCGACCAGTTCCTCCATGTCGTTGATCGAGCGCTGCAGGTTGCGGATATGCGTGCCGATGTCGCGCAGATAGCCCTGCAGCACGAAGAACGAGGTCAGCACGAAGGCGACGTCGCCGGCGCTTGCCTGGCCCCAGGCCCACAGCATGAGAGCAAGACCGATCACCGCCGCACGCATCAGGAGCAGCAGCGCCCCTTGCGTGGTTCCGTTGGCGGTACCGCGCATCCAGGTGCGGCCGGTGCGCAGGCGCCATTTGGCGACGACGCGCGCCAGCCGCGCCTCCTCGCGCGCCTCCGCGCCGAAGCCCTTGACGACGGCATTGCAGCTCACCGCGTCGGCCAGCGAGCCGCCCAGCCGCGTGTCCCAGCTGTTGGCGAGCCGCGCGGCGGGCGCGACATAGCCGAGCGACAGCATCGCCGTGACCGCGATGAACAGCACCGAGCCGGCCGCCACCACTGCCCCCATCAGCGGCCAGAACCAGCCGAGCAGCAGCGTCGAACCGACGAGCATGACGACCGACGGCAGAAGCGCGATCAGGATCGTGTCGTTGAGCAGGTCCAGCGCCCACATGCCGCGCGTTATCTTGCGCACCGTCGATCCGGCAAAGCTGTTGGCGTGCCAGTCCGTCGAGAAGCGCTGCACCCGATGGAAGGCATCGGCGGCGATGTCCGACATCATCTTTAGCGTCAGCTCGACGATCCACAGGAAGGCGACATTGCGCAGCACGACGCCGGCCAGCGCCAGCGCCATCAGGGTCGAGAACGCCGTCATCGCCGCATTCCAGGCGACTGCGTCGGTTCCGGCGCCGCTGGCCACCGCATCGACCAGGCGGCCTGAGTAAAAGGGTGTCAGTACGTCGGCGAGCGTCGAGAGCAGGAAGGCGCCCATGATGAGCGAAAGCCGCCACGGCTGGTGACGCCAGTGACTGAATGTAAAACCAAGCACACTGCGAAAGGCGCTCGCGCGCAGATCGATCTTGAAACGAGCCATGATGTCATCCAGGCGCAAACGAGCCCGGTCCCGGTAAAATCAAATTGGAAAACCCGCGTCCGCGCGTTGCGGCGTCTCGGAAAAGCGGGAGGTTCGGTATGGTAGACCGCCCGCCCGAAGGCGGCGACCGGCAGCGGCAAACACCTCTCCTGCATCCAGCTTTCCGATCAATCTTCGGAAAGCCTGAGCAGACCTAGGCTTCGCGGCCTCGCGTAACGATGTAAAATCCTGCCATACGGTCCTCCCGGAAGGGAATCGCGGAGACGCCCTTATAGGAAGGCATCAGCCGATCGCCAAGTCGGCCCGTCACGGAAATTGCATCTGGTCCAAGCACTGAGGCGAATTTGCAACAACGGCGTTGCTACGGCGTCTCTTGTCAGGCTGTCGGCTTGCGGTCGAAGCGCATGTAGCGTCCATCGGTCGACGCCTTGAAGCCGAACTTCTCGTAGAGGCTGTGGGCATCGTTGGTCGACAGGCTCCAATGCGCCACCGACGCGACCTCAGGGTGATCGATCAACGCCTGGACGAGCCGCTTGCCGATCCCCCGCCCGCGATGCTCCGGCCAGATGATGACGTCGGCGACATAGGCAAAGACCGTATAGTCGGTGATCGCGCGGGCGAAGCCGACCTGCCTGCCGTCGAGATAGGCGCCGACGCAAAGCGAGTTGTCGAAGGCACGACGGTTCGCCTCGTCGGTTCGCGACGCTCCCCAATAGCTTTGCATGAGCTGGTCGGAGGTTGCCCGGAAATCGATCCGCGATAGGTCGAAACTGATTTCAATATCCTGCATGCGCGGCGCAATCTCGCGGACTAGCCGCGGTCCCGGAACCGGTTGGTGATCGGATAACGGCGGTCGCGGCCGAAATTCTTCCGTGTGATCTTGACGCCGGGCGCCGCCTGGCGGCGCTTGTATTCGGCGATATAGAGCAGGTGCTCGACGCGTGCCACCGTGGCCCGGTCGTGGCCGCGCGCGACGATGTCGTCGACGCTCATCTCGTTCTCCACCAGGCATTCGAGAATGTCGTCCAGCACCGGATAGGGCGGCAGCGAATCCTGGTCGGTCTGGTTTTCGCGCAGCTCCGCCGACGGCGCCTTGTCGATGATGTTGTTCGGGATCACCTCGCCGGAGGGTCCGAGCGCGCCCGGCGGCACATGCGAATTGCGCCAGCGCGACAGCGCATAGACCTGCATCTTGTAGAGATCCTTGATCGGGTTGAAGCCGCCATTCATGTCGCCGTAAAGCGTGGCGTAGCCGACCGACATCTCGCTCTTGTTGCCGGTGGTGACCACCATCGAGCCGAACTTGTTGGAGATCGCCATCAGGATCGTGCCGCGCGCGCGGCTCTGCAGGTTCTCCTCGGTGATGCCTTCCTGGGTGCCCTCAAAGAGCTGGGTCAGCGCGTGCTTGAAGCCTTCGACCGGCTCGGAGATCGGCACGATGTCATAGCGGCAGCCCAGCGCCCTGGCGCAGTCTTCCGCGTCCTTCAGCGAATCCTTCGACGTGTAGCGATAGGGCATCATGACGGTGCGCAACCGCTCTTCGCCCAGCGCATCGACGGCCAAAGCCGCACAGATCGCGGAGTCGATGCCGCCGGAAAGGCCGAGCACGACGTTCTTGAAGCCGTTCTTGTTGACGTAGTCGCGCAGGCCGAGCATGCAGGCGCGATAATCAGCCTCTTCGCGCTCGGGGATCTTCGACATAGGGCCTTCCGAGCAGACCCAGGTGTCTCCCTTTCTCTTCCAGGTGGTGACGTCGACCGCGTCCTCGAACTGGCTCATCTGGAAGGCGAGCGTCTTGTCGGAACCTATAGCAAACGACGCGCCGTCGAAGATCAGCTCGTCCTGCCCGCCGAGTTGGTTGGCGTAGATCATCGGCAAGCCGGTTTCGATGACTTGGCGGATCACGACCTGATGGCGGACGTCGATCTTGGCGCGGTAATAGGGCGAGCCGTTCGGCACCAGCAGGATCTCGGCGCCGCTCTCGGCCAGCGTCTCGCAGACGGCGACGTCGCCCCAGATGTCCTCGCAGATCGGAACGCCGATGCGCACGCCGCGGAAATTGACCGGCCCCTGCAGCTCCGGTCCGGCCTGGAACACGCGCTTCTCGTCGAACTCGCCATAATTCGGCAGATCGAGCTTGTAGCGCTCGGCGATGATCTTGCCACCGTCGGCGAAGACGATGGAATTATGCGTGCCGGTCTTGCGCTTCAGCGGCGTGCCTATGATGACACCGGGGCCGCCGTCGGCCGTGTCCTTGGCGAAATCCTCGGCCGCCTTCTCGCAAGCCTTCAGGAAGGAAGGCTTCAGCACCAAGTCTTCCGGCGGATAACCGGCGAGGAAGAGCTCGGTGTAGAGCACCAGATCGGCGCCCTGGCGCGCCGCGTCCGCCCTCGCCTCGCGCGCTTTGGCGAGGTTGCCGGCGACGTCGCCGACGGTCGGGTTGAGCTGGGCGACGGCGATGCGCAGGATATCGGGAACGGTCTTGGTCATGGAACGGATTTAGCGTGGCTGAAATCGCCCCGCAATGGCGATTGCTTGTGCCACTTGGGATCGATCGCAGATCGTATCCTGACTAATCGGCAACGCCGTTATGTCCTGATCGATCGCAGATCGTATTCCGATCGCCTAATCGCCCATGTACTCGCGCAACGCCTCTGCCGACCGGTTCTCACCGATCGACATCGCCAGGATGCGCGAGATGTGGCGGCGCGGCAGGCCGGTCTCGGCCGACCATCGGTTGATCTGTGCCTGGATCTTGTCGAGATCCCGCTTCGAGGTCGGGTTTTCGGCGATATCGAGGCCGGCATCGCGCAAGGCCGCCGCCATGTCGGTGGAGACGACAAACGTGTCCCATTCCATCCAGCGCAGAAAATACTGTCCGGTGTTGCCGCCGAGCCGGCTGCCATGCTTGGCCAGATAAGCGGTCAGGCCGACCTGATCGTCCGCCGGCCAGGAGGCGATGAATTTGCCGAAGCTGCCATTCTCCTTCGAGACGCGATCGACGAAAGCAGCATTGTCGCGCACCGATTTGATCTTCTGCGGATTGCGCACGATGCGGCTGTCGGACGCCAGTTCGTGCCAGAAGTCGTCCGGCTGGAACAACAGCCGCTTCGGCTCGAAGCCGAGGAACGCTTCCTCGAACCCCGGCCATTTCTGTTCGATGACCCGCCACACGAAACCGGCGGCGAAAATGCGCTCGGCCATGGTGGAGAGAATGCGGTCGTCAGGGATTTTCGCCACTGCGGTGTTGTCGGGCGCCGGGCCGAGCAACGGCGCCAACACGGCCTCCCCGCCCTTGCGCTTTGCCGCACGCGCATGGATTTTCTGGAATTCGAGCATCGTTTTCCTCGCCTGTTCGCCGCAATCTATCACTTCACGTCCGGCCCGGCAGCCTCTACCTCTATCGACGCCCTGCGAAGGAGAGGACAAATGAACAAGATCGTCGAAGATATGGCGAACCGTCTGCTCAAGCGAAAGCCGGACGGTTTCGGTCCGCTCGAGAGCCGCGTGCTCCAGTCGACCCTCGAGCGCACCACCATCACGCGCGATACCAACAAGGCCGTGGCCTTCCACGAGACCTATGGCGACCATATTGCCGACACCATTGCCAGGATCGGCGGCTCCTGGTCCTTCATCCTGAGCTTCCTGGCCTTTCTTGTTGTCTGGACTGCCGGCAATGCCTGGCTGCTCACGCGCGACGCCTTCGACCCCTACCCTTTCATCTTCCTCAACCTTGTTCTGTCGATGCTGGCGGCGATCCAGGCGCCGGTGATCATGATGTCGCAGAACCGCCAGACCGAGCGCGACCGCATCGACGCGGCCCATGACTACGAGGTCAATCTGAAGGCCGAGATCGAGATCATGGCCCTGCATGAAAAACTCGACGAACTGCGCCATAGCGAGATCGTCGGCATGCGTGACGAAATCCTGCGCATGGCCGAGCAGATCAGGCGCATCGACGAAAAACTGTCCCCGCGGCCCGCAACAGAATGAGCGAGACCATCCACCACCTCATCGAGCAATACGGGCTGATCGCGGTCTTCCTGGGTTGCCTGGCCGAAGGCGAAAGCGCCGCCATCCTCGGCGGTTTCTTCGCTCATCAGCATGTTTTCGTGTTGTGGCAGACTTTCCTCGCCGCCTTTGTCGGCGCCTTCGCCGGCGACACCTTCTTCTTCATCATGGGGCGCAGCTTCGCCGAACATCGCTATGTGAGACTGTTGCGCAGGCGTCCGGGCTTCAGCCGCGCCTACCGCCTGCTCAACACCCATCCCAACATTTTCGTGCTGACCAACCGCTATATCTACGGCATGCGCCTGGTCGGCGGCATCGCCGCCGGCCTGTCGACCGTGTCGATGCCGCGTTTCGTCATCCTGAATGCCATCTCGTCCGCGGCCTGGGCGGCGCTGTTCAGCGGCATAGGCTATGTCTTCGGCCTCGGCGCGGAGGAAATCGTGGGCCAGGCGTTTGCTCGCCATGAGCGCCTGGTCATCGCCCTGGGCGTCGGCATCGTTATCGCCGTGGTCGCCTGGTTGGTAGGCCATCACTTCGCGAAGCGCGAACGCGCCAGGGAAGACCGGGCGGGATCGTGATCAATCCGCGAGGATCAGATCGGCGCGCCGACAAGGCGTTCGATGAGGGCGATGCCCCAGACGCCGCCGGCGATCACGATCGAAATCAGCACCGCCAGCGAGCCGCAATCCTTGGCAAGCTGGATGTCGATGTGGAACTCGCGCGAGATCGCGTCGCAGGCCGCCTCGATGCCGGTGTTGAGCACTTCGATCATGATCAGGAGCAGCACGGCGCCGATGAGCAGGGCATAGCCGCGCCAGGAGACCGAGATGAACCAGCCTGCCGGCAAGGCGAGCGCAAGCAGCAACAGCTCCTGCTGGAATGCCTTCTCATGTGCAGCAAGCTTGCGGAAAGCCCGCACCGAATTGATGAAAGCGTCGATCAGCCGCTGCATGCCCAGCCCCGTTTCGAGTCACCGGCAGGGGGATATCGCAATGGCGGGATCAAGGGAATAAGGCAGCCGCCGCAAAATTCATCCGTCCGCGATCTTTATCGACGGCGTCGATTTCTCGAACTGCGGCAACCCATCCTCGATCGAATAATAGTCCCCCTTGTCGCTGACGAAGATGTGGCAGTCGCCCTGTAGGCTCGTCGGTTCGTCGAAAGACCCGGCCAGAACCGACACATACGCGTTGTCCCTTGGCTTCCAGAACAGCGCCGATCCACATGTCTTGCAAAAGCCGCGCTTGGCAAAATCGGAGGCTTCGTACCAGGTGAGGTTTTCCGCGCCGGTAATCGCGATATTGGCATCTGGAACATTGGTCGCCGCGTAGAAATGCCCGCTCTGCTTGCGGCACTGCGAGCAGTGGCAATAGACGACGCCGCGCAACGGCCCGCTCGTCCTGAAACGCACCGCCCCGCACAGGCACGATCCGCTATGGTTGTCTTCCATTCCGGTCTCCGTCGACATCATCTGTCCCGTTCTTGCGGGATAGAATTTCAGTTTTGAAATGGCTGGGCACCGGCAAATGCGACACCGGAGCGACGCGTTTCAGAAGCCGCGCCTGCACCCGCTTTGCACCCTGTGGTAGCAAAGACAATGAGGAAATGCCGGCTATTAAGGAAACTTTAGCGGGACCGCATTTATGCTTCCCACAAGCAATGGTCGTGTTGGGGACGCGCCATCGCAACTGCAATTCTGATTCAAATCCCCGCGTAAGCGACTCCCGGCGGTGGCAGGTCTCCGGTCGCACTGAAGGGGAAGTGAACACAACATGCAGCCGGCAGCCGTTCCGACCGACAGGAATACCGACATCGCCAGCACCGTCGTGGGGACGATGCGACAGCTCGGCGTGCTCGGCCTGCCGCGCAACTATGAAATCTTCTACGAGGCGCTGAGCGGCAGCAATCATGAACTCAGCCTTGCCGTCGTCTCGTTGAGCAACCGCCCGACGCAGGAGGATCTCGATCGCATCGGGCGGACCTTCTTCCCGCAGCATCACGGCCCCGCCATCGTCGAGCACGCCCGCGAGATGGTGGCCAAGGAGCTTGAGGATATTGCCACGCTGTTGCGCAGCGAGCACTCGCATATCGAGAAGTACGGCCGCATCCTCGACGAGACCTCGAGCGGCCTAAGCAATCGCAGCTTGCTCTCGCAAGAGTTCCTGCAAAAGATCGCTGGCGCGATGTCGGCCGCCACCAGCTCGACGATCGACCACGGCCGCCAGATCGCCAGCACGCTCAGCGAAAAGACGGCCGAGCTTGAAAGCGTCAAGTCGAAGCTCGAGGAATACAAGCGGCTCGCCGACACCGACCCGCTCACGCAGCTGTGGAACCGCCGCGCCTTCGACAAGGAGATCACCCGGATCTACAACAGCAATCGCGGCATCCTGTTCAACGCCTTGATCCTTGCCGATATAGACCATTTCAAGGACATAAATGATCGCTATGGCCACCCGGTCGGCGACAGGATCCTGCAGATCATCGCCGAGATCTTCCAGTCCAGCGTGCGTTCCGACATATTTGTCGCGCGCACCGGCGGCGAGGAATTCGCGCTTATCGTCGAGGGCGCCAGCGAGGAAGCCACTTACGAGATCGCCGAGCGCATCCGCGCGCTGATCGAGCAGACCCTGTTCGCCAGCAGCCAGAGCGGCATCAACTACGGCACCGTTACCGTATCGCTGGGTATCTGCATGGCTTCGGAGGCGGAAAACCCCGAAGACCTCTACACCAAGGCGGACCGGGCACTTTACCGCTCCAAGGTCGGCGGCCGCAACCGGGTCACCAGGCATTCGACGACGGCGGGCCGGCCCGCCAAGGGCTGGCTGCTTTACAAGAAAGACTGACACGCCTCTTTCCAGACGAATTTTTGTGGACTATATTTTCCACAGAAATGAAAGGGTGCGCTCATGCAACGTCCAGTCGCGGCCGCGACGGCGGCCGAAAATGCCGTCATCACCAAGGCCACGCTGCGCGCGGCCGACCTGCTCGACATCACCGCCAGGACGCTCGCTTTGGTCATCGGCGTGTCGGAAGCGACGGTCTCGCGCATGCGCCGGCAGGAATTCCTGCTTGAACGCGGTACCAAGCCGTTCGAGCTGGCGGTGCTGTTCATTCGCCTGTTTCGCTCGCTTGACGCCATCGTCGGCGGCGACGAGACCGTTGCCCGGGCGTGGCTGAAGAGCCCCAACACCACGCTCGACGGCACGCCGCTCGAGAAAATCCTGACGATTGCCGGACTTGTCGATGTCATTGCCTACCTGGACTCCCGGCGCGCTCTCGTCTGAGGCCGTCAAGCTCGAAGGCAAGTACTGGCGGATGGTCGAGGCGCAGCACCGTGTCTCGACCCTCAAGCTCGTTGACACACTCGACGAGCAGGCGCTGCTGGAGGACCTCATCGAGGACACCAAGCCGCAGATTCCGATGGAATGCCGCCATCTCCATTACCTGCTGGCGACGCCTTTTCGCTATGGCTCCGTCTATCCTTACGGCTCGCGCTTCCGCCGCGCCGGCAAGACCAAAGGCGTCTATTATGCCGCCGAGACGGTGCTGACGGCGGTGGCGGAAATGGCCTTCTACCGCTTGCTGTTCTTCGCGGAATCGCCGGCGACGCCATGGCCGAACGACGCTGCGGAATACACCGCCTTCGCCGCCGCGATAAAATGCGATCGCGCGATCGACCTGGCACGGCCGCCGCTCGATCGCGACGAGAAGGCCTGGACGCACGCCACCGACTACACCGCCTGTCAGGCGATCGCCGATGTCGCCCGCGAGGCCGAACTGCAGGCGATCCGCTATCGCTCGGTGCGCGATCCCAAGGGCGCCAACATCGCGCTGTTGACATGCAAGGGGTTTGCCAGGCCGAAGCCGCTGGAGCCGCAGACCTGGCGCATCCGTATTGGCTCGTTCGGCATCCAGGCGATCTGTGAATTTCCGGACAAGCGGCTCGAATTCTCGCGCACCGCCTTTGCCGATCCGCGACTGGCCGTCATGCGCTGGGAGCGCCACTGAAGTTCCTGCTAGGCCAGGATGTTGACCGCCCGCGCCGCCACAAGCGCGATCGTCAAGAGCGAGATCATCGCTTCGGCCATCATCAGCAGCTTCGCGCGCTGCGTGAGCGGCAAGGTGTCGGTCGGCGAGAACGCCGTGGCATTGGTGAAGGCCAGGAAGACATAGTCGACGAAGCCCGGCAGCCAGCCCTGGATCTCGCGATCGGGCAGCGTCATTTGCGGGAACAGGAAATCCGCCTGCGCGCGCTTGACCAGGCCGCAGGTCGGCGGACCGCCGCGATCGGTGCTCCAGAACCAGAGCGCGAACACAATCACATTGGTGACCCAGATGTTGAGCGCATCGACGAGCAGCGTCGTGCCGGCGCCGGCATGCCCCTCCAGCAGCGCCCGCACCAGGTAAACCAGCGACCCGCAATTCATGATGCTGATGACGCCGGTCATCACCAATGCCGTGCGGCGGATATAGAGGCGCAATTGGCCGATCGCGTACCAGTGCTCGTGATCGACCGCCTTGCGCGTCGCCATTTGCGTCCAGGCCGTTGCGATCGACAGGGGCACCAGCAGCGCCGCTTCCACCGTCGGGGCCAGCCAGCGCGGACCGAAGGACAGGTTGTTGATGACCAGAAGCTGCAGGCAGATGACGACGAGAACCGCGGCGCGCGCCGACCAGAAATCGAGCCCGCGGTGATGAATGACGGCATGCTGGTGGCGCATGGAGGCACCTGTATTGCTGGAACGGCGGCGCCCCCTGCGCCGGCTCCGGCAACGATCGGCCGGCGGTTCCTGCTCGAAGCGCCGGCGACGGGTTCCACAGCAATCTTGGCTTTACAATGTTGCGGCAGCATACATTTTCGTAAGCTTTTGCTATCGGACTGTTCAGCAATCCACCGGTGTGATTTTAGGCCCGCATGTCGAGAACCAGCGAATCCGTGCATGTCTGGCCTGCCGCGGCCGCGGCTGAAGGCAATCTGTCTTCGATGTGGAACAGCCTGGTCCGGCATCCATGGCGTTTGCTGGCGCTTTTGTGCCTGATCCAGATCGCCAGCTGGACCGTGATGCCGGCGATCGTCAATGTTGGACCGCCGCGCGACGTCGTCGAAGGTTTCCTGTGGGGTCGCGAATGGGTGCTGTTGACCTACAAGCACCCGCAGCTCCCGTGCTGGCTGCTCGAGATCAGCCATCTCCTGACCGGCTCGTTCCGCTGGCCGCAATACATGCTGTCGCAGCTGATGGTCTCGACGACTTTCGTCCTGGTCTATCTGCTCGCGCGCGACATGATGGGCCCGACCCGCGCGCTCGCCGCCGTGCTGTTGATGCCCGCGATCTATTTCTTCGGCTGGCCCACCCCGCAATTCAACCATGACTACGCGCAGATGCCTTTCTGGGCTGCGACCTCTTGGCTGCTATGGCGCGCTGCGCGCGATGGGCGGCCGGGCTGGTGGCTCGCCCTCGGCCTCATTGCCGGCGTTGGGCTCTATGCCAAGTTCTCGACGGCTCTGCTGCTGGCCTTCGGCGGCATCTGGATTTTGTGCGACACCCGTGCCCGAAGCCGGCTCGCCACGCCATGGCCGTGGCTCGGCCTCGCGGTTTTTCTTGGCATCGTGGCGCCGCTGGCGGTGGAACTCGTCCGCCTCGATTTCCTGCCGCTGACCTATGCCGAGCATCGTAACGCCTGGGTGATCGCCAACCGCGCCCGGCTCTACTATATCGGCGTTCAGCTTGCCGGGCTTGCCGCTGTTCCGGTCGTTCTGGCTATTTCCGGCCTGTTGCGGCGACAGCCCAGGCCCGTGCAAGACCCCTTGCCGGCCTACCCTGCTCCCGAGCGGCGCGCGGTTGTCTACCTGGCATGGATGGGTCTGGGGCCGGCGCTCCTGATCATGGCCGCATCGCTGTTTACCGGCACCGGCGAAGCCTGGGGCGCGACGATGTATAATCTCGTCGGCGTCTTGGCGATCGCGCTTCTGGGCCGGCGGCTGGGACCAACGGAATTGCGCCGGCTGGCGGTGCTGGCGCTGCTATGCGTGGTCGGCGTGTCGAGCGCCTATGCGGCGACCCGCTGGACCAGTTGCAACATACTCGGCCGCCTGCAGCCAATGTGCTGGCCGGCGCGGTCGATTTCGCTGACGGCCGATGCAATCTGGCACGAGGCGGTATCCGCGCCGCTGGGCATCGTCGGCGGCGACGACGGCACGGCCAGGCTTGCCGGACTGGAAGCCCCGGATCAGCCTTCGATCTTCACGACCCTCGACAGGCGCCTCGCCCCCTGGATTACGGACCAGCGGCTGCGGGACCAGGGCATGCTGCTTGTATGGCCGCGCGGCTGGAAACTTTCTCCGCAACAGGAGGCCTGGACCGCCGGCCTGCCGGTCAAGACGGTGGCATTCAACTGGTCGCTCAAGGGACCGCCCCTGGAGATCAACTTTGCCGTCATTCCGCCCGGTAGAACCGGCTTCCCGGGCAATCCTCCCGGACCGCCCGATCCGGAATGAGCCGACCCCGAATAGCCGGCGCCTGAAACCTATCTGCCCAAATTGAAAAGGCGCCGGCTTCGCGCCAGCGCCTCCGATGATGATCCGGCATCAGGCCCTGTTCAGGCGATGGCGGCCTGCTTGTGCTGCACCGGGTGGCTCTTCTTGAGGAGGTCCGAGACGAGGAAGGCGAGCTCGATCGCCTGGTCGGCGTTGAGGCGCGGATCGCAATGGGTGTGATAGCGGTCCTGCAGGTCTTCCGCCGTGATGGCGCGGGCGCCGCCGGTGCATTCGGTGACGTTCTTGCCGGTCATCTCCACATGGATGCCGCCCGGATGCGTGCCTTCGGCGCGGTGCACCTCGAAAAAGGTCTGCACTTCCTTGAGGATGCGGTCGAACGGCCGCGTCTTGTAGCCCGCCGCCTCGATCGTGTTGCCGTGCATCGGATCGGACGACCACACGACGTTGCGGCCTTCCTTCTTGACCGCCCGAACCAGCTTCGGCAGGTGCTCGGCGACCTTGTCCGAGCCGAAGCGCGCGATCAGCGTCAGGCGGCCCGGCTCGTTCTCGGGATTGAGCAGGTCGATGAGTTCCATGAGACCGTCCGGCGTCAGCGACGGCCCGCATTTCAGACCGAGCGGATTCTTGATGCCGCGGCAATATTCGATATGTGCGTGATCCGGCTGGCGGGTACGGTCGCCGATCCAGATCATATGGCCCGAGGTCGCGTACCAGTCGCCGGAGGTCGAATCGACGCGCGTCAG
This sequence comes from Mesorhizobium sp. B4-1-1, assembly GCF_006439375.1. Classification (NCBI taxonomy): domain Bacteria; kingdom Pseudomonadati; phylum Pseudomonadota; class Alphaproteobacteria; order Hyphomicrobiales; family Phyllobacteriaceae; genus Mesorhizobium; species Mesorhizobium sp. B4-1-1. The sequence continues at coordinate 359,242 of NZ_VFTH01000001.1, forward strand.
CGCCTCCTCATAGCCAAGCAGCAGCGCCTCGTGGCTGGTGTAGAAATCCGTCTCGCGCAGCGCGAAATTGGTTTCCGACGTGATGCCGACCGCGCGCATGAACTCCATCGTCTCGGTGATGCGGTTGGCGAGCGCACCGTATTTCTCGCCTTGCGGGCTGTCGGCGACGAAGCCCAGCATCCAGCGATGCACGTTCTCCAGGCTGGCATAGCCGCCCTGCGCGAAGGCGCGCAGAAGGTTGAGCGTCGCGGCCGACTGTCGGTAGGCCATCTCCTGCCGAGCAGGATCCGGGATGCGCGACTTGGCGTCGAACTCGATGCCGTTGATGATGTCGCCGCGATAGCTCGGCAGCGTCACGCCGGCCTTGGTCTCGTTGTCGGACGAGCGCGGCTTGGCGAACTGGCCGGCGACGCGGCCGACCTTCACCACCGGCTGCGCGCCGGCGAAGGTGAGCACCACCGACATCTGCAGGAAGACGCGGAAGAAGTCGCGGATATTGTCGGCGCCATGCTCGGCGAAACTCTCGGCGCAGTCCCCGCCCTGGAGCAGGAAGGCTTCGCCGGCGGCCACCGCCGCCAGCTGCTTCTTCAGCTTGCGCGCCTCACCGGCAAAAACCAGCGGCGGGAAGGTGGCAAGCTGCGCTTCCGTGGCCTTCAAAGCGGCAAGGTCCGGATAGGCCGGGACCTGCTTGATCGGCTTTGCTCTCCACGAATTCGGCGACCATTTCGTCATCGCTGCACCCCAAACGCCCTTTCGGAGCAACCCGGGAAAAGTGTGAAATTTCCGTCGGAATTGCGTCAAAACAAACCGGCGAACACGCGTGCCCGCCATTCCAGCCTCGATACGAGGTCGCGGCTCCTTACACGAAGCCGACTGGCTATTCTAGCCGGGTTTTTCAGTGGTGGCGAATGCTTCGGCCGCCTCGCTATGCGGTGTCCGCCAGTGCGAGCAGGAACAAGCCCAGCCCCAACAACAGGCAAGATGGGCTGTAAAGCAGGCTGTCATATCTGGCGAAACGCGTGTTCCTGACCCGCTTGAACAACCCGAAATATCGCGACCAACTCAACGCCCGCAGGGTGAATATGGCCGCCCACAGCATAACGGCCGTCTTCAGCAGCCAGTGCGGCAGCGGCAGGCGGATCAGGCCGGCGAAACCAAGAAGGAGGAGCAGGGCCAGCGCCAGGACCAGACCGACCGCCAGGGCGCCGACGGCCGTCTCCTTCACCGCCGGGCTGCCGTCCTCGCGTTGAGGCAGCGAAACGCCGGCGCCGATGCGGCCGCCGAAGGCCCAGTAGACATGAAATCCGGCGCCAAGCATCAGCACGGCCGAACAGGCAGCGACAACCGCCATTTCCATGCCTATCTGCCGGCGTCCTTCAGACGGCTGAGCTGGCGGCCAAGACCGCCCGTCAAATCGAGCGCGAGCATGCGAAGCAGCGCAATGGCGCTCCACAAGGGCCGTTCCGCGAAAGGTTTGTTGCTGTTGTGCTCAAGCAGGGGATGGGTGAACAACGCCGCAAGGTAGAAGACGGGAATGATGACCAGAAAGGCCCACCACGTCACGAGGAAGGATGCCGCGACGCCGGCGATCGGCGCAAAGAAGAGGCCGAGGTAATGGATAAAGCGGGTTGAAGGTTTTGAATGGCCGGCAAGGTAACCGAGCCAGTATTCATCGAAAGTTTGCGGGTTCACAAGCAGCCCCTGCAGCAATGATTAGATTGGGCTATTGAACCTCTCAAGTACAAATACCGCAATGGTCATAATCGTCGCATGCCCTGCAAGTGCGCGCGATCTTTCGGGTGGGTTACTATTTCCTTGCGAGGGTGCGCCTGCCCCTGCAACAGGCCCGCAGGCCTCGCTCGCGTGCCTATGCGGCCTTGTCGACGAGCCGGGCCAGTTGCGTCATCACCACCGCCGATCCCGCCAGGCGTTTTTCGGCATTCGGCCAGTCGCGCATGAAGACGACGCTATGGTCGGCGCGGATCTTGGCCAGCGAGCCCTGCTCGCCGATGAACTTGACCAGCCCGACCGGATTGGGGAACTCGCGCTTGCGGAAATGGATGACGACGCCCTTGGGGCCGGCATCGAGCTTCTCGACATTGGCCTTGCGGCAGAGCGCCTTGATGAACACGATCTTCAACAGATGCGTCACCTCTTCCGGCAGTGGCCCGAACCGGTCGATCAGCTCAGCGCCGAAGCCGTCGATCTCCTCCGTGGTTTCGAGATCGCCGAGGCGCCGGTAGAGCGCCATGCGGAGCTGCAGGTCCGGCACGTAGCTTTCCGGGATCATCACCGCGGTGCCGACCGCGATCTGCGGCGACCAGCCGCCGTCCTGCGCCTCGCCGGTATCCTTCACCTCGGCCACCGCCTCTTCCAGCATCTGCTGGTAGAGCTCGAAACCGACTTCCTTGATGTGCCCCGACTGCTCTTCGCCCAGAAGATTGCCGGCGCCGCGGATGTCGAGGTCGTGGCTGGCGAGCTGGAAACCGGCGCCCAGCGTGTCGAGCGACTGCAGCACCTTCAGCCGGCGCTCGGCCGTATCGGTGAGCTTGCGGTTGGCCGGCAGCGTGAACAGCGCGTAGGCGCGTACCTTGGAACGACCGACGCGGCCGCGCAGCTGGTAGAGCTGCGCCAGGCCGAACATGTCGGCGCGATGGACGATCAGCGTGTTGGCGGTCGGGATATCGAGCCCGGATTCGACGATGGTGGTCGACAGAAGCACGTCGTACTGGCCGTCGTAAAAGGCGTTCATGATGTCGTCGAGCTCGCCCGGCGGCATCTGGCCATGCGCCACCGCCACCTTCAGCTCCGGCACGGATTCCTTCAGGAAATCATGGATTTCCGAAAGGTCGCTGATCCGAGGCACGACATAGAAGGAATGGCCGCCGCGATAGCGCTCGCGCAACAGCGTCTCGCGGATGACCAGCGGATCGAAGGGTGAGATGAACGTGCGCACCGCCATGCGGTCGACCGGCGGCGTGGCGATCAGCGACAGTTCGCGCACGCCGGTCAGCGCCAGTTGCAGCGTGCGCGGGATCGGCGTCGCCGACAGCGTCAGCACATGCACGTCGGACTTGAGGTCCTTCAGCCGCTCCTTGTGCTTGACGCCAAAGTGCTGCTCCTCGTCGATGATCAGCAGTCCGAGACGCTTGAACGAGATCGAAGACCCAAGCAGCGCATGCGTGCCGACGACGATGTCGACCGTGCCCTCGGCAATGCCCTTCTTGGTTTCCGCCAATTCTTTCGAGCCCACCAGGCGCGACGCCTGCGCGATGCGGATCGGCAGGCCCGAAAAGCGCTGCGAGAAGGTCTTGAAGTGCTGCCGCGACAACAGCGTCGTCGGCACCACGACCGCGACCTGGAACCCTTCCATGGCCGCGATGAAGGCGGCGCGCAGCGCCACTTCCGTCTTGCCGAAGCCGACGTCGCCGCAGACCAGCCGATCCATCGGCTTGCCAGCGCCGAGATCATCCATGACGGAATCGATCGCCGTCTGCTGGTCGTCGGTTTCCTCATAAGGAAAGCGCGCCGCGAACTCGCCATAAAGCCCTTCGGCCGGGATCATAGCGGGCGCTGCACGCATCTGCCGCTCGGCGGCGATGCGGATCAATTGCCCGGCCATATCGAGCAGGCGCCGCTTCAGCCGCGCCTTGCGCGCCTGCCAGGCGCCGCCACCCAGCTTGTCGAGCGTCGCTTCGGCCGAATCGGAGCCATAGCGCGACAGAAGCTCGATATTCTCGACCGGCAAGAACAACCGGTCGTCGCCGGCATAATGGATTTCGAGGCAGTCATGCGGCGCACCGACCGCTTCGATGGTGCGCAAGCCGATGAAGCGGCCGATGCCGTGATCGGCATGGACGACGATGTCGCCCGCCGACAGCGACGAGGCCTCGGCGATGAAGTCGGAAGCCTTCTTCTTGCGCTTCGAACGCCGGATCAGCCTGTCGCCAAGGATATCCTGCTCGGCGACGACGACCATATCATCGGTCTCGAAGCCGGATTCGAGCGGCAGCACGGCAAGACCAGCCTGCCCCGGCTCGAGCTTCTCAACCTCGGCAAGCGTAGCGACCGGCTTCAGGTTGCCGAGGTGATGTTCGGCGAGGATCTGGCCAAGACGGTCGAGCGAACCTTCCGTCCAGCCGGCGACGATGACGCGGCGACGCGCGGCGCGCTCGTCGGCAATATGCTTCACCACCACGTCGAAGACATTGATGTTCGGGTCGGCGCGCTCCTCGGCAAAGCTGCGGCCTTGCCGCGAGCCGGCATGGAACACTTTTTTGCTCCCGACATCGGGCGCGTCGAAGACCGTGAAGTCGATGTCTTCGCGCGGACCGAGCGAAGCCTTGAGATTCTCCGGCGAGAGATAAAGCAGGTCCGGCGCCACCGGCTTGTAGGGCACGGCGTCCTTCAGCGCGCTGTCGGCTTGTTTCCGGCGCGCCTCGTAGTGGTCGAGGATCAGCGTGTGGCGCTCGGCCAGCGCCTCATGCGCCAGATGATCGAAGACGACAGGCGCATCCGGCAGATAGTCGAACACCGTCTCCAGCCGCTCGTAGAAGAAGGGCAGCCAGTGCTCCATGCCGGCGAAGCGCCGGCCTTCGCTGACCGCCGCATAGAGCGCGTCGTCGCGCGACGGCGCGCCGAAAGCCTCGATATAGGAGCGGCGGAAGCGGCTGATCGTTTCGGGCGTCAGCGCCACCTCGCTCATCGCCTGCAGCGACATCGACTTGCGCTGGCCGGTGGTGCGCTGCGTCGCCACGTCGAAGACGCGGATCGATTCCAGCGTGTCACCGAAGAAATCGAGGCGCAGCGCCTCGCTCCAGCCCGGCGCGAAAAGGTCGAGAATGCCGCCGCGCACCGCGAATTCGCCAAGGCCGCGCACCGTCGGCACGCGCTCGAAACCGGAGATCTCGAGCCGCGCGATCAGCGCGTTCATATCGATCTGGTTGCCCGGCTTGGCATGGAAAGTCTGCGCTTGGATCAGCTCGGCCGGCGGGATGCGCTGCAACAGCGCATTGGCGGTGGTGAGGATCACCGCGCGATGCGGTTTCCTGGCCAGCGCGATCATGGCCGAAAGCGCGTCGAGCCGTCGCGCCGCGGCATCGGCGCCGGGCGAGACGCGATCGTAAGGCAGGCAGTCCCAGGCCGGCAGTTCCAGCACCGGCAGGCCGGGTGCGGCAAAGGCGAGCGCCTCGATGATCGCCGGCAGCCGCTGGCCGTCGCGCGCGACGAACAGCACCGGCTTGTCGGGCGCGATCTCCTGCGCCGTCTGCACCAGGGCGAAAGCTTCGTAGCCGTCGGCGACGCCGTCGACGATGAACTGGCCGGCGCGGCCCTTGGGCAGGCCAATGGAGGGAATGAGGCTCATGGATATGCGTTTTTCAAAATGTCATGGTCCGGCGCGATGCCAGTATCTTTTGCAGAACCGCGCAGTCGATATCCGGCGGAACCGGGCGTTCGCCAGTGACCATCGGCAGGAACTCAGTGTCGGGGATTTCGAGAAGCCTCTCATATTGGTCGATTTCATCGCCGGTCAAGGCGCCGATCTCGGCATCGGCGAAGGAGCCGAGGATGAGGTCCATCTCGCGCATGCCGCGATGCCAGGAGCGGAACAGAAGCTTGCGGCGGCGGGCGTCCAGCCCCTCGCTTGATCGCTGTATTCCGGTCATGTCGCCGCATCCCTGTTCGAAGCGGCGCATATAGCGTGGATAGAGGGCGGTGTCAGCCTTTGCGCTGCCGCCGTCGCGACATAAGCTGACAGGATGCGTCCCACCATCCTCGATCCCCTGTTCGTTCCGATCACCTCGCTTGCCGGCGTCGGCCCGAAAGTCGGCTTGCTGATCGAGCGTGTGGTGCCAGCCGATCTCGGCGACCGCGCCGCACGCGCGGCCGACCTTCTGTTCGTTCTGCCCAACACGGTGATCGACCGCCGCAACCGGCCCGGCATCGCGCTTTCGGCCGAGGGCCAGATCGTCACGCTCGAAGTGCGCGTCGACCGCCACCAGCCGCCGCCGCGCGGCAATAGGTCGGTGCCCTACCGCGTCTACGCCCATGACGACACCGGCGAGGTCGCGTTGACCTTCTTCCATGCCCATGCCGCCTATCTCGAAAAGGCAGTGCCGGTCGGTGAGCATGTCGTCGTGTCCGGCCGCATGGAGTGGTTCAACGGCCGCCCGACCATGGTCCATCCAGATCATATCGCTTTGGCCAGCGAGGCCGACGGCCTGCCCTTGGTCGAGCCTGTCTATCCGCTGACCGCCGGGCTGTCGGCCAAGGTGCTTCGCCGGGCGATCGGCCAGGCGCTCGGCCGCCTGCCGGAATTGCCGGAATGGCAGGACGACGCCTTCATGCGGCGCCAGACCTTCCCCGCCTTTGGCGATTCGCTCGCCCGTGTCCACCATCCGGCGGATCCGATCGACGTCGCCGTCGAAGGCTCGGCCTGGCGGCGCCTTGCCTATGACGAATTGCTGGCCGGTCAGGTGTCGCTCGCGCTGGTGCGGGCAAAGGTGCGACGCCTGTCAGGACGGCCGCTGGTCGGCGACGGCAGCATCGTCGAGAAACTGCGCGCGGCCCTGCCCTACAAGCTCACACCCAGCCAGGAATTCGCGCTTGGCGAAATCAACGCAGATCTTGCCGATCCCGAACGCATGCTGCGCCTGCTGCAGGGCGATGTCGGCTCGGGCAAGACGGTGGTGGCGCTGCTTGCCATGGCGCGCGCGGTCGAGGCCGGCGGCCAAGCGGCGCTGATGGCGCCGACCGAAATCCTGGCGCGCCAGCATCTGGCGACCATCGCGCCGCTGGCGGAGAAAGTCGGCCTGCGCCTTGCCATCCTGACCGGGCGCGAAAAGGGCCGCGAACGCACGGAGACTCTTGCCGGTCTTGCCAGTGGCGCGATCGACATCGTCGTCGGCACGCATGCGCTGTTCCAGGAAAGCGTGACGTTCCATGATCTCGTGCTGGCCGTCGTCGACGAGCAGCACCGCTTCGGCGTCCACCAGCGCCTGGCCATCACCGCCAAGGGCGACGCGCCCGACATGCTGGTGATGACGGCCACACCCATCCCGCGCACGCTCGTGTTGACCGCCTTCGGCGACATGGACGTCTCGAAGCTGACCGAGAAGCCGGCCGGCCGGCAGCCGATCCGCACCGTGACCTTGCCGATGGAGCGGCTGGACGAACTGGTCGGACGCATGCGCGATGCGGTCGCCGAAGGCCAGAAGATCTATTGGATTTGTCCGCTGGTCGAGGAATCGGAAGAGATCAAGCTGATGTCGGCGGAGGACCGTTTCGCTTCGCTGAAACCGTTGTTCGGCGACCGGATCGGACTGGTGCACGGCCGCATGAAGGGTGCGGAGAAAGACGAGGCGATGCGCGCCTTCAAGCAGGGCGAAACGCGCATCCTGATCGCCACCACCGTCATCGAGGTCGGCGTCGACGTGCCTGACGCGACCATCATTGTCATCGAGCATGCCGAACGCTTCGGCCTTGCCCAGTTGCACCAGTTGCGCGGCCGCGTCGGGCGCGGCGACAAGCCGTCCTCCTGCGTGCTGCTCTACAAGGAGCCGCTCGGCGAGACGGCCAGACGCCGGCTTTCGGTGATGCGCGAGACCGAGGACGGCTTCAAGATCGCCGAGGAAGACCTGAAACTGCGCGGCGAAGGCGAATTGCTGGGCACGAGGCAGTCCGGTACGCCCGGCTTCCAGGTGGCGCGGATCGAATTCCATGCCGACCTGCTGGAAGCGGCCCGAGACGACGCGCGGCTGATCCTGTCGCGCGACCCGGAACTGCAATCCGAACGCGGCGAGGCGCTGCGCTTGCTGCTTTACCTGTTCGGCCGCGACGAGGCGGTGCGGCTGCTGCGCGCCGGCTGAGCGCCGAGCGGCGGATTGGCGAGCGGTCCTTCGACCGGTTCGCCGTTCAGCGTCACCAGCTTGGCCTTGACCTCCGGCGCCACCATGCCGGCCGAGACGATCAGCTTGGCGCCGTCCTCGATCGACATGTCGAGCGGCACGATCTCCGATTTGTGCACATACATCAGGAAGCCGGTGGTCGGATTGGGCGTGCAAGGCATGAACACCGCGATCAGCGGATCGCCTTCCTGGTCGAGCTTCTGGTTGATCTCGGTTTCCTTCTCGCTGGCGACGAAGACCAGCGACCACACGCCCTTGCGCGGATATTCGACCAGCCCGACCTGACGGAACATGTCGCCCTTGTTCGACAGCACCGTCTCGAATATCTGCTTCAGCGAGCCATAGATGCCGCGCACCAGCGGCATGCGGCCAAGCAGCCTTTCGCCGAAATTGACGATAGCGCGGCCGACGATATTCGCCGTCAGGAAACCAATCAGCGTGATCAGCACAAGCGCCACGATCAACCCGAAGCCCGGAACCGGGAACGGCAGATAGGTGTCGGGATTGTAGCGGACCGGAATGTAGGGCTTCACCCAGGAATCGACCCAGCCGATCAGCGACCAGGCGATGTAGGCCGTGATCGCCAGCGGCGCGCAGACCACGAAGCCGGTCAGGAAATAGTTCCTCAGCCGGGTCATGCCAGAGGTCTTCAGGGCGTCGGACATGGGTTCACCGCGGCGCAGGTTGCAACGCTGAGATTAGTGAACCGCGAGCCGCTTTGGAACTGCGAAGTTTTTAAAGAGCTCTGGTCATGCCGCTGCATCCAGCGGCACGATCTTCTCGAGTTCCGATGCTATTTTGCTCGCTTCGATCTCCAACTCGTAGGCCTTCTGGAAGTTCATCCAGAACTCGGGCGTGGTGTTGAAGGACCTGGCGAGGCGAAAGCGCCGTATCCGGAGTAAGACCGACCTCCTCCTTGACGACGCTCTCGATCCGGGTGCGCGGAAGATTAAGCTTCTTCGCAAGCACGCCGGCACTCATCCCGAGCGGCACCATATACTCCTCGCGCAGGAATTCTCCGGGGTGGATGGGACGAGCAAACTTGAGCATAACCCAGTATCCTCAAAGGTTAACGGGCGGCCCTCCTCGCGACATGTACCATGCTATGATACAGAGCCAAGATCACAGCTCTTTATGTTCCAAACGGAAGCTGCTTCCGTTCGCGATTAGCCGAAACATCCTTTCCTTCAGGGCCGTTGGCGTCATCCGCAACTTGCAACGGTCGCGAAACCTACTCTACCGTCACCGACTTCGCCAGATTGCGCGGCTGGTCGACGTCGGTGCCCATGAAGACCGCGGTGAAATAGGCCAGCATCTGGATCGGCAGCGCATAGATGATCGGCGAGATGATCTCCGGCACATCGGGCAGGATGATCGTCTCCATCGTCTTGATGCCCGCCTGCGCCGCGCCCTTTTTGTCGGTGATCAGGATGATCTTGCCGCCCCGCGCCGCCACTTCCTGCATGTTCGAGACCGTCTTTTCGAAGATGCGGTCATGCGGGGCGATGACGATTACCGGCATGTTCTCGTCGATCAGCGCGATCGGCCCGTGCTTCAGCTCGCCGCCGGCATAGCCTTCGGCGTGGATGTAGGAAATCTCCTTGAGCTTCAGCGCTCCTTCCATCGCCAGCGGGAAATTGGTGTCGCGGCCAAGATAGAGCACGTCCTTGTAGCGCGACAACTCACGCGAGATGCGTTCGATCTGCTCGTCGAGCTTCAGCACCTGGGTGGCGAAGCGCGGTGCCTCGGAAAGCTCGCGCACTAGGCGCTTCTCTTCGTCGCGCGAGATCGTGCCGCGCGCCACGCCCGCGCGGACCGCCAGCGCAGCCAACACGGATAACTGACAGGTGAAAGCCTTGGTCGAGGCGACGCCGATTTCCGGCCCGGCAAGCGTCGGCAGCACGACGTCGGATTCACGCGCCATGGTCGATTCGCGCACATTGACCACGGCGCCGATCTTCATGCCGGCCCGACGGCAATACCGCAGCGAGGCCAGCGTGTCGGCCGTCTCACCAGACTGCGAGATGAAGAAGGCCGCGTCGTTGGCCGAAAGCGGCATCTCGCGGTAGCGGAACTCCGAGGCGACGTCGATGTCGACCGGCAGCCGCGCATAACGCTCGAACCAGTATTTGCTGATCAGCCCGGCGAGATAGGCGGTGCCGCAGGCCGAGATCGCCAGCCGGCCGATCCTGGCGAAATCGAAGGGCAGGTCGAGCGGCTTGGAGACGCCGGAGACGAAATCCACGTAATGCGCCAGCGTGTGCGAGATCACCTCCGGCTGCTCATGGATTTCCTTTTCCATGAAATGGCGGCGGTTGCCCTTGTCGACCATGAAGCTGGTCGACAGCGATTGCTGGCGCTTGCGGTCGACCTTGTTGCCGTCGATGTCGTAGATGGTCACGCTTTCGCGGCGCACCACCGCCCAGTCGCCGTCTTCGAGATAGGTGATCGAGTTGGTGAAGGGCGCCAGCGCGATCGCGTCCGAGCCCAAAAACATCTCGCCATCGCCATGGCCGACGGCCAGAGGCGGACCATTGCGGGCGCCGACGATCAGGTCCTCGTCGCCCTTGAACATGATCGCCAGCGCGAAAGCGCCGGAGAGCCGCTTCAGCGCCGCATACGCGGCTTCCACCGGCTTCAGCCCCTTGGCGAGCTCGCGCGCCACCAGATGCGCGACGACCTCGGTGTCGGTCTGCGAGGCGAAGCTGTAGCCGTCGCGAGTGAGTTCGTCGCGCAGCTCGGCGAAATTCTCGATGATGCCGTTGTGCACGATGGCGACGCCGTTGGAAAAATGCGGATGCGCGTTGGTCTCGTTGGGCACGCCATGCGTTGCCCAGCGTGTGTGGCCGATGCCGATCGTGCCGTCGAGCGGTTCGTCCTTCAATCGGCGTTCGAGGTTGATGAGTTTACCTTCGGCGCGGCGGCGGCCGAGCTCGCCCTTCTCGATGGTGGCGACACCGGCCGAGTCGTAGCCGCGATATTCAAGCCGCTTCAGCGCATCGACGATGAGCGGCGCGACTTGGCTTCGGCCGACGATTCCAACGATACCGCACATGGCGATTGCCCCCGATTCCGAGCGGAAAACCCGGCGTTATCTAGGGATTGCCGGTTTGCCGCGAAAGTCACTTTGCGTTTCGTTCCGTGTCAGCGGAACGGTTTTTTGCCAGTGCACAATGCCAGACTGCGCTTGCAATCCGGTTGCCTGAACCGCTCGGGTTTTCAGGGCCCTGGTTTCCACTCGTTCATATCTGACCGAGTTGCAACGCCTCCGCAAGGAAGCGCTGAAAATCATTCCGCCGCCTTCTTCCTCGCCGCGGCGGCCGAGGCGAAGCGCTCGCGCAGCTCCTTGCCCTTGCCGGGGATCGTCTTCTGGCGGGCGCGGCCGAAGGCCAGCGCATCGTCCGGCACACTCTCGGTGATCACGCTGCCGGAGGCGATATAGCCGCCCTTGCCGATCGTGACAGGCGCCACCAGCGAGGAATTCGAGCCGACAAAGGCCCCCTCGCCGATGTCGGTGAAGAATTTCGAGTAGCCGTCATAATTGCAGGTGATGGTGCCCGCGCCGATATTGGCCGCGGCACCCACGCGCGCGTCGCCGATATAGGTCAGGTGGTTGACCTTGGCGCCTTCCTCGATCGTCGCCTGCTTGACCTCGCAGAAATTGCCGACCTTTGCCTTGTTTCGAAGATCGGCGCCGGGCCTGAGCCGCGCAAACGGCCCGACATCGCAGTTCGAGGCGATCGTCGCGCCCTCGATATGGCTGAAGGCATGGATCATGGCGCCCGACGCGATCCTGACGCCCGGGCCGAACCAGACATTCGGCTCGACGATCGTGTCGGCGCCGATTTCGGTATCGTGCGAGAAATAGACAGTTTCGGGCGCGATCAGCGTAACGCCGGAAAGCATAGCCTCGCGCCGCCGGCGCGCCTGCCAGATCGCTTCCGCCTCGGCAAGCTCTGCCCTGTTGTTGATACCCAGCGCGCTTTCGAACCCCGCTTCCGTCGCCACCACATCGAGGCCTTCCGCGCCGGCGATCTCGACGATGTCGGTGAGGTAGAACTCGCCCTTGGCGTTCTTGTTGCCGACCTTGTCGAGCAGCCGCAGCGTATGCTTGCCCGCCACCGCCATCATCCCGGCATTGCAGAAGCCGATCTTCTTTTCCGCCTCGGAACAGTCCTTCTCCTCGCGGATGGCGACGAGCTTGCCGCCCTTTTCAATCAAACGGCCGTAGCCGGTCGGGCTTGGCGGACGAAAGCCGATGACGGCGACGGCGGCACCCTCCGCCAGCTTCTGCCGCGCAGCTGCCAGCGCCCTCGCATCGATCAGCGGCGTGTCGCCGAACATCACCAGAATATCGTCATAACCCTTTGATATCGCTTCGCGAGCGGCAAGAACGGCATGCGCGGTGCCGAGCCGCTTCTCTTGCACGAAAGTGTCAGCCTTCGGCGCGAATTTCTGTGCCGCCTTGCGCATCTCGTCGGCGCCGTGGCCGATCACCAGCGCCAGGCCGGTTGCACCGGCAGCCTCGGCGGCCTTCACGACGTGCGCCACCATCGGCAGGCCGGCAATGGCGTGTAGCACCTTGGGCGTGGCGCTTTTCATGCGCGTGCCCTCGCCGGCGGCGAGGATGACGGACAGGCAGGATCTCTGGCTCATGTAGGGGTAACCATTTTGAAGGACTTGGATCAACGCATGCTAGCAGCCGGGCGATGCTGCACCAATGCGGTTAAATTCCGGTGAGACGGCAGAGCAGGTGACTCTTAATCAGCGGGTCCACGACCAAATCCGACGGACAGGGCCTACAACAGCCCGTGCTTCTTGAATTCCGCCTGCTCGTCGCCGGCGATCCAGCCAAACACCTTCAGGCTGCCTTCGCGCCTTTCGACGAGATAATCGACTTCGAAATCGATGGTCACGAGCCTTTTGTCCTTGCGTTCGTATTCGCCCGACCATTCTACCTTGGCCACGCAACGGCCCTGATCGATGGCTGTCACCGAGACATCCTTGCAGGTCATCGTCTTGCTGCCCATCGCCCGATAGGCTTCAAAACCCTTCCTCATCGTATCTTGAAATTTCTTGCCGTTCTCGCCGACCATGACGCCGGCCGGGGTGACCGAGACAAATCCGGTCGAATACATCGCTCCAAAATCGTCCATGTCGACATTGCCGGCGATCGCGTCGTTGTAGACCTTCTCGTAGGTCTTGAAGAACTTTTGCACGTCCGCCTTGGCTACCATTATAGCCTCGCTATCGATGTTGTGCTTGCGATTCGGTAACGTCAGTTTTTCGGCATCGTTCCGATCTGGGGTATCATGGCGCCGGCGTGCACTGAAAGAAAGGCTTCAAATGTCGAGCCACAGCTTCGAAGCTTTCGCCGTGTTTATATTTTTCATTTTCATATCGATCTGTCCGGGCCCGGCTCGGGCCGACTACACCACTCCGCATGCCGAGGTTGTTTGCCAACCGGGCCGTAACGTCGCGCTGATCCGCTTTACGCTGACGATGGACGAAGATCCGGTCGGGTATCGCCGACTGCCCACCAGCGTCGATCAGGGATTATCGGCGACGCCTGCCACGGGTCGATCGAATTGCACCATGATCAATGGCTGGACGATCCGCCTCCGTGATGGGCAAGACCAGGCTTTTGGGTATGGTCAGGGCGGCGCCGATCCGCCAGCCTTCTTCAGCCTTTGGATTGCGAAGCGAAAGATTTTTTCGCGCAAAGAGTGGAAGCCTGGCTACGCGACGGACCAAAAGCGCTGGCTGATCGGGATGGTGATCAGGCCGGATCGGCTTAGCTATTGCCATGTCGTCGGAGACGAGGCGCCGGACAAGGGACCCATTGTCTGCCTGGACGAGTCTTTCCAACTGAACCGCTACAAGATCGATCGCGTCGAATATGCGCCGCCGGGTCGCCGGCCACCAGTTGGCACCATATTGCTGGCGCATGGAACGACTGAGCCGCGTCTTTGTCGAAAATTCCTGCGTCTTCGACAGGAAGGGTTTGAGAACGTCAGCACCTCCACTAACGACAACGCCAACGTCTTTCCCATGGACACCGCGCAGCAAAATCTCAACATCAAGGTGGCGACGATCGAGGTCTCACCCGGCGTGCGTCGCAAGCTTGTGCGCTGGAGCGGAACCAATCATTATTTCGACGGCGATGTCATGCTGTTGGCGCCGCTCGCAGCTGATCCGTCGACGGTCCTGAAAGAGAGTATGCTCGACGACGGCGACACGTTTTCGGACGAATTGCCCTCGGGATGGAGCGTTATATCAGGCCAACTCCCCCGCCTCTACCCAAATGTAAGCCGGCGCTACGTGCACTTCGATACGCAGCGGATCGATGGACGGCTTTACTTGCTGGCCCAACCTTCCAACAGGGACCAGCGCCCCACCGCTGTCCTCGTCCGGCCGCTTGCTGACGGGTTCAAGGCCATTTGCGTGTTCCAGCGTGTCGAGCCTCATTTCTGACGACTCACAAAACGGGCGCCGAACCGCTACCCCAGCCGTCCCAGCACCGGAAAATTCTCCAGCAGCCAATACGACGCGCTCTGCACGCCGCCGGTCAGGAAGAACACGCCCGCGACCACCAGCAGCGCGCCGATCGCCTTTTCCACACGGCCGAGATGGACGCGGAATGTGCCGAGGAAACGCATGAAGGCACCGGAAAACAGCGCCGCGATCAGGAACGGGATGCCGAGGCCGAGCGAATAGGCGGCAAGCAGCAGCGCGCCCTCGCCCACGGTCTCGCGCCCGCCGGCTAAAGTCAGGATCGGCCCCAGCACCGGGCCGATGCAAGGCGTCCAGCCGAAGGCGAAGGCGAGCCCCATGACATAGGCCGCGATCATGCTGGCCGGCTTTCCCTGCGACTGGAAGCGCGCCTCGCGCGACAGGAGCGGAATGCGCAGGATGCCGAGGAAGTTGAGGCCCATGATGATGATCAGCACGCCCGCAGCCATCGCCAGCGGCTCCTGCCACACGCGCAGCAGGCGGCCGATGGTCGAGGCGCCGGCCCCAAGCGCGACGAAGACGGTGGAAAAGCCGAGCACGAAGGCGAGCGAAGCGTAGAGCAGCGCGCCACGGGCGCCTTCCTTTGCCGTTACGCTTTGGTTGCCGCGGAAATCGTCGACCGAAACCCCGGCCATGTAGCAGAGATAGGGCGGCACCAGCGGCAGCACGCAAGGCGACAGGAACGAGATCGCCCCTGCTCCGACCGCGCTGACATAGCCGATATCCAATGCCATTTCGTCCGCCCCGATTGTGCTTGGCGCCGATATAGCGATGCGGAAGGCTCTTCGCCAATCACCATTGTGTGGCTCGCCGCCGTTTCGCCAAGGAAGAAACCGCCGCGCCAATGCGTTGTCGGAACGAGCGCGCGATTGCCGCGCGCTCGTTCTCAGGGAGATTGTCATGAAATCGATCGCACTCGGGTTTGCCGCCCTCCTTCTGCTCGGCACCGCAGCGTCCCATGCCGCCGAAGCATGGAAGGAAGCTGAAGTCGGCGGCAAGAAGATCTATACCGACGCCAAAGGCATGACACTTTATACGTTCGACAAGGACAAGAAGGGCAAATCCAGCTGCTACGACAAATGCGCCGCCAACTGGCCGCCGCTGAAGGCCGAGGCCGGCGCCAAGGCCGACGATGAATGGACGATCGTCGACCGCACCGACGGCAGCAAGATGTGGGCCTACGACGGCAAGCCGGTCTATACCTTCGTCAAGGACAAGAAGACCGGCGACATGACCGGCGAAGGCGTTGCCGGCGCCTGGCACGTCGTCAAGGCAGATTGAGTTTCTCCCACCGCTGGCATGCGGAAGACTGCCTGGCCGCCGAATTGGTTTGATTTGGCGGCCAGCGATCTTTCCGGGCGGGGCAGCGCCTCGCCACTGCCTCTCGACTCGACTGGCCGGCAGGCCGTCCCGGCGTGATATGAGGCGCGCATGCCCCATCCCCAAAAATGTGATCTTTGCCATACACTCTAAGAGTGTATTGCCGGCGGCCGCTTCCCAAATTGCCCGCCTCCCCTTGACCGATTGCAAAAGCGCGGCCATGTGAGCGACGAAAGAGTGGGATTTCGTCGTGCATCGCGGAGTTCTTCCGCCACCTCACAGCTGATTAAGAGACCTCATGGACGTCGTCGTCGTCGAATCGCCGGCCAAGGCGAAGACAATCAACAAATATCTCGGCAAGAACTATAAGGTCCTGGCCTCCTTCGGCCATGTCCGCGATCTGCCGGCCAAGGACGGCTCGGTCCGCCCTGACGAGGACTTCGCCATGTCCTGGTCGGTCGACACCGCGTCGGGCAAGCGCCTCGCCGAGATCGCCAAGGCGGTCAAGGATGCCGACGGGCTGATCCTCGCCACCGACCCGGATCGCGAGGGCGAGGCGATTTCCTGGCATGTGCTGGAAGTCCTGAAGCAGAAGCGCGCGCTGAAGGACAAGCCGGTCAGCCGCGTCGTCTTCAACGCCATCACAAAGGCCTCGGTGCTGGATGCCATGGCCAATCCGCGTCAGATCGATGCGCCGCTGGTCGACGCCTATCTCGCCCGCCGTGCGCTCGATTATCTCGTCGGCTTCACGCTCTCGCCGGTGCTGTGGCGCAAGCTGCCGGGCGCCCGCTCGGCCGGCCGCGTCCAGTCGGTGGCGTTGCGCCTGGTCTGCGACCGTGAATCCGAGATCGAGCGCTTCATCCGCGAGGAATACTGGCAGATCGCCGCGATCCTAGGCACCCCGCGCAACGACAGTTTCGAAGCGCGGCTGACCGCCTTTGCCGGCAAGAAGCTGCAGAAGCTCGACATCGCCAACAAGGCTCAGGCCGACGACATCAAGGCGATGCTGGAAGGCGCGACCTTCAAGGCATTGTCGGTCGAGGCCAAGCCCACCAAGCGCAATCCCGGCCCGCCCTTCACCACCTCGACGCTGCAGCAGGCCGCCTCCTCCGGGCTCGGCTTCTCGGCCACGCGCACCATGCAGGTGGCGCAAAAGCTCTACGAAGGCATGGATGTCGGCGGCGAGACCGCCGGCCTCATCACCTATATGCGAACCGACGGCGTGCAGATGGCGCCCGAGGCGATCGAGGCTGCCCGCAGCGCGATCGTCAGCGAGTTCGGCGCAAAATACCTGCCGGAAAAGCCGCGTTACTACACCACCAAGGCCAAGAACGCCCAGGAAGCGCACGAGGCGATCCGCCCGACCGATTTCAACCGCACGCCTCAATCGGTCAGGCAGTATCTCGACGCCGACCAGGCGCGCCTCTATGAGCTGATCTGGAAGCGCGCCATCGCCAGCCAGATGCAGCCGGCCGAGATCGAACGCACCACGGTCGAGATCGAGGCGGTCAACGGCGCTCGCACTGCCGAGCTTCGCGCCGTCGGCTCGGTTATCCGCTTCGACGGATTCATCGCCGCCTATACCGACCAGAAGGACGAGGACGCGGAGGACGAGGAGAGCCGCCGCCTGCCCGAGATCCGCTCCGGCGAGCAGCTCTCCCGCCAGGCGATCAACGCCACCCAGCACACCACCGAGCCGCCGCCGCGCTATTCCGAGGCGTCGCTGATCAAGAAGCTGGAAGAGCTGGGCATTGGCCGGCCGTCGACCTACACGGCGATCCTGAAGACGCTCGAGGATCGCGATTACGTCACCATCGACCGGCGCAGGCTGGTGCCGCAGGCCAAGGGCCGACTGCTCTCGGCCTTCCTCGAAAGCTTCTTCGAGCGTTATGTCGAGTATGATTTCACCGCTTCGCTCGAGGAAAAGCTCGATGAGATTTCCGACGGCAAGCTCGCCTGGAAGGATGTGCTGCGCGATTTCTGGAAGGATTTCTCCGGCGCCGTCGACGACATCAAGGAACTGCGCGTCACGGACGTGCTCGATGCGCTCAACGAAGAACTGGCGCCGCTTGTCTTCCCGGAACGCGAGGACGGCTCCAACCCACGCATTTGCCCGAAATGCGGCTCCGGCAATCTCTCGCTGAAGCTCGGCAAGTTCGGCGCCTTCGTCGGCTGCTCGAACTATCCGGAATGTTCCTACACCCGCCAGCTCGGCGACGCCGCCAACCCCAATGGCGAGAACGGCAATGGCGACGACGGCATCAAGCTGCTCGGCAAGGATCCTTACACCGCCGAGGAAATCACGCTGAGGAGCGGCCGTTTCGGCCCCTATATCCAGCGTGGCGAAGGCAAGGAGGCCAAGCGCTCGAGCCTGCCCAAGGGCTGGACGCCCGAGTCGATCGACCACGAAAAGGCGCTGGCGCTGCTGGCCCTGCCGCGTGACGTCGGAAAACATCCCGAATCCGGCAAGATGATCTCGGCCGGTCTCGGACGCTACGGCCCGTTCGTGCTGCATGACGGCACCTATGCCAATCTGGAAAGCATCGAGGACGTGTTCTCGATCGGCCTCAACCGCGCCGTCTCGGTGATTGCCGAGAAGCAGCAGAAGGGCAAGGGCGGCCGCAATGGCGGCACCGCCGCGGCGCTCAAGGAGCTTGGCGACCATCCCGACGGCGGCGGCAAGATCGTCGTGCGCGACGGCAAATACGGGCCCTATGTCAACTACGGCAAGGTCAATGCGACGCTGCCCAAGGGCAAGGATCCGCAATCGGTGACGATGGAAGAAGCGCTCGCCCTGATTGCCGAAAGAGAGGCCAAGGGCGGAGGCGGTAAAAAGCCCTTCCGCAGGGCGGCGAAGAAGGGATAGCGGGACGTGGCGCGCAGGATCTCCGGAAGAAGCCACGGCGATCCGCGCCACGCCGACACGAGGGCCAAGGTCAAAGACGATTATCGACCTTCTCGCGACGAAATCCTGCGCTACATCGCCGAAAATCCCGACCGCTCCGGCAAGCGCGAGATCGCCAAGGCCTTCGCGCTGCGTGGCGAAGACCGCATCTGGCTGAAAGACCTGTTGCGCGACCTGCAGGACGAGGGCCTCCTTAACAAAGAGCGCAAGCGCCTCACCCGCGCGGGCGCCGTGCCGCACGTCGCCGTGCTCGACATTTTCGGCCGCGACGACGACGGCGTGCTTCTGGCGCATCCGAACGAATACACCGGCAACGGCTCGCCGCCTGTCATCGCCATTCGCATTTCGCGCGGCGCCGCCGGCCCGGTACCCGGTATCGGCGACCGCGTGCTTGCCAAGACCTTCCCGACCGACGATCCGTCAGGTCCCGCCTATACCGGGCGGGTGATGAAGGTCTTCGAGAAGCGCAGCGATGCGGTGCTCGGCGTCTTCCGCGTCCTGAAGGATGGCACGTTGCGCATCGAGCCCGTCGAACGGCGTCAGCCGGAACTGATCGTCGACAAGGAATTCCAGAACGGCGCCAAAAACGGCGACCTGGTCGAGGTCGAGCCGGCGCGGGCATCCCGTTACGGACTGCCCAGGGCGAAAGTGCTGGCGGTGCTGGGATCGCTGAGCAGCGAGAAGGCTGTTTCGATGATCGCCATCCACGCTCACGACATTCCCCATGTCTTTGCGGCGGACGTGATTGCCGAGGCCGAAGCAGTGGAGCCGGCGACGCTCGATCACCGCGAGGATTGGCGCGACCTGCCGCTGGTCACCATCGACCCGGCCGACGCAAAGGACCATGACGACGCCGTCTTCGCCACGCCCGATGCGGACGAGAAGAATCCCGGAGGCGTCGTCGTCACCGTGGCGATCGCCGATGTCGCCACCTATGTGCGCTATGGCACGCCGCTCGACCGCGAAGCCTTGAAGCGCGGCAATTCGGTCTATTTTTCGGACCGCGTCGTGCCGATGCTGCCCGAACGCATCTCCAACGATCTCTGCTCACTGCGCGAAGGCGAGGACAGGCCGGCCATCGCCGTGCGCATGACCTTCTCCTCGGAAGGCCGCAAGCTCAGGCACTCCTTCCACCGCGTCATGATGAAGTCGGCCGCCAAGCTCTCCTACCCGCAGGCGCAGGCCGCGATCGACGGGGTGCCCGACGACAAGACGCGGCCGATCCTCGATGGTGTCTTGAAGCCGCTCTGGGATGCCTATGCGGTGCTGAAGCACGGCCGCGACGCCCGCCAGCCGTTGGAACTCGACCTGCCGGAGCGCAAGATCCTGCTGAAGCCCGACGGCACGGTCGACCGCGTCGTCGTGCCGGAGCGACTCGATGCGCATAAGCTGATCGAAGAGTTCATGATCCAGGCCAATGTTGCCGCCGCGGAGACATTGGAGGGCAGGAAAGAGCCGCTCGTCTATCGCATCCATGACGCGCCGTCGCTCGCCAAGCAGGAAGCGCTGCGCGAGTTCCTGCAGACGCTCAGCCTGTCCCTGGCGCGCGGCGCGCAGATGCGGCCTAGCCAATTCAACGGCATCCTGGAGCGGGTGCGCGGCGCCGACAACGAGGCGCTGGTCAACGAAGTGGTGCTGCGCTCGCAGAGCCAGGCCGAGTATTCGCCGAAGAATATCGGCCATTTCGGCCTCAACCTCAGGCGCTACGCGCATTTCACCTCGCCGATCCGCCGCTATGCCGATCTGATCGTGCACCGCGGATTGATCGCGGCGCTTGGTCTGGGTCCCGGCGGCCTGACGCAGCAGGAGGCGGACAGGCTGGAAGAGGTCGCCGCGCTGATCTCGGCCACGGAACGCCGCGCCATGGCCGCCGAGCGCGACACGGTCGACCGGCTGATCGCCGCCTATCTCGCCGAGCGCGTCAACGACACGTTCGATGCGCGCATCTCCGGCGTCACCAAGGCGGGGCTCTTTGTCCAATTGCCGCAGTATGGCGCCGACGGCTTTATTCCGGTGTCAACTCTGGGCGGCGACTACTATATCTACGACGAAACCGCCCGATCGCTGTTCGGGGAACGCACCGGCAAGGGCTATCAGCTCGCCGACCGCGTCGAAGTCCGGCTGGTCGAGGTCGCGCCGATGGCCGGCGCGATGCGTTTCGAGATGCTGACCGACCCGAAGCCGCTGCCAGGCTCCAAGCGGTCGTTCCACAGGGCCAAAGGCCGCGCCCGCGCA
This sequence comes from Mesorhizobium sp. B4-1-1, assembly GCF_006439375.1. Lineage (NCBI taxonomy): Bacteria > Pseudomonadati > Pseudomonadota > Alphaproteobacteria > Hyphomicrobiales > Phyllobacteriaceae > Mesorhizobium > Mesorhizobium sp. B4-1-1. Next base: position 380,122 of record NZ_VFTH01000001.1, read on the forward strand.
TCGCAATCGCGCGTCGGACCGCGCGGCAGGAGACGATGATGCCAGGCAATTTCCAGGTGGAAGAACAGGTTTTCGGCGGCGAGCATCATTCCGGCCGCGTCGCGCGTCCGCTGTGGACGGCGATCAAGCGCGGCATGCTCGGCCGTTGCCCGCATTGCGGCAAGGGAAAGCTGTTCCGCGCTTTCGTGAAGCCCGTGGACACGTGCGAGGTCTGCGGCGAAGAGCTGCACCATCATCGCGCCGACGACCTGCCTGCCTATCTGGTCATCGTCATCGTTGGCCATATCGTGCTTGGCTCGTTCATGGCGGTGGAGGCCGCCACCACGCTCTCGACTTGGCAGCACGCGCTGATTTGGGTGCCGTTGACCATCATTTTGGCGCTCGTGCTGCTGCAACCGGTCAAGGGCGCCGTCATCGGCCTGCAATGGGCGCTTTATATGCACGGCTTCGGCGACGAGAAAGACGAATTCGAGCCGCGTCCCAAGGCTTAGGCCGCAACCTGGTCTGACGTATGAGATTTCTGAATTCCGAGCATCCGTTGACTGGCGACATGATCGCCCAATGCGAGAAAGCTTGCGGGCTCGTGCTCCCCGCCCCGGCTCGCGAACTTTATGCCAGGTCCAACGGTGGCGAGCCGGACCCTTACGTCTTTCAAAACGATGAACTCGATACCGTGGTGTCCGAATTCTTGCCCCTTGCGGCCGAATCGCGCGGGACCGCGGTTCAAAGTTACCGACGCTTGGTTACGGAAAAGGCGGTGGTCGCCGCCCGATTCTTTCCTTTCGCCATCGATGGCGGCGGCGATTATTTCTTTGTGGACACCCAGACGCGAGACGGTGCGGTCTACTTTTACCGAAGCGACAGTCGCTTCGATCAAGGCCTTCTTCCGCTTGGACTCGATTTCACCGGTTTTTGGGCGGCTCTTGTCGCCGAGTAACGTTCCATCGGTGCGGCATCGGAGCTTGATCGCTGCCGCCGCCGGTGGAATTGCCTGTTCTCGGCAATGGCCCCGTCATCCGGCTGGTGCAACACGCCAATTGCTAAGGCCACTTTCGCATTCGAGAACTTTCCGCTAGGTCGAGCGCATGGAAGGAATGACCAAGGCGGATGTCGACAAGCTCGATAAGGGCCTGGCCGTGCGCAACGGCCGGGCGTTGCGTCCACGTGATGCCGCAACTCTCATTCTGCTAGATCGCCGGGGCAAGGACGTTCTGGTGCTGATGGGCCGGCGCCATGCCGGGCACGCCTTCATGCCCGGGAAATTCGTCTTCCCCGGCGGCCGCACCGATCCCGCCGACAGCCGTATTCCCGTCGCCGCCCCTCTGCCCGATGAAGAAGAGAGTAGGTTGGTCTCAGGCCCTGGCCGCGCCAGCGCTGCGCGGGCGCGGGCAATCGCCCTGTCGGCGATTCGCGAGACCTATGAGGAAGCCGGCCTGCTGATCGGCCGCAAGGGCGCCTTCTCGACCGCGAAGCGCGACTGGCAGGGTTTCGCCGAACATGGCGTGGTCCCCTCGCTGGACGTGCTCCGCTTCATCGCCCGCGCCATCACCCCGCCCAATCGCGTGCGCCGTTTCGATACGCGTTTCTTCAGCGCCTGGCGCCACGACGTTGCCGTGGAGTTGCCCGGCGGCGGCCCGACCAACGAGCTCGAAGAACTCGTCTGGCTGCCGCTCGCCGATGCCCGCAAGGCCGACATCCCCGACATTACCGGCATGATCCTGAAAGAACTGGAAGGTCGGCTTGCCGACGATCCCTTGCTGCGGCCGGGGGGCGCCGTGCCGTTCTTCCGGCTCGTCCGCAACCGCTTTGTCCGCGAAGTCCTTTAGAAGCAGAGCATTTTGATCCCATGACGGTCGATACCCAAGAACAGGGCGACGAGCGCGTACACTGGCTGCCGATGATCGCGGCGATCTCCTCGATCAGCGTTGTCGGCATCGCCATCGGTCTCGGCATGCCGCTGCTCAGCGTCATTCTGGAAAGTCGCGGCCATTCCGCTTCGATGATCGGCCTCAACACGGCCGTCGCCGGTCTCGCCTCGATTGCCGGCGCGCCGCTCGCCACCCCGCTTGCCATGCGGCTCGGCGTTGCCTGGACCATGCTGTTGATGATTGCCATCGGCGCGCTCGCCTTTGTCGGCTTCCATTTCGCGCCGGATTTCTGGATGTGGTTTCCGCTCCGCGTCGCCCTGCATATCTCGCTGACGGTGCTGTTCATCCTGTCGGAATTCTGGATCAGCATCTCCGCCCCGCAGAACCGGCGCGGCCTTGTGCTTGGCATCTACGCCACCGTGCTGTCGCTCGGCTTCGCCGCCGGACCATGGCTGTTCGCCCATCTCGGCAGCACGGGCTTCCTGCCGTTCGGCGTCACCATAGCGCTGGTGACGCTTGCCGCCATTCCGGTGCTGGCGGCCCGCAACGAGAGTCCGACCATCGTCGCCGACAGCGAGACCAGCCACTTCCTGCGCTACATCTGGCTGGTGCCGACCGCGACCTTCGCCGTGCTTGTTTTCGGCGCCGTCGAGACCGGCGGTTTCTCGCTCTTCCCCGTCTATGGCAGCCGTATCGGCTATTCGGAAGCCGACGCCGCGCTGCTCCTGACAATGATCGGGCTCGGCAATGTGCTTCTGCAGATCCCGATCGGCATGATCAGCGACCGCGTTTCCGACCGACGCTACCTGCTGCTGGCCTGCGCCACGGTCGGCCTCATCGGCACGGTCTTCATGCCGTTCTTCGCACAGAACTGGCATCTGATGGCAGCCCTGCTGTTCGTCTGGGGCGGCGTCGTCGCCGCCATGTATACGATCGGCCTTGCCCATCTCGGCTCGCAGCTGTCCGGCCATGAACTGGCATCCGCCAATGCTGCCTTCGTGCTTTGCTATGGCGTCGGCATGGTGCTGGGTCCGCAGGCGATCGGCATCGGCATGGATGCCTTCGGCCCATCCGGTTTCGGCTGGTCGCTGGCCTTTTTCTTCGCTGCCTACATGGCTCTGATCCTGGTCAGGCTGGTGCGCAAGATTCTGTAGGCAAATGCCGCTGAAGCGTCGGGCATCCTGACATCACCGTGTCAGTAGCACCCCTGCTATATACCCTGTCTCCAGCGCGAAGTAGGAGAATTGCGATGATCGACAGCGGCTTTGAAACCAAGTCCCTCAGGATGGAATTGCTTCTGCTCGTCACATTCCAGGCGCCGGCCGCCGATGTCGAGCGCATCATGGAGGCGGTGGTGGCGATCACGCCGCTGCGCATGGGCAAATATGACAGCAACGCCTATCAGTCGGCGCAAGGCGTCGAGCGCTATCGGCCGCTCGAGGGCGCCGCCGCGGGCGCCGAGACGGAATTGCGCCGGCGGCCCGGCACCGTTGAAGTGTCGTTCGAGATCGCCGACGACCAGGCGCTCGCCGCTCATGTCGTCGAGGCGATATTCCAGGCTCACTCCTATCAGGAGCCCGTCATCCGCATCCAACCGCTGCTCGCCAGCCGTTCCAAGGGTCTTGACGACCATGCCAATCCCAACCGCTGGTGGAACACCACGGGCGACTGGAAAAAAACGGCTCAGCGGATCGGCGAGAACGCCTGAAGCGGCGAGATCGGCCATGACCAAATGGGGCAAGGAAGGCGCCCGGGCTTGACTTTCCGGGCGCGTTCTTTATGTGTCGCGCCAAGTTTCCCGCGTCCGGGTGTTTTCCCCGTGCTCCAGCGGCCAAAACTCCACGAACATTAACGGACGAAAATCATGGCCAAAGCCGCAAACATCAAGATCAAGCTTCTGTCGACCGCCGACACCGGGTTCTTCTACGTCACCAGCAAGAACAGCCGTACCAAGACGGACAAGCTCTCGTTCCGCAAGTACGACCCGGTCGCCAAGAAGCACGTCGAGTTCAAGGAAACCAAGATCAAGTAATTTGGTTATCCCGAGAAATCAAAACGCCGCCCTTCGGGCGGCGTTTTTGTTTTGGAGCAATTCCAGGAAAAGTCCGACAAGGTTTCCCGGCAGAGGGAAGACCGAACGGCTGAGGAGCCTGCGCGACTGTCTGCGCAAGCTTCCGATGTAGGTCTTTGAGAAAAAGGGGGCCGGTCGGCGTTTGGCAGCGGTACGAGGAGGCCACTATGCGCCAGCGCCGGCCGGCCGACCCCACGGACCCAGGAGATGCGGCGGACCTGAGCATCATGGGGTATTTTTTGGATCGAGCCGGCTAGTCTACCCTCGTGCCGGCCTCGTCTTCTGTCTATGCGTCGCAGATTTGCGCAAGACCTTATAAAAATCAACCATTTCTTAACCACCGCTCGCGAATCGCTTGGGTTAAGGTAAATTCGTAACCCTGTCGGGACGGCCGAGAATCGTCGCCTTTTTGCCGAGCATGTCTCCCGAGAGTGGAAACCGGTTTCGGGACAAAGACAGGCGGGTGCTGGGTGTGAAAGATCCGCGACGCGTTTTTGGGATGTGTTGAGATTCAGGTCAGGCCGCGCCGAGAACGTTGGTTTCCGAGAACCGGAGCGGAGCGTACTTAAAGTACGTGAGCACCGGAAGCGCAGGAAACCATCGTTCGCAGGCCGGCATCACCTGAATATCAACACAGCCTAGGCGGCCTTGGCGACCACCCGGTTGCGGCCGCCGCTTTTGGCCTCGTAGAGCGCCAGGTCGGCGCGCTTCATCAGCGCGGCGACGCTGTCCGTCCCTTTCAGGACCGACGACACCCCGACGCTGACCGTGACCTCGATCATCTTGCCGTCGTTGCCGATCGCGAAAGCCGCCTGCGCGATCTCGGCGCGGATGCGCTCGGCGACCTTCTCGGCGACCGCGCCGTCGGTGTCCGGCATCACCACGACGAATTCCTCGCCGCCGAAGCGGCAGGCGAGATCGATGCCGCGCACATTCTTGCGCAGCCGCCGGGCGAACTCGCGCAGCACGTCGTCACCGCCGTCATGGCCATGAGTGTCGTTGATCGACTTGAAGCGATCGAGATCGGTGATCATCACCGACAGTGGCCGCCGCCGAGCCACGGCGCGGTCGAACAGCGTCTGCAGATGGCTGTCGAGGTAGCGCCGGTTGTGCAGCCCGGTCAGCCCGTCGATCACCGCCATCTCGATCGTCTGGGCGACGCTGGCCCGCAATTGGTCGTTGTAGCGCTTGCGCCGCACCTGCGTGCGCAGCCTCGCCGTCAGTTCGTGCTGGTCGATCGGCCGGATCAGGTAGTCGTTGATGCCGAGTTCCAGCCCGCGCAGGATGCGGCCCTCCTCGCCCTCGTCGGCGAGCAGCATGATCGGCAGGAAGCGGGTGCGGTCGAGCGAACGCAGCTGCGAGCAGAGCCTCAGCGCGTCGAAATTCGAGAAGGCGGTCGACACCAGCACACATTCATACGCCGTTTCGGCCGCCTGGAAGAACCCGGCATTCGGATCGGTCGCGACATCCAGCTCGGCGCTGTTGCGCAGCATCTTCTGGATGCGTTCGACGGAAGATTTGCGCTCGTCGACAAGCAGCACCCTCGGCTTGGCGTCCTCGGTCGCGAAATCGCGGCTCAGAAGCTCTTCGATGCCGATATTGCGCGTCGTCGAGGCGCGCAGCCGCAATTCGTCGGTCAGCGACTTCAGCCTGACCAGGCTCTTCACGCGCGTCATCAGTTGCAGGTCGTTGACCGGCTTGGTCAGGAAATCGTCCGCGCCCGCCTCGAGGCCGCGCACCCGGTCCGACACCTGGTCGAGTGCGGTGATCATGACGACGGGGATATGCGAGGTCGCCGGGTCGCTCTTCAGGCGCTTGCAGACCTCGAACCCGTCCATGTCGGGCATCATGACATCGAGCAGCACCACATCGACCTTGCCGTTCTCGCAGGTCTCGATCGCATCCAGGCCGTTGCTGGCCGTCAGCACCTCGAAATACTCGGCAAGCAGCCGAACCTCCAGCAGCCGCACATTGGCGGGGATATCGTCGACGACGAGGATCCGCGCGGTCATCTCAACAAACTCCGGCTCTGCTGGTATCGGGCATCAGGCGTCGCCCAGATAGGATTTGATCGTCTCGATGAAGCGCGGCACCGAGATCGGCTTCGAGATATAGGCCTCGCAGCCGCCCTGGCGGATGCGCTCCTCATCGCCTTTCATGGCGAAGGCGGTGACGGCGATGACCGGGATCGAATGCAACTCGTCGTCTTCCTTCAGCCACTTCGTCACTTCCAGGCCGGAGACTTCGGGCAACTGGATATCCATCAGGATCAGGTCCGGCCGGTGCTGGCGCGCGAGATCCAGCGCCTCCAGCCCATTACGCGTGCGAACCGTCTCGTAACCGCTGGCTTCGATGAGGTCCCGAAAGAGCTTCATGTTAAGCTCATTGTCCTCGACGATCATGACCTTCTTAGCCATCAGTTTCCCGTCCCGACCGCCCTCGAAACCGAAGGCCGTCGCAATGCGTCCCCTTCGGACCGCACCCAACCCTTTTCCACTCTAGCCCAATATGATTGACGAAACGGAAACCGGAGGTTGGAAAGCTGCACGGATTCCACCTTCGGACGTTATACGGGAAAGAGCGTAGGCTTGCCGCTAGCGACGCTTGCCGCTACTGCGGAAGGAGACTCGAAAAAATCCACCATTCCAAAGGTAATGATGGCGAACGCAGCGTCAATGCGCGAGGAAGCGGAAACCATTGCCGTCAGGGCTCTGGGCTTCGTCGCCGCCGATCCCGAACTTCTGCCCCGCTTCCTGGCGATCACCGGCATCGAGGCGAACTCGATCCGGAGGGCCGCCGCGGAGCCCGGCTTCCTTGCCGGCGTCCTGCAATTCATCCTCGCCCACGAGCCGACGCTGCTGCGCTTCGCCGAGGAGACCGGCACGCCGCCAGCCGCCGTCGGCAAGGCGCTGCGCGCGCTCCCGCTCGGCAACGACGATCACGAGCGTTCGACATGAGCGACGATCCCGAGACGGCGCGGCAGATCGAAGAGCTTGCCGCCGATGACCGGCCGCTGCTGGTGCTCGACGTCGACGATGTCGTGCTGGAATTCATCCGGCCATTTCCGCACTATCTGAAGTCGCGCGGTTTTGGCCTGACGCTCGCATCCTTCCGATTGACCGGCAACATCGCCGAGACGGCGAGCGGGCGGCTGATCGAGCAGCCGGAAGTGACGGCGCTCCTCGGCGATTTCTTCGACGCCCAGGCGGATTGGCAAAGCATCGCCGACGGCGCCGCGGATGCGCTGGCGATGCTCGGTCGAGGCGCCGAGATCGTCATGCTGACCGCCATGCCGCACAAGCACCGCGCTGTGCGCCGCGCGCATCTCGATGCGCTGGGGCTCAATTATCCGCTGCTGACGACGGAAATGGCCAAGGGACCGGCAATCGCGAAACTGCGCGGCGTCAGGGGCCGGCCCGTCGCCTTCGTCGACGACCAGCCTTCCAACCTGGTCTCGGCGCGCAATTCCGTGGCGGATGCCCACCTCTTCCATTTGATGGCCGACAACGCCCTGCGCGCCTTCTTGCCGCCAACGCCGGAAGACATCATCTCGGTCGAGGACTGGCGGGATGCGACGCCAAAAATCGCCAGCGCTCTCGGGCTTTAACCCAAGCGATCAGGGCTGGAGCTTCGCTCCGGCCCCGCCATTGTCGCCGCCATCCGTATCGTCGCCCCCACTCGAATTGTCGGTTCCGTTCGAGCCACCACCCGAGTCGTCCTGACCCGCGCTGTCGTCCCGGGCGGCATCCGGCCCCTTCAGCATGGCGCCGTTGACCTTGACCGAGCCGTCGGCTTTCGTGTCGATCACCCACTCCAGGCGGCCATCCGGCAGTGTCTTGCCAAATCCCTTGACGGCCAGCGCAAATGGGAAGGCTTGCGCCATCTGCTCATCGCTCTTGGCCGCTTCCTTCAGGGCATCGACGATCTTGTCGTAGCCGGCGACGTCAATGGTCACGGTCGCGTCGGGCTTTTCGCCGGGAAAAATCATCTCACCCTCCAGCGCGACCTCGATATCGCCGTTCTTCACCGTGCTGTGCCCGATCACGACCTTCGGATTCTTGGCCTTGAAATCGGCGACCAGAGCCTTGCCGAATTCATCCGACAGCGGCGGATTCTTATTGAGATCAAAGGCTTCGATCGCCTTTTTCGCCATCGTATCGAGATCGATATTGGCGCCGCCGAAGTTCAGATCGATGTCGGTTGGCAGCAATGGGACGGTCCATTCCGGCAGGCTTTGCCGAGGAATTGCCAGGCCGGCAGCCTTGATCTTGTAGTCGACCTTGCCGTTCTGGGAGATGCCGTCCATGCCGAATGCGGTGCTGAATTGGGCGGCCCCGAACTTGCCGACAGGGCTCTCCACCTCGAAATCCTTGAAGCCGTAGTTGCCGTCGACCCTTTCCCAGATGGGCAGCGCGGCCAGCATGAGCGATTTGAGCTCAGCCTGGCTCGCCTTGAGTTTGGCTTCGTCCTCGTTGGCCACGGCAAAGGCAAGCAGGTCGAGCAGTGGCTTCGTCCGCACGCCTTTGCCGTTTGCATCCACCGAAAGTTCCGGCGTTTTCAAGGTGAGCGGGAAATTCATTCCGCTGTTGGGATCGTCGATCTTGATCTTCTCGACGAAGTCCGAAACTTTCTGGGTGGCCGTGAAGTCGACGCCGCCATCGGCGGATTTGGTCGCCGTAACGGTGGCGGTGCCGGCGCCGGTCGAGACATCGGCTTGCTGCTTGGCTTCCCGGGACGTCATGGTCATCCCGGCCAACGAGCTGGTGGCGTTGGTGAAGGCGGCAAGCGCCGGATCGTAGACGCTGGTCAGCTTACCGTCCTTGATCGTGAACTCCATGCTCTGACGGCCTTCCGGCCCATCGAACTCGAAGGACGCACCCTGCGAGAAATTCGACGAGACGTCCCAGGACCCGTCGCTGCGCGGCTTCACCATCAAGGCATATGGCGCCATGTCGAATTTGAGGAGCTTCTGCTCCGGCAGCGCATTGACGAGCGACTTGACGTCAAACGCGATCTTGTAGGCGTCGCCCTCGACCGAAACCTTGAGCACGCCCTTGTCGAACGCCTGCTTGCCGAAATAACGCGCCAGATTGTCGGACAGCTCCTTGGCGCCTTGATTGTCGACAGTCTGGGCAAAAGCCGGCGCGCTGAGCGCAAGGGCAAAGGCAAGTGGCAAAATACGCTTCACGTCGGTTCTCCGTGATCTCGGAAGGATTGTGCTGCTGGTAGGCAAGAAGCGTTACAGCCGCAAGACGCCGACTGTAGGCCAAAAGCGCATCCGGCTAAAGCACCAGCCGCATCAGCGGCCGGCCGGGCTTGCGTTCGACAAGCCTCTGGAAGCCGGCCTTCTCGAACACCCGCGACGAGCCGACGAAAAGCCCGATCGAGCGCGAATCGCGCGACAGGTCGATCGGGCAGGCTTCCAGCAGCCTCGCGCCGTTCTCGCGCGCGAAGGCGATGCCGCCCTCGACAAGGCGATGCGTGGTGCCTCGGCCCCTCGCCTTGACGCGGATGAAGAAGCACGAGATCGCCCACACGTCCGGATCGCCGGCATCGGCCGGATCGACAGGCGCCGAGCCCCTGCCCTGGTTGTTCCATTCGGGTATGTCGGCGCGCGGCCCGATCTGCATCCAGCCGACGGCCTTGCCGTCCTCGAGCGCCAGAAGCCCCGGCGGTGGGCCCGTTTCGATTCGCGCCTTGATGAGATCCTTGTTGCGCTCCTTGTCGCTGGCGCGCCGTTGCGCCGGCGCCAGCCGGAAATGCGTGCACCAGCAGCCGTAACAGGCGCCCTGCTTGCCGAACAGGTCCTCGAAATCGGCCCAGCGTTCAGGAGTCAGCGGTGCTATGGTCGTGCTCATGCGTTCTCCCCAGGCCAAGCTTGTTGCCAGCCTTGCGCTGTCGTACCATTGCATCTGTTCTCTTTATGTTCGCAGCGATGGCGGCTCCTGTCAACAATCCCGAACACGGTTTTTGCCGTGACTGCCTTGCTTTCCAGCGCTCGGAGACGCGTCGCTGCGATCGTTGCGGCAGTCCGCGCCTTGTCCGCCACGCCGAGCTCTACCGGCTCAAGATCGCCCATATCGACTGCGACGCTTTCTACGCGGCGATCGAAAAGCGCGACAATCCGACACTGAAAGACAGGCCAGTGATCGTCGGCGGCGGCCGGCGTGGCGTCGTCTCCACCGCCTGCTATATCGCTCGCATCCAGGGCGTGCGCTCGGCCATGCCGATGTTCAAGGCGCTCGAACTGTGCCCCGAAGCGGTGGTGATCCCGCCCGACATGGAAAAATATGTCGGCGTTGGGCGCGAGGTCCGCGCGTTGATGCTGGCGCTGACGCCGCAGGTCGAGCCGCTGTCGATCGACGAGGCCTTTCTCGACCTAGGTGGCACCGAGCGGCTGCACGGCATGCCGCCGGCGCTGGTGCTGGCGCGCTTCGCGCAGACGGTGGAAAAGGAGCTCGGCATCACCGTTTCGGCCGGCCTCTCCTACTGCAAATTCCTGGCCAAGATCGCCTCGGATTTCCGCAAGCCGCGCGGTTTTTCGGTGATCGGCGAAGCCGAGGCGCCAAGCTTCCTCGCCGCGCACCCGGTGACGATGATCTGGGGCGTCGGCAAGGCGCTTGCCGCGACGCTGGAGCGCGACGGTATCCGCATGATAGCGCAATTGCAGCGCATGGAGCGCGGCGACCTGATGCGCCGCTACGGCGTGATGGGCGACCGGCTCTATCGCCTGTCGCGTGGCGAGGACGATCGCACGGTCGACCCCGGCGGCGATGCCAAGAGCGTCTCGGCCGAAACCACCTTCGACACCGACATCGCCGCCTTGGCGGAACTGGTGCCGGTGCTTCGCGGCCTGTCGGAAAAGGTCTCGGCGCGGTTGAAGAAATCAGGCATTGCCGGGCGCACCGTGGTGCTGAAGCTGAAGACGCAGGATTTCAAACTCCGCACCCGCAACCGTCAGCTCGGCGACCCGACGCGCCTGGCCGACCGCATTTTCCAGACCGGGCTCGACCTGTTGCGCCGCGAGGCCGACGGCACTAGATTCCGCCTACTCGGCATCGGCGTCAGCGACCTCTCCGACGACGAAAAGGCCGATCCGCCGGACCTGGTCGACATGCAGTCGCGCAAGCGCGCGCTGGCGGAAGGCGCGATGGACACGCTGCGCGACAAGTTCGGCGGGAAAGCCGTCGAGACCGGCTACACATTCGGCAAGGGCCGCGCCGCCAATCCGCCCGAGCCGCTGGAGGATTGAGGGGTCAGGTCCGCTTGAGGTCGATCCGGCTCGTCACCACCATCTTGCCGGTTGCCGGATCCATGTCGGTCACCGTCATGCGCATATTGTCCGGTCCGATCTTCTCGACCGTCAGTTCCGCGTCCCGGTCGCCATTGACGATTTTCGCCCAATGGATGTCGAGATTGATCGCATCGCCCTTGCGGCTTCCGCTGAGCCCGGCGGGTCCGCTGCGCGAGCCGATATAGGTGCCGGTGTAGCTCGCCCCGCTGACCTTCAGGTCGGCGCGGATTTCGCGCGACATGATCAGCAGCGCGCGGCAGGTGCCGTCAAGCGACAGCGAGTCCGCCGTCGCGTCCGAGGTGAAGGTGCAGTTGATGTTCATCACCGGCGTGTTCGTCCTGATCCTGACCGTTCCCTTGCCGGAGAACTTTCCCTGCAGCGAGCGCAGGAAAGCCGCCTCGTCTGCATGCGCGCCCGTCGAGCAGAAAAGGCAGGCGGCGGCCAGCAAGGCAGCAGTCGATTTCATCAAGACGTCCCCTCCTGCGATCATAGCCTTCCGATGGAAAGCGTGGACTTAACGGGTGCCCAGGCGCCAGGTTCCGTCGCGGCGATGACGGTTTCTTGACATCCAGTCCGCTGGCCCAGTGGAATGACGCCACTAACGGTTGCGGCCCAGGACCTGGCTTGCGACATAGGCCCCAAATGGCGCCCGCTCCCTCGATCCCAAAAGCCGCGTTCTGGATGGCTCTGTCAATCGCCTCGATGCTGGCGATGTCGGTTGCCGGCCGCGAGACGACCGCCGAGCTCAACGTCTTCCAGGTGCTGGAGTTGCGCTCGGTGATCGGCTTGTTCATCCTTTTGCCGCTGGTGATGATGAGCGGCGGTTTTGCCGCGATGCGCACCGAGCGTCCGTTCGCCCATATCGCCCGCAACATCATCCACTATACCGGCCAGGCCGCCTGGCTCTACGCGCTGACGCTCATTCCGCTGGGCGTGCTGATCTCGATCGAGTTCACCACGCCGATCTGGACGGCGATTCTCGCCGTCAGCTTTCTGGGGGAAAAACTGTCCCGGTCGAAGCTCACGGCGATCGTGCTTGGTCTGATCGGCGTGGTCGTCATCGTGCGCCCAAGCGCCGGTTCGATGGACCCCGGCCACCTCGTCGTCCTGGGCGCCGCGGCCTGCTTCGGCATCTCGATGGTGCTGGTCAAGTCGATGACCAAGACCGAAAGCGTGGTGCGCATCATCTTCTGGATGCTGATCATCCAGTCGGTGGTTGGTTTGATCCCCGCTCTCTATAGCTGGCACACCCCCTCGCCCGGCCTCTGGCCCTGGATCTTCATCATCGCCTTCACCGGCATGTCGTCGCATTTCTGCCTGGCGCGCGCGCTCACCCACGCTGACGCCACCATCATCTCGCCGATGGATTTTTTGCGCGTGCCGCTGTCGGCGCTGGTCGGCTGGCTGCTCTATCACGAGCAGATCGACGTCTTCACCGCCGGCGGCGCGGCGCTGATCCTGATGGGCAATCTGCTCAATTTGCAGCGCAAGACACCGCAAGCGGCAGAGGCGGAGGCGGCAAGCCCTGAGCTAGACCAACTCCACTTCCACCACGCCCTGCACCGCACGCATGGCAGAAGCGATTTGCGGCGAGACGCGATAATTACCCAAGCCGATTTCAACCTCGCCCTGCGCCTCTCCCTTGAGAACGATGATGCTGACTTGACTGTCGCCACGCTGTTTGAGCTGCGATTGAATGATCGATGATGGCCCATCGTCTCTGACAAAAATGCGTAGCGCTTTCTGGATGCGGCTGGCTTCGTCGTCCAGTGATTGCACCGAGTTGATGCGCAGGTTTACGCCCTCAGGCCTATCTTCGGCTGCAACCATAATCACCACCGAACTGCCGGGCTCCAGCATGTCGCGATACTGCGCCAGACCTTCGGAAAACAGCACAGCCTCATACTGTCCCGTCGTGTCGGAAAACTGCACCACGCCCATCTTGTTTCCGGTGCGGGTCTTGCGCTCCTGCTTGGAGGTGACCGTGCCGGCGAGGCGTCCGGCCGCTGCGCCGCGTTTCACCGCAGCCGAGAATTCCGCCCAGTTCTGCACCCGCATCTTCTGGAGTGCCGCCTTGTACTCGTCGAGCGGATGAGCCGAGAGGTAGAAGCCCACCACCTGGAATTCGCGGTGCAGCCGGTCCGCGGCAAGCCACGGATCGGTCGCGGGCAGGTTGAGCGCCTGCGATTGGCTCCCAAGCGATGCGCCGAAAATGTCGGCCTGGCCGGAAATGGCGTTCTGCTGCGCCAGCGAGGCCAGGCCCATCATGCGCTCGACTCCGGCCGTCATCTGGGCGCGGTCGTGGCCGAAGCAATCGAGCGCGCCCGCCATGATCAGGCTTTCGAAAACGCGCTTGCCGACGATCTTCGGATCGACGCGCTCGCAAAAATCGGCAAGGTTCTTGAACGGCTTCTGCCCACGCTTCTCGACGATGTGCTCGACCGCCGCATCGCCGACGCCTTTGAGCGCCGCCAGCGAATAGAAGATCTTGTTCTCGCCGACCTCGAAGGGGCGGAAGCTCGACATCACCGACGGCGCCACCACCTCGATGCCGAGGCGCATGGCGTCCTGGCGGAAATCGGCCAGCTTGTCGGTGTTGCTCATGTCGAGCGTCATCGACGCCGCCAGGAACTCGACCGGGTAATGCGCCTTGAGATAGGCGGTCTGGTAGGAAACGACCGCGTAGGCCGCCGCATGCGACTTGTTGAAGCCGTAGTCGGCGAACTTGGCCAAGAGGTCGAAGATGAAGTCGGCCTGCGGCTTTGAGACGCCGCGCTCGACCGCGCCCGAGACGAAGCGCTCGCGCTGCTTGTCCATCTCTGCGCGGATCTTCTTGCCCATGGCGCGGCGCAGCAGGTCGGCTTCGCCGAGCGAATAGCCGGACAGCTCCTGCGCGATCTGCATCACCTGTTCCTGATAGACGATGACCCCTTGGGTCTCCTTCACCAGATGGTCGATCTTGGGATGGATCGAGGCCATCTCTTCCTCGCCATGCTTTCTGGCGTTGTAGGTCGGGATGTTCTCCATCGGGCCGGGGCGGTAGAGCGCCACCAGCGCGATGATGTCCTCGATGCAGTCGGGCCGCATGCCGATCAGCGCCTTGCGCATGCCCGCACTTTCAACCTGGAACACGCCGACCACCTCGCCGCGCGACAGCATGGCGTAGGTGTCTGGGTCATCGAGCGGGATCGTCGCCAGATCGATGTCGACGCCGCGCCGGCGGATCAGCTTCACCGCGGTCTCCAGCACGGTCAGCGTCTTCAGGCCGAGGAAGTCGAATTTCACCAGCCCCGCCTGCTCGACATATTTCATGTTGAACTGGGTGACCGGCATGTCCGAACGCGGATCGCGATACATCGGCACCAGTTCCGACAAAGGTCTATCGCCGATAACGATGCCGGCCGCGTGCGTCGAAGCATGGCGGTAGAGGCCTTCGAGCTTCTGCGCCGTGTCGAGCAGCGTCTGCACGATCGGTTCCTTCTCCGCTTCCTCGGCAAAGCGCGGCTCGTTGGCGATGGCATCCGCCAGCTTGACCGGATTGGCCGGGTTCTGCGGCACCATTTTGGAGAGCTTGTCGACCTGGCCGTAGGGCATCTGCAGCACACGGCCGACGTCGCGCAGCACGGCGCGCGCCTGGAGCGTACCGAAGGTAATGATCTGCCCGACTTGGTCGCGGCCGTATTTCTGCTGGACGTAGCGGATCACCTCCTCGCGCCGGTCCTGGCAGAAGTCGATGTCGAAGTCGGGCATCGACACGCGGTCCGGATTGAGGAAGCGCTCGAACAGCAGCGAGAAACGCAGCGGGTCGATGTCGGTGATGGTGGTTGAATAGGCGACCAGCGAGCCGGCGCCCGAACCGCGGCCCGGCCCGACCGGAATGCCTTGCGCCTTCGCCCATTTGATGAAGTCGGCAACGATCAGGAAGTAGCCCGGGAACTTCATCTTCTCGATGATGCCAAGCTCGAATTCCAGCCGTTCGCGATATTGCTCGACCGTGTAGCCGGGCGTCGGCCCGTGCGCGGCAAGCCGCGCCTCCAGCCCTTCGCGCGCCTGGCGGGCGAGCTCGGCCGCCTCCGCTTTCTCGGCCGCGTCCTTGTCTGCGGCGTCGGCGCCGGTGAAGCGCGGCAGGATCGGGCTGCGGTTCTTCGGATAATAGGAACAGCGCATGGCGATCTCGACCGTGTTGTCGATCGCTTCCGGCAGGTCCGAGAAGAGCCGCGCCATATCGGCCTGGCTGCGCAGGAAATTGTCCGCGGCGAGCCGCCGGCGGTTGTCGGCGGCCACCACCGACCCCTCGGCGATGGCGATCAAAGCGTCATGCGCCTCATAGTCGTCACGCTTGAAGAAGAACGCCTCGTTGGTGGCGACCAGCGGCAGCTCATGCGTATAGGCAAGGTCGACCGTCGACTTCTCGACCATGCGGTCATAGCCGGCGACCCGCTCCAGCTCGACATAGAGCCTGTCGCCGAACAGGCCTTTGAGGAAGAGCAGCCGCTGTTCGGCAAGATCGCGCCGGTCGGCCTTCAGAGCGGTGCCGATCGGGCCGCGCGGCCCGCCGGTGAGGCAGATCAGCCCGTCGCACCGGCCTTCCAGCATCGTGCTGGTCAGGTGCACCGGCTCGCCGGGCGGCGTCTCGAGATAGACCTTGCTGATCAGCCGCACGAGATTGGCATAGCCGGCCTCGCTGGCCGCGATCAGCACGACAGGCGACATTTCCGGTCCATGCCGGCGGCGGTCTCGCTGGCCGTCGCCCGCCTCGCCGGAAAAGGCGAGATCGACCTGGCAGCCGATGATCGGCTGGATGCCGTCCTTGACCGCCTTCTGGGCGAATTCGAGCGCCCCGAACAAATTGTTGGTGTCGGTGACCGCGATCGCCGGCGCCTCGTCCTTGACGGCATGGCCGACGATGGCGCCAAGCTGCAAGGCGCCCTCCAGCAGCGAATAGGCCGAATGCACGCGCAGATGGATGAAGGTCCGCGCCGGCGCTTCCGGCCGCGCGGCCCTCACGGCTGCTTCGCGCTGCAACGGGTCGCGTGGAAGTCGTTCATCCGCCATATTTTTTCGCGCCGTTCCAAAGACTCAAATCCATGCAGATGTATTGTTCCGGACGGGGCCATGCCAGTCCAGCACAATCGACCCACAGGCCACAGGCTTGCGGCCCCGTATCGCCTCGTCTCAGGCGAACTCCATGATCACCGCATCGACCGCCAGGCTGTCGCCCGGCTTGGCGTTGAGCTTGGCAATGGTGAGGTCGCGTTCGGCGCGCAGCACGTTCTCCATTTTCATGGCCTCGACCACGGCCAGCGTCTCGCCGGCCTTGACCTCCTGGCCCTCGGCCACGGCGATCGAGACGACGAGCCCAGGCATCGGGCAGAGCAGCATCTTCGAGGTGTCGGGCGGCAGCTTTTCCGGCATCAGCCTTTCGAGCTCCGCGGTGCGCGGCAGCATGGCTTGAGCCGTCACCGACATGCCTTTCCAGGCGATGCGCAAACCGTTCAGCATCGGGCGGATCTGGGCGGCGATGTTCTTGCCGCCAACCGTGCCCTGCCAGATCGCGTCGCCCGGCCGCCAGTCCGAAGCGACGGTCAGCGGCCCGCCGCCATCGATCGACAGATCGACCTCCATCGGGATGGAAACCATGCCGTCGACGATTTCGACCGGAAGATAGTCAGCGTCGATTTTCGCCACCCAGTCGCGCTTGAGATGGCCGGAATGCGGCGCCAGCCGGCCGCCCAGGCGGTCGAGCCGGTCGCGGCGCAGCAGTTCGATCGCGGTTGCAACGGCGGCGAACACCGCCCTCTCCCCGCCATCCGGCTCGACCGGCGCGAAGCCGTCCGGATATTCCTCCGCGATGAAGCCGGTCGACAGCCTGCCCTCGCGCCAGCGCGGGTGCTGCATCAGCGCCGAAAGGAAAGGGATGTTGTGCTCGATGCCGTCGACGACGAAACTGTCCAGCGCCTTCGACATGGCGTCGATCGCCTCAAGCCTGGTCGGCGCCCAGGTGCAGAGCTTGGCCACCATGGGGTCGTAGAACATCGAGATTTCCGACCCTTCGGCGACCCCGGTATCGTTGCGGACCACGACATCGCCGAACGTGCCCTCCTCCGGCGGCCGGTAACGGGTCAGCCGGCCGATCGAGGGCAGGAAGTTGCGGAAAGGATCCTCAGCGTAAAGGCGGCTTTCCACCGCCCAGCCGTTGAGCTTCACGTCGCCCTGCTTGATGCCGAGCTTTTCGCCGGCGGCGACGCGGATCATCTGTTCGACCAGGTCGATGCCGGTCACGAGCTCGGTCACCGGGTGCTCGACCTGCAATCGCGTATTCATTTCAAGGAAATAGAAGTTCTTGTCCTTGTCGACGATGAACTCGACCGTGCCGGCGCTCTGGTAGTCGACGGCCCTGGCCAGCGCCACCGCCTGCTCCCCCATCGCCTTTCTGGTCTTGGCATCGAGGAATGGCGACGGCGCCTCTTCGACCACTTTCTGGTTGCGGCGCTGGATCGAGCATTCGCGCTCGCCGAGATAGAGCGCGGTGCCATGCGCGTCGGCCAGCACCTGGATCTCGATGTGGCGCGGATCGATGACGAACTTCTCGATGAAGACGCGGTCGTCGCCGAAGGAGCTTTTCGCTTCCGAACGCGCCCGGTCGAAACCGTCGCGCACCTCCGCCTTGCTCCAGGCGATGCGCATGCCCTTGCCGCCACCGCCGGCCGAGGCCTTGATCATGACCGGATAGCCGATCTCGCCCGCGATCCGTTCGGCATGGTTGGCGTCTTCGATGACGCCCAGCCATCCAGGCACGGTCGAGACCTTGGCCTCGCTGGCGAACTTCTTCGATTCGATCTTGTCGCCCATCGCCTTGATGGCCTTGGGCTTCGGCCCGATGAAGACGATGCCTTCCTTCTCCAGCGCCTCGCAGAAGGAGGCACGCTCGGACAGGAAGCCATAACCCGGATGCACGGCTTCCGCGCCGGTCTCCTTGCAGGCAGCGATGATCTTCTCAGGGACCAGATAGCTCTGTGCCGCCGGTGGCGGTCCGATATGCACCGCTTCGTCGGCCATTTCGACATGCACGGCATCGCGGTCGGCGTCCGAATAGACCGCGACGGTGGCGATCCCCATCTTTCGCGCCGTCTTGATCACACGGCAGGCGATCTCGCCGCGATTGGCGATCAGGATTTTCTTGAACATTCGGATGTCGTCCCTCCGGCGAAGCGGTCCAGTTCTATGGACAATTCCGGCGCGCCTCAAGTGCCCGCGGGCCACCTCCCACGGCTGGCGCCGATTGCGGAAACCGCGCCGAAAAACGTCGCAACAGACGTTGGCCGCCAGCGCGGAACTCGCTAAGCTTGCCCGTGACGCCGAACGGATGGCAGGCTGCCATTCGCCACGGATAGCTTGCCGTTAGCTAAAGTTTACAGATTGCCCTGGGAGGAGTGCCTCATGAAAACGCGTGCCGCCGTTGCCGTTGCCGCCGGAAAGCCGCTTGAGATCATGGAGGTGGACCTCGAAGGGCCGCGCGACGGCGAGGTCCTAGTCGAGGTCAAGGCGACCGGCATCTGCCATACGGATGAGTTCACGCTGTCGGGCGCCGATCCGGAAGGGCTGTTTCCGGCGATCCTCGGCCATGAGGGCGCTGGCGTCGTGGTCGATGTCGGCAAGGGCGTCACCTCGGTCAGGAAGGGCGACCATGTCATCCCGCTCTATACGCCCGAATGCCGGCAGTGCCCGTCGTGCCTGTCGCGCAAGACCAATCTGTGCACCGCCATCCGCGCCACGCAGGGCCAGGGATTGATGCCCGACGGCACCTCGCGCTTCTCGATGGGCAAGGACAAGCTGTTTCATTACATGGGCTGCTCGACCTTTTCCAACTTCACCGTGTTGCCGGAAATCGCGGTCGCCAAGGTCAATCCCGACGCCCCCTTCGACAAGATCTGCTACATCGGCTGCGGCGTGACGACCGGCATCGGCGCCGTGATCAACACCGCCAAGGTCGAGCAGGGTGCGACCGCCGTGGTCTTCGGCCTCGGCGGCATCGGCTTGAACGTCATCCAGGGGCTTCGCCTTGCCGGCGCCGACATGATCATCGGCGTCGATTTGAACAACGACAAGAAGGCCTGGGGCGAGAAGTTCGGCATGACGCATTTCGTCAATCCGAAGGAGATCGAGGGCGACGTCGTGCCTTACCTGGTCAACCTGACCAAGCGCGGCGCCGACCAGATCGGCGGCGCCGACTACACCTTCGACTGCACCGGCAACACCAAGGTGATGCGCCAGGCGCTGGAGGCCTCGCATCGCGGCTGGGGCAAGTCGGTCGTCATCGGGGTTGCCGGCGCCGGCCAGGAGATCTCGACCAGGCCGTTCCAGCTGGTCACCGGGCGCAGTTGGATGGGCACCGCCTTCGGCGGCGCGCGCGGCCGCACCGACGTGCCCAGAATCGTCGACTGGTACATGGAAAAGAAGATCCAGATCGATCCGATGATCACCCATACGCTGAAGCTCGAGGACATCAACAAGGGCTTCGACCTCATGCATGAGGGCAAGTCGATCCGGAGCGTCGTGGTTTACTGAGGAAAGCCACTAGGCCGCCGGCCGAGCGCCCGCGACTTCTGTGGTCAAACGGGAGGAAGTGTAAATGGCCGAGAAACTGCATCACTCGATCGACAACGGCTTGCCCAGGGAAAGCGCAAGCTTCGCCGGCGGCACGCTGGTCTGCCTGTGCACCAGCAATCCGGTGAAGGTGAAGGTCAAGGGCCAGATCGCCCACAACCACGCCTGCGGCTGCACCAAATGCTGGAAGCCGGACGGCGCTATCTTCTCGGTAGTGGCCGTTGCCGGCAGCGGCGATGTCACCGTGACGGAGAACGGCGACAAGCTGAAGGTGGTCGACCCGGCAGCGCTGATCCAGCGCCATGCCTGCAGCGGCTGCGGCGTCCACATGTACGGCCCGGTCGAGCGCGACCATCCCTTCAAGGGCCTGTCCTTCATCCATCCCGAACGCTTCGAGGAGGATGGCTGGTCGCCGCCGGGCTTCACCGCCTTCGTCTCCTCGATCATCGAATCCGGCGTCGATCCGAACCGCATGGACGGCATCCGCGGCCAGCTGAAGTCGATAGGGCTCGAACCCTATGACTGCCTCAACCCCGGCCTGATGGACTATATCGCCACCTGGACCGCCAAGAAGTCGGGCGCCTTGGCGGCCTGACAAATCCTGCGATTTCTGCCATGGGGCAGGCTGACACGCCGGCCCCATATTTGTTTGGAAGTAACGATGCTCGCACCCGTTGTCTACGTCGATGCCGACGCCTGCCCGGTCAAGGCCGAGGTCGAGAAGGTCGCGGAGCGCCATGGCGTCGTCGTCACCTATGTCTCCAATGGCGGCCTGCGGCCGTCGCGCGATCCGATGGTCCGCAACGTCGTCGTCTCCAAGGGCGCGGACGCGGCGGACGACTGGATCGTCGAGAATGCCAAGGCCAACGATGTCGTGGTGACGGCCGACATTCCGCTCGCGGCGCGCACGGTGGCGCTCGGCGCGCATGTGCTCGGCCCCACCGGCCGCCCCTTCACGCCGGAAACCATCGGCATGGCGGTGGCGATGCGCGACCTCAAGCAGCATCTGCGCGAAACCGGCGAGAGCCGGGGCTTCAACGCCTCCTTCACGCAGAAGGACCGCTCGCAGTTTCTCGGCGAGCTCGACCGCATCTTGCGGCGGGCTTTGAAATCCGTCACACCGGACTGATCCAACGTCTTCAGGGGCCTCGGGCCATGGGTGAGGATCTCAACACGCCGATGCATCGGCACATGCAGTTCGCCCTCGCCGCGGCCATCGGCATCGTCGCGCTGCTTCTTGCCTTGTTGCTGCGCGCGCCGCTGCCCTACTCGATCGGCGCCAATGTGTTCTTCGTCAGCTATATCGCCCTGGTGCTGGCCCTGATGCCCAGCCTTACCGGGCGCTATCTCAGCAAGAACGCGCGCTCGACCGATCTGCCCGTCCTTCTGATCTTCGCCGTCACGCTCTTTGTCGTCGGCGCGGCCATCGTGTCGCTGTTCCTGCTCATCAACCAGAAGGATGCCGCGCATCCCGTGCAGCTCGGCTTCGCCATGCTGTCGATCCCGCTCGGCTGGTTCACCATCCATGCCATGGCGTCGCTGCACTATGCGCATGTCTATTGGAAGGATGGCGACAAACTCGACGAGAAAACCCGGAAGAAGCTGCCGGTCGGCGGCCTCGATTTTCCAGGCGGCAAAAGACCGGAAGGCTGGGACTTCCTGTATTTCGCGACGGTCATCGGTATGACGGCGCAGACGGCGGACACGGCCATCACCACCTCGCGGATGCGGCTGGTCGTGCTCGTCCATTCGGTCCTGACCTTTTTCTTCAACACGGTGATCGTTGCCGCGGCGGTCAATCTCGCGGTCAGCCTAGGTTCTCCGTAATAAATCCGTGATCGCATGAAACAACGCTTTGCCTGACGGCGTATTGGGAGGAAGAACGCAAGCCGGTAAGCGGTGAGCGATGCAGGGCCGGAGACGACGATGGAAGCCATTGCCAGGAACGAGCCGGTAGCAGAGGCCGATAAACCTGCGCCGAAAAACGGGCCGCTCATTTACCGGCAGTCGGGCTGGACCCGCCTTACCCACTGGCTCTGGGCTTTCTCGCTGTTCTTCATGCTGCTTTCCGGTCTGCAGATCTTCAATGCGCGGCCGCAGCTCTATGTCGGCAAGCAGTCCGGCTTCGAGTTCCACAACACCGTTCTCGAGATCGGCGCCGAGAACACCGCGAACGGACCGCGCGGTTTCACCGAAATCTTCGGCCATCGCTTCGACACCACAGGCGTGCTCGGCTGGTCCGGGCCGCCGGGACAAGAGACGCCGCGCGCCTTCCCGGCCTGGGCGACGATTCCCTCCTATTACGATCTCGGCACCGCCCGCGTCGTGCACTTCTTCTTCGCCTGGATCCTGACCACGACGCTGCTCGTCTGGCTGATCGCCGGCCTGATCAACGGCCATATCCGCCGCGATCTCGCCCCTCGCGTGTCGGACCTTCGCAAGCTGCCGCGCGACATCGTCGACCATGCCAAGCTGAAGTTCCACCATACGCGCGAATACAACACGCTGCAGAAAATGGCCTATGGCGGCGTGCTGTTCGTGCTGCTGCCGCTGATGATCGTCACCGGCCTCGCCATGTCGCCGAGCATGAATTCGGTGTTGCCCTGGCTGAATGAGATACTCGGCGGCAGGCAGACGGCGCGGACCATCCATTTCACCGTCATGGTGCTTTTGGTCGGCTTCTTCGTCATCCATATCCTGATGATCCTCGCCGCCGGCCCGATCAACGAACTGCGCTCGATCATCACCGGCTGGTACCGCACCGACCCCCAGGCGAATGACGACCAGCCCACCGAGAGGAGCGCCTGACATGGCTAAATTCCAGATCAGTCGCCGTAAATTCCTGACCGCCAGCAGCCTCGGCCTGTCCGGCATCGCGCTGTCGGGTTGCGATGCCTTCGACAGCGGCCTCGGCATCGGCGGCGGCCTGCGCAGCTTCCTCGAAAACGCCAACGGCCTGACCTGGCGCGCGCAGCGCCTGCTTGCCGGCCGCGACGCGCTGGCGCCGGAATTCACCGAGGCCGATATCCGCCAGCCGCAACGGCCGAATGGCATCACGGCGCCCGATGACGACACCTACAAGGGTCTGCTCGCCAACAATTTCGCGGACTGGCGCCTGGAGGTTTCAGGCCTGGTCGAAAAACCGCTGTCGCTGACCCGCGAGCAACTCCAGAACATGCCGAGCCGCACCCAGATCACGCGCCACGACTGCGTCGAAGGCTGGAGCTGCATCGCCAAATGGACCGGCACGCCGCTGTCGCTGGTGCTGGACCAGGCGGTGGTCAAGCCGCAGGCCCGCTATGTCATGTTCCACTGCCTCGACACGATCGAGCAAAGCCTGTCCGGCAACATCAAATATTACGGCACCATCGACCTGATCGACGCCCGCCATCCACAGACGATTCTGGCCTATGGCCTGAACGGCAAGCCCTTGCCGGTCGAGAACGGCGCGCCGCTTCGCGTGCGGGTCGAGCGCCAGCTCGGCTACAAGATGCCCAAATACATCTACAAGATCGAGCTGGTCGACAGTTTTGCCAATGTCGGCGGCGGCCGCGGCGGCTACTGGGAGGACAATGGCTACGACTGGTATGGCGGGATTTGATGGTCCTCGCCTGCAGGCCGAGCACGATCTTGCGGCAGCCGGGCTCGACGCCATCCAGCAGCGTCTCGACAACGACAACCGGCGGCTGACCGGTCGGGGCGACGACCGTGCCCTCGTCCTTGCACTGCGGGATGAGCAAGGGCGCGTCGTCGGAGCCGCCGCGGGCTATTCCTGGGCCGGCATCGCCGAGATCACGCTGATGTGGGTCGACGAGGCCTATCGGGGCCTCGGCCACGGCAGGAAGCTGCTCGATGCCTTCGTCGCGGAGGCTGCCGCGCGCGGCTCGCTGCGGATATGGGTCTCGACCCACGACTTCCAGGCACCGGGCTTGTACGAAAAGGCCGGCTTCGAGCGCATGGCTGAATTGACAGGGTGGCCCGAAGGCCATTCCAACATCATCCTTTGCAAGACGATCGGTTCCCGCTAAGCAGCGGCCGGACGAGCCGGGCGTTCAGCGGGCGCAGCTTTGCGACGCGATCAGTCGTCCGAACTGTCGAACGTGGTTTGACCGGGCTCGGGCGGCGCATCTCCCATTTCATCCGGATTGTCCACCATGCAGCCCATGCCGTGGCATCCCTGATAGTTGCCGTGGGTATCGAAATTGGGATTGCCGTCCCTGTCGAATTGCGGCGTCGGGTCGATCCATCGATCGTCGCGGCGCGGCTTCGGCCTCGGATAGTAATTGTCCGAATGGCGGCCGTGCCTGTCATTGTCGTCGAGGATGGCACCGACAATGCCGCCAACGATGATGGCCGCCGCCGCATCGCCCGGAGACGGCCCGCGGCCGGAGCCGGCGACCAGGAATTGCGCCGAACAGCCCTTGTCCACCCAGATGCCGCCGCCGTCATAACCCCAGCTCGTGCCGAATTGGCAACGCGACTTCGATAGCCGGCCGGTCAATTGCACGCCGCCACGGGTGTCGACCCCGCAATAGGAGTAGCGGTAGTTGGAACTCGAGCAGACTAGGCGCATCGGGCCCGCGGCCTGCGCGGCATCGGACAGCAGCGACAGTTGCGCCGGATTGCCCAGGAAGCTGGCCAGCAACACCATCGAACCGGTAACCGCCATTCGCGCCGACATCGCAAGTCTCCAATTGGGTTCGCTATCGACAGAATGGCACCTCTGTGTAAGTCTTACAACCAGACGGGTTGCAGCGAGGATATATTCATGCGCGCTAACAAAACGATCGCGGCGATCATACTTGTTCTCTCTGCCTGGCTGGCGTTATTGCCGGCTCGCGCCGACGACAGCCTCAAGCGCGTCATCGACCAGAAGACACTGACGGTCGGAGTGGCGCTCAACCCGCCATGGGTCCTCAAGAACGCGGACGGCAAATTCGCGGGCTATGATGTCGACCTCACCAGCGCCCTGGCGTCCGATCTCGGCGTCGACCTGAAATTGGTCGAAGTGCCGTGGAACGACTTGAAGGCGCGGCTGCTCAAAGGCGACTTCGATCTGGTTGCGACTGGCTATGCCAGCACGCCGGAGCGCGCCCGCGAAATTGTGTTCTCCAATCCGACCGGCACCGCCGACATCCGCATGGTGGCCTCGATCGCCAGCCTCGGCAAAAGGCCTGGAAGGGCGCTGGCGGCGCCCGGATATAAGATCGCCGTGCTGTCCAACTCCACGGACGAGGCAGCCGCCAGGGAAGCCTTTCCGAAGGCGAACATCCTGTCCTTCGACAACACCGCCGATGTCTTTGCCGCGATCATCGGCGGCGACGCGCAGGCGATGGTCGCCACCTCGCCGACTCCGCAGATGGCGGCGAGGCTCTACGATGCGAAATTCAGGCTGGTCGGCGGCCCGCTTCTGCGCACGCCGGAAGCCTTCGCGATGCGCCCCGACGACATCCGCCTCATCCAGTACGTCAACAACTGGATCGGCGCGCGCACAGCCGACGGCACCATCGCCGGTGTCCGCCGCTACTGGTTCGGCGGCTTCAAATGGCTGTCGCGCTTCGATACCTCAGCCAAGCCGGACAAGGCCAAAGCGGACCAGGCCAAGCCGGCACAGACCAAGCCGAAGCAGTAGGTCAGGCCACTTTCTCAAGCAGCGGCTTCAGCGCCGGATGGATTTCCGGCGAAGCATGCCTAATCAGCGTCAGCAGTGCGCGCTCGTTGTCGCGCAGCGGCCGCCGGCCGCCGCCGACGCGCTCCGCCAGCCAGTTGGCCTCGCTGGCGTCGATCGTCTCGGCGCGGCGGGCAAGCGCTTCTGTGGCCCGGTTCCTGGCTTCCCATTCCGCCTCGATATCGCCGGGCGAATGGTAGGCTTCGAGGATCGCGGCGAATCCGCCCGAGACCATCCGGCTGAAGAAACCGCCAAGCGTCGGGCCTGCCTCGTCGAGGAAGGTCTCGTGGCGCAGCGCCACTTCCCGCGTCGGTGGCTCGTAGCCGGTCGAGCACATGACATAGTTGGCGATCGCCTTGACGAAGAGGTCATTCCAGGACGGATCGTTTTCGGCGGCCGCGGTCCGGTCGTTGATCCTGAACAGGACCTCCGCCTCGGCCTTGCTGATGGCGATGTTGCCGTCGCCGCCATAGGCATAGAGGATGCGCCGCAACAGATCGACCTCGGCCTTGGCGATCAGCCCGGGCACGAGATCGCCGCCGAGCATCAACGGGCCTTTGCCGTCGATTACCGCATGCGCAACCTGTTCCAGCGCATAGGCCGAGAGCTGGCCGGGCGAGGATTTCGCTTCCTCCAGCACATGCACCAGCAGCTCCAGCTCGGTGTGGCCGTCGACGATGCCGTCGCGCGAGATCGTGCGGACCAGCCAGTCGGCATTCTGCTCGGAGATGTAGCCTTCCGGCTTTTCCTGGTGGACGATATAGTCGGTCACCGCCTCGACAAAGAACGGCGCCCATTCGCGGCATTTGTCGCGCGCCGTCTGGTCGAGCGCGAACAGCGCCTCCGCCTCGCCGCGACTCACCACGCCATCCGCGAAAACCTCGCGCCGCAGCATCGTCACGTCTTCGGCCGTGATCTTGTTCTTCGAGGTCAGCCCCGCCACCGGAGCGCTCATGATCAATTCGCCCATTTGCCGCCCCTGCCCGTCGCCCGTTGCCGGCGAACTCAGTGCATTACCCCACCGAGCTTTATCAGCATCGTCTTGAGAAACCGGCAAACGGCGTGGTTAGCGAAGCCTTGTCGGCCAATGCATATCGCCGAAACGCAGCGCACGCTTTAAATGTCGCTGGGAGGTGACAAGGTGTCGCCGACGGGCTATGGATGGCGCGTCGGGGGCTCAGGCGACTGAGTCCTACCTGTTTGCGGGAGAGAGCAGCGCAAGCTGTCGCCGAAGGGGAAATCGCCCGAAATCTCTCAGGCAAAAGAACCGTAGACGGGAAAGACAACTCTGGAAAGTCGGGATTCGTCCCGCGCCGAAGGTGTAAGCGCTGCCGACAGAGTTACGGGGCGCGAGTCTCTCAGGCTTCAGACAGAGGGGCACGAATTAGGCCGCCGCCGGCGGTCGATTGCGTGCGACTCTGGAGAAGACATGACAGGCGACGACACCAGACATCTACCCCTTGAGGATTTGCATCAGGCCGCGGGCGCGCGTTTCGGCGCCTTCGCCGGCTGGTCGATGCCGCTCACCTACCCGCCCGGCGTGATGAAGGAGCATCTTCACTCACGCGACCATGCCGGCCTGTTCGACATCTCGCATATGAAGCTGTTCGAGGTCGCCGGTCCGGGAGCCATCGCATTGTTGAACCGCGCCTGCCCGCTCGATGCCGGCGCGCTGGACATCTCGCAGTCCAAATACACTTTCTTCCTCAACGAGGCGGCAGGCATCATCGACGACCTGATCGTGACGCGCCTGGGCGATGACCGGTTCATGGTGGTGGCCAACGCCGGCAACGCCGTCGAGGACGAGAAGCATCTGCGCGACCTCTCCGCCGATTTCGACGCCAAGGTCGAGCCGCTTGACCGCGTCTTCCTGGCGATCCAGGGACCGGACGCCTGGGCAGCCCTCGCGCGGGCCGGCATCGAAACCGGCTCGCTGCTCTTCATGCACGGGGTCGAGCCCAGGCAAAACTGGTTCATGAGCCGTTCCGGCTACACCGGTGAGGACGGTTTCGAGATCGGCCTGCCGGAGAGGGATGCCCGCGATCTTGTCGCCAGACTCCTGGAAGACGAGCGCGTGCAGTGGATCGGCCTTGCCGCCCGCGACAGCCTGCGGCTCGAGGCCGGGCTTTGCCTGCACGGCCAGGACCTGACGCCGGAGATCGACCCGGCAAGCGCCGGACTGATGTGGGCGATTCCCAAGGAGGTTCGGACCTCTGGTCATTTCATTGGCGCCGACGCGCTGCGCTCTGTCATCGAGCGTGGGCCGTCGCAGAAGCGCGTCGGCTTGAAGCCCGACGGGCGCCAGCCGGTGCGCGCCGGCGCGGCGCTCATCGACGCAGACGGCAACCCGGCCGGCCACGTCACCTCGGGCGGCTTCGGCCCTTCGACCGGGCACCCCGTCGCCATGGGCTACGTCAACACCCCGCTGGCCAAGCCCGGCACGAAACTTTTCGCCGACGTCCGCGGGACGAAAATCCCGGTCGACGTCGCGTCCCTGCCCTTCACCCCGCATCGCTACCGCAAAGGATAAGACCCAATGGCAAAGACCTATTTCACCGAAGACCATGAGTGGCTGCGCGTAGAGGGCGGCGTCGCCACTGTCGGCATCACCGACTATGCGCAGGAACAGCTCGGCGATCTCGTTTTCGTCGAGTTGCCGGAAATCGGCCGCAAGCTCGCCAAGGGCGACACGGCCGTGGTCGTCGAATCCGTCAAGGCGGCGTCGGACGTCTACGCACCGGTCGACGGCGAGATCACCGAGGCCAACGCCTCGCTGTCGGCCGATCCCTCGCTGGTCAACTCGGCCGCGACCGGCGACGGCTGGCTCTGGAAGATGAAGCTCGCCAACGAAAGCCAGCTCGACAGCCTCATGGATGAGGCCGGCTACAAAGCCCATATCGGCTGATATCAGGACATAAAGACATGACCGCAGCGCTTACTCCCTTCTCGGCCCGCCATATCGGCCCGGGCGTCAACGATGTCAGAGCCATGCTTGCCGTGCTCGGCGTTCCGTCCGTCGAAACGTTGATCAGCCAGGCCGTGCCGAGATCGATCCGCCTCGACCAGCCGCTCAACCTGCCCGCTCCGGCCAGCGAGGCGGAAGCCCTGGCCGAACTCTCTGCGATCATGGCGAAGAACACGGTGCTGAAAAGCTTCATCGGCGCCGGCTATCATGGCGTCTTCGTGCCGCCGGTCATCCAGCGCAACCTGTTCGAGAACCCGGCCTGGTACACGGCCTACACCCCCTACCAGGCCGAGATCAGCCAGGGCCGGCTGGAAATGCTGTTCAACTTCCAGACATTGGTGACGGAACTGACCGGCCTGCCGGTGGCGTCCGCCTCGCTGCTCGACGAAGCCACCGCCGTCGCCGAAGCCGTCGGCATCGCGCTGCGCCACCACCGCGACAAGCGAACCAAGGTGGCGCTTGCCGGCACGCCGCATCCGCAGACGCTGGACGTCGTGCGCACCCGCGCCGAACCGCTCGGCATCGAGGTCGATGGCGAGACGATCGACGACAACACCGCCGCCCTGCTCGTATCCTGGCCGGACACATTCGGCGTCTACGGCCACCATAAGGCGGCGATCGAGAAGGCCCGTGCCGCCGGCGCGCTCGTCGTCTTCATCGCCGACCCGCTGGCGCTCACGCTGACGGACGCGCCGGCGAAGCTTGGCGCCGACATCGCCGTCGGCCCGATGCAACGTTTCGGCGTGCCGATGGGCTTTGGCGGCCCGCATGCCGCCTATTGCGCCGTTTCCGACAAGCTGACCCGCCTGATGCCCGGCCGCCTCGTCGGCCAGTCGACGGACACCATGGGCCGCCCGGGCTACCGGTTGGCGCTGCAGACGCGCGAGCAGCACATCCGCCGCGACAAGGCGACCTCCAACATCTGCACCGCGCAGGCGCTGTTGGCCAATATGGCGACGGCCTATGCGATCTGGCACGGTCCTACCGGCCTGCAGGCGATTGCCGGTCAGATCCACGGGTTGGCCGGCCGCCTCGCCTCGGGTCTCAAGGCTGCGGGCGTTGCTGTGCTTGGCGCAAGCCGCTTCGACACGGTGACCGCGGAAGTGAAGGGCAAGGCCGCGGCAATAGCCGCTGCAGCCGAGAAGACCGGCCGGCTGTTGCGCGTCATCGATGCCGACTGCGTCAGTGTCGCCTTCGACGAGACTTCCACGGAAGCCGACCTCGAGGCGATCGCCGCCCTGTTCGGGGCCAAGCCCGGCGCGGCGGAAGGCAGCTCCATGCCTGGCAAGCCGCGCGGCAAGGAATTCCTCACCCAGCCGGTCTTTCACGACAACCGTTCCGAAACCGAGATGATGCGCTTCCTGCGCAGGCTGGCCGACAAGGACCTCGCGCTCGATCGCACCATGATCCCGCTCGGATCCTGCACCATGAAGCTCAACGCCGCCGCCGAGATGATGCCTGTGAGCTGGCCGAGCGTCGCCAATCTGCATCCCTTCGCGCCGGCCGGCCATTCCGAGGGCTATCGCAAGATGGTCGGCGATCTGGAGACCTGGCTGTCGGAAATCACCGGTTTCGACGCCGTCAGCCTGCAGCCCAATGCCGGCAGCCAGGGCGAATATGCCGGCCTGCTCGCCATCCGCGCCTATCACCGCGCGCGCGGCGACGGCCACCGCACCGTTTGCCTGATCCCGTCCTCCGCGCACGGCACCAATCCGGCGAGCGCCGCGATGGCCGGCATGAGTGTCGTCGTCGTGCGTTGCCTGGACGACGGCAACATCGACATGGACGATCTGCGCGCCAAGGCCAACGAGCATTCCAAGAACCTCGCGGCGCTGATGTTCACCTACCCTTCGACGCATGGCGTCTACGAGGAAGGGGCGCGCCATCTCTGCGCACTGATCCACGAGCATGGCGGCCAGGTCTATTTCGACGGCGCCAACCTCAACGCCCTGGTCGGCCTCGCCCGCCCCGGCGACATCGGCGCCGACGTCTGCCACATGAATCTGCACAAGACCTTCTGCATCCCGCATGGCGGCGGCGGCCCGGGCGTCGGCCCGATCGGCGTCAGGGCGCATCTGAAACCCTATTTGCCGGGCCATGTCACCGAAGGCTCGGCGCATGCCGTTGCCGCCGCGCCCTTCGGCAGTGCGTCGATCCTACCGATCACGTGGATGTACATCCGTATGATGGGCGGCTCCGGCCTGAAGCAGGCGACCGAGACGGCGATCGTTTCCGCCAACTACGTGGCGACGCGGCTCGCGCCGCACTACCCGCTGCTCTACAAAGGCAGGAGCGATCGCATCGCGCATGAATGCATCCTCGACACGCGCGTGCTCAAGGAAAGCGCCGGCGTCAGCGTCGACGACATCGCCAAGCGCCTGATCGACTACGGCTTCCATGCGCCGACCATGTCGTTCCCGGTTGCCGGCACGCTGATGGTCGAGCCGACCGAGTCCGAGCCCAAGCGTGAGCTCGACCGTTTTTGCGAGGCGATGATCGCCATCGCCGGCGAGGCGGCGAAAGTGGCGAAGGGCGAGTGGCCGTCCAGCGACAACCCGCTGGTCAACGCCCCGCACACCGCTGCGGAGGCGCTTGCCGGTGAGTGGAAGCATCCCTACTCGCGGTTGGAGGCGGCCTATCCGACGGGCGACGCCGATCTGTCGGCGAAATACTGGCCGCCGGTCTCGCGCATCGACAATGTCGCCGGCGACCGCAACCTGGTCTGCTCGTGCCCGCCGCTGTCGGAATACCTCGGCGCCGCGGAGTAGCAGCCAGGTTTTGCTCAGGCGGTTTTCAGGGCCGGCCCCACATCGGGTTGGCCCAATTCGGTCTGAGCGATGACGCGGTTGCGTCCTGCACGCTTGGCCGCATAAAGCGCGGCGTCCGCTTGCGCCAGCACCTCGTCGAGGGGGCGGCCGGCGGTCGAGCCGAATCCCACGCCGCCGCTGACGCTGCTGCGCAGCGGGCCGCGATGGGTCGCAACGATCTCGGTGCCGAAAGCGACGCCGATACGGCTGGCCATGTCATGCGCCTTTTCCGGTGTCACGCGCGCCATGACGAGCGCGAATTCCTCGCCGCCCAGCCGGAATGCGTCGACACCTGCCCTGCCGTATTTTTTGATCACCGCCGCGAAGCGGCAAAGCACCTGATCGCCGACGGGATGACCGAAGACGTCGTTGGTCATCTTGAAATGGTCGAGATCGAACATCGCGAGCGCCATGAACGGACCGAAGCTGCGATCGCCGTAAAGCTCGTTGAGCGCCCTGCGGTTCATCAGGCCGGTCAACGGATCGGTCATCGTTTCGGCCTTGAGCTCGATCTGCGCCTGCAGGTGGTGCAGCGAAAGCGTCAGCGCGCCGAGGCCGGTCATGCAGGCGACCGCGACGACGGAGTTCAGCCGTTCCGCCCAATTGTCGGGCGCGGCGCCGAGGACCCATTGCCCCTGGACGAGCAACACCAGGCCGCACAGCGCGAAGGACAGACCGCAGGCTCCGCTGAGGAAGGAGACGACCAGAAGGATTCGCCGGGCGTGATCCCCCTTCATCCAGAACATCGCCCCGATCGCCGCGAGCAGCGCCGTCACGGCCGCATAGGTGATCTGGAAGCCGATGCCGTCGAAGCCGAGATAGGTGACCAGAGCGCAGGCCGCCATCGCGGCCAGCGCCGGCACGATGGCGCGGCGGTAGTCGCGAAAGCCGAGATACTGCATGGCCGACAGGCAGATGATCAGGAAACCCAGGGTCAACAGCGCCAGCACGACCTGGCACAGCCAGGGATCGGCATCCTTGGCATAGCGCCAGAACGCGACGACATGGGCGACGAGCACCAGGGTGCCGCAGGCGACCGTGAGCACGAAGCGCGCCCGCGGCGTGGTGAGCCAGATGGCAAACATGGTAATGCTGAGGCATGTGCCCGACAGCGCCGCCGCGAGCAGGAGCGAACTGAAATCCAACATCCGTGAAGAACTGCCTCTAGCGTCTAACCGGTGCCCGTCCCCCCAATGTAGGCTGACTGCGGCTGGCGCAAACCGTTTTCGGGCGATGCCCAACGCTACCTCGACACAGGGTTTACAAAGCGTCGACATGTGAGGCGAAATCCCGTGAGGATACACGGGAAACGGGAACCCGCAGACGGATCAGCCCTTGTCGAGCAGCGCCAGATTGGCGTTGACCACCGTCTGGTCGGCCATGCCGGCCTTGGCTTCGAGCAGCAGAGCGCGCGCCTTCTTCTTGTTGCCGCGCAGAAGCTGCGAATAACCCATATTGTTGACGATCTGCGGCTTGCGCCCGGCGACTTTCAACAGCTGCATATAGGCGCGATCGGCGAAGTCGAAGCGGCCAAGCTCGTCATAGGATGCGGCAAGCCCCATCCAGGCCTCGGCATTGTCGGATTTGAGTTCGACCGCCTTGCGGAAATGCTGTTCGGCAAGGCCAAAATTCGCCTCGCGGAACTGCGCCTTGCCTTCAACGAGGTCGTTGGCGCTCACATCCTTGGCCACCGGCTGGATCGCCGTGGTCTTGGTCGTGTCGACATTGTTGTTCGTCGTGCAGCCGGTAATCATCAAGACGGCCGCCAACGCTGCCGCTGCCCTGGGAAGTCTCTGACGCATGCCCCTGCCCCATCGCCCGATTTGCCGGGTCGTTCTTCAGGAAAAACCATACAGAAGAGCGATTAAGCTTCGGTGCCGAAATGCAGCTAAATTTTGGTTGCCCGCAGAGGATGCGTTAACCACGGCTGCCCGGATTCAGGTCGGGCCGGGCCGAGAGCGACGGGTTCCGAGAACCGGCCTACTCCGGCCGTGGCCTTCATGGAGCGGAGATACTTATGAGAGCGTCAGCCAGCGAAGGCCACAGCGAGCGTACTTGAAGTACGGAAGCGCAGAAGGCCGCCATTTGCAGGCCGGCCTCACCTGCATCCTTAGTGCGCGGTCAGCTTCACGACGATCGGTATGATGGCGATCATCAGCACCACCGGAAGGATGCAAACCGTCACCGGGACCGACATCTTGGCCGGCAGGGCATGCGCCTTCTCCTCGGCCAGCGACATGCGCTTGTGCCGCATTTCGTCGGAAAAGACGCGCAGCGAGCCCGACAGGCTGGTGCCGAGTTCCTTGGATTGCTGCAGCAGCGTCGCGAAGGAGCGAACCTCGTCGAGGCTGAGGCGGTCGGCAAGCGCCTTCAGGGCGTCGTCGAGGCTGCGCCCGGCCCGCAACTCCAGCGACACCAGGATCAGGTTCTGGCTGAGCGACGGGTAGGTCCTGGCAAGCTCCCTGGAGACCCGCTCGATGCCGGCCTCCATGCTCATGCCGGCATCGGAGCAGACGATCATCAAATCCATGAAATCGGGAAAGCCGTTGCGGTATTCGCGCATCTTTTCCCGAACCTTCTGCGTCAGCACCAGGCCAGGCAGGAAATAGCCGCCGGCACCCGACAGGATGATGAAGGTCCAGCGGCTGGTCATGGTCGACTCGGCACTGGCAGCCCAGTGGTTGACCAGGAATGCGCCGAGCGCCGCGCCGACCAGCGCGGCGAAACGGATCAGGAAGAACATGCCGACGGCGCGCGGCTCCATGTAGCCGGCCTGGATGAGCTTCAGGCGCAGCCGCGCGACATTTTCCGGATCGCTCTTGGCATAGAACTCCTGCGCCCGTTTCACCGCCTTCTCGCGCACGGCGTTGGTGCTCTTCTTGGGCGCGGGCTCCGCCTGCTCGGTCGGCTGCGAAATCTCCACCTTCAGCCGGCGCTTGACGTCGCCGCGATCGCCCTTGGCGAGCACCAGCGGCCAGGCGACGGCGCCGCCGCCCAGCACGAGGAGCAGCACGGCGACCGGCATCGGCGAGGTCGGCGCGAGCGAAGCGAGGAAGCGGATGACGTCTTCCATCTCAGAACCTGAAATTCGACATCTTGAACATGATGGCGTTGCCAAGCAGCAGCCAGAAGACGGAGCCGCCCAGCATGTACCAGGTCTTCGGCACGTCCCAGACATCCTGGTAGAATTGCGGCATCAGCACCATGATGGCGGTGAACAGAAGCACGGGGACCGCGGTCAGGATGTAAGCCGACATGCGCCCCTCCGTCGAAATGGCGCGCACCTTGCGGCGCAGCTTGCCGCGGTCGCGGATCGTCGCCGACAGGCCGTCGAGGATCTCGCGCAGATTGCCGCCCGAACTGCTCTGGATCGACACCGCCGTGACGAACAGCGGCAGGTCCTCATGCCCCACCCGGTCGAAAAGGTTGTTCAGCGCCGAGACCAGGTCGGAGCCATAGGTCACCTCGTCGGCGACGACGCCGAACTCGGTGCCGATCGGATCGGCCATTTCGCGCGACACCATGGCAACCGCCACCGGCACAGGATGGCCGGCCTTCAGGCCGCGCGTGATCAGCTCCAGCGCCTCGGGCAGTTGCATGCCGAACCGCTTGTGCCGGCGCTTGCGCAGGAAGCGCATGGCCATTACCGGCAGCACCGGCAACAGCAAGACAAACAGGATGAGGCCGAACAGGAGCGGCAGGCCCTTCCAGATGCCGACAAGCGCCAGCGCCGCGGCCACGCCCGAGGTGATCGTCAGGAACTTCGGCAGCGGCGTGGTCATGCCGGACTGCGTGCGCAGGGCGCGGAAGCGGTCGAGGGAAAAGATGGAGCCGCCGCCGTCGATCCCGCGTTCCTTGCGCAGTTGGATCAGCACCTGCTCCTGGCTGATCTTGTTCTCCGCGAGCTTCATGCGCCGGTTGATGGCCGTGCGCTTGTCGCTGCGCCCGGCATAGAGCAAATAAAGGCCCTCGGCGATCATGATGCCGGTGAGCGCCGCCGCGGCGTAGACGACATAGACCGGGCTGTATCCCTCGAACACCGGCCTAGTCCTGCGGCCGGCCGGGTTCGAAATACTTGCCCGGGAATTCGATGCCCATGTTGCGCAAGTCCTCGAGGAAGCGTGGCCGGATGCCGGTCGCTTCAAAGTGGCCTAGGATCTTTCCGTCCGCCTCCATGCCGGTGCGCACGAAGCGGAAGATCTCCTGCATCTGAATGACGTCGCCTTCCATGCCGGTCACTTCGGCGACGCTGGTAACCTTGCGCTTGCCGTCGGACAGGCGCGTCAGCTGGACGATGATGTCGATGGCGCTGGATATCTGGCTGCGGATCGACTGCACGGTCATCGGCATGCCGGTCATGCCGAGCATCTGTTCCAGACGCGAGATGGCATCGCGCGGCGTGTTGGCATGGATTGTGGCCATCGAGCCTTCATGACCGGTGTTCATCGCCTGCAGCATGTCGAAGGCCTCCTCGCCGCGGCACTCGCCGAGGATGACGCGGTCGGGGCGCATGCGCAGCGCGTTCTTGACCAGATCGCGCTGCTTCAATTCGCCGTGGCCCTCGATATTGGCTGGACGCGTTTCCATGCGCGCGACATGCGGCTGCTGCAGTTGCAACTCGGCCGCGTCCTCGATGGTGATCAGGCGCTCGTCTTCCGGAATGAAGGCCGACAAGGCGTTGAGCATCGTCGTCTTGCCCGTGCCGGTGCCGCCTGAGATGATCGTGGTCTTGCGGGCATGCACCGCCGCCGCCAGCACCTCGGCCATGTTCTGGGTGATGGCGCCGAATTCGACCAGCTTGTGCAGGCCGAGCTTGTTCTTGGAGAATTTGCGGATCGACACCAGCGGCCCGTCGACGCCGACCGGGCGGATCGCCGCGTTGAAGCGTGAGCCGTCGAGCATGCGGGCGTCGACCATCGGCTGCGATTCATCGACGCGGCGGCCGACCGCCGCGACGATTTTATTAATGATTCGAAGTAGATGTGCCTCATCCTTGAACGGGATGTTGACCTGCTGCAACTTGCCGCGCTTTTCGACAAAGCAGTTCTGGTGACCGTTGATCAGGATATCGTTGATCTCGGGGTCCTTGAGCAGCGGCTCTAGCGGGCCGAGGCCCACCATCTCGTCGACGATGTCGTCGACCAGGGCGTCGAGTTCGGCGTTGTTGATCGCCATCCGCTCGTTGCGCGTCTTTTCCGAGACGAATTCATGCACCTGCCGGCGCATTTCATCCCGGGGCAGCCGCTCCAGCGCCACGAGGTTGATCTCCTCGAGCAGCATGCGATGGATACGCACACGCGCATCGAGCACCTTGTTGGCGCTCTTTGCAGGCGCTGCTTCAGGCTTCGGCGGCGCCGGCTTGCGGGTCGTCGGAATGATCACTGCATTGTGCGTCACCGAAACGGGTTCGGGCGCCCGCTGCGGACGAACGTCGCGGCTCTGCAGGTTGGAAAAGCGGCTGTTCATCCTGCTTTCCTCTTCAGCAAGCCCTTGCCCAGGCCGAACAGCGACTTCGACTTGGCCATCGTCTGCACGGCCTCCTCCGGCAGAATGATCTTCTTCAGGTCGTTGACGACATTGGCGTTGGGATCGATGGCGTGCAGCGGCACGCCGCGGTCGACCGCCTCGCGCACCAGCCGGTAATTGTTGGAGATGCCGCCGACGAAATGCTCGCCGAGTATCTCCTGGACGTCAGCCTGCTTGATGCCGCTGTCGAACATCTTCTGCTCGAAGCGGTTGACGATGACGTTGGGCTTCACTTCCTTGCCGGCGGTCTCATAGACGGCCTGGATGAGACGCTGCGTATGGCGCAGGCAGGGTACCGTCATCTCGGCGACGATATAGAGCTTGTTCGAGCCGAGCAGCACCGTCTCTGTCCAGGGGAACCATGTGCGCGGCATGTCGATGACGACATTGTCGAAATAGGCCGCCACGAGGTCGAGCATGCGCACCACGACATCGGTCTTGAACGAGCGCATGTCCGACGGGCGCGTGGGAGCAGCAAGCACGCACAGCCCGCTCGCATGCTTGGACAGCATCACGTCAAGCAATTGCCGGTCGAGGCGCTCCGGCTGGTTCTCGATTTCCGTGATGTCGAAGCGCGGTTCGAGATCGAGATATTCGGCGCAGGCGCCTTGCTGGAAATTGAGGTCGACGACGCATGTCGAGGCGCCGCGCGTCACCGAATGATGCAGTTGGAACGCCGTCTGCAAGGCGAGCGTGGTGGTGCCGACGCCGCCGGCGGCCGGCATGAACGTGTAGATGTGCGATTCGGTGTTCTCTTCCCGCCCCGGCCCTTGCAGCGCACGGATGACGGAACGCACCAGGTCGGCCGTGGTGATCGGCTTGACCAGGAAATCGGCGACCTTGAGCTGCACCAGGATACGCACCGCCGCCGCGTTGAATTCCTGGGTCACGACGATCACCGGAATGCGGCCTTCCAGCCGTCGCATGACGCGCTGTAGCGACTCGATTTCCTCGAGCTTGGCTGCATCCATGTCGACGATGACCGTGCCGAAGTCCGTCTCGAGGATCTCGCCGCGCAGCTCGTTGACGCTCTTTTCCAGCGTCAAAAGCTCGATGACCTCGGAGGCCGCGAAAGCCGTCCGTGTGTCTTGCAAGAACGTCGTGTCCGTCGAAACGAGCAGGATCTTCTTGGTCTTGCTACCAGATGCCATCGTCGTCAGCCCGTCAGTCCGATGTCGTTGATGATGATGTCGTCGGCGCCGACCCCGAGCCAGCCTTCGCACCGACGGCGGTGCTCTCGGAACCCGGACGCCGGGCCGGCACGAGAAGCCGGGTGTTCTGCACGCCGTACTTCCACGGATCGACCATCTGCATGGCGGTGTTGGAAGCCTGTGCGTTGCCGACTCCGGGCGTCACCCCTTCGGTGCGGACATAGTCGTCGCTGGTGCAGCCGCCGGCGAAACCCGACAGGAGCAGAGCGATGCAAACGGGGATGCGCATGGCCTTAGTCCTTTGGCAGATCGAGGAAGTGGCCGGACGTGGCGGCAGCCATCGGGCGGGCGGCGCTGCCGTCCGCCAGCGTCACCGGACGCTTCGACGCCGAGGCGTCCACTTCCTCGGTGTTGTTCAGGAAATAGTCGGCGGGACTTGCCGGCTGAGTGCCGTCGGTCGGCTCGACCATATTCTTCGAGGGATCGACCGGCTTGACCAGGTAAGGCGTGACGATGATGACCAGGTCGGTCTCACGCCGCTGATAGGATTTCGACGAAAACAGCGGACCGAGCACCGGCAGCCTGCCGATCCCCGGCACCCGCGATGTCGTGATGTCGTTCTGCGACTGCAGGAGGCCGGCGATCATGAAGCTCTGGCCGTTCTTGAGGTCGACCGATGTCCTGGCGCGGCGCACGATGAAGGCCGGAATGGAAATGCCGCTGCTGACCTGGATGGAAGCGGACGGGTCGATCGAGGACACTTCCGGCGCGATGTCGAGGCTTACCAGCCCGTCCTTCAGCACCGTCGGCGTGAAATCCAGGCCGACGCCGTACTTCTTGTAGGTGACGCTGATCTTACCATTGTCTTCGGAAACCGGGATCGGGAACTCGCCGCCGGCAAGGAAGCTCGCCGTCTGGCCCGAACGTGCAATCAGGTTTGGCTCCGCCAGCCGCCGCGCCAGGCCGCGTTCCTCCAGCGCCTTGATGGCGATGTCGATGGAAACGCCGTTCGAAAGCAGGCTGCCGATGATCTCGCCTGTTCCGGCAGCCGTCAGGTTTCCCCCATCCGGGTTCAGCACGACTTTGCGGTTGCCGATGCCATAGGCGAAATTGGCGGCGTATTTGGCGCCGAGATCCTGACCGGCCTGGCGATTGATCTCGACGAAGCGGACGTTGAGCTGCACCTGCTGCGAGGACGAGATGTTGACCGAGTTGATGATTTCCTCGTTGCCGGAAAAGCGCGACGCGATCTTGCTGGCCTTGTCGGCGGCGACCGCATCGTCGGCCTCGCCCGACAGCACGACGCGGCCGTTCGCCGAACCGACCTTGATCTTGGCGTCGGGCACGCTGGCGCGGATGGTGCTGGCCAGTTGGTCGGTGTCCAGCGTCACCTCGATGTCGATGGTGCCGACAAGCTGCTTGTTCTGGTCGAACAGGGCGATGCCGGTGGTGCCCAGATTGTTGCCGAGCACGTAGAAGGACTTGTCGGTCAGCGGATTGACGTTGGCGATCTCCGGATCGCCGATGACGATCTGGTAGAAGGCGGCGCTCGTCATGATCGTCTTCGGCTTGCCCTTGGCCACCTTGATCGAGGCGTTCTTGTTCGCCGAGACATAGACGACGTCATTGCCAGCCCTTGCCGGCGCGGCGACGCCAAGCATTGCCGCCGCCAGCGCTATCGCGCCGAGAAGACGCCATCCCCCGGTCGTCCGAAATGCATCAAACCCGAACATCTTGCCCCGTCCCTGCCGGTCCCCACCGGCTATTGCTGCAGTTCCTGCGGCGGTTCCCGTGAAGGAACCTTGTATTCCTCGACCTTGTCGCCACGCGTCACGATCACCGTCTTTAGTTTCGGCTCGCCCTGGTCTTTCGTCACTGCGTTGACGAGCGAGGCGGTGCTCGCCTGCGCGTTTGCGGCAACCGAGCCGCCGAAGGACGAGATGGTCGTAAGCCCGCCATTGCTGGCGGTTGCGTCGGCGGCGGACCGCAGCGACAACGACAGCGTGCCGACGGTGCGGGCAAGCGCCACTTTCTGCGCCCCTTCGTTGGTGACTTCGAGGGTCACGGAATTGGCGATTTGCGGCTCGGTCTTGCGCTCGTCGGCGCCCTGTCCGACCGAAAGCACCTTGGCGTCGGAGACGACGATCTCGGACGTGACGGTCGACCCGGCGGCGCCTTGCGCATTCTTGGACACTTCCTGGATATCGCCAGCGTCGCGTGTCAGCACGACGTCCACGCGGTCTCCCGGCGTGATGAAGCCGCCGACACCGGCGATCTCATCGGTGCGGATGGTGACGGCCCGCATTCCCGGCGACAGCATGTTGGAAAGGGTGGCGCGGCCATTCGGCCCCGACAGCTTGGTGAGCAGCACCGGTTCGTTGACCTCGACCGGCGACAGCACGACCCGGCTGCCGTCCGCAAGCAGCTTGTCGATCGTCGGGAAAGCACCTTGCGGCAGCGAATCCTGCGGCCACGGAATCTCGGCGAGCTGCGGCCGTCCGAGCTCCATGCCGTAGCGCAGCGGCGCGCTTGCGACCACGATGGTCTTGAACTCGACCTTGGGCTGCTGCGGCGCCATGACGGAGACGACCTTGACCTCGGGCTGCGCCTTCGCCTGGCTCTTGACCCAGAAATCCGCCGCAAAGATCGAGATCGCGCCGAACACGGCGGCGATGCCGATCATGGTTATGGCCCTGCCCCTCACAACGAAACCCCTGACGCCCGTGGTCTTTTGTTGGTTAGGCCTCACGCTAGGCGTTAATGTTAAAGAATCGGGAACACCGGGGCACGCCGGCCGCCCTATTTCGGCCGGCTTGGTTATCGAATGGTTTTGGAATAAGAGACAGTTTGATCCCTGAACGGAACAGGAACTCGTTCGCCCGCCAAAAGCGTGGCAGTATCGAGACGTGATTCGCATTACCGGACGCTAGGCCCAGCATGGACGACAGCAACGACCTCTTCGGCAAGATGGAAAAGCCGGCACAGCCGGTGCGCGCGCCGTCACGCCCGGCCGATCCGCTCGTTCAGGCCGCGAAGCGTTCGACCGCCGTCCGCGACGGCAGCGAGGGCTACAGCGCCGCCGACATCGAGGTGCTGGAAGGGCTCGAGCCGGTGCGACGCCGTCCGGGCATGTATATCGGCGGCACCGACGACAAGGCGATGCATCACCTGTTCGCCGAGGTCATCGACAATTCGATGGACGAGGCGGTCGCCGGTCACGCCACCTTCATCGACGTCGAGCTTTCCGCCGACGGCTTCCTGACCGTCACCGACAACGGCCGCGGCATCCCGGTCGATCCGCATCCGAAATTCAAGAAGCCGGCGCTCGAAGTCATCATGACCACGCTGCATTCGGGCGGCAAGTTCGACTCCAAGGTCTACGAGACCTCCGGCGGCCTGCACGGCGTCGGCGTCTCGGTCGTCAACGCGTTGTCCGACCATCTCGAGGTCGAGGTCGCGCGCGGACGTCAGCTCTACCGCCAGCGTTTTTCGCGCGGCGTCCCGGTCAGCGGTCTTGAGCATCTCGGTGAGGTCCACAACCGCCGCGGCACCAGGACCCGCTTCCATCCCGACGAGCAGATCTTCGGCAAGGGCGCCGCCTTCGAACCGGCGCGGCTTTACCGCATGACGCGCTCGAAGGCCTATCTGTTCGGCGGCGTCGAGATCCGCTGGACCTGCGATCCGTCGCTGATCAAGGAAAAGGACCAGACGCCGGCCAAGGCCGAGTTCCATTTCCCCGGCGGCCTGAAGGACTATCTCAAGGCGACGCTCGGCGACGAATTCCAGGTCACGCGCGAGGTCTTCGCCGGCAAGAGCGACAAGCAGGGTGGCCACGCTTCGCTCGAATGGGCGGTGACCTGGTTCGGCGGCGACGGTTTCCTCAACTCCTATTGCAACACCATTCCGACCCCCGAAGGCGGCACGCATGAGGCCGGCTTCCGCAACGTGCTGACGCGCGGACTGCGCGCTTACGCCGACCTCATCGGCAACAAGCGCGCCTCGATCATCACCACCGACGACGTGATGATCTCGGCCGCCGGCATGCTGTCGGTGTTCATCCGCGAGCCTGAATTCGTCGGCCAGACCAAGGACAGGCTGGCGACGATCGAGGCGATGCGCATCGTCGAGAACGCCCTTCGCGACCCGTTCGACCACTGGCTGGCAGACAATCCGCAGGAAGCCTCGAAGCTTCTGGAGTGGGTGATCGCGCGCGCCGACGAGCGCGTGCGGCGCCGCCAGGAAAAGGAAGTCTCGCGCAAGAGCGCGGTGCGCAAGCTGCGCCTTCCGGGCAAGCTCGCCGACTGCACGCAGAACGCCGCCGCCGGCGCCGAGATCTTCATCGTCGAGGGCGACTCGGCCGGCGGCTCGGCCAAGCAGGCGCGCGACCGCGCCAGCCAGGCGGTGCTGCCGCTGCGCGGCAAGATCCTCAACGTCGCCTCCGCCGGCAACGACAAGCTTGCCGCCAACCAGCAGATTTCCGACCTGATCCAGGCGCTCGGCTGCGGCACGCGCTCGAAATACCGCGACGAGGATTTGCGCTACGACCGCGTGATCATCATGACCGACGCCGATGTCGACGGCGCGCACATCGCTTCGCTGTTGATCACCTTCTTCTATCAGGAGATGCCGAACCTGATCCGCGGCGGCCATCTCTATATGGCCGTGCCGCCGCTCTATTCGATCCGGCAGGGCGGCAAGGTCGGCTACGCCCGCGACGACGCGCACAAGGACGAACTGCTGCGCACCGAATTCACCGGCCGCGGCAAGGTCGAGATCGGCCGCTTCAAGGGCCTGGGCGAGATGATGGCCGCGCAGCTCAAGGAGACCACGATGGATCCGAGGAAGCGCACGCTTTTGAGGGTCGACGTGATCGACGCCGAGCAGGCCACCAAGGATGCCGTCGACGCGCTGATGGGCACCAAGCCCGAGGCGCGTTTCCGCTTCATCCAGGAGCGCGCCGAATTCACAGAGGCGGATGTGCTGGATATCTGATCGCCCGCCGGTCCATAACAGTCTCCGGCGCGGAGAACCGATGTGACCTGGACGCGGTTGAAAGAGGTTGTCGAGACGCCCTTAAGCGGTTTGACGCAGCCGACCCGTTCGGACTGGAT
Source organism: Mesorhizobium sp. B4-1-1 (assembly GCF_006439375.1). Classification (NCBI taxonomy): domain Bacteria; kingdom Pseudomonadati; phylum Pseudomonadota; class Alphaproteobacteria; order Hyphomicrobiales; family Phyllobacteriaceae; genus Mesorhizobium; species Mesorhizobium sp. B4-1-1. Next base: position 423,190 of record NZ_VFTH01000001.1, read on the forward strand.
TTTTGCCCTGCGCACGGTTTCGGCCGGACTGATCGCGCTGCTTGTCGCCTACGCGCTGAAGCTCGACCATCCGCAATGGGCGATGATGACGGTGTTCATCGTCGCGCAGCCGGTCGCCGGCATGGTGCTGGCAAAGGGCTTCTACCGGCTGCTCGGCACGCTGGCCGGCGGCCTGGCGGCCGTCGGCATCACATCGCTGTTCGGTGCCAATCCCTGGCTGTTGGTGAGTGTGCTGGCGCTCTGGATCGGCGTCTGCACGCTGGTCTCGTCGCTATTGCGCAACCCGGAAGCCTATGGCGCCGCGCTTGCCGGCTATACCGCGATGATCATCAGCCTGCCGGCCCTCGGACAGCCGCATATTGTCGTCGACCTCGCCGTCGCCCGCTGCGCGGAGATCGCGCTCGGCATCGTCTGCGCCGGCGTCACCAGCCGGCTGATCCTGCCGAAGCTCGCGGCCGACGCCATCATTTCCAGGTTGAAGCGCAGCATCCTCGACCTCGCCGAATATGCCGGCGGCGCCTTTTCCAACGGCGATCCCGCAAGCCTCGCCGCACTCCAGCGCAAGCTGATCACCGATGCCCAGACGCTTGCCGAGATGCGCACCTATGCGCGCCTGGAGGCGCCGAGCTTCGCCACCCGCGCCCACCCGGTGCGGCGCACGATCGGTCAGCTTCTGTGGGCGCTTTCGGCAGCGCGCGCACTGCACAGCCACCGCAGGCCGAAGAACGCGGCGCTCATTCCCATGCGCAGCGAATTGAAGGCCTTCGTCGGCGAACTTTCGGCGACACCCGGCGCGCTCGACGACACCGGCCCCTGGGTGGCGCGGCTCGATGCGATCGCAAGCAAGGCCAGGGAGATGCCCGACCTGCCCAACGATAACGGCTCCAACGATACCGCCGAAGAGAAGGTCGGCACCATCACCCGCCTGACCATTGCCGGCGATTTCGCCGAGGCGCTGAAGCAGGTGATGCGCGGTCTTGACGCGCTCCGCTCGCCTGTCTCCCGGAAATCGAGCGAGCGAGGCCAGCCGGCGCTGGTCGTCCACCGCGACTACCAGGCCGCATGGCGCAACGCCGTGCGCGCGGCGCTCGCGACGTTGCTCGTGGCGGCCTTCTGGCTGACGACCAAATGGTCGGAAGCCGCCGGCACCGTCATCCTCGTCGCCGTCGTCTCCAGCCTGTTCGCGGCACGCCCGGATCCGGTGCAGTCCGCCTGGGGTTTCTTCACCGGAACGCTGATCGCGCTGCCGTTTGCGTTTCTGGTCGGCCAGGTCGCGCTGCCGGCGCTGCCGGGCTTCGGCTGGTTCACGCTCTTCGTGGTGCCGATCCTGTTGCCCGCGGCGCTCGGCATGGCAAATCCCCGCCATGTCGGTGTCGCCACCGCCTTCGCCATCAACTTTCTCGCCTTCCTCAGCCCGCATCAACAGATGATCTACGATCCCGGGCCGTTCTTCGCCGGCTCGGCGTCGATCCTGGTCGGCATCCTGATTGCCATCGGCGTCTTCATTGTCGTGCTGCCCGCCGACCCTTGGGTCACCGTGGAGCGCATCTCGCAGGCGATGCGCGAGGATTTGGCGCGGCTTTGCCTGCATGAGCGCATTCCCCGGCGCTCGGCCTTCGAAAGCCTCGCCTATGACCGGATCAACCAGCTGATGCCACAGGTGCAGCAGACGGGCCGCAAGGGCGACCCCATTCTTGGCGGAAGCATTTCGGCCGTAACCGTCGGGCTGGAAGTGCTGCGGCTGCGCCACGCGCAACTGAACTCCGCCGTCCCGCACGAAACGGTCGAGTCCATCGGCAATTTCTTGCGCGGCCTGGCGGGCGAATTGCTGTTTAGGCGGCCGGGCGAGCCGCAGACCGCGACCGTCGCGGTGGCGAGGCAATATGCGGCCAGCATCGCCCAACGCAGCGATCGGCTCGAAATTCTGCAGATCGCCGCCTCGCTACGCATCATCGCCGCGGCGATGGAAGATTATCCGGATTTCTTTGCGAAGGGTCGCGCCTGAACAATTCGGAGCGTGCCGCGTTTCAGGTCAGACCGGTTCGGGAATGGTTCTTGTCAGGCTGGTCGAGACATTTTTAGGTTGGACACATGGCGCTCAAACGGATGGACAACATAGGAATCGTCGTCGAGGACCTCGGCGAGACGATTGAATTCTTCCGCGAGCTCGGCCTCGAGTTCGAGGGGCGGGCCACGGTCGAGGGAGAGTGGGCCGGACGTGTCACCGGACTGGGCGATCAGCACGTCGAGATAGCCATGATGCGCACGCCGGACGGCCACAGCCGGCTCGAGCTGTCCCGCTTCATCACACCGCCTGTCATCGCGGATCACCGCAACGCTCCGGTGAACGCCCTGGGCTATCTCCGCGCCATGTTCACCGTGGACGACGTCGACGAGACCCTTGAGAGACTCCGCAAGCGCGGCGCCGAGCTCGTCGGCGAAGTGGTCCAGTATAGAGACGCGTATCGGCTCTGCTACATCCGCGGGCCTGAAGGGCTTCTCATCGGCCTCGCCCAGGAACTCGGCTGAGACTTGAATATGCCCTAGGCCGCGGCGATGGCCAGCGCGTGCCCGCGCGCGTTTTCCCGCAAGGCATCGAGGTGGATAGACTTCACCAGCCCGGCAAGATCGCCGTCGGCGGATTGGCCGCCGAGCTCCTTCAGCATCAGCCAGCTCACTTCCTGTACCCCGGCGACACGCCGGCCGTTGGCGACCTCGCGCCAGATCTTGAGTGCGCGCAGGATGATGGCATGCGTGGCCGGCGCAAGTCCGGCGCTGCGGAACAGCGCCTGCAGTGCAACGTCGTGCCCGCCGGCTAGAAGCGCTGTCACCCGCTGCTCGGACTGTTGGGCCAAAGCCACCAGAGTCGAGCCGAAGAAGTCCACCTTGCCATGCGCGATGGTGCGGATGATGAAGCTTGCCGTAAGGTCGCCGCGCAGCCTCAGATGCTCGATCAGCGCGGCATGTTCTTCCAGGCGCGTTCCCTCGATCAGCGTCACCGAGGCTTTCACGCAGGCGTCGCGCATCACGCGATCGGCGCGTGCCGCACCCATCATCGCCAGCACCAGGGGTGAACCTTTCAGGGTCTCGCCGAGCTTGACCAGCAGCATGTGCCGGCAATCGGCGGGCAAGCGTCGATCGGCAATCAGCGCCTCGCGCACCAGCGGCAGGTGGCCGTGCCGCTCGGCCATGCGGCGGAAGCTCAGCGAAGCAATCTCGGCGCCGCTGTTGCCGACCAGCGCGGCGCAGGCCTCCGGCTCGCCGATCTCGGCGATTGCCGCCGCCAGCGACATCGAGACGACCGGACGGTTGGCGATCAGCTTCTGCGTCGCCTTCTGGCCGCAGGCGACGCGCTCGATCAGATCGGCATCGGTCAGCAGCGGCGAACGCGCCAGAACCAGCGCCGCGACTTCCGGCTGGTCGGCTGCCAACGCGCTGATCACCTGCGGCGGCGCGTGATGGCTCATCGACAGCGCCTCGGCGAGCGCCAGCCGCACCTTGGAGGAAGCGTCGTCCAGAAGCAGCGTGAGCGCCGCCTCGGCGGCGCAGCGATCCTCGAATGGCAGATCGGAATTGATATAGGCACGCGCCAGCGCGCTCGCGGCCGCGGCACGCTCGGAAACCCTTGCCGTATCAATCCATTTTAGAAAGTGCGAAACAACCATGCCGACCAGCTACGCCCATGCCGGAATGTTCCCGGCCCCGTTGTCAACGGTAGGCTGGAAATGGTTTACGAACGGTTCACCATGTTTCTTAACCGGCTTGATGGAGGCGCAGCCAACGCCTATCAAGCAGGTGCATTGGAGGAGGTCGAACCATGGCCGGGCTTTATCTGGAAGAGTTTGTCGTCGGCCACGTTTTCCATCACGCGCTGCGCAAGACGGTGACCGAGAGCGACAACATGCTGTTTTCGGTGATGACGCTGAACCCGCAGCCCCTGCACATCGATTTCGACTTCGCCGCAAAGACCGAATGGGGCAAGCCGCTGGTGAATTCGCTGTTCACGCTCGGCCTGATGATCGGTATTTCGGTGAACGACATCACGGTCGGCACCACTGTCGCCAATCTCGGCATGAAGGAGACGGTGTTCCCGCATCCCGTCTTTCACGGCGACACCATCCGGGTCGAGACGACGGTCGTCTCCGTGCGCGAGTCCAAGTCGAAGCCCGACCGCGGCATCGTCGAGTTCGAGCATCGCGCCTACAATCAAAATGCCGTTCTCGTCGCCAAATGCACAAGGCAGGCGATGATGCTGAAGAAGGCGGCCTGATGCGCTCGCTGCTTTTCGTACCCGGCGATTCCGAGCGGAAGCTGGAAAAAGGGTTTGGCGCCGGCGCCGACGTGGTCATTGTCGATCTCGAGGATTCCGTCGCCACCGCGAACAAGGGGGCGGCACGCACGACCGCGGCCGGGTTCATTTCGAGCCAAAGACACCGGACGGGTTCCGCCATCTATGTGCGGGTTAATGACCTGTCGACCGGCCTCACCGACGCCGATCTCGCGGCACTCGTCGCCGCGAAGCCCCACGGCATCATGCTGCCCAAGTCGAACAGCGGGCAGGATGTCCAGCAGTTGGCGGCGAAGCTCCGGGTGCATGAGGCCGAAAACGGGCTGCCTGACGGCGCCATAAGAATCGTGCCGATCATCACCGAGACCGCGGCGGGCGTGCTGTCGGCGGCAAGCTATGCCGGAACGAGCGCGCGGCTCGCCGGGCTGACCTGGGGCGCCGAGGACTTGTCGGCCGCGATCGGCGCGCGCTCGACCCGCGACGAGGACGGCTGTTACACCGACCTGTTTCGCCTGGCGCGCACCATGACCATTCTGGCGGCCGGCGCGGCCGAAGTTGCCGCCATCGACACCGTCTTTCCGGATTTCCGCGACATGGCCGCCTTTGAGAAGGAATGCCGCGAGGCCGAGCGCGACGGCTTCACCGGCAAGATGGCGATCCATCCGGCGCAGGTGCCGGTCATCAACGCCGCCTTCACGCCATCCGCCGAAGCGGTCGGGCGATCGCAGGCGATCGTCGACGCCTTTGCGGCGGCGGGAAATCCAGGCGTCGTCGGCATCGACGGCAAGATGTACGACCGGCCGCACCTGCGGCTGGCCGAACGACTGCTGGCGCGCGCCAGGGCAATTCCAGGAAAAGTGTGAGCGGTTTTCCGTCCGGAATTGCGTAAAAACAAGGGGATAGAGCATTTCACCGTTTCACGGAAACGGTGAAATGCTCCAGGGCGGCAGGCAGTTCCGCCTGACCGCTACCAGACCATCGGGATCAGTTTGTAGCGAACGCTCGCGGCGTAATCGTCATAGAGCCCGGCTACGTGCGCGCTGTCATGACAGCGCGCCGCTCCAATCCTTCCGTCGGCGCGGACGCACCGCCTTCGAAGAATCGTGAGCCAGGCCGCGCCCCTTTGCGGCGTCCATAGACGGTTCACCCTGCCCATGGTCCCGTGTAATCGCCGTAGAGCTTTGCCGGATCGGGCCGCGGTCGCTCCGGCGTTGGTCCCTGATGGGAGCCGATATGGACGAAGCCGATGACGCGCTCCTGCGGCGACAGCCCCAGGATCGCCCTGCCCTCGGCCACGTCGGAATACCAGTTGCTGATCATGTTGGTGCCATAGCCCAGCGCGTTGGCCGCTATCATCAGGTTCATGGCGGCCATGCCGCCCGACAGGAACATCTCCCATTGTGGGATCTTCGGGTTCTCCTTCGGCACCGACACGACGCCGATCACCAGCGGCGCGCGCGAGAAGCGCGCCAGTTCCTGGTTGCGTCGGCCTTCCGGCAACGGCCCCTCGCGCTGTTCGGCGAGCGCCGCCAGCTTCTTGCCGACCTCGATGCGCGCCTCGCCGCGATAGAGGATGAAACGCCAGGGCTCGAGCCTGCCATGGTCGGGCACGCGCGAGGCCGCCGCGATCATCGTCGCGATCTCGGCGTCGCTCGGCGCCGGCTCCTTGAGGTCGGGGATCGGCGCGGAATTGCGGGTGAGCAGGAAGTCGATGATCGGCGACACCATGGGCGCAAGTCTCCTAAGCATTCAATAGCATTCAATTTTGAGCTGAAGCACGCCATCGGGAGGTCGGGCGGCTCGGGCGGTGGCGTTTTGCGCCGGATAAGAAGCTGCCGCGTCGGGCGACGCGCTTCTAGAGCATGATGCCGAAAAGTGTGAGGCGGTTTTCGGACGACATCATGCTCTACTTCTTTGACTTAGAGCCGGATTCAGATTTCAGGTCAATTCGACCTGAAATCATTCGGCTCTAGGTCTTGAAATTGCCACCGCCTTGGGCTTCAACGCAAGCATGTTTGAGGGGACTCTGCGCCTTTTCGTGATCGCACTGGTCGCTGCGTTGTTCGCGGTGCCGGTTTCCTTCGCGCTCGCCCAGAACGCCAATGATGTCGGCGACATCAAACTTCCAGGCATTTCGAGCTATGCGACGCCGAAGAGCCAGGCTCCGCTGGCGCTCGGCAGCGGCGGCGCCATCACGCTGTCAGCGCAGTTGACCGACAAGGGCGCCGACATCACCCGCGGCATCGTCTGGCGCGTCTTCAAGCCGGAACCCGCCAGCGACGGCAAGCTGCCGATGGTGGCGTCCGCGCATGGCGGCGCGGCCGTGTTCCAGCTTGATCCCGGCAGTTATCTCGTCCATGCCTCCTACGGACGCGCCGGCGCCACCAAGCGCATCACCGTCGGCAAGGAGGCCAGGCGCGAAAGCCTCGTGCTCGACGCCGGCGGCCTGAAGCTCGACGCGGTGACATCGGGCGGCGCGCCCATTCCGTCGAAGAAACTGCGCTTCTCGATCTATGAAGGCGAGGCCGCGGCCAATGGCGACCGCGCGCTGATCGCCCCTGAAGTCGCACCCAACACCGTGGTGCGGCTGAACGCCGGCACCTACCATGTCGTCTCCACCTATGGCGCGGTCAACGCGGTGATCCGCTCCGACATCCGTGTCGAGGCCGGCAAGCTGACGGAGGCAACCGTCGAGCACCGCGCCGCCGAAATGACGATGAAGCTGGTGCGCGAGCCCGGCGGCGAAGCCATCGCCGACACATCCTGGTCGCTGCTCAACGAGAGCGGCGATCCGATCAAGGAAGCGGTCGGCGCCTTCGCCTCGATGGTGCTGGCCGAAGGCCAATACACCATCATCGCCAAGAACCGCGACCGCATCTATCAGAAGGATTTCACGGTGGTTGCCGGCCAGAACCAGGAAATCGAGGTTGTGGCCAATGAATCGTCCGCCATCGATCCGGAGGAAGGCGCCGACTGACCGGGTCCGGCTCTCAGTTGAGGTGGTAGTTCAGGCCGATGCGAACGGTATGCTCGTGGAACTTGGCCGACACTTTGAAATCCAGCGGAGCAGTCGCGGGAGCTGTAAAAGACCGACGCCCGAGATCAACATAGAGGTACTCGGCTTTGACGCTCCAGTTGGGCGCCAGCATCGTCTCGACGCCCGCTCCCAACGCCCAGCCCAACCGGGTGCTGTCGGACGAACTGTTCACGCAAATATCAACTTCGGAGCAGGGATTCTGCACGGGTATGGCAGGTAAATTGACCGTGCTGAAGCCAATATTGGTCTTGCCGTAGGCCAAACCGCCAGTCGCGTAGACCAGCCATTGCGGATCGACGAGATAGCCGGCGCGGGCGCGCACGGTGCCATACCAGTCAACTTTCTTGCTGACGGTCGTATCTGTCTGATCAAAAAACTGGGGGCTCCTTAGTTGCGTCTCCGAGCCCTTTATCCCCGACGCCTGAATATCCGCCTCTATGCCGACGACCCAGTTGGAAGGCAGCTGCCAGTTATAGCCAACCTGCCCGCCGCCAACGACGCCGCGTGCGGAGGGCGACATCGACGTTGGAAACGCACCGACCTCGTTTAGAGCGTCTACAATCGCCTGAATGTCTTCAATAGGAAAATCAGGCGGTGCGTGTTCAGGCCCAGGTTTCAATAATAAACCCAAATCCCCCGAATCCCAGCCATAGCCGATATTGGCGCCGATATAGGCGCCACTCCAGGAGGGGGCCGCATCGCCGGCCATTGCGGAGTTGATACCAACTCCTGCGGCACCCAGGACCAGTCCCGTCAGTACAATAGTGTTGGCGATATTCATCGGCTCAGCTCCCCACCCAGCCTTTGATAGCAAATCGCGCAACTTGTGACTGTGGCTATTGAGCCACAGTATAAGTATCTATAAATTACTCAAGCAACAGCTAAATAAGGCCATCAAGGGTGACTATGTCGCCAAGACGGCAGCTTGTCATTCAGGCGGCCTTGCGCGTCCGCCTCGGCAGGAACGGCACACGACCGCGTTGCGCAGCCGGCGTCGCCAGGTCGAAGACCGAGCGGTAGAGACGATCGAGCAGCGCCTTGCGCTCGCGCAGCGGCTCGAGGTCGCGCCAGCTCAGCACATCGCCGATGCGCACCTCGATTGTCCTGCCTGACAGGCGGGCGAACTCGCGGATGAGCAGGGAAAGACGCAGCGTCAACGATGCCTTGCCGATGAACTTGGCCACGCGGTTGTCGCGCTCGGCCATGTTCATCGGACCGCTGACGAGGTGGAACAGACGCCCGTTCTGGCCGGAAAAGTGCATCGGGATGACAGAGGCCTTGGCCTCCTGAACCAGCTTGGCCGGAAACATCTTCCATGGCAGGTCGATGGCGCGGCCGAAGACCTTGGGCGCCGTGGCGACACCGCCAGCGGGGAAGATCACGATGGTGACACCTTCCTTCAACAGCCTCACGGCCTCATGGCGCACCGCCATATTGTTCTTCAGCGCTTCCTTTGTCTCGGAAAAATCGATCGGCAGCGAATAGGGCTCCATCTCGCGGATCCTGAGCAAGTCCTTGTGGATCATGACCCGGAACGGGCGGCCCAACTGCTCGACAAGCGAAAGCACGGCAATGCCGTCGCCGATGCCGAAGGGGTGGTTGGCGACGATGACCAGCGGCGTATCGGGCAGCGCCGCCGGCGGCCACCGCACAGCGTTGCGCACCTTGACATCGATCAGCTCCAGCATGCGGGTGAACACCCGATCACCGGTGGGAACCACCTGGCGGCGCCAGAAGTCATAGAGCGCCGCAAAGCGGTCGCGACCCGACAGCCCCTCGACCGAATGGATGAACCAGCGCGTCAGCACCGGTTGATGCGGGTTGGCGTAGGAAAGCTCGGGAAATCGTCTTTCCGGCAGTTTCAACTTGAGCATGGCGGCTCGTTACAAGGCTGGCGTGACAGGCATATGAAAATGGCGGTGGAGACGCCACCGCCATTCTAGGAAGTGCTGGTAGGTCAGGCTGCGCGACGCTTGCGGTCGGGCGAGACCGCCTCGTTGGAAAGCTGCTTCACCGCTTCGTCGAGCTTCAGCGATTCCTGGTCGCGGGAGCCCAGCCGGCGGACATTGACGGTTTCCTCTTCCGCCTCGCGCTTGCCGCAGACGAGGATGACCGGGACCTTGGCCAGGGAATGTTCGCGCACCTTGTAGTTGATCTTCTCGTTGCGCAGGTCGGTCTCGGCCAACAGCCCGGCCGCCTTCAGCCGTTCGACGACCTTGATGGCGTATTGGTCCGCATCCGAGGTGATCGTCGCCACCACCACCTGCAGCGGCGCGAACCACAGCGGGAAATGGCCGGAATAGTTCTCGATCAGGATGCCGAGGAACCGCTCCATCGAGCCGCAGACCGCGCGATGCACCATCACCGGCTGCTTCTTCTCCGAGTCCGAGCCGATATAGAAGGCGCCGAAGCGCTCCGGCAGGTTGAAGTCGACCTGCGTGGTGCCGCATTGCCATTCGCGGCCGATGGCGTCCTTCAGCACATATTCGAACTTCGGACCGTAGAAGGCGCCCTCGCCCGGATTGATCGAGGTCTTGATGCGGTTGCCGGAGCGCGCGCGGATCGTCTCCAGCACGTTGCTCATGATCGCCTCGGCATGGTCCCAAGCCTCGTCGGTGCCGACGCGCTTGTCCGGCCGGGTCGACAGCTTCACGCTGACCTCGTCGAAGCCGAAATCGGCATAGGTCGACAGGATCAGGTCGTTGATGCGCAAGCATTCGGCCGCGAGCTGCTCCTCGGTGCAGAAGATATGCGCGTCGTCCTGGGTGAAGCCGCGTACGCGCATCAGCCCGTGCAGCGCGCCCGACGGCTCGTAGCGATGCACATTGCCGAACTCCGCAAGCTTGACGGGCAGTTCGCGGTAAGACTTCAACCCATGCTTGAAGATCTGCACGTGACCGGGACAGTTCATCGGCTTCAGCGCGAAGACGCGGTCGTCGTCGGTGTCGTCGCCGGCGACAGTCACCTTGAACATCGCATCGCGATACCAGCCCCAGTGACCCGACGTCTCCCACAGGCTCTTGTCCAGCACCTGCGGCGCGTTGACCTCCTGATAGCCGTGCTCGTCGAGGCGGCGGCGCATGTAGTTGATCAGGTTCTGCACCATCTTCCAGCCCTTGGCGTGCCAGAAGACGACGCCCGGCCCCTCTTCCTGGAAATGGAACAGGTCCATCTCGCGGCCGAGCTTGCGATGATCGCGCTTCTCCGCCTCTTCCAGCAGCGTCTGGTAGGCCTCGAGCTGCGCCTGGTCGGCAAAGGCGGTGCCGTAGATGCGCGTCAGCATCGGATTGTTCGAGTCACCACGCCAATAGGCGCCTGCCACCTTCATCAGCTTGAAGGCATTGCCGATCTGCCCGGTCGAGGCCATGTGCGGACCGCGGCACAAGTCGAACCAGTCGCCCTGGGCGTAGATCTTGAGGTCCTGGTCTTCCGGAATGGCGTCGATCAGCTCGAGCTTGTAGCGCTCGCCCTTGTCGGCGAAGACCTTCTTCGCCTTCTCGCGCGACCACACTTCCTTGGTGAACGGCTTGTTGCGCGCGATGATCTCGCGCATCTTCTTCTCGATCGCCGGGAAATCGTCCGGCGTGAACGGCTCGTTGCGCGCGAAGTCGTAATAGAACCCGTTCTCGATCACCGGCCCGATTGTCACCTGCGTTCCCGGCCACAGCTCTTGCACGGCCTCCGCCAGCACATGCGCCGTGTCGTGGCGGATGAGTTCCAGCGCGCGCGGATCCTCGCGGGTGATGATCTCGACCTTGCCGGAGGTGCCGAGCGGATCGGAAAGATCGCGAACGGTGCCGTCGAGACTGTAGGCGACAGCCTTCTTGGCCAGCGACTTGGAGATCGATTCGGCAAGACCCGCGCCGGTCAGCGCCGCGTCATACTCCCGGACGGAACCATCGGGAAATGTCAGGGAAACGGAATTCGGCATCAGGGTTCTCCTATCCAGTCCCGCAAACGAGCGCGGGTGGTGAAAATGCATGCCGCCGGATGCGTTGCGGCAAGCAGAGGGTTAGCCGGAGGCGTCCGGCAGCGGCGCGGTTTTAGAGGCAGTGTCGCGCGAGGTAAAGAGCGGCCGTCAGGAAATGTCGTAAGGCCTGCGCCTGCCGCCGCTTTTATGAGCGGACCGAAAGCCGGGGGTATATCGCGGCCTATCATGGCGGAGCCCTTGCCTGGGTCGAGCCCCGTGTAAAGCCGCTCTCATTCGGGGTGCGGGGCGCGGGTCAACGGGTCCGATAGCGGGAATTCGGGCTCGGGCGGCGTGCCGCCCAGGATGTTCGACAGCTCGCAGGCCGCCTTGAATTGCGAAGCGGCAGCCTGTTGGATCGGCACCCGCCCGCGCACCGACTGGAGGAATGGCATGGTCAGCGCAGCCAAGGCCTGCCCCCGGCCGTCGAGGATCGGGAAACTCACGTCGGTGATACCGGCAATGTTTTCACCCGCGATCAGCTCGTAGTGCCGCGCGGCGATGGCTTCGATGCGCTGCCGCACCCGTCGCAATTCCGCCCGATCGATGCCGTTGGCCGCCAGCGCGTCGAAATTCCACTCGCGTATCGTTGGCGGCTGGAAAGCGAGGATCACCCGGCCCGAGGCGGTATGCTCTGCCGGACTCGATGTGCCGAGCCGCACCCGGAAGCCCAGCGGTGCCGGACTGTCGGCGTAGGCGATGGTGCGAATGAACGCCCCTTCCAGCACCGTCAGCAGGATCGACTGCTGCGTTTCGGCCGCAAGCCGCAAGAGGATCGGGTTGGCTGCCGTGGTGAGCATCTCGATCGGCGGGAAAGCGAGCGCAAGGTCGTAGAGCTTCATCGACAGCCTGAAGGCCTCGTCCTGGGGTCCGCGGCGGATATAGCCCCGGCGCTCCAGCGAGACGACCATACGGTAGACTTCCTGCAGCGAACGGCTGAGCTGCTGCGCGATCTGACTCTGGGTCAGTCCTTCGGATTGTCGGGCAAGCAGCTCGAGCACGTCCAGGCCCTTCTCCAGCGCGGGCGCGAGATAGGCTGCTTGCCCCTCTCTGGGCGTTTTTTCCGCCGGCGCGGCGACGTCGCTTTTTCTTGGCCCACCCATCTGATTCTGGTCCCGCTGGTTCCGGTCGGCAGGAATTTGCTGATCTCGGCGGCAATTGACAAGCGCCCGAAGTTTCTATTACCTATTAAAACATGCTATCATATATGAAATCAACAGGGGAACTCGAACCATGGATACGCATGCCGTGCGCATACTTCTCCCAGCTGTGCTACTCGCCGGGCTGGCAAATCCGATAGCCGCTCTTGCCGACGGCAAGGCGGCGCTCGCCACGCTGCCGGACAATCTGCGCGGCCTCTATGTCGGGGCTGAACAGAATGTGCAGCCTTCGGCCTTCGACGGCTTCGCGATGCCGGCCAAGCCGTGGAAATGGTGCCATTCTGAATCGTATCAGGGGAATCCCTGGCGAGTGGCGCTGACCAATCACTTCAAGAGCCTCGTCGGCGCTTTCCAGGCCGACGGCAGCGTCAGCAGCTTCGAGCTTTCGGACTCGAACGGTGACACCAGCCAGCAGATCGCCCAGCTCCGTGCCTTCATCGACAAGAAATGCAGCGTCATCACTGTCGTGGCCGGATCGTCTACAGCGCTGAACGACGCCATCGAGGCGGCCTATAAGGCGGGCATTCCGGTGGTCTCGGTGGGCCTCGTCACCACGCCCTACGCGGTCAGCGTCGATTCCAACTACATCAAGTTCGGCTATGACATGGCCAAGGACATCACCACGGCGCTTAACGGCAAGGGCAATGTGCTGAGGGTCGAGGGCATTGCCGGCAGTCCGCTCGTCGCCGAGCAGCGCGTCGGAGCCGACAAGGGGTTCGCGGAATCGCCCGACGTGAAGGTCGTGCGCGACGTCAACGGCAACTGGACCGCGGCGGTGACCAAGACGGTGGTGCTGCAGGCGCTTGCAACCAATCCGGGTCCGATCGACGCGGTGTGGACCTCGGGCAGCGAAGCGCGCGTGGTGGCCGAGGCCTTCGCTCAGGCCGGCAGGCCGGCGCCAGTCATCACCGGCAGCATCTCGGGCGATGCCCTCGGCTACTGGAAAGCGCATCCGGACTTCAAGTTCACGGGCGGCGCGCTGCTGCCATCATGGACGGCGCAGACCGCCGTGCGCGTCGGCGTACGGATGCTGCTGGGCCAGGAGCCCAAGGTGAGCCTGATGGAAATTCCGATCCCCGACGTCAAGGTCGGCGACCTCGGTTCATGGTACCGCTCATGCATGACGGCCGACGCCGTGTCGGTCTTCCCGGTCGCGCCGCAGGATCCGATGCCGGAAGACCTGATGAACGGGTATTTCAAGAAGCCGGCGCCGACGCCGGAATTCGACTACGCCAAAACGCCGGATCCCTGCGCCCAATAACTCCCGTCAAGACCTCACAAGGGCCCTCCTCGGAGGGCCCTTCCTCACTTCCAGACATTTTTTGGCAGAACCATCATGAAGCTCGTCAGCACGGCCAGCACGGATATCGATTTCGAAAAGGACGGAAAACAGATCGGCTTCGTCAACCTCCCGCTTTCCGTTCATGAGGATGCCTGGGGCGTCGTGCCGATCCCGCTCACCGTCATCAAGAACGGCAAAGGGCCGACCATCCTGCTGCAGGGCGGCAACCACGGCGACGAGTACGAAGGGCCGATCGCGCTCGGCGAGCTGATCCGCGATCTCGATCCGGCCTCCATCTCGGGCCGGCTGATCATCGTGCCGGCGATCAACCTGCCCGCGGTCGTGGCGGGTCGTCGAACCTCGCCGGTCGACGACCTCAATCTCAATCGCGTATTCCCGGGCGATCACGGCGGCACCATTACCGCCCAGATCGCCGCCTTCATCAGCGATGTCCTATTCCCGATGGCCGACGTCTTCGTCGACCTCCATTCCGGCGGATCGTCATCCGTCAACGTGCCGAGCGCCGCCATCGAGCCGGCCGCCGATCCAGCGCACTTCAAGCGCAACATCGACGCGGTCGTGGCGTTCGGCGCGCCCATGGTCGTGGTCATCTCCAATCGCGGTGATCCACGAACCTCGACGGCCACGGCGGTGCGCGCGGGATTGACGGTGGTCGGCACCGAGCTCGCCGGCGGCGGCGCGGTATCCATTGAAGCGCTGGCGGTCGTCCGGCGAGGCCTGCGCAACCTGCTGGCGCATTTTGGCGTGCTGCCGCCCGGAAAGGATGGGCCGCCTTCCTTGAAGCGGCCTGATATCTATGAGGTCACTCCCGATGCCTATGTGCTCGCCACCGAGACAGGCGTGTTCGAACCCCTGCATCTCAACGGCGTTGAGGTGCATGCCGGCGAGCCGGCCGGGCGCATTCATTTCCTTGCCAATCCCGGTCGCGCCCCCGAAACGCTCCGCTACCGGGCCGACGGCATCGTTTACGTACGTCGCCAGCCGGGCCAGGTCCGGCCCGGCAACGTCTGCATGGTCGTGGCGACGCCTTATCGCGGGCAATTGCCGTGATCGGCCTCGACGATGTGCGGGCGGCCGCCGAACGCATCGCCCCATACATCCGAAGCACGCCGGTCGTGAACGCGACGGTCACTCGGCAGCCATTGGCGGATGCCGAAGTCTGGATGAAGCTCGAGTCGCTGCAGCCGACCGGCTCCTTCAAGGCCAGAGGGGCCACCAACCGGCTGCTGACCACGCCCCGGCAAGCGCTCGCCGCCGGCATCGTGACCGCTTCGGGCGGCAATCATGGCCTTGCGACCGCGCGGGCGGCAACGACCGCCGGAGTGCGGGCGACGGTGTTCGTGCCGGAGACGGCCGAGCAGGCGAAGATCGAAAAGCTCCGTATGTGGGGCGCCGAGGTCCGCGTCGAGGGCGCCATCTGGGATGCCACCAACCGCGCGGCCTTGGCGTTCGCCAAGGAGCGCAGCGCGGCCTATTTCCACCCCTTTGCCGACCCCCAGGTCGTGGCCGGCCAGGGCACGATCGGGCTTGAGCTTATCGAAGCGCTGCCGGAACTCGACGTCGTGCTGGTCGCCATCGGAGGCGGCGGATTGATCTCCGGCATTTCGGTCGCGCTCAAGGCGCTGAAACCTTCGATCCGTATCGTCGGCATCGAGCCCGTCGGTTCGCCGACGCTCAAGGCCTCACTTGCCGCCGGTCATGTGGTCACCTTGCCGGCCGTCACCACCCGCATCGCCACAATGGCTTGCGGGCGAACGGACGAGCGCATCTTCTGCATCGTGCGCGATCATGTCGACGAGATCGTCCTTGTGAACGACGAGGATATGCAGGCGGCTGCGCGCTGGCTGTGGTTCGAATTCGGCATCGCGGCCGACCTGAGCGGCGCGGCCGGCATCGCAGCCTTGCGCTCGGGCAGGCTTCGTTTGCCGCCGCGCGCAAAGGTCGCGACGCTTATCTGCGGCGCCGGCAGCAATGGCATTGGCGCGGATGGCCAATGAGATGACAGACGAGCGCACCCCGATGCTCGAAGCGTGCGGTCTGTCGAAGCGCTATGGCGAGACCCTGGCGCTGTCGAACCTCGATCTCGCCTTCCAGGCCGGCTCGGTCCACGCCATCCTGGGTGAGAACGGCTCCGGCAAGAGCACCTTGGTCAAATTGCTTTCGGGGATCGTCGCGCCCTCGTCCGGGAGCATCCGGATGCTTGGCCGGCCGGTCACCAGTTCCAATCCGGCGCGCATCCAGCAACTCGGCCTGGCGACCGTTTTCCAGGAAGTGCTGCTCGCCCCCGAACGCTCCGTCGCCGACAACATCGTGCTCGGCACCGGCTCGGCGTTCGGCTGGCGCGCCAGCCGCTCATCGCGTCATGGCATAGCCGCCTCGGCTCTCTCGCGGATCACCAGCCTGCCGATCGATCTCGATGCGCCCGCCGGGTCGCTGTCGCTGGCGGTGGGCCAATTGGTCGTGCTGGCGCGGGCTCTGGTCCGCCGCCCGAAGGTCCTTGTGCTTGACGAGGTCACCGCCGCACTCGATCTCGGCGACCGCAACGCGGTGTTCGAGATGATCGAGGACCATGCCCGGGCGGGCGGCCTGGTGCTGTTCATCTCGCACCGGATGGACGAGGTGATGCGTCTAGCCCATCGGGTCACCGTGCTGCGCAATGGGCAACTGGTCGATACGCTAGAAACCGCGTCGGTTTCGGCCGAGCGGCTGCTGCAATTGATGGCGCCCGCCGCCGCCAGGGAGCTCGATCATGCCCTCTGAGCCGGCCCTGCGCGTCGAAGGCGTGTCGCTTGCCCACAATACGCCCGGGCTGGACGAACTCATCCATGCGGGTGAGATCGTCGGCCTCGCCGGGCTCGACGGGCATGGCCAGGACGCCTTCCTCGAAACGCTTGCCGGCTTGCGCGCGCCGGTCGGCGGTCGCGTCCTCGTCCGTCATGGCGGAACCGACTATGTCGAAATCGACGATTTCCGCCACGCGACGCGGCTAGGCATCGCTTATCTTGCCCGCGACCGCAGAGCCAACGGCATCTTCCCCTCGCTGTCGATCCTCGACAATTTCAGCATGGCGACGTTGGGGCGCGATTGCCGCTTCGGATTGATCAGCACGCGAGCCAGGCGCGAACGCTTCGAACGCTACCGCGAGCGGCTGTCGATCGTGGCGCCCGGGGGCAACAAGCCCATCACCGCTCTTTCGGGCGGCAACCAGCAAAAGGTGCTGCTGGCGCGCTGGCTGGCGCGCGAACCCCGGATTCTCCTCCTCAACGACCCCACTCGCGGCGTCGATCAGCGGACCCGTGAAACGCTCTACCAAGCCTTCCGCGATCTCGCGCGACAGGAGGGCATGGCGCTCGTCGTGCTGTCCTCGGAGCTCGAGGAGATCTTCCGCCTCTGCGATCGGCTTCTTGTGTTCAGAGAGCAGGGCCTCGTCGCTACCTTTTCGGGGGCTGATATGAACAGCGGCACCGTGATCGCGGCAATGTTCGGGCGCGTCGCATGACAGCCTCCGTGCCAATTGCCGGCGACGCGCCCACGCGATCCCGTGGCATCGGAGCGCTCCTGGCAGGTCGCCGCGAGTCGGTGCCGGCCTTGGTTATCCTTCTCGCGCTGCTCATCGTCGACCTATGGCTGAATCGGGCCTGGATGCTGCCCGGCTCCTGGGGCACCGTCATCGGCCTGGCCGGCCCAACGCTGGCGGCGGCCATCGCCTCCATGCCGGCGATCATGGCCGGGCGCGGCGGCATCGACGTGTCGATCGGTCCGTTGATGGGGTTCATCAACATCATCCTGGTCAAGGTACTGGCGGGCGATCTGGGTATCGACCAACCCTGGGTGCTGGTGCCGGTCGCCCTTGCGATCGGCGCGCTTGTCGGGCTGTTCAACGGGCTGCTCTCCGCGGTGCTGCGCATCCAGCCGATCGTGGCCACGCTCGGCACCTATCTGGTGCTCAGCGGCGTGACGCTGACCTTTCTGCCAGCGCCGGAGGGCACCGCGCCCGGCTGGCTGAAGGCCCTTGCCGGCCCCTACTCCATAGTTCCGCTCGCCGGCATGGCGGCAATCTGGCTGCTGGCGAAACGCCTGACCGTCTATGATTGGCTGATGGCGTGCGGCAGCGATGACCGTGCCTGCTTCACCGCCGGCGTCCCCGTGACCGGCGTGCGTGTCTTCGCCTACACGCTCGGCGGCCTTTTTGCCGGTGCCGGGGGGCTTTTGCTCAGCGCGCTGCTCGGCTCGGCCGACCCCAATGTCGGCCCGACCTTCACGCTGGTCGCCATCTCCGGGGTGGCGCTCGGCGGCGTGAGCCTCGCAGGAGGGCGCGGCGGCTTCGCGGCCGCGGCGCTGGGCGCGGCGGTGATTTTCCTGCTGCAGAGCACGCTCACCTATTTCAACGTCTCGAGTTTCCTGCTGCACACCCTCTACGGCGTCATCCTGGTCGCATCCGTGTCGCTGAACGCGCTGACCGGCCGGATCGCTGGAGGATCGAGATGAACGTCCTTCCCGGCCTCGGCGCCAACACAAGCCGCACCCTGGGCGCCATCGGTATGGCTCTGGTGCTGCTCGTCCTCGGCTCGCTGGCGATCGAGGGCTTCGGCGCACCGTTCGCCATCCGCTCGATGCTCGTTCTGGCGACATTCATAGCCGTGGCGTCCATCGGCCAGACACTGGTGGTCCTGCTTGGCGGAATCGACCTGTCGATCCCCTTCGTCATCGGCTTCGCCAATGTCGTTGCCGCCTCGCTCTATGGCGACGGGATGGCGTTCTGGCTGGTCTGCCTCGTCGTGGCGCTGCTGTCGATGGCCATCGGAGCCCTCAACGGCACGCTATCCTCTTTCCTCAGGATCCACCCGTTGATCGTAACGCTCGGCGTCGGCACCACCGTACAGGGGATCGTGCTGATGTGGACCGGTGGGCTGCCCACCGGTTCGGCTCCGGCCTATCTAAGCGAGTTCGTGTCGATCGGTGGAACCATCGGCCGGCTGCCTGTGCCATGGGTCGTGCCGTGCTTCGCGGTGCTGGCGATCTTTGTCCATGTGATGCTTGTTCGCACGCCGTTCGGCCGGCAGGTCTATGCACTTGGCAGCAACCCGACCGCGGCGCCGCTGGCGCTGATCGACCCGCATCGGATCGTTATCGTCAGCTACGCGCTGAGCGCCCTGTTCGCCGCGCTCGCGGGCATCCTCCTGCTCGGCTTCACCGGCTCGGCCTATGGCGACGTCGGCCAACCTTACCTGTTCCAGACCATTGCCGCGGTGGTGATCGGCGGCACCGCGCTCGTCGGCGGGCGCGGCAGCCTGATCGGCACGATTGCCGGCTCGGCAGTCCTGATCGAGCTCAACACATTTCTAATCGGCCTCGGCCTCGCGCCTTCCACGGTGCAAGCCGCCCTGGGGCTCGTCATTCTCGCATTGGTCTCGATTTATGGCCGCGAAGCCCACGTCCGCACGCTGATCTGAGCGCGATCGCTTGAGCGTGCCTGGCGCACCGTCCGATCAGCCGCGACTGGTCCCACTGTCGGATCGCCTTCTCTTAACTTTATGTCGGGCGAGCCTCATTTCACCAGTTGCGGCAAATCCTTCAGGAACGCCGCCCGCGTCGCGAGGCCTTTCGGCTTATCGGTCCGTTTGGCATCGACGACCAGCCGGGCAAAGACGATGCGGCGGCCATTCTTCTCGGCCCAGCCGACGAACCAGCCGAGCGAGCGCTTGCCGTCCTGGCCGAGCCTGGTGCTGCCGGTCTTGCCTTGCACGGTCCAATCCCCTGCTGCGAAGGTCGGAAGGATCGCCCTGGTCATCTCATGCGCCTTGGCCGACACCGGCATCTTGCCTGCGAGCAGCTGGCGCAGGAAAGCCGTCTGTTCGACCGGCGATATCTCGAGCGAGGAATTTATCCAGGATTGCGTCAGCCCATTGTCCTTGCCCGCATCGCCCGAGACGTCCTTGTTGCCATAGCCGAATTTCGACACGTAGAAGGAGAACTTCTCGGCGCCGAGACGCCGCGTGATCTCGCGCGAGTACCAGACGATGGAGTCGCGCTCCCAGATCGTCGGATCGACGGTCTTCTGGTCACGCTTCGCCGCCTTGAATTCCGGCTTGTAGTCCCAGCTCGGCGTGTGCTGATCGCTCAGAATGCCGGAATCGTAGCCGATTAGCGCCAGCGGCACCTTGAACGTCGACGCCGGGCTGACGCGCTTGTCGCAGACGCCGTCCTGGTAAAGCGTTTCGCCGCTCCGTGAATCCTGGATCAGCGTGCAGTGGATATCGTCGAGCGGCGCCGATTGCGCCCGCGCCGGCAAGCCCAGCATCCATGCCAGAAGGAAGAGGACGATGGCGAAAATGAAGGGATAGCGGTCCATCTGGCGCATGGCGAAGTCACTCCGGAATGAGATTGCGGGAGCGGCTTAGCGAGACGACATGTCTCGATTTTGTCTCAAATTCGCAGTGTTCGTGCAGCTTCGCGTTAACCCTACCGGACGGTAAACAAAGCTTAGACGATGACAGGCCTACGAACTGTCTTGCCCGGCTGCGGATCGGCCTTCAAAGCGCCATTTGGCTCATCGGCAGAGCTGACTGGATTTTCATTCACGGCTTTCGGCATATCGCGTGGCTGCGGCACCAGTCCGAGGAATTGGGGCCGCAGCCCATCGCCCCGCTTGGCGGCATGGGCGTGAATGGCCAGGAACAGAGACATCATGGGGAAACCTCGCATCTTGGAGGGCTCCAGTGTCGCTTCGGCCGGCGGGCGCCGCCACCCGTTTCGGGACAAGCCTCAGCTGTTGGTTTCGCCGCGTTTCTTGCCGATCCGCCAGTAGCGCCAGGGCATGAACCAGACATAGCGCCGGGCAAGCGTCTCCGGCACGCGGTCGATGCCGTGCGTTCCGAACGGCCCGCAACGCAGGACGCGGAACAAGCCCATCCAGCCACCGGCCCAAAGGCCATGGCGAGCGATCGCCTCATGCGCATATTCGGAGCAGGTCGGCAGGTGCCGGCAGCTGTTGCCGACAAAGCCCGAGAGCGTCAGTTGATAGAGGCGCACGAGCGACGTGCCCAGGATGCGCCCGGGCGTTTTGCGCCAAGGCCCCGGCCAGTTGCGCCCGCGCCGGATCGGCCGGGCGCCGTGCGTATATCCGTGATGGTCGCCCATCTGTCTCCGCAGGCCTGTTTCACTGCGCGATAGATGTGACCTTCGGCGCGAAAACGCAATGTTTGCCGTCAAAGCCGGGAGCGCCGGGTGGGATACCTATTGGCGGGCGGCACGTGGTGGCAGGGTGCATTCCGACGTTCCTCGCAGCCGCCTCGCAAGGCTTCGCCGTGCCATTGAAAGGTGGCGATCCGCATGACGTCGTTCAAAATGGTCAGGAACTGGTTCATGGCAGTGCTCCTTTGAGCACCGATTAGACTGCCGCTGGCCTTCCCTCTCAAACGAGTATAATTTCCTCATCGGATAACTTGAGGTTATGCGAATGAAGCGAGGACGGCTGCCGCTGACGGCGCTCAGGAGTTTTGAGACGGCCGGCCGGCATTTGAGCTTCAGCCGGGCGGCCGAAGAGCTTTATGTCTCGCAGGCCGCGATCAGCCGTCAGATCCGCGAGCTCGAGACCTTCCTAGGCAGACCGCTGTTTCTGCGCCTCCATCGCCGCGTCGAACTGACGGATGCGGGGCAACGGCTGCTCGACCGATTGGTCAGGAGCTTCGACGACATCGACCGGGTGCTTTCGGAGCTTACGGCCTCGCCGGCGCAAGCCGTCGTCCGTGTAAGCGTCGAACCGTCGCTTGCCGCCGTGTGGCTGGTGCCGCGGCTCAATCGCTTCCGCCAATTGCGGCCCGATATCGATGTCTCCCTCGAAGTCGACCCACGGCCGATCGAGTTCCGCAGCGATCAGCCCGAACTCGCCTTGCGTTTCAGCGCGCACGCCACGTCATGGCCGCGCAGCGAGGCCGAGCGCCTGGTCTCGACCGTCGATTCACCGGTTCTGTCGCCGGGGTTGTTGGCATCCGGCCCTCCCCTGGAGAAGCCGATCGACTTTCGCCACTACACGCTGCTGCACGAGGAAAACCGCCAAGGTTGGGCGCGCTGGTTCCAAGCAGCCGGCGTGCCCGCCGATGCGGTCCCCGCGCGTGGCCCGATGCTGGCCGACATCTCGCTTTCGAAACAGGCTGCGCTGCTCGGCCATGGCGTGGCGCTCGGCGATCTCTTGCTGGTCGGCGAGGAACTCGCGGCAGGCACTTTGATCAAGCCGTTCGATATCGATGTCGCTTCCGGCGCCTACTGGCTGGTGGCCAGGAGCCTGCGGAGTCTGCCGGAACCCGCCAAGGCTTTTGCCGACTGGGTGAGAATCGAATTCGCCAAAAGCAGGCAGGCGCAGGAAGCGAACATCTGAGGCGCGCGCGCTGCTCCGGTTAATCCGGCTTCTTGCTATATTTTTCCAGAAGTTTTTCGAGATCCTTGGCATCGATGCCCAAGGGCTTCTGTGACGTGTCCTCTGCCGGGTTGAATGTGAGAACGACATCGCGCCATAGATCGTAGTGGTCCGCATAGGATGTCAGCCCGGGAAATGGCGCGCAACGCCTGATCGCCCGAACAGCAGCCTCGGCAACCTTGTCCGGCGATGGTGTCACGGGACTAAGTATCCTTGGTGGGCCGGCGAGCGAGCCGTCCTTGTTCAGGCTGATCTTGACGCGCGCAACGCCGTGGGTATCGGCCGGCGGGATCCAACAGACTTGGATAGCTCTCATCAAATAGGCGCCGATATCCCGCTGGAGCGCCACGTCAGCCCGGCTCACGCCGCCGCTCAACGCAAGTAAAGTAGCAAAGCTCAATGCAAAAACGGAAGCTCGCACGCCCACCCCTAGCGAAAGCTGAATTCCCAACCTCAAGCCGCCTGTCCGGCGCGCTTCTTCTCGATCTGGCCGATCGCATCGACCACCGCGTCGAAGGTCAGCATGGTCGAGGCATGGCGCGCCTTGTAGTCGCGCACCGGCTCCAGATATTTGAGGTCGGCGAAACGGCCATCGGGCGGTGCGCCGTTCTCCTTGAGCATCTTCAGCATGGTTTCGCGCACGGCACGCAGTTCGTCGGCGCGGGCGCCGACCACATGCTGAGCCATGATGGACGATGAGGCCTGGCCGAGTGCACAGGCCTTCACGTCATGAGCGAAATCCGTCACCACGTCGCCGTCCATCTTGAGGTCGACGGTGACGGTCGAGCCGCACAATTTGGAATGCGCCCTGGCTGTCGCGTCGGCATCGTCGAGCCGGCCGATCCGCCCTATGTTCCCGGCGAAACCGAGAATTTTCGCATTGTAGACGTCGTCGATCATATTTTTCCAATCCGTCGCCGCCCAGCGAACAGGCTTTGCCGCTGTCGCGTCTTCCTTTCGCGCCGCCAGAACCATATATAATAATCGCAGTCGGGCATCGACAAGGCGACGACAAGCCGCTGTCCCTGTCCATATGTTCACGCCGCTTGCGGGATGGAAATGGGCGATTTTCACCCAAAAGGTCGTGGTCCGTTCAACTCGTCCCACCTTTGAGTGGGACTACGGGAGACGCCTTTATGGATGCCGTCATCAAGAAAATCATGCCCCCGTCCGAGTATTTGGACAAGCCGGTCACCGACAGGCCGAGCGAGGCCGAGGTCGAAGCCGCCGTGCGTACGCTTTTGCGTTGGACCGGCGACAATCCGGACCGCGAAGGCCTGATCGACACGCCCAAGCGTGTCACCAAAGCCTTCCGCGAAATGTTCAACGGCTATGACATGTGCCCGGCCGACGAGCTTGGCCGCACCTTCGAGGAAGTCGCCGGCTATGACGATCTCGTCATTGTCAGGGACATAAAGTTCCATTCGCATTGCGAGCACCACATGGTGCCGATCATCGGCAAGGCGCATGTCGGCTATCTGCCGGACGGCAAGGTCGTGGGCCTGTCGAAGATCGCGCGCGTCGTCGACATCTTCGCGCATCGCCTGCAGACCCAGGAAGCGATGACGGCGCAGATCGCCGGCGTCATCCAGGATGTTCTCAACCCGCGCGGCGTCGCCGTCATGCTCGAAGCCGAGCATATGTGCATGGCCATGCGCGGCATCCGCAAGCAGGGCTCGACCACGCTGACCTCGACCTTCACCGGCGTCTTCAAGGATACGCCCGAGGAGCAGGTCCGCTTCGTCACTATGGTGCGCGCCGGCTGATTTGCCGGCCCTTGCCGGCCCGAACATACAAGGACCGGCGATGTCGGCAGTCGAATTCCCAAAAGCTTCGTCAGACAAGAATGCGCTGGAGGAAGGCACTATCCTTTCTCCGCGCTTCGATGCGGCGGGCCTCGTCACCGTCGTCGTCACCGACGCCGGCGACGGCATGCTGTTGATGGTCGCGCATATGAATGCCGAGGCGCTGGCGCTTACGCTGGAGACCGGCATTGCCCATTACTGGTCGCGCTCGCGCAACGCGCTGTGGAAGAAGGGCGAAACCTCCGGCAATTTCCAGCACGTCGTCGAGATGCGCACGGATTGTGACCAGGACGCGATATGGTTGCGCGTCAAAGTGTTGGGCCACGACGCAACCTGTCACACCGGAAGGCGTTCATGCTTTTATCGGACGGTGGGGCTCAACGACGGCAAGGCGACGCTTGTCGACGACGGCAGCAGACCGCTGTTCGATGCGGACCAGACGTATCGGAAGCCGGTGTGAACCATTCAATATTCAAAAACCACCCATATTCACTATTCTCAAATATCCTTGCGGTAGAAGGGATATGGGACAAGGGAGATCGTGATGCTCGAATGGGCGTCATTGCGCAGCAGACCTGACGTTCGGGAGGCCAACGGCCCCGCATCGTCCGGCGGGGCGTCTGACCCGAAGCCAGGCAGGAAAGCCGGTATCTCGCTGGCGCTCGGCGGCGGATGCGCGCGCGGCTGGGCCCATATCGGCGTGCTGCGCGCGCTTGACGAGGCCGGTATCGAAGTATCGATGATCGCCGGCACCTCGATCGGGGCGCTGGTAGGCGGCTGCTACCTTGCCGGCAAGCTCGACGAACTGGAAGAATTCGCCAGAAGCCTGACCAAGCGGCGCATTTTCGGCCTTCTCGATCTCAATCTTCGCGGCAGCGGCCTGTTCGGCGGCATGAGGCTCGATCAGCGCCTGCGCGAGCACCTCGACGGCGCCCGTTTCGAGGACTTGTCGAAACCTTTCGTCGCCGTCGCGTCTGAAATCCGCACCGGTCATGAGATCTGGCTGTCGAGCGGTTCGCTCGTCACCGCCATGCGCGCCTCCTATGCGCTGCCGGGCGTCTTCGAGCCGGTGGCCTGCAACGGCCGCATGCTGGTCGACGGCGCGCTAGTCAATCCGGTGCCGGTCTCGGTCTGCCGCGCCTATGAGCAGCCGCTCGTCGTGGCCGTCAACCTGCATTACGACCTGTTCGGCCGCGCCGCCGTCATCAAGCACAGCGCCGGCGAACTGCTTGTCGAGAACGACGCGCCGCGCCCCGGTCAGGTCAATCCCCAATCACACCAGACCCGCCTTGGTATCACTGGCGTCATGGTAGAGGCCTTCAACATCATCCAGGACCGGATTTCGCGGGCCAGGCTCGCGGGCGATCCGCCGGATATGTCGCTGCAGCCCAAGCTCAGCCATATCGGCCTGACGGAATTCCATCGCGCCGACGAGGCGATCAGCCTCGGCTACCAGGCGACGAAGTCCCAGATCAACGAACTGACCCGGCTGCAGACCGTTCTGGTCTGAATTCCCCCTATCGCGTCGTTAAGCCAGCGCCGCATCGCTGATGCGAAACTGCACCGTGCGGTTGCCGTTCCAGTAATTGCCCGAGAGCGAACCGGCGATATGCACGGTCCTGCCCCTGTTTTTGAACAGGAATTCACCGAGCGCGGTGTCGACGGCACGGAACGCCATGGCCTGGATTTTGCCGCCGCTTTGCGACTGCAGGTCCGCGCGGATGTGGTTGGTGCCGATCGCGCGCGCGTCGGCCAGCCGATGGCGCGGCAGCACGAACACCGGCGCGATGTGTCCGGCGCCAAACGGCCCGGCTTTCTCCAGCGCGTCGAGCAGCGCGATGGTGGCGCCCTCGGCGGCCAAGGCGCCGTCGATCGCCAGGCTCTCCTCGTTCTGCAGCCGGAACACGTCGGCCGCGGCGCGCTCCTCGAAGAAGGCGCGCAGTTCGCCTAGCTTGGCGCGCTCGACGGTGATACCCGCCGCCATTGCGTGGCCGCCGCCCTTGACGATCAGCCCGGCCTCGGCCGCCTCGCGGACCAGCCGGCCGAGATCGAAGCCGGTCACCGAACGGCCGGAGCCCGTGCCGATGCCGGTCGAATTGAAGGCGATGGCAAAGGCCGGCCGGCGCGCATAATCCTTGAGCCGAGAAGCGATCAGCCCGACGATGCCCGGATGCCAGGTGTTGCTGGCGGTGACGATGACTGCCGGGCCGTTGCCGCCGGCAAGCTCTGCATCGGCCTCGGCGCGCGCCTGCGCCAGCATCTCCTGCTCCATTTGCTGCCGTTCCTGGTTCAGCCGGTCCAGCGTCTCGGCAATCCCTGTCGCCTCGACGGGATCGTCGGTGGCCAAAAGCCGGCTGCCGAGCGCGGCATCGCCGATGCGGCCGCCGGCATTGATGCGCGGGCCGATCAGGAAGGACAGATGGAAAGTGTTGATCGGCTCGCCGACGCGTGAAACCCGCGCCAGCGCCGCCAGCCCCTCGTTCTTCTGCTGGCGCGCCACCTGCAGCCCCTTGACCACGAAGGCGCGGTTGACCCCGGTGAGCGGCACCACGTCGCAGACCGTCGCCAGCGCCACCAGGTCGAGCATTGAAAGCAGATCGACCGGCGCGGCGTCCGGTAGCCTCGCGCGCAGCACCTTCGCCGTCTGGACAAGACACAGGAAGACGACGCCGGCGGCGCACAGATGTCCCTGCCCCGACAGGTCGTCCTCGCGATTGGGGTTGACCACGGCGTCCGCGGCCGGCAGCGGGCCGCCGACCTGATGATGGTCGAGCACCACGACATCGGCGCCGGCCTCGCTGGCCGCGTCGATCGAGGTCGCGCTGTTGGTGCCGCAGTCGACGGTGACGATCAGCTTCGCGCCGCGCGAGATCAGCTCCCGCATCGCTTCCGGATTGGGTCCGTAGCCCTCGAAGATGCGGTCCGGGATGTAGATTTCCGACGGCACCGAAAAATGCGTGAGAAAGCGCTTGATGAGCGCCGACGACGCGGCGCCGTCAACGTCGTAGTCGCCGAAGATCGCCACTTTCTCGCGGACGACGATCGCATCGGCCAGCCGCGCCGCCGCTTTCTCCATATCGGTCAGCGATGCCGGGTTCGGCAGAAGCTCGCGAATGGTCGGATCGAGGAAACGCTCGGTCTGCTCCACGTTGACGCCGCGCCCGGCAAGCACCCGCGCCACAATATCCGGCACGCCATGGCCTTGCGCGATCGCGAGCGCGGCCATGTCCTGCCGCTCGGTCAGCCGGTGTTCCCAGGAAACACCGGTCGCCGATTGCCTGACATCGAGGAAGAACCGTTTCTCGCCGGTCATGCGACGCGCCGTCTGCACATCATTGCTGCGCAGATATCAACATGCGACGTCCAGAGCAATTGCGGGGAAGCGGGCAATCCGGGGAAAGGTGTGGAACGTTTTCCCCGAATTGCGGAAAGCGCTCGGGCTAAGCGAGATCAGAACTTATCCAGATCCTGATGCCTGGCCTTGATCTCGCGCACCGTGCGCGAGGACGAGCGCAGCACGATGGTGTGCGTGGTGATGAAGGTGCGGCCGAACTTCACCCCGTCGAGCAGGTTGCCGTCGGTGACGCCGGTCGCGGCGAAGAGCACATCGCCGCGCGCCATGTCCTGGACGCGATAGACCCGCTTCGGGTCTGAAATGCCCATCTTCTCGGCTCGCGCCACCTTCTGCGGCGTGTCGAGGATCAGCCGGCCCTGCATCTGTCCGCCGGTGCAGCGAAGTGCGGCCGCCGCCAGCACGCCTTCCGGCGCACCGCCGGTGCCGAGATAGATGTCGATGCCGGTCTCGTCTGGATCGGTGGTGTGGATGACGCCGGCGACATCGCCGTCGCCGATCAGCCGGATCGCCGCGCCCGTGGCGCGCACTGCGTCGATCAGTCTGGCATGGCGCGGCCGGTCGAGGATGCAGGCGGTGATGTCCGGCACCGCCACGCCCTTGGCCTTGGCCAGCCGGGCGAGGTTCTCGGTCGGCGGCACGTCGATGTCGATGAGGCCGTCCGGATAACCGGGCCCGATGGCGATCTTGTCCATGTAGACGTCGGGTGCGAACAGCAGGCTGCCCTTTTCCGCGATGGCGATGACGGCAAGTGCATTGGGCAGGTTCTTGGCGCAAATCGTCGTACCTTCGAGCGGATCGAGCGCGATATCGACGGCCGGACCTTTGCCGGTGCCGACCTCCTCGCCGATATAGAGCATCGGCGCCTCGTCGCGCTCGCCTTCGCCGATCACCACCGTGCCCTTGATGGCCAGCCGGTTGAGCTCCTGGCGCATGGCGTCCACCGCCACCTGGTCGGCAGCCTTTTCGTCACCGCGCCCGCGCAGCCTTGCCGCCGCGACCGCCGCCCGCTCGGTGACGCGCACGACTTCCATGGTAAGGATCCGATCGAGACCGGCGGCGATGTTCTGGGCCATGTTCATGGATGGGCATTCCTCGTTGACATGAGACCGGTACAATTCTGAACCGCTCTAATTGTTGCTGCGAGCAATTCCAGAGCCGTTGAGCACCGAACTTGCTCCGCCTCCCGCCAAAGGCGCGCTTCTTCTGGCAAAGCTCCATGACAACGGCAAGACTTGCCCCGTCAATTTTTGAAATGACAGCAAAATCAATCGATTGAAGACGGAATCGGACTTGGCTATTCCGCCCGCTCGATGCGGATCACCTGCGGCTTGTCGGTCAGATGACCGTCTTTGGTGATGCCTTCCACGGCCTTGCGCACCGCCGCCTCCGTCGTCTCGTGGGTAACGAGGATGACGGTCTTCTGCGCCTGCGTTTCCGGGCCGGCCGCCTGCTGGACGATCGATTCCAGCGAGATGTCGTTGTCGGCCATGCGTTTGGCGATGGCCGCGAAGACGCCGGTGCGGTCATGCACGGTCAGCCGGATGAAATAGCCGCCGGCATGGCTGCGCATCCGCGCCTTCTTGTAGGGCTTCAGTTCCTTCGCCGGCCGGCCGAAGACCGGGCCGTGCTGGAAGCCCGGCCGGCTCTTGGCGATGTCGGCGATGTCGCCGACGACCGCCGAAGCGGTGGCATTGCCACCCGCGCCTGGGCCCGAGAGCAAGAGCTCGCCCAGGATATCGGTCTCGATCGCCACCGCGTTGGTGACGCCATGCACCTGCGCGATGACCGACGCCGTCGGCACCATGGTCGGGTGCACGCGTTGCTCTATACCGCTGTCGGTGCGCTGCGCGACGCCGAGCAGCTTGATGCGGTAGCCGAGATCGCCCGCCGCGCGGATATCGGCCTGGGTGATGTTGGAGATGCCTTCCATATAGATGTCGCCGGCGGCGATCCTGGTGCCGAAGGCAAGGCTGGTCAGGATCGACAGCTTGTGCGCCGTGTCATGGCCTTCGATATCGAAGGTCGGATCGGCCTCGGCATAGCCGAGCCGCTGCGCATCCCTCAGGCAGGCGTCGAAGGCGATGCCTTCGGCTTCCATGCGGGTCAGGATGTAGTTGCAGGTGCCGTTGAGGATGCCGAAGACACGGGTCACCGCGTTGCCCGCCATCGCCTCTCGCATCGTCTTGATGACAGGGATGCCGCCGGCCACCGCCGCCTCGTAGTTGAGCAGCACGCCCTTCTTCTCGGCGATCTCGGCAAGCGCCACGCCATGCTTGGCAAGCAGCGCCTTGTTGGCGGTCACGACATGGCGCCCGGCCTCGAGCCCTGCCTTCACCGACAGCCGCGCCGGTCCCTCGTCGCCGCCGATCAGTTCGACGAAGACGTCGATATCGGCCCTCTCGGCCATCTTGACCGGATCGTCGAACCATTTCGCGGCGCTCAGATCGATGCCGCGGTCGCGTTTCGGGTCGCGGGCCGAAACGGCGGTCACGACGATGTCGCGACCGCACTGCCGGGCAAGCTCGGCCGCCTTGTCGCGCAGTACGCGCGCCACCGAGGCGCCCACCGTGCCAAGGCCGGCAATTCCAACACGCAACGCTTCAGCCATGTCCGGCGACGCCCCTCAACTTGCAAAAAATGTCAGGTGCAAAAAATGTCAGGCAACTCAACGACGAGCGGCTAAAGGCACCACATTGTTGGGCTGCTTGGCGGTGGTCGCGAGGAACTTCTTGATGTTGCGCGCTGCCTGGCGGATACGGTGCTCGTTCTCGACCAGCGCCACGCGCACATAGTCGTCGCCATGCTCGCCGAAGCCGACACCCGGCGCCACCGCGACATCCGCATGCTCGATGAGCAGCTTGGAGAATTCCAGCGAGCCGAGATGGCGGAACGGCTCCGGGATCGGCGCCCAGGCGAACATCGAGGCCGCGGGCGCGGGAATGGTCCAGCCGGCGCGGCCGAAGGCATCGACCATCACGTCGCGCCGCTTGTGGTAGACCTCGCGCACCTCCTCGATGTCGGCGCCGTCGCCGTTCAGCGCATGCGCCGCCGCAACCTGGATCGGTGTGAACGCGCCATAGTCGAGATAGGACTTCACCCGGGTCAGCGCCGAAATCAGCCGCTCGTTGCCGACCGCGAAACCCATGCGCCACCCAGGCATGGAAAAGGTCTTCGACATCGAGGTGAACTCGACGCAGACATCCATCGCGCCCGGCACCTGCAGCACCGACGGCGGCGGATTGCCGTCGAAATAGATCTCCGAATAGGCGAGATCCGACAAGATGATGATGTCGTTCTTCTTCGCGAAGGCGACCACGTCCTTGTAGAAGTCGAGCGAGGCGACAAGCGCCGTCGGGTTCGACGGATAGTTGAGGATCAGCGCCAGCGGCTTCGGGATCGAATGGCGGATGCCGCGCTCGACCGCCGGGATGAAGCCGTCATCGGGCTCGACCTGCAGCGAGCGGATCACGCCGCCCGACATGATGAAGCCGAAGGCATGGATCGGATAGGTCGGATTGGGGCACAGGATGACGTCGCCGGGCGCGGTGATCGCCTGCGCCATGTTGGCGAAGCCCTCCTTCGAGCCAAGCGTCGCCACCACTTGCGTGTCGGGGTTGAGCTTCACGCCGAAGCGGCGCTGATAATAATTCGCCTGGGCGCGGCGCAGGCCGGGAATG
Organism: Mesorhizobium sp. B4-1-1; assembly: GCF_006439375.1. Classification (NCBI taxonomy): domain Bacteria; kingdom Pseudomonadati; phylum Pseudomonadota; class Alphaproteobacteria; order Hyphomicrobiales; family Phyllobacteriaceae; genus Mesorhizobium; species Mesorhizobium sp. B4-1-1. The sequence goes on from NZ_VFTH01000001.1 coordinate 454,198, forward strand.
CCGCGCGAGGACGAATAACGGTGCGTGCGCGGATCGCGCACCACTTCGCACAATTTGTCGACGATGGCTTTCGGCGTCGGCAGATCCGGATTGCCCATGCCAAGGTCGATGATGTCGGCGCCGCGCGAACGGGCGCTGGCCTTCAGCCGATTGACCTGCTCGAACACGTAGGGCGGAAGCCGGCGGACCTTGTGAAATTCTTCCATGGCGGTTCCAGACGATCAAAGGGGCGCTTTCGGCGCGCGATATAAACCTAATTGCAACTAGGGTCGAGAGCAGGGTCGCATTTGCCCTCGATCTGCTTCAGCGTGTCGCCGCCATGCGTTTTAGCCAAGGTGCTGAGCGCCGCCGCATTCGCCGGTGCCTTGACGCCGCTGCCCTTGGCGATCTGCGCCTGCTCCTTGGCCTTGAGCTGGGCGAGGTTCGCGGCGGTCTCTTCCTTGGTGAGTTGCTTGGCGGCGACCGGCGGCGGGACATTGAGGTTCGGATAGGAGCCGGTGTCCTTCGGGCCTTCGGTCAAGGCCGTCGGCGCATTGTTCGTGCTAGTGCTCGTGCAGCCGCCGGCGGGCAGCAGCACGCCGACCAGCCCTGCCGCGACCGCCATGCGGCAAATCGAACCCGCGTCGAGAAAAAAAGTCCGGCCAACATTAATCGTCATATTGTTTTCCTGGCAGCCGGGTTACAGCGAATTGGACCCAGTCAGATGTCCCATGGTACTATGTCAAGAAAACGCTCCGGGAGGAACCCCGCGAACCATGTCCAAACCTGACGATTCGGACAAAGCGGAAAATGGCGGACCTTCGGCCATCGAGCAATATCTGGTGAAGGATCCCGAGCGCTTCGCCCTGAACGTGGCGCGCATGATCGAGCAGGCTGGCAAGGCGGCTTCCGCCTGGGCCGAACCGCGCGAGAAGGGTGAAGTGCGCGACCATGTCGCCGAACCGGTCGTCGACATGGTCAAGACCTTCTCCAAGCTCTCGGAATACTGGCTCGGCGATCCGCAACGCGCGCTCGAAGCGCAGACGCGACTCTTCGCCGGCTATATGACCGTCTGGGCGAACGCCATCCAGAAAGTCAACCCCAACGCCGAGGCGCCGCAGGACGCGGTTCAGCCCGAACGCGGCGACAAGCGCTTCCAGGACCCGGAATGGGGCCGCAACGCCTTCTTCGATTTCCTCAAGCAGGCCTATCTCGTCACCTCGCACTGGGCGAACGAGCTTGTCGAGCATGCCGAGGGCCTGGACGAGCACACCCGCCACAAGGCGAGCTTCTACGTCAAGCAGGTGTCGAACGCGATCGCGCCATCGAACTTCATCTTGACCAATCCGGAGCTGTTCCGCGAGACCGTCGCCTCGAACGGCGAGAACCTCGTGCGCGGCATGAAGATGCTGGCCGAGGACATCGCCGCAGGCCGGGGCGACCTGAGGCTGCGCCAGGCGGATTACACGCCCTTCGAAATCGGCAAGAACATCGCCACGACGCCCGGCAAGGTCGTCGGCCGCAGCGACGTCGCCGAGATCATCCAATACGACCCGGTGACGGAGACCGTGCTGAAACGGCCGCTGCTGATCTGCCCGCCATGGATCAACAAATTCTATATCCTCGACCTCAACCCGCAGAAATCCTTCATACGCTGGGCGATCGAGCAGGGCCACACCGTCTTCGTCATCTCCTGGATCAATCCCGACGAACGCCACGGCGCCAAGGGCTGGGAGGCCTATATCCGCGAAGGCCTGCAATTCGGCCTCGACATGGTGGAGAAGGCGACGGGCGAAAAAGAGGTCAATGCGATCGGCTACTGCGTCGGCGGCACGCTGCTCGGCGCCGCGCTTGCCCTGTTGGCGCAAGAGGGTGACCACCGCATCAAATCGGCCACCTTCTTCACCACGCAGGTCGACTTCACCCATGCCGGCGACCTCAAGGTGTTCGTGGACGAGGACCAGGTCGCAGCCGTCGAGCGCTCGATGAGCGAAAAGGGCTATCTGGAAGGCACCAAGATGGCGACCGCCTTCAACATGCTGCGCTCGGGCGACCTGATCTGGCCCTACGTCGTCAACAACTACATGCGCGGCAAGGAGCCCCTGCCCTTCGACCTGCTCTACTGGAATTCCGATTCCACGCGCATGGCAGCGGCCAACCACTCGTTTTATCTGCGCAATTGCTATCTCGAGAACAATCTGTCGCGCGGCGTGATGGAGCTTGCGGGGCGCATGGTCTCGCTGGCCGACATCACGATTCCCGTCTACAACCTGGCCACGAAAGAAGACCACATCGCGCCGGCGCTTTCGGTGTTCCTGGGATCACAGTTTTTCGGCGGCGACGTCGAGTATGTGATGGCGGGTTCCGGCCACATCGCCGGCGTCGTCAACCCGCCCGCCGCCAGGAAATATCAGTACTGGACCGGCGGCAGGCCGGTAGGTGACTTCAACGCGTGGCTCGCCGCGGCGCACGAGCATCCCGGTTCCTGGTGGACGCATTGGCAACACTGGATCGAGAACCAGGACGACATCCGCGTACCCGCCCGAAAACCAGGCAAGCGTATGAAAACCTTGGGAGATGCGCCGGGCACCTATGTCAAGGTGCGCGTGTAACAGACTGTAATGTCTGGTGAGTTGACGCCCCGCCAAAACAGGGCGAAATGGTGGCGTCAATCGTTCGGCGGCCTCAAATCAGCGTTCGACGTAGAATAATTCCGAGGCTTGCAGATTCGACACACATCCCGTTTCCGGTTGGGAACAGGAGGGTTATCGCGGCGCGGTTCTCGAGTAGCGCGGCGATAACGAACCGACCGGATACCGAGGGGGAATTTATTTTGAAATCAGCAGGTTGGCGTCTTGCACGAGGGGAAAGTCGCAGCATCGCGGCGGCACTTTTCTCCGTGCTGCTGGCCTCCTGCACGTCGACCGGCGACCCGACGATGTCGGTCGTTTCGCCCGCCTACAATTCGACCGCGACCGAAATGACCGCGTCATCCGGCGCCAAGACCGCGGCTTCAGCCGATTCGTCGTTGCCGGCACCGGCGCCCGCCGAGGCGGCCTCGACCGTGATGAGCGAGGACGATACGCCCCTGCCCGAGAAGGTCGCCTATGTGCCGGAGACGCGGCCGGACGGCACCTTCCCCATCGCCATCCCTGCCGGCGCTCAGGCCATTGCCGGAAGCACGCCGCAACCGCTGGTTCAGCAGGCGCAAACGGCGGACCAGACGCAAGCCGTCGCCCAGCAGGTCGCCGCCGGCGATGCCGCCGCCGTCGCGTCGAAGGCGCAGGCGACCACGCAAGCCATGAGCAACGGCGTCTATGTGACCGCCGGCGAGCCGGCGCAGCCGCAGATCGCCGCGCCGAAGAAGAGCCTGTTCGCCTCGCTGTTCAGCACGACGCCAGCTTCGGCCGCGCCCGCCCCCTTGATCAACAACGCGCGCTCCGGCGACCAGCCGGCGGCGCAGGCCAAGACCACGCCGCCGCCGGCCAAGCCGATCGTGACGCTGGCCTCGGCGACCCCGACCGAGAAGTCGGTGCAACTGGCCTCGCTCGACGACCCGGCCAATCACATCACCGGCGCCGACGCTCTCCCCGGCGTGCGCCAGACGGCGCTGTTCGAGATCAAGCGCAAGTCCGGCATCGACGACGAGAGCGACGTCGATCTCAATGAGGACGAGGGCGGCGGCGGTTCCTACCAGGTGGCGTCGGCCGCCGGCATGGCGAGACTCGCGCCCAACGGTCTTTTGAAGCAGAACGAAAGCGTCGACGTCGCCTGCCTCAAGCCTTCGCTGGTGCGAGTGCTGAAGACGATCGAGGGCCATTTCGGCCGCAAGATGATCGTCACCTCCGGCTATCGCGATCCCTCGCGCAACCGCCGCGCCAACGGTGCCAAGAACTCGCTGCACATGTATTGCGCCGCCGCCGACATCCAGGTGCCGGGCGTCTCGAAGTGGGAGTTGGCGAACTACGTCCGCACGATGCCGGGCCGCGGCGGCGTCGGCACCTACTGCCACACCGAATCCGTCCATGTCGACGTCGGCCCCGAGCGCGACTGGAACTGGCGCTGCCGTCGCCGCAGCGGCGGTGGCGAGGACGGCTGATACTTTCGGCTTGGTCCGGCTCGCATAGCCGGTTTGGCGGGTTGAGAACCGGTCAGCGCGCCACGTTTGTTCATCCGTCGGGACGTTCGCGATTGGCCGAAGCCTTCGGAACTTCGTCATCCACGGGCGAAGCGGACGCGCAGACCCGGGGATCCATTCCGTTACCTTGGCCGCGGGATGCAGCAGTGCCGGTTCTTGCACCGTTGCAGCACTCATGCACCACGGAAGGGATTCCATGGTCCTCGCTGCGCCCCTTGCTCCGCCATAGAATGACGACCGCGAGGGATGTCCCGGCTAATCTCCAAGGGTGCGCCACCAAGCGAGGCCGCGAAACGCACCCTGGCTCGCCGAAAGAGCGCCTTTCCCGCTTTCGAAAAAAGTTGTCGCATCTGGCTGCGGATGGGTTGCCGGTTGGCAACAACGCAATTATAAGCCGCTTCGTCTGAGCGCGCCCATCGTCTAGCGGTTAGGACACCGCCCTTTCACGGCGGTAACAGGGGTTCGATTCCCCTTGGGCGTACCAGCTTTCAAGCACATTTGAGGACCGTCGAGCGGCGATCGGGGCCTGACGCTTGAGAATTATCTGAGGCAGAAGCTCCCGACCGATCCGCTCATCAGCCAAATTGGCAGTTTCATTTCCTGTGTGCGATCGCTTCGATGAGCCTTTGGATAGCCTCACCGGAAGCGGCGCGGCTGGAAATTTCACTCCGGATCAGACCTTCATGCAATTGATGAAGCAGCGAAACGCTTCTGGGTTACATCCGTGGTTGGGTTGGCAAGGGCCTGACCACATAGCAGCGGGGCCATCGTTTCACTTGCGCAATTCATCAGGATTTCTTGTCGCCGTTGGGATTTGGTGCCGGTGCCTCTCGTACGTCTCGCGGTGGCTTATCGACATGTTCAGGCTCTGGTGATCCTTCCTGATCGGGAACAGGGCCCTTTTTCTGGTCGGACTTCGGCTGCGGTTCTTTGACCTTGGTAGGCATATCGAGCTAACTGGTTAACCCGCACTCTCGTTCCGCTTGCAGAGTGAAATTGCACGAACAGATGGCCGAGAGATGCCCATTGTGCACCCTCTCGACGGAACAGGCCTTGGATGTCTTGTTCGCTTCGGATTGGCAACTGAGAGGAGGCGTCATGAAGCGCGGCCAGGTCTGGTTCATTGCGGCAGTCGGGCGCGACAATGGGCTCTCGGGGGCAGAAACCCGCCGTTAACGCCATTCACGGCTGACAGTGTGTAGGCTCCCAACCGAAGGTGTAGCTTCTCCTCGCTCCCAACCGTGGAGGCAAGAATGAACTTGCTTCGGATAGCGCTGCCGTGCGCGGCGATGATTGGCCTGGCAGGCGCTTTGCCTGTTCGCGCCGACGATCAACCTGTCCAGCCGAATAGCCAGCCAGCGACGGAACCATCGCCGGCAATTCATTGCGAGGGGCAAAATTGCCTGCCCCCGGCCGAGGATCCGGTCCTCGACTGCAAGGGCCCGGATTGCACGCCGGCTCCGGCGACTGACCAGACGCCTGCCGCGGAGATCCAAAAGGTCAAGTAAATGGCATCAGCCGGCGTCTGGGATTACGTGCAAGCCGGGAAAGCGGCGCTGGTCGCCGATCAATCCGGAACCATGGGCGCCGGCTCTTCGCACCGATAAACCATGCACCGACCGTCACTGGCCGGGACATAGTCGACCATCGGCACGTAGGGAGCATCGCACTCGTTGCCGAACTGGCGGACATAGCGATCATAGGTGTTCGCTCCGGTGCTCAGCACCGCCGCATGCTGGCTCTGGATCAGCGCCTGGGTCTGCGCGCAGGTCATCTTGCGCGTGTCGGGCCTCGCATCGGCGAAATTTGTGGCGGCAACGATCATCGCTGCCGCGCAAAACGCAATCTTGCGTATGGGCATGGTGGCATCCTCGCAAAACATCGTATCGCAAATTCGCATCTTGCGACGCCGCTCCGCAACAGCGGTGCGGTCACGATGCAGCGAGCAAAGCCTTGAAAAAGCGTTTGAAAGCCCGTGCCAAGGGTCTGGAATTGCCGGAGGACGAACGACGTCAGGTTGTTGCAAACACCACCGTCTGCAGCAACCCTCCCCCCTGCCTGTTCTCCAGCGTGATCGTGCCGCCGTAGCGCTCGATGATCTCCTTCGCGATCGCGAGCCCCAGCCCCGCGCCCGGAATGAATTGCGTGCGCGCCGGATCGACTCGGAAGAAGGGCTCGAAGGCCTTGTTCAACAGGTCCGGCGGAATGCCGGAACCACGATCGGCGATAGTCAGGACCGCTTGACCGCCCCGCCCCGCAAGCGCGATGCTGCAGCTCTTGCCATGCGTGGCGGCGTTGACGATCAGGTTGCGCAGCGCCCGGCGCAAGCCAAGCGCGCCGGCTTTGACCGACACATGATCGAGATGGTCGATCGTCACCGCGTGGCCGAGCGAGACCATCTCGACCTCGATATCGCGAACCAACCTGTCCAATTCCACCGGCTCGACCGCGTCCTGGTTCACCTCCTCGCGCACCAGGCGGATGGCGCTGTCGGCTATGCGGTCGAGCTCTTCGAGATCGCTCAGCCATTTTTCGCGGTCTTCGTCGAGGAACTCGGCCCTGAGCCGCATCCTGGTCATCGGCGTGCGCAGGTCATGACCCGCGGCCGCGACAAGGCGCATGCGGCTTTCCATCGCGGTCTTGAGCCTCTCCGACAGTTCGTTGAGCGCACGCGCCGTCGCCCTGACCTCGGCGGGTCCTTTCTCCGGCACAGCCGTCAGCACCCCGTCCGATCCGATCTTGCTGACGGCCGCTTCCAGCATCTCCAGCGGCCGCACCAGCACACCGGTAAAGTAGATCGACACCGGCGTGGCGCCGAGCACGATCAGCGCCATCCAGCCCGCCAGCCCGTACCAGACATCGCGCGGCGGCCCGAAATCGGGAACGTCGACGATCATCCAGCGATTGCCAGGCAGAGCGACAGAGGCGACCATGCCGGGCCCGCCGACGTTACGGGTGACGACAGCCGAAACATCGACGCCGTCATGCTGCAGGATCTCGTTCAGCACGCGCGTGTGCTTGCGGTCCTCGATACCGGGGGCCGGACCGCCGCTGACGGTGATCGGCGCGTCGCGCGCGGTCTGCGCGTGGCCGGGAGCCAATTGAACCATATACTGGATCTGGTGGGCCAGCGGACCCATGATCAGCTCGGGCGACGGACCGCCGAGCACCTTGACGGCGACGAATGTCGCGAGACCCACGACACCGAGGATCGAAACGACGAGAAGGATGATCAGCCGCCGGCGCAGCGAGGTCATGTGCCCGCCTCCGCCGTCGGGACGCGGTGCTCCGTCGTCTCGACGCGCGCGGTCAGCTGATAGCCGCCGTTGCGCACCGTCTTGAATAGCGACCCCTCGCCCGCTTCGGCAAATTTCTTGCGCAGCCGGCTCACCAGCACGTCGACGGAGCGCTCCAGCGGATCGCGCTCGCGGCCCTGCGTCAGGTCGAGGAGCTGGTCGCGCGACAAAAGCCGCCCCGGACGGTCGAGGAAAACCTGCAGCAGGTCGAACTCGGCGCCGGTAAGGTCGACCGCGACGCCTTCGGCATCGATCACCTTGCGTGTGTCCGGCTCCAGCCGGTAGCCGGCGAAATGATAGATGCGCACTTTTGGCGGCGCCGCCTCTTCCGGAGCCGCGCGCCTCAGCACGGCGCGGATGCGGGCCGATAGCTCGCGCGGGTTGAACGGCTTGCCGAGATAGTCGTCGGCGCCGAGCTCCAGCCCGATGATGCGGTCGACATCCTCTTTCAGCGCCGTCAGCAGGATGACCGGGATGTGCGGCTTGCGGTCACGCAGGCTCCTGCAGATGTCGAGACCCGAGCCATCGGGCAGCATGACGTCGAGCACGACAAGATCGAACTGGCCGGCGCCCAGCTTCTGCTCGCACTCGCGCCTGTCCGCCGCCACCGAGACGCGAAAGCCTTGGCCGTCCAGATAGCGCCCGAGCAGCGTGCGGATCTCGCGGTCGTCGTCGACGACAAGGATGTGGGGTTGTACCTGCATTCCCGGCCCGTTTCACCCTGTCCGTTTATCGTCGCCCGTTTGTCACTGCTTGTCCCTGATTATAGGAAGTGCCGCGCGCCAACGGCACGAAAAATTGCAACCGAACGTTTCCCGCAAGGCGCCGGAAACGTTCGGAAACAAATCTCCTTTTTGCGGAAACCTTCGGCAACACGCCGACGCGAAGCGGCAAAAGTCGCTTCCTATCCTGCCTGCATCCGAAGCATGCAGAAAAGGATAACGTCATGCGAAGCAGTCTTTTGGCGCTCGGCCTGTTCTCGGTCGCGGCGATCCACCCGGTGCTGGCCGCCCAGCCCGAGCCCGGTGCGCCGGGCGACCAGCCGCCGGCCATCGACCGGCAGGACGATGCGGGCCTAGGCCCGATGCGCTGGCACGGACAGCGCTGGGCGATGCGGCATGGACCGGAGGATTTCGGCCCTCGTCGCATGGGACCGCCGCCCCAAATGCTCGCGGCGCACCTTTCATTGCTCGAGACCCGCATCGGCATCCGCTCCGAACAGCTCGACGCCTGGCGCGATTACACCAGCGCGCTGCAGGCGGTGCTGGCGCCGCCGGCACGACCGGACTTCGGCCTGGGCGGCGCAGGTCCCGACAGACCTGCGTCAGGTGCTGCCCGCGATCCCTTCGCGTTCCAGGAAAAGCTGGCCGACGATGTCACGACACGCGCCGCTTCGGCGGCCAAGCTGAAGGACGCGATCGCCGCGCTCCGCTCCAAGCTGACACCCGAACAGCTCGAAATCCTCGCTTCGGCGGACCGGCCGCATGGCCCGCCCCCCGGCCCGTGGGGCGATCCGCCGGATGCAGCCGGCCCCGGAGGGCTGCCCGATCACGGCGGACAGCTCCCTCCACCCCCACCCCGGAATGGCGAGCAACTCTGACCGGCTGCGCCGGCCGGCCCCCTGACCCACCCGTTCAAGGGCCGGCCGGTACTTTCTGCGAGTTGGCGGACGCGTCCGCGCGACCGCCAGCGCGCATGGAGCGCATTATGATGTGGGAAGCCCTGATGATGCTGCGGCTGCTTGCCTCCCTGGGCTCGCCCCTGACGATCCGTCCCGGCGCCGGCGCCAGGCAGCGGATCCTGTCGAAGCGGGCGCTGCAGAGGGCGATCCGGCTGAGCTTCGCCGCTTACCGTCTGTCGCTTCCGATCTCGCCCTCGAACACCGAAAATCATGACCAGAAAATTGCGTAAAAGCCATCTTATCCTCGTCGCCGTACTGGTCGCGGCCGGTGTCGCCGCGATGCTGAAGGCCTATGGCCGCGGCGCGCCGGAGCCGGACGTCGGGAAAGCCGCGCCTGCTCAGGCTGCCACGCTCACCGTTTCGGTGGAGCGGGTCCATCCCGAGGCGGTCACGTCGTCGATCAGCGCGACCGGCACCGTCGCCGGCGCCGGCTTCCTCAATGACGGCAATCTCGTGCGCGTCGCCGCCGGCGAAGCAACAGCTGCCGATGCCGCAAGCGCGGCGGAGCAGACGCGATGAACGCCATCTCCTCCTGGTCGATGGTGGCGCTGCCGCTGTCGGTCGGCGGCGCACTCGGCTTCCTGCTCGTCACGGGCAAGGCACTTGGCATCTGGCCGTTGATCGGCATACTGATGCTCATGGGCATCGCGGCCAAGAACTCGATCCTGCTCGTCGAATATGCCCTGGTCGCCGAGAAGGAGCATGACATGAGCCGCTTCGTGGCACTGCTCGACGCCGCCCGCAAGCGAGCCCGGCCCATCGTCGTGACATCGATCGCCATGGGCGCCGGCATGCTGCCGATCGCGCTTGGCATCGGCGCCGACGCCGAGACCCGGGCGCCGATGGCGATCGCCGTGATCGGCGGGCTCATCTCCTCGACCGTGCTCAGCCTCGTCTACCTGCTGGTAGTCTACACCTTCATGGACGACATCCAGGGCTTCCTCGCCCGCCATCTCGGCAAGCTGTTGGTCGAAGCGCCCGGCGCGACCGGCCAAGCGGGAACCGCAACTCCAGCGAAAGATCCAGCCAATGCATATCAAGCCTGATCGCTCTCTGTTGCTGGCGAGGCCTCGCCGCCTGTCTCCCTGGGCGGGAATTCTGTGCGCCGCGCTTCTCCTGGCGGCCTGCTCGCAGGAAAAGAGCCAGGTGCCGGCCGGCATGGGTGGCGTCGGCAGGCCTGAGGTCGGCGTCGTCACGCTGCATCCGCAATCGGTGGCGATCACCGCCGAGCTGCCGGGCCGCACGGCCGCCTCTCTCATCGCCGAGGTTCGCCCGCAGGTCGACGGCATCATCCAGCAGCGCCTGTTCCAGGAGGGCGCCGAAGTGGTGGCGGGACAGCCGCTCTACCTTATTGACCCGGCGAGCTATCAGGCCGCCTATGACAGCGCCGTCGCCACCCAGCAAAAGGCGGAAGCCGCGGTGCCCACCGCGCAGGCCAAATTCGATCGTTATTCCGGGCTGCTGAAGCAGAATGTTGTCTCGAAGCAGGATTACGACGATGCCGCCGCGACGCTGGCGCAGGCCCAGGCCGACGTCGCATCGGCCAAGGCCAGCGTCGAGACCGCGAAGATCAGCCTCAACCGCACCTCGATCACCGCGCCGATCGCCGGCCGGATCGACAAATCGTCATTGACGCCGGGCGCGCTGGTCACGGCCAACCAGGAAACGGTGCTGACCACCATTCGCTCGCTCGACCCGATCAATGTCGACGTCACGCAGTCGAGCACCAACCTGCTCAATCTGCGCCAGGCGATCAACGAAGGCCGGCTGAAGTTCAGCGGGGCCAATGTCAGCGTCAAGCTGAAGCTCGACAACGGCACCATCTACGCCCAGGACGGCAAGATGGAATTCGCCGGCGCCAATGTCGACCAGTCGACCGGCACGTTCGCGCTCAGGGCCCAGTTCCCCAATCCCGACCGCCTGCTGCTGCCCGGCATGTATGTCCGAGCCATCGTCGAGGAAGGCGTCGCCCAAAACAGTTTCCTGGTTCCGCAGCGCGGCGTCACCCGTGATCCCAAGGGCCAGGCGACGGCCATGGTGGTCAATGCCCAGGGCAAGGTCGAGCAGCGTACGCTGGGCGTGCGCAACAGCGTCGGCAACAACTGGCTGGTGGATTCCGGCGTCGGCGACGGCGACCGCGTCATCGTCGAGGGCCTGCAGCTGGTGCGCGCCGGCGGCGACGCGATGGCGGTCGAAGTGACGATCGACGAAACGACCGGCGAGATCAAGGACCGCGAGCAGAGCTCCGCCTCAGCCGCACCGGCGGGAGGCAATGCCGCCGGCGCCGCGAAGCAACCTGCCTCTGGCGCAACCGGGAACTAAAGCGATGTCGGGTTTCTTCATCAACCGGCCGATCTTCGCCTGGGTGATCGCCATCGTGATCATGCTGGGCGGCCTGCTGGCGCTGCAATCGCTGCCGATCTCGCAATATCCGCAGATCGCGCCGACAACCGTCAATATCAGCGCCACCTATCCCGGTGCCGATGCCCAGACCGTCGAGAACTCGGTGACCAAGGTCATCGAGCAGGGCATGACCGGCATCGATAATCTCGATTATATGACGGCGACGTCGACCTCGACCGGCCAGGCCTCGATCACGCTGACCTTCACCAGCGCCGCCAACGCGGATACGGCCCAGGTTCAGACGCAAAACAAGCTGCAGCTGGTGCAGTCGCAGTTGCCGCAGGTCGTCCAGAGCAACGGCATCACCGTCTCCAAATCCTCGACCGGCTTCCTGATGGTCATCGGCTTCGTCTCCAGCGACGGCAAGATGAACTCGACCGACCTTGCCGATTATGTCGACAGCACCGTCAACGACACCCTGAAGCGCGTCGAAGGCGTCGGCTCGACGCAGCTCTTCGGCTCCGGCTATGCCATGCGCATCTGGCTTGACCCCGACAAATTAGCGCAATATGCGCTGATGCCGAACGATGTCGCCACCGCCATCGAGGCGCAGAACACGCAGGTTTCGGCGGGCCAGCTCGGCGGCTTGCCGGCGCGCAAGGGCCAGCAGCTCAACGCCACGGTGACGGCCAAGAGCCGGCTGCAAACCGCCGAACAGTTCCGCAACATCATCCTCAAGAGCAATACCGACGGCTCGCTGGTTCGGCTGAACGACGTCGCCAAAGTCGAGATCGGCGCCGAAAGCTACACCACGCAGGCCCATTACAACGGCAAGCCTGCCGCCGGCGTCGCCGTCAACCTGGCGACCGGCGCCAACGCCATCAGCACCGCCGAGGCGGTGCGCGCGACGATCAATCGCCTGAGCTCGACCTTCCCGCAAGGCGTCGAGGTCGTCTACCCGTACGACACCTCGCCCTTCGTGCGCCTGTCGATCGAGGAAGTGGTGAAGACACTCGCCGAAGCGATCGTGCTGGTTTTCCTGGTGATGCTGCTTTTCCTGCAGAACCTGCGTGCCACGATCATCCCGACGATCGCCGTGCCGGTGGTGCTGCTCGGCACATTCGGCGTGCTCTCCTTCTTCGGCTATTCGATCAACACGCTCACCATGTTCGCCATGGTTTTGGCCATCGGCCTGCTCGTCGACGACGCCATCGTCGTGGTCGAGAATGTCGAGCGCGTGATGCAGGAGGAAGGCCTGCCGCCGAAAGAGGCGACGCGCAAATCGATGCACGAGATCACCGGCGCGCTGATCGGCATCGCCACCGTGCTGTCGGCCGTGTTCGTGCCAATGGCTTTCTTCGGTGGTTCCACAGGCATCATCTACCGGCAATTCTCTGTCACCATCGTCTCGGCCATGGTGCTGTCGGTGCTGGTCGCGCTGGTGCTGACGCCGGCGCTATGCGCCACGATCCTGCGCCCGGCCAAGGACCACGCGACGCAGAAAGGTCCGTTCGGCTGGTTCAACCGCGTCTTCGATCGCGGCACGATCGCCTACCGCGACGGCTCGCACGGCATCATCAACCGGTCATGGCGCTTCCTTGCCGTATTCCTGGCCATCGTCATCGCCATGGGCTGGATGTTCGCCCGGCTGCCGAGCTCGTTCCTGCCGGACGAGGATCAGGGCATCCTGATCACCAGCGCATCGCTGCCGGTCGGCGCGACGCAGGATCGCACCGAGCGCGTGCTGGCTGAGGTGACCAACCATTATTTGAACGAGGAGAAGGACGCGGTCGAAGGCGTGTTCACCGCTTCCGGCTTCGGCTTCGGCGGCGCCGGACAGAATGTCGGCATCGCCTTCGTGCGGCTGAAGGACTTCGACCAGCGCAAGACGCCGGCTCTCGCCGCACCGGCGGTCGCCGGCCGCGCCATGGGCGCCTTCTCCAAGATCAGGGACGCGCAGGTCTTCGCGCTCGCTCCGCCCGCCATCCAGGGTTTCGGCAACACCAACGGCTTCGATTTCTACCTGCAGGACGTCAATGGTGCCGGCCATGAAGCACTGATCCAGACGCGCAACCAGCTGCTGGGCCTGGCCGCGAAGAGCACGCTGCTCGCCAACACCCGCCCCAACGGTCAGGAGGATCAGCCGCAATTCTCGGTCGATATCGACCAGGAAAAAGCGAGCGCGCTGGGCATCAGCCTCGCCGACATCAACAACACGCTGTCGACCGCCTGGGGCAGCGACTACGTCAACGACTTCATCGATCGCGGCCGGGTGAAGCCGGTCTATCTGCAATCGGACCCGGACTTCCGCATGCAGCCGGAAGATCTCGACAAATGGCAGGTCCGCAATTCCGGCGGCGCCATGGTGCCGTTCTCGGCCTTTGCTTCCAGCCACTGGACCTACGGATCGCCCCGGCTCGAACGCTATAACGGCTCGGCCGCGGTGGAGATCCAGGGCGCGGCGGCGGCGGGCCAAAGCTCCGGCGCGGCGATGGACGAGATCGACAGGCTGGTCGCGCAACTGCCCGCCGGATATTCGCATGAATGGACCGGGCTGTCGCACCAGGAGAGGCTCTCCGGCAACCAGGCGATGTCGCTCTACGCGATTTCGGCGCTGGTCGTCTTCCTCTGCCTTGCCGCGCTTTACGAGAGCTGGTCGATCCCGTTCGCCGTCATGCTGTCGGTGCCGATCGGTATCTTCGGCGCGCTGGCGGCGGCAAGCCTGTTCGGGCAGACCAACGACGTCTATTTCAAGGTCGGGCTGCTGACCACGATCGGTCTTGCCGCCAAGAACGCCATCCTCATCGTCGAGTTCGCCATCGAGCGACAGTCGGCCGGAATGGGATTGGTCGAGGCGACGCTCGAGGCGGCGCGACAACGCCTGCGGCCGATCCTGATGACGTCGCTGGCCTTCATCCTCGGTGTCACGCCGCTTGCGATCGCCAGCGGCGCCGGCTCCGGCGCGCAGAACTCGGTCGGCATCGGCGTCATGGGCGGCATGATCGCGGCGACCGCGATCGGCGTCTTCCTCGTGCCGCTCTTGTTCGTCACGGTGCGCCGCATCTTTAAGGGCAAGGCGGCCAAGCAGGATACTGGCGGGACACAAGCCACAGCCACTCAGGAATAAAGGCTTCTCTCAAATGTTTGATTTTGAACGCGGTTTCGCGACCGCGAAGGGGCTCTTTTTGCCCGCGTTTGCCGCTGCCCTGCTCTCGGGATGCGTCGTCGGTCCGGATTACCAGAAGCCTCTGCTGGCAATGCCGGCGAGCTGGAGCGGGCAGAAAGCGGCGAACCCGGCCAAGCCAGCGCAATTGTCGAAATGGTGGCAGCGCCTGCGCGACCCCGAGTTGAACGCGCTTGTCGACGAAGCGGTTGCCGGCAATCTCGATGTCGCCACCGCCAAGGCCAAGATCCGCGAGGCGCGGGCGAGCTACCGCCAGTCGGTAGGCACATTGCTTCCATCCGCCGACGGTTCGGCCTCGGCCACCCGCAACCGGGTCTCCGCAGCCACCGCGGGAACGACAGCCAGCGAGACCTACAGCCAGTACCAGTCAGGCTTCGATTCCAGCTGGGAACTCGACCTCTTCGGCGCCAACCGCAGGGGCGTCGAGGCGACGAGCTACGGACTGGACGCCTCCGAAGAAGAACTGCGTTCAACCCTTCTCACGCTGATTGGCGACGTGACCTCGAACTACGTCCAGGCACGCGGCTATCAGGCCCGCATAGCGCTTGCCCGGCGCTCTGCAGCGTCGCAGCGGCAAACCGCCCAGCTCACCCGCACGATGGCTCTGGCCGGCTCGGCGACCGCGGCGGACGTCGCCAAGGCGGATGGACAGGCCAGCGGCACGGAAGCCGGCGTTCCGAGCCTGGAAGCGAGCTATGCGGAGGCTGTGCATCGACTTTCCGTGCTGACCGGGCGGCCGCCGGCGGCGCTCACCGAGCGTTTGAAGCGCGCAGCACCGATCCCGGCGCCGCGCCTGCCGATCCCGACCGGTGTCCCGGCCGACATCCTGCTCACCCGTCCGGACGTGCGCTTGGCCGAGCGGCAATATGCCCAGTCCACCGCCAAGATCGGCCAGGCCGAGGCGGCGCGTTATCCGAGCGTCAGCCTGACCGGCGGCATCAGCACCACGGCCCTCAAGCTCGGCGATCTCGGCAAGAACTCCACCATCGGCTGGTCCTTTGGCCCCACGCTCAGCGTGCCATTGTTCAACGCCGGCCAGCTGCAGGCGGCCGTGGACGTCGCCAAAGCCCAACGCGATCAGTATTTCGTTAGCTACAAGGCCGCCGTGCTGACGGCTCTGGAAGACGTGGAAAACGCCACGGTTTCGCTGTCGCAGGAGCGCATCAGAAATGGCAAGCTCGCCTCCTCCGCGAAGTCCTATGGCGATGCCGCGCGGCTTGAAGGAACGCTCTACAAGGCTGGAGAGACCAGCCTTCTCGATGTGCTCGATGCCCAGCGGTCGGCCTATTCCGCCGACGACTCCGTCCTGCAAAGCCGCGTCTCGATCGCCACCGATTATATCGCCCTCAACAAGGCGCTCGGCGGCGGCTGGAACGGCGCGGTCGACACCGCCAGGCCCGAAATCATCGATGTCCGCACCGGTCCGCGGCTGGCATCGAAAACGCAATGACCGGTAAGCCGCGCTGTCTATCCGTCACGAACGGCCCGAACAAATTCCCGTGAGCCATGCCCGCAAGCAATATCCCACTATATAACAGCGTCGTTGAGGTAATGAGATGTCAGGCGCCTACGATCTGGGAACCAATCTGGTCCGCCGTATCTATGAGAAGCGCATAGATGCACCGGCCATTCTTGAGGCCGGCACGCATTTTCCCAATGCCGCGAAGTTCACCGCCGCCTGGCGGGATATCCGCGACGAGGCGCTGGCGGCGAAGCTGAACAACGCGCCGCGCTTCCACGACATCATGCCGGAGCAGGCCGATATCTCGGCCAATGACGGTCTCGACTGGCGCATGTTCGTGCTCAAGGCCTATGACATGACGGTCCCGGAAAACCTCGCGCGCATGCCGGTCCTGAGCCGGCTGCTTGCGGAGTGCCCAGAGGTCAAATCGGCGGC
The DNA here is from genome assembly GCF_006439375.1 of Mesorhizobium sp. B4-1-1. Lineage (NCBI taxonomy): Bacteria > Pseudomonadati > Pseudomonadota > Alphaproteobacteria > Hyphomicrobiales > Phyllobacteriaceae > Mesorhizobium > Mesorhizobium sp. B4-1-1. The sequence goes on from NZ_VFTH01000001.1 coordinate 470,716, forward strand.
TGTCTCATTCCTGGCCCCGCGCAAGCACATCCCGGCGCACCGCGGACCTTTCCGCGGCATCATGCGGTTCCATCTTGGCCTGGTCATCCCGAAACAGCCGGACGGCCGTCCGGCAACGATCATGATGATCGATCACGAGGAACGGCGCATCGCCGACGGCGAGTGCATGCTATGGGACGATACGTTCGAGCACGAGGTTATGAACAACTCGGATCAGCCCCGCGTCGCTCTCCTCCTCGACGTGTGGCGTCCGCAAATGCCGCTGGACATGGAAATCCTGTCGCGCGTGATCGTGCGCGGCGTGCAGGTGGGGATGCGCTATCGTGGCGTGTCGTTCGGCGGCTGAACCAGTTGCAAAGGCTCAAAGCGCGCCGCGCTTTAAGCACGCGCCTCGCGATACGTCCCCGACCCGCTGCCCCGCTTGCCGGGAAACATCGCGTCCCTCGCCAGCAATCCGCTGACGCGGCAGAAGGCAGCGAACGCGCGGCAGGCTTCCTCGGCGCTGGCCACGTCTACCGTCGCGCCGAAACAGGCGTTGAACGCGGCTTCGAAGACCTTGCCCTGCCGGCGCTTCGGCCAATCCTGCAGGAAGTCGAGCGCCTGCTCGACGCTGTAGATTTCCTCGACCGGCAGGCCGGGCGCGGGCGTGATGCGCACCGGCACCTCGAATTGCAATCTGTCCATTCCCTGTCTCCCGAACTGGCGCCGCCCTGAGCAACGCCGCTCGATGTGAAAAGTTGCTTTTGCGGCCTTCTGACTCGCAAATGTGACCTCAGTGCGGTGAAGAATCGGTTCGGCGGACCGGCGTCAGTCCGGATCGATACCGGCTGCTGCATTGCCAATGCCGGACTTCCACCGTATTGCCGGCCATCACAGCTGCCGCGGGCGAAAATTTGAGCGAAATCCGGGTCGAGCCTCTGGTCAAGCGCTATGGCGATGCCACCGCGCTGGACGGCGTTTCGCTGGCCTTTCCGCGGAGATCTTTCACGGCGCTGCTCGGCCCTTCCGGCTGCGGCAAGACGATGATGCTGCGGTTGATCGCCGGCTTCTAGGCGCCGAGCGAAGGCCGCGTTTTCCTTGGCGATGGACGCCGCAACCGCACTTCGTCCTTGAACCTTGCGGCTTCCGGTGCCAAATCTGGAGCAGATTTTCGCGTTCGGCTCCTTTGGAGCCAACGCCGGCAAACGGACAAAAATGGTTACCTATCTCGACGCCTCCACGGCCCCCCTTCGAAATACCGGCCAGATTCGCCTCTATGGCGAGGAAGGTTTTGCCGGTATGCGCAAGGCCTGCGACCTCACCGCGCGCTGCCTTGACGAGCTTGTGCTGATGGTGAAGCCCGGCGTGACGACGGAAACGATCGACCGCTTCGTCTTCGAATTCGGCATGGACCATGGCGCGCTGCCGGCGACGCTCAATTATCGCGGCTACACCAAGTCGTCCTGCACCTCGATCAACCATGTCGTCTGCCATGGCATTCCCGACAACAAGCCGCTGAAGGAAGGCGACATCGTCAACATCGACGTCACCTATATCCTTGACGGCTGGCACGGCGATTCCTCGCGCATGTATCCGGTGGGCACGATCAAGCGCGCCGCCGAGCGCCTGCTCGAGGTGACTTATGAGTGCCTGATGCGCGGCATAACCGCGATCAAGCCCGGCGCCCGCACCGGCGCCATCGGCGCCGCGATCCAGACCTATGCCGAGGCCGAGCGCTGCTCGGTGGTGCGCGATTTCTGCGGCCATGGCGTCGGCCGGCTTTTCCACGACGCGCCGAACATCCTGCATTACGGCACCGTCAATGAAGGCGTCGAGATGCGGCCGGGCATGATTTTTACGGTCGAGCCGATGATCAATCTCGGCCGCCCGCATGTGAAGGTGCTGTCGGACGGCTGGACGGCGGTCACGCGCGACCGCTCGCTGTCGGCGCAATACGAGCACACGATCGGCGTCACCGACACCGGCTGCGAGATCTTCACGCTGTCGCCGAAAAAGCTCGACCGCCCCGGCCTGCCGGGTTAGAGCGGTTCCATCGTTTCATGGAAACGATGGAACCGCTCTATCCTCTTGTTTCACGCAATTCCGAACGGAAAACCGCTTCACACTTTTCCTGGAATTGCTTTAGGTTTCAGCCGAAGCCCGAGGGGGAGCGGGCGAGCATGGGGAAAGTCGAGGACGAGCGGGCATTCTTTTCCGAAGGCTGGATCGAGCCGCCCAAGACGGCGCCGAAAAAGGCCACGGCAGCAGAAAAGCCCCATTATCACGGCCATCGCGACCGTCTGCGCGATCGCTTCGTCGCCGGCGGACCGGACGCCCTGCCCGACTATGAACTGCTCGAACTGCTGCTCTTCCGGCTGATCCCGCGCGTCGACACCAAGCCTATCGCCAAGGCGCTGATCGCCCGCTTCGGCTCGCTGGCAGAAGTGCTCGGCGCGCCGGCGCCCTTGCTTGAAGAAGTCAAGGGCATCGGGCCGACCGTCGCGACCGATCTAAAAGTCATCGCCGCCACCGCCCAGCGCATGGCGCGCGGCGAGGTGCGCGGCCGCGAAGTCCTATCCAACTGGACGCAATTGCTCGACTATTGCCGTTCGGCCATGGCCTTCGAGCCCCGCGAACAGTTCCGCATCCTGTTCCTCGACAAGAAGAACGGGCTGATCGCCGACGAGGTGCAGCAGACCGGCACCGTCGACCATACGCCGGTCTATCCGCGCGAGGTGGTGAAGCGGGCGCTCGAACTCTCCGCCAGCGCCGTCATCCTGGTCCACAATCACCCTTCCGGCGACCCGACGCCGTCGCGCGCGGACATCGAGATGACCAAGGAGATCATCGATACGGCCAAGCCGCTCGGCATCGCCGTGCACGATCACATCATCATCGGCCGCAAGGGCAACGCCTCGATGAAGGGCCTGCTGCTGATCTGAAGAAAATAGGAAGAACCGACATGTCTCAGCACGGCAGTGAACCTTGGCCGTTCGACAAAGAACGCGCCGCCCTGCTGGTCATCGACATGCAGAGCGACTTCGTCGATGAAGGCGCGGTGATGGAAGTCGCGATGGCGCGGCATCGCATTCCCATTATGCGGCAGGTGGTCGAACTGTGCCGCGCGACTGGTGTCCCGGTGGTTTACACGCAGCATGTGCTCAGCGACCATTTCAACATCTCCCCGCTCGAGACCGCCTACCAGCCAAGGCTGAAGGCCAAAGGCATGCGGGAAGGCAGCGCCGGCACCGGTATCGTGGCGGAACTCGCTCCCTTGCCGGGCGAGGTGATCATCAAGAAGCACCGCTATGACGCGTTCCACAACACCCAATTGGAAACGGTGCTGCGTAACATCCGCGGCGCCGGCCAGGTCGATACCGTCATCATCATCGGCACGGTGACCAGCATCTGCTGCGAATCGACGGCCCGCAGCGCCTTCATGCGCGACTACAAGGTGGCTTTCGTCAGCGATGCCAATGGCGGGCTGGACGAGGCCTCGCACAACGCGACGCTCGCCATCATCGGCAAGGTGTTCGGGCGGGTGGTGACGGCCGCAGAACTGGAAAGCCTGTTCTAAACGGTGGGATCAGGGCGGATCGGTTTTGCAGCTTGCCGCGATCTGTCCGATCGCTTCGGAGAGGCCCGCGAGTTCGAAATCGGCCTCGCCGCGTCCCGACAGGAGACCGAAGCGCCACGACAGCGTCAGCCGGTTCGCTGAAGCCAGACGCCTGATGCCGTCGTCCCCGTCCCTGACCAGCGTTCTGCCGCGCGCGCCGACCGACCAGCTTTCATCGGTTTTGCCGCCGCCGTCGACCACGACGGAGATGGTGATCTTGCGGCTGGCGGAGACGGCATCGTTGAGCTGGAGCCGCTCGCTCCAGCGTGGTTCGCCATCGGACCGGCAAGCCAAAATCAGCACCGGGCTGTAACCCAAGGCCCCGCCGCCGGTGATCAGCTTGTTGCTGGCATGCAGCGATGCCGTGATCTGGCCGTCGTCGCCGGCGCCAACGCTCCAGTTGCCGAGATCCGGCTCGGCTCGGGCGATACCGGCGGCCGCGGCAAACAAGAGCGCCGCGGCGACGACCACGTCTCTCATCATGAACCCCAGCCTCACCAATGCCTCCAAACACCCGCGAATGCTATGAAGCGCAGATAATGTTCAACGGTCCGTATCGCCAGCGGCAGACCATCAACACAAGTTGTCTGTGTTGCCGCGCCGCCACAATGGAACACATCACAATGAAAAGGGCCGCCCGGAGGCGGCCTTTCGAAATCTCGGCATTGAAACCTGTTACTCGGCTTCCTTGGCGGCTTTCTTCTTCGGCGCGGCCTTCTTCTTCGGCTCGTCCGCCTCGTCGGCGGCTTCGCCCGCCTTTGCCTCGGCCTTCTTCGAAGAGGCCTTCTTGGCCGGCTTCGCCTTGGTCGCGGTCTCGGTCTCCTCGTCGTCGGCCATCAGCTCGTCCTTGCCCACCTTGACGTCGTCGACCGAAATCTGGCCGAGCAGATAGTCGACCACCTTCTCCTCGAACATCGGCGCGCGCAGCGCGTTGATGGCTTCCGGGTTGCTGCGATAATACTCGAAGGCTTCCTGCTGCTGGTTGGCCGGGAAGCGGCGCACCTGCTCGAACAGGCCGCGCTGCAGTTCCTCGTCCGACACGGTGACGCCGGCCTTCTCGCCGATCTCGGCGAGCACGAGGCCAAGGCGCACGCGGCGTTCGGCAAGGCGCATATATTCGGCGCGCGCCTCTTCTTCCGTCGTCTCCTCGTCGGCAAAGGTCCGGCCGGCGGCTTCGAGGTCGCGGTTGACCTGGGCCCAGATGTTGTTGAACTCGGCCTCGACGAGCTTGGAGGGCGCTTCGAACGAATAGGACGCGTCGAGCTGGTCGAGCAGCTGGCGCTTCACCTTCTGGCGGGTCATCGAGCCGAACTGGTTCTCGATCTGGCCGCGCACGATCTCGCGCAGGCGCTCGAGCGATTCCAGGCCGAGATTCTTGGCCGTCTCGTCATTGACCTCAAGCGCGCCGGGCGCCGACACTTCCTTGACGGTGACGTCGAAGGTGGCTTCCTTGCCGGCCAGATGCGCCGCCTGGTAGTTTTCCGGGAACGTGACGGTGACCTGTTTCTCGTCGCCGGCCTTCGCGCCGATCAGCTGGTCCTCGAAACCCGGGATGAACTCCTTGGAGCCGAGCACCAGCGGCTGGTCGGTGCCGGCGCCGCCGGCGAAAGCCTCGCCGCCGATCTTGCCGACATAATCGATGCTGACCCGGTCGCCCTCGGCGGCCTTGCCGGTCTTCGGTTCGTAGCTGCGCGCCGATTCCGCAACGCGCTTGACCTGGTCGTCGACTTCCGATTCCGGCACGTCATAGACCTGACGCGTCACCTTGATGTCGGAGAAATCCTTGATCTCGATCGGCGGGATGACTTCATAGTTGAGGCTGAATTCGAAATCGGTGCCGCCGGCCAGGATCTTCTCGGCCTCCTTCTCGTCCTCGGTCATGATCACTTCGGGCTGCATGGCGGCCTTTTCACCGCGCCCCGAGATGATCGAACGGGTCGAGTCGTTGAGGATCTCGTTGACGACCTCGGCCATGAACGACTTGCCGTACATCTTGCGCAAGTGCTGAACCGGCACCTTGCCCGGGCGGAAGCCGTTGATGCGCACCTTGTCGCGGGCGTCGGTCAGCCGCGCCATCAGCTTGGCTTCCATGTCACCGGCCGGCACGGTGATCTTGATCTCGCGCTTGAGACCGGAGTTGAGCGTTTCGGTGACCTGCATCCTAGAACCTTTGTTTTCAACAATGAGACTGCCAAACGGTTCTTAGCCGTTTACAGCCTGCCGGTATGATCTTGCCGGAAATGGCTTTTGGGACGGAACCTGGCGATTTGACCGCTAATGCGGTTCAAATCTTCCTGAACTGCGCCTTGCCAAATGCGAATAAGTTCTTGTTTTTCCTATAACTTTTCGCATCTTGCAGAGGCGGAAATTCACATTCCGTCACATTCGACACGCCTTTTGTCACAGGCTAGGCTAATTTTCAACCATCTTCGCTTCAATGCACGCCGCCCAAAAGTGTGCGGCGGTTTTGGGCGAACGGCATGCATCAAAAGACTTAAGCGCGTCACCTGAATCCATTTCGATGCGGCGCGCTTTAACGGATAGCATGACTTGGGCGCCGACATTGACAGAATGATGGCTACATGGGATTGCCGGGGAAAGCGGATGTGGCGGAATTGGTAGACGCCCTGGATTTAGGTTCCAGTGCCGAAAGGCGTGGGGGTTCGAGTCCCTTCATCCGCACCATCCTTCGCTCTTCGAGCTTCGGATGGCAGGCCGCCACCTGGGGCTCGAAGAGCCGAAGGTGTCCTCCGAAGCCTTGGCGAAGGAGGACCGGCGCTGTCGGTGCCAACCCAAGGCGCTAATAAAGCGGCTCCTCGAACAGCGTCTTGTCGCCATCCATCAGCGCCTTGATCTGCGCCGTGCCGTCGGCCGCGAGCGCGAGCTTGATGCCGAACGGCCGCACGCGCATGTCGTTCTGGATCGCCATGCCTTCGCCTTCCGGCACATAGAAGCGATCGATCCCGTAGTCCGGCGCGATCGTCATGTCGGGGCTGCGAAGATCCCAGCCCGCGGCGACATGTCCGACGATATCCGCCTCGTCCGCACCCGCCGGGGCCGGCGCTTTGCCGAACCAGGCCGCCGTCGGCTGCCAGTAACCATCCGCGCCCTTCTTCAATCGCACCGCGATCGAACTGTCGTCGCTGGAAAAAGCGCCTTGCGGAATGTCGGCGATCAGCTTCACCGGAATCCGCGAAATGTTGTTGTTGAGCGAGACGTAGTCGCCGCGCATGAGATCGCGCGGATCGACGGGCTCGACTTTCAGAAGCACTTCCTTGCCGTTGCGCAGGATTGCGGCGCGGCCGGCGATGATCCAGCTGAGAAAGCCGATCTGGACAAGCGCCAGCACCAGCGCCGCGATGATCAGTTTCTTGCCGGTCATGCCGTTGCTCCTGCCTTGGCGGGCGCCCTCATGCGCTTCTCGACGCGGATGATGATCAGCGCCAGGATGCCGAGCAGCACGGCGGCGGCCAGGAAGAATCCGGCTGTATCGAGCATCGACCGCAAGGTGACGCCATAGATGATGGCGAGTTCGAAGGCGAAGCCGGCATAGGCCAGCCAGCGCAGCCCCCTGCTCTCGCGGCCGGCCAGCATGATCGCCGCCACGATGCCGGCAAGCGCCATGATCGAGGCGACGGCGAAACCGCTGTTGTAGGTGCTTTCATCCGCCAGCTCGAACTGGACGATCGCCATGCCGGTGAGGAAGCCGAACAAGGCGTGCAAGGGCAGCCGGCCGCCGAGCTGAAGGATCCTGTCGATCGGATCGCCCGTAAAGACCGAAGCGGCAAACAGCAACGCCGATACGACGGCGAGCGAAACCGCCACCGGCAGCGTGTCGCGATCCGTCGTCAGCAAAACCAGATAGAGAATGACAGACAGAATGATGAGGTGGCGCGCGGCCTGGCTGCGCGTCCAGAACGAAATGGCGAACAGCACGACCGCCATGACGATGAAGAGATGTGGGATCTCCGCGCGCCAGTAGAAGCCGAACCCCTTGAGGACCAGCCAGGCGTCGGCGATGCCGACCGCCGCCACGGTCAGCGGGTTGGAACGCAGCGCCACCGCCGCCAGCGCCGCGCCGGCGCACCATGTCAGCAGCGCCGAGGCCTCGTCGCCCGAGAGGTGATACATCTGGCCGATGAGTGCGATCGAGCCGCCGAAGGCTGCGACGGCGACGATCCACAGCGCCTCGCCGACCGCGGCATGGTCGCGCGCCTTCAGCACCGCTCCGCCGACATAGCCTGCGAGGATGACCGCAAACAGGGCCGCCACGCGAACGAGGCGCGGGATGGCCTCCCAGTTGGCGGCGACGAAAATCAGGATCGCCGCGCCGAACAAAAGCGCCGCCATCATTGCCAGGATGGAGCCGAAACTCAGTGACGTCCGCTCGTTGGCGGCGACGTCGCGTGTCAATGCCTCCGCCGTGGCGGGATCGATCAGCCCGGATTCCCGCCATCGCGCGATATCCGCCCTAACCTGTGTTGCATAGCCCGCCATGCTTTCCCCCGAAGCCTGGTCATTTCCTTAGCCGGAACAGCCAAGCCGTTGACGCGGCGGCATTTTCCGATTCGGTCTTCTTTGTGACGCAGGCGTGAATGGCCGTTAATGTTGCATTGCACAATTTGCATTGCTGCCATGCGCCAACGGCACTTTTAAACCGATATGATCCCACCTATTTTCTGTTCGTACGCAAACGGAATGATCCGAACCAAAGACGAAACGAGAAGTACCATGAACCTGATCCGCAACTACCGCAACTGGCGCCGCTACCGGGACACCGTCTCCGAGCTGAGCCGCCTGTCGAACCGTGAACTGACCGACCTCGGCATCAGCCGCAGCGACATCCACTACGTCGCCCGCAAGGCGGTCTAATCCGCTTCGGACCGCAAATGGTCCGAACCAGTTTTGATGAGAGTAACGACAATGAACCTGATCCGCAGCTATCGTAACTGGCGCGTCTACCGCGACACCGTTACCGAGCTGGGTCGGCTTTCGAACCGCCAGCTCCATGATCTCGGCATCGTTCGCGACGAGATCAAGATGGTCGCCCGCAAGGCGATCTAACCAGGAATTTCGTCAGGGTCGACCTCCTCCCCGACTCTGACGGATACGGTCAACCTTCACCTCCTCCCGAAGGTTGACCACCGAAACGGCGCCCGCCGGACCTCCTCCCCCGGCGGGCGTTGTTCCAGAAGCGAACGTAGTTCGTCTTCGAAGGCTTCGCTCCTTCTCAAAGGCGAAAAGAATTTTCGTCCTCAAGGGCGATAAGGAATTTCGTCAAAGCCGACCTCCTCCCCGGCAATGACGAATAAGGTCGATCTTCACCTCCTCCCGAGGATCGACCCCCCAAAACGACACCCGCCGGACCTCCTCCCCCGGCGGGTGTTGTTGTTTCTGGCGCAGGCTTCCCACTTCGCCCATGCTGGCCGGCAATTGCAATCGTGCCGTCAAGCGACTATTCCGGCGCTCATGAGCAAAAATCCCGTCCATGTCATCGGCGGCGGCCTCGCCGGTTCCGAGGCCGCGTGGCAGATCGCTGAGGCCGGCGTTCCGGTCGTGCTGCATGAAATGCGTCCGGTGCGCGGCACCGACGCCCACAAGACCGACAGTCTGGCCGAGCTCGTCTGCTCGAACTCCTTCCGCTCCGACGACGCCGAAAACAATGCGGTCGGCCTGCTGCATGCCGAAATGCGGCTTGCCGGCTCGCTGATCATGAGCGCCGGCGACGCCAACCAGGTTCCGGCCGGCGGTGCACTGGCGGTCGACCGCGACGGCTTTTCCGACGCGGTCACCGCGAGGATCGAGGCGCATCCGCTGATCACCATCCAGCGCGAGGAAGTGCCGGGGCTGCCGCCCACGGATTGGAGCCAGGCGATCATCGCCACGGGCCCGCTGACGGCGCCTTCGCTGGCGCAGTCGATCGCCGAAGCTACCGGCGCCGATGCGCTCGCCTTTTTCGACGCGATCGCGCCGATCGTGCATTTCGACACGATCGACATGAACACCGCCTGGTTCCAGTCGCGCTACGACAAGGTCGGTCCCGGCGGCACCGGCAAGGACTACATCAACTGCCCGATGGACAAGGAGCAGTATCTCTCCTTCGTCCAGGCGCTGCTCGACGGCCAAAAGACCGAGTTCAAGCAATGGGAAGGCACGCCCTATTTCGACGGCTGCCTGCCGATCGAGGTGATGGCCGAGCGCGGTGTCGAGACCCTGCGCTACGGGCCGATGAAGCCGATGGGGCTGACCAACGTCCACAACCCGACGGTTAAGGCCTATGCGGTGGTGCAGCTCCGGCAGGACAATGCGCTGGGCACGCTCTACAACATGGTCGGCTTCCAGACCAAGCTGAAGCATGCCGAGCAGGTGCGCATCTTCCGCACCATCCCTGGGCTTGAGAACGCGGACTTTGCGCGTCTCGGCGGCCTGCACCGCAACACCTACATCAACTCGCCGACGCTGCTCGATCCTTCGCTGCAGCTGAAATCGCGCCCCGGCTTGCGTTTTGCCGGCCAGATCACCGGCTGCGAAGGCTATGTCGAAAGCGCCGCCATCGGCCTGCTCGCCGGCCGCTTCGCCGCTGCCGAGCGCCTCGGCCAGGCGCCCTCGCTGCCGCCCTCAACCACCGCCTTCGGCGCACTGCTCAACCACATCACCGGCGGCCATATCGTCTCCGACGACGAGCCCGGCAAACGCTCCTTCCAGCCGATGAACGTCAATTTCGGTCTGTTCCCACCCGTGGAAGCACCGAAGACCGAAGGCAAGCGTCTGCGCGGCAAGGACAAGACCGTCGCCAAAAGGCACGCCATCACCTCCCGCGCCCTGGCTGAATGCAGGGCATGGTTGGGGCTGCCGGGCAGAGCTGAGGCAGCCGAATAAGCTTTTCTGTCCCATTGGCCATGCATATAAAGTAGGATATCATCCCACTTTATATGCATGGAGCGATGTCAATGGAATCTGCCGAGAAACTATCCATCACCGTCACGCCTGCCATGGCTCGCATGATCCGCGAGAAAGTCGAGGACGGGTCTTTCGGCTCCGCCAGCGAAGTCGTCCGCGCAGCGCTCCGCGCCTTCCAGCGCGAAGAGGAAGAGCATGCCGAGCGAATGGCATCGATCCGGGCGCGGGTGAAGGCTTCGATCGAGGACAAGAGGCCGAACCTTTCAGGAGAGCAGGTGCGCGCTCATCTTCAAGGGCTGTTTGCCGAGTATTCGAGCCCCGACGATGATTCAGCGGCTTGAAGTCGAATACAGCCAAAGCGCGAGAGATGATCTCGCTAATATTTTCGGACACATAGTCGAGGCTAGCGGAAACCCTCACGTCGCGTTGAAATTCGTTCTGCGCATCGAAGACCGCTGCCAGAACATCGGAAACGCCCCTCGCGGCGGCCGAACTCGCGACGATATCGTACTAGGCTTGCGAACCGTCCCTTTCGAGCATTCTGCCGTCATCACCTATGTTGTCGAAAGCGATGTCGTTCGCATCATCAACATCTTCTACGGCGGTCGCGACTACGAGACGTTGATTCGAGACGGTGGGTCGAGCGCTCCATCCTGAAGGGGTCTTACTCCGCCGGCTCGGGCACCCGCCCTGGCAATCCCGGCTTTCCTGCCTCTCCCGGGTTCCTCCGCACGTAAGCCTTCTTCAGCGTCTCGGACGTATCGCGCGAGCCGTCATGGCTCCAGCCCGGGGGCTGGATGAGATAGTTTAGCCGCTGACCAAACGTCAGTCCCGGCGCCAGCGCGTCCTTGAACATGCCGATCCACTCGTGGAACGCCACCTTCAACGGGTTGAAGGTGCCGATGTTCTTGACGATGCCGTAGCGCGGCCGGTCCTCCTCCAACTCCTCGACGAAGGTACCGAACATGCGGTCCCAGACGATCAGCGTGCCGGCATAATTGGCGTCGAGATAGCGCGGATTGGTAGCGTGGTGGACGCGATGGTGCGAGGGCGTGTTGAAGATGAACTCGAACCAGCCCCACATCTTGCCGATCGTCTCGGTGTGGATCCAGAACTGCCAGACTAGGTTGAAGCCGAAGACGAAGGCGATCACCGCCGGATGGAAGCCGAGCAGCACCAGCGGCGCCTGCAAGATAAAGGTGAAAGTGAACAGGCCGGTCCAGCTCTGCCTCAGCGCCGTCGAGAGATTGTAGTGCTGGCTGGAGTGATGGTTGACATGCTCGGCCCACACCCAGCGCACCCGGTGCGCGATGCGGTGATAGACATAGTAGCGCAGGTCGTCGAGCAGGAAGGCGGCCAAAAACACCCAGATCGACAGGCCGAGATTGAAGAAGCGGAACTGCCAGAGCCACAGCAGCGCCCAATAGGACACAACGCCGAGCAGCAGGCCTGCAACGACATTGCCGGTCCCCATCATCAGGCTGGCCAGCGTATCGCGCGTTTCGAACGATCCCCTGGCGCGGCCGCTGCGCACCAGCCAAAGCTCTATCAGGATCGCCGCGACGAAGAACGGAATGGCAAGCTGGGTGACCTGCGGGAAATTATACTCATCCATCACGCAGCCTTTCGGATCTGATCACGGCCTTGCAGCGCCGCCGCCACGGCCAGCGCGCCGGCCTCGTCGGCAAAGACGAACGTGCCGCCCTTCCAGGTGAAATCGTTCGACCGCATCGACACCACATTCCCCTCCCTGGCCAGCGCCAGAACGTCTTGCGGCCTGACGATGCGCGTCAGAAAACAGTCGCCTATGCTCTGGACGATGCCGCAACGCTGCGGGCCTAGCTCAAGGAACGCGGCATGGCTGTCGGCCGTCAGCTGCACGGTACTCGGCCTCTCGTCGGGAAAATCCTCGGCAAAGCGTGCGAGCGCCTGATCCGGTCCGGCAAGCGTCGCGGTCGTCGTACCGCCGGTGAAGTGCACGGCGGCGACGGACAAGGCGATGCCGAACACGACAAGAACGACCAGGACTGGCAGGCTCATGGAAAGGCTACTCCTCCGGCGGCCCGCATTTCTTTGACGCGAGTCCACATAAACGGAACCCCTAGCACGATTGACGTTTACGTCAAAGGGGCGTCCAGCCCCGCATCGCATGACGCAGGAGCAGCCAGTGGCGGCGCAGGGCGGAGAGCGTCGCCGTCGAGCCGAGCGGAGCCCCCCCCGCCTTCTCCATCTTGTCGAGATAGGCACGGGTCAGCGCCAACGGCAGGAAAGCAGGCCGCAGCGCAACAGGAAGCGCCGGCGCGCCTTTCGCGAAGGCGTTGAGATGGTCCCACGCCAGCGCGATCATCGCAGCGACCGCGCGTTCCGCGGCAGCCCCGCCCTCGCCCTTGACGAACTCTTCCGGCGTCGTGCCGGCGGCCGCCAGAATGTCCGCGGGCACGAAACACTGGCCGCGCCGACGATGCAGCGGCAGCAGAAGCAACAGGCCGGTGATCGCCTGCGCGCAGCCGGCCCTGCCCGCCAGTTCGGCAAAGCCGGGCGCCGCGGCGGGATCGAGCACCATGGCCGCAAGCTGGATCAGCGCCGCGGCCGTCTCGCCGCAATAGCCCTCGAGGTCGGTCCGCGACGGCATCGGATCGTCATAGAGATCGAAGATGCGCGCCTCGAGCATGTTGTCGAAAGCGGATTTCGGCAGATGATTGCCGACGATCGCGGCCTTCAGGGCATCGGCAATCGGATGGCCGGTCTCCTCCGGCCCGTCGGCCGCGATGACGTCGCGCCACCATTGCAGCCTGACCTCGCCCGGCAGTGGCTCGTGGATGCGATCGCGCACGCCGGCGATCTCGGCGTTGAAGGCGTAGAGCGCAAGCAGCACGTCGCGCCTGTCGGCCGGCGCGTAGAGCGCCGACAGATACCGGTCATGGTCGGCGGCGCGCACCGCATCCATGACGACGTCGCCATTCTTGACGATGTTGGACGTGCCGGCCATTCAGTCTACGGCGATCAGCGCAGCGGCCACCGCGCGGTCTTCGGCGAGCAGCACGTTGTAGGTCCGCACCGCCGCCCCGGTCGACATCGGGTCGGCCGAGATGCCGGCCTCCTTGAGGGCGGCGCGCAGCGCCGTCGGCAGCGGCCGCAATTCCTTGCCCATGCCGACCAGCAGGATCTCCACCCTGCCGACCTCGGCGAACAGCCTGTCGAAGTCCGAGGCCTTCAGCGCCAGCGGATCGGCCGGCTCCCAACCATGGATACCCGACGGCAGGACAAGCAGCGAGCCCCGATGCGACATGTCGGCAAAACGGAAGCCGCCATTGCCATAGGCCTCGATCGGTGCCTTGCCCGGGAAATGCGCCTCGCGGATGATGATGCCTTTGGCCATGGGTCTAGAGCATGATGCCGAAAAGTGTGGAGCGGTTTTCGGACGACATCATGCTCTATCTCTTTGATTTGAGCCCGGATGATTTCAGGTCGGCTCGACCTGAAAACATCCGGCTCTGACGGCGTCAGGTCGCCACGGCCTTGCCGTTCACCGGCTTCGTCTCTTCTTCGGTGGCGGCCTGCGGCCGCAAGCGGAACAGAATCAACAGCGGCGCGGCGATGAAGATCGACGAATAGGTGCCGAACACTACGCCGAACAGCATTGCCAGCGTGAAGGAGCGGATCACCTCGCCGCCGAACAGCACCAGGGCCAACAGCGCCAGGGACGTGGTGACAGAGGTCAGCGTGGTTCTCGACAGCGTCTCGTTGATGGCGTTGTTCAGGAGCTGCGGCAGCGGCATCTTCTTGTATTTTCGAAGATCCTCGCGCACGCGGTCATAGACGACGATGGTGTCGTTCAGCGAATAGCCGATGATGGTCAGGATCGCCGCCAGCGACGACTGGTTGAACTCAAGTCCTGTGAGGACGAAGAAGCCGATCGTCATCACCACATCGTGCACCGTGGCGACAATGGCGCCGACGGCGAACTGCCATTCGAAGCGGAACCAGACATAGAGCAGGATGCCGACCAGCGCGATCAGCATGGCGATGGTGCCCTGCTTGGCGAGCTCGCCGGAAACCGTCGGACCCACCACTTCGACGCGGCGGAAATCATACTGGTCCTGCAACTCGCCCCGCACCTTGTCGATGACGGTCTGCTCGGCATTCTCGCCGGCGTCCTGCGTGCCGACACGGATCAGCACGTCGTTCGGCGCGCCGAACTGCTGCACCTGGATCTCGCCGATGTTGAGCTCGGACAGCCTGCTGCGGATATCGCCGAGATCTGCATCGCCCTGCTTGGACTGCACTTCGATCAGCGAGCCGCCCTTGAAGTCGATGCCGTAGTTGATGCCAAGAGTCAGGAACCCGACGACCGACAGGATCGACAACGTGCTGGAGAGAGCAAATGTCCAGCGGCGGATGCCCATGAACGGGATTTTGGTGCCAGGCGGAATGAAGGTGACCGGCGCGCGCGGCAATTCCTTCGGACGAGCGCGGCGCAGCCAGATCGACACCAGCATGCGGGTGAAGGTGAAAGCGGTGAAGACCGTCGTCAGAATGCCAATGGCATAGGTAATGGCGAAGCCCTTCACGGGACCGGTGCCCAGAAAGAACAGCACGACGGTCGCGATCAGCGAGGTAACGTTGGAATCGACGATTGTCGCAAGCGCCTTGGAGAAGCCGGTGTCGATCGCCTGGATGACCGAGCGGCCGTTGCGCCGCTCTTCGCGGATGCGTTCATAGATCAGAACGTTGGAGTCCACCGCCATGCCGATGGTGAGCACGATACCGGCGATGCCGGGCAAGGTCAGCGTTGCGCCGAGCAGCGACAGCGCGCCGACGATCATCGCCACGTGCACGGCCAAAGCGACATTGGCGATGAAACCGAGGAAACCATAGGCGACGAACATGAAGGCGACGACGAGGATCGAGCCGATCACACCAGCCACCTTGCCGGCGTGGATGGAGTCCTGACCAAGGCCCGGGCCGACGGTACGCTCTTCGATGATGGTCAATTTGGCCGGCAGGGCGCCGGCGCGCAGCAAGACGGCGAGGTCGTTGGCGCTCTCGGCCGTGAAATTGCCGGATATCTGCCCGCTACCGCCGAGGATCGGCTCGCGGATCACCGGCGCCGAAATCACCTGGTTGTCGAGCACGATGGCGAATGGCTTGCCGACATTCTGCTGGGTCGCCTGACCGAACCGCGTCGCTCCGCGGGAATTGAAGGTGAACGAAACCACCGGCTCATTGGTCTGTGAATTATAAGTCGGCGTCGCATTCGACAGGTCTTCGCCCGATACGATGACGCGGTTCTCGACGAGGTACGGAACTGGAGGATCGTCCTGCGAATAAAGGATCGAGTCGCCGGCCGGCGGGCGATTCTTCATCGCATCCTGGACCGGCACCGACGTGTCGACCATCTGGAACGTCAGCTTCGCGGTCTGGCCGATAATGTCCTTGAGCCTTTGCGGATTCTGAAGCCCGGGCACCTGGACCAGGATGCGATCGTCGCCCTGCCGCTGCACGATCGGCTCGGTCGTGCCTAGCGCATTGACGCGTCGCTCCACCACTTCAATCGCCTGCGAGAGAGCGGTCGAGGTACGATATTTGATGCCGGCATCCGTAACGGTGAACTTCAACAGCCCAGGCTCGGAATCGTCCAGCGCCATCGACTGCACGGAACCACCGGCAAACAGACCGGCCGTGACCGGGTTGGTTATCGGCTTCAGCGCGGTCTTGGCGGCCTCGACCTGGCTCGCATCGTTGATGCGCACCTGCACGGTTCGGCCTGTTCCGCCAAGGCCGGTATATTGGATCTTGGCGTCGCGCAGCAGCGTCCTGATCTCGTCGCGCGTCGTCTGCAGTTGATCCTTGATCAGGTCGTTCTGATCCATCTGCAGCAGAATGTGCGAACCGCCCTGAAGGTCGAGGCCGAGCGTCATCTGCCGTTTCGGCACCCAGCTCGGCAGTTGCGCCAGCGTGCTTGCCGGGAAAAGGTTAGGCGCGGCAAGGATCACTGTAATGGCCACTGCGAGCCAGATCAGGATCATCTTCAGGCGCGAGAAATAGAGCATTCGTTCTTATCCGTTCAGGCGTACAAGCGGCAGCGTTCCGCCATCGGCTCGTAGTCAGCTATGGTTGTCATTCCGGCCATGGCCGGCCCTATCGTGCTTCCTCGACGATTGTCAATCTCGCCGGCAGCGCGCCGGTGCGGAATAACAGCGCGAGTTCCCTGGCACTTTCAGCCGTGAAATTTCCCGATATCTGGACAGTGCCATGCTCGATGGGTTCCCGGATGATAGGCGCTGAAATCACCTGATCGTCCAAAATCACCGCAAATGGCCTGCCGATATTCCGCGTGGTTGCCCACTTGAAACGTTGCGTACCCTTGGAATCGAGCCGGAATGCGACGACAAACTGTTCTGTCGAACTGTCGCGGATCGCTTCCGCGCCCAGCACGCTCTCACCCGAGACAAGCACCCGGTCTTCGACCAGATAGGGAACTGGCGGATCATCCTGCGTGTAAAGCACCGTTGAACCGGCAGGCGCCTGGCCGTTGACCGCATCGTTCACAGGCGTCGACGTATCGACCAATTGGAAGCTCAGTCGGCCTTGCCGCGCAAGGGTATGCGCCAGGCTGTGCAGATCCGCGACGCCTGGCGCCTGAACCAGTATGCCGTCATCCGTCAACTGGACCGCGGGATCGGCAACGCCAAGTTCGTTGAGGCGATTTTTGATGACCTCGATCGACTGTGTGAGCGCGGCATAGGTTCGATACTTCGCGCCGGCATCGGTCATGGTGAATTTCAACAGGCCGCGCTCGCTATCGTCCAGCGCAAATTCCTGGACCGGGCCTTCCTTGCCGGCAATGGGATCGACCACCGCCTTGAGTGCCGCTTTGGCGGCCTCGATTTGCACGGGATCGCCAATGCGCAGTTGAACCGTGAGGCCCGATACGACAAGGCCGCTATAGTTGATCCTGGGTTCGGCGTCGCGAAGCAGCGTCCTGACCTGGTCGCGCATTGCTTCCAGCCGGCGGCTTTTTACCTGGTCGGTATCCAGGCGAAACAAGATATGCGCGCCGGGCACGGCGGCGAGAACATTCGGCGCGCCGAAGACCATCGAGATCAGGGCAAGCCCGATCAAAATGACCTTCAGGCGCGAAAGATAGACCATATGCCGCCGTTCGTCAGAACCCTGCCCGCGGCCATCACCGCTGGATTTCGCCTACTTCTTGGCGTTCTGGTTCGCCACCGGTTCGCCCTTGACGCGCACGTCCGAGATCGTCGAGCGCAGCGCGGTCACCTTGGTTCCGCCGCCAAGGTCGATCTCCAGTTCATTGTCGTCGATCACCTTGGTCACCTTGCCGACGAAGCCGCCGCCGGTCACCACCGTGTCGCCGCGGCGCACCGCCGCGAGCATTTCCTGGCGCTTCTTCAGCTGCCCGCGCTGCGGCCGGATGATCAGAAAATACATGATCACGAAAATCAGGACAAACGGCAAAATCGAGATAAGCATGTCTGGCGAAGCGCCGACGCCCTGGGCGTATGCCGGTGTAACGAACATCAAGAAACTCCTGGATGGTGAAATACCGCCGGGGCGGCCCCGCAAAATTTGGCCGGAATATAGTCGGTAAACTAGCCAATGCAACTGCGCTGCGAGGCCAATCCGTTGCTTTTCCAGCCGTTTGCGGCGTGCTAGAGCGTCGCAGCGGAAGCGGCTTCGAGGCCACCGAAAAAATCATGCTCCAACAAAAGCTTGGGCTTGGTTCTTGCAGCGACGCCGTGGAAGCTGCTCCGACGTGCTGAAATATCACAACAAAAAGACCTGATATGACCGACAGCCTGGACGCCCTGAACAAGAAACTCGACAGCCTGATCGAGGCGGTATCCCGCCTCGCCCCGCCGCCGGTTCCGCAGACCGACCTCGGCATTGCCGACTGCTTCGTCTGGCAGGCGGAGCCCGGCTATCTGGAACCGGTTCGCAAGGTCAACCGCGTCGACATTGGCCTGATCCGCGGCGTCGACCGCGTGCGCGACATCCTGCTCGACAACACCGAGCGCTTCGCGTCCGGCTACGCGGCCAACAACGTGCTTTTGTGGGGCGCGCGCGGTATGGGCAAATCGTCCCTGGTCAAGGCCGTGCATGCCACCGTCAACGCCTCCGACAAGCTCGACCGGCCGCTGAAGCTGATCGAGATCCACCGCGAGGACATCGACACGCTGCCCAAGCTGATGGGCCTCCTGAAGGCAGCGCCTTATCGGTTCATCCTGTTTTGCGACGACCTCTCCTTCGACCATGACGACACGTCATACAAGTCGCTGAAGGCGGCGCTCGAAGGCGGCGTCGAGGGCCGCCCCACCAACGTCATCTTCTACGCCACGTCCAACCGGCGGCATCTGTTGCCGCGCGACATGATCGACAATGAGCGCTCGACCGCTATCAACCCCTCGGAAGCGGTGGAGGAGAAAGTCTCGCTTTCCGACCGTTTCGGCCTGTGGCTCGGCTTCCACAAATGCTCGCAGGACGAGTATCTCGACATGATCGACGGCTATGTCCGCTATCACGGCCTGGCGACCGACCCCGAGCAGCTGCGCGCCGAGGCGCTGGAATGGGCAACCACGCGCGGCAGCCGCTCCGGACGTGTCGCCTGGCAGTTCACCCAGGACCTCGCCGGCCGGCTTGGCAAGCCGCTGAAGGATTAGGCCTAGCCATGATCGCGAACCGAACCTTCGGTTCTCACGGCCGAAACAAACTGAAAAAGCCCGCTCCTTGCGGAGCGAGCTGAAGACGGCGGGCCGGACTGGAGGTCAGGCGGCCCGCAAAACGGTTCTTGTTCTATTCGAGATAGCCGGTCGGATCGACCGGAGCCGAATTCTTGCGCACTTCGAAGTGCAGCTTGGGCGAGTCGGTCGTGCCGCTCATGCCCGACAGCGCGATCTCCTGGCCGCGCTTGACCTTCTGGCCGCGCTGCACCTCGATCGAGCTCGCATGGCCATAGACGGTGACCAGACCGTTCTCGTGCCGCACCAGCACGGTGTTGCCGAATTCCTTGAGACCGTCGCCGGCATAGATGACGACGCCGTTCTCGGCCGCCTTGATCGGCGTTCCTTCCGGCACCGCGATGTCGACGCCGTCCTTGCCGGAACCGAAGCCGGAGATCACACGGCCGCGCACCGGCCAGCGCATCTTGCCGATGCCGGTCGCGTCGGGGGCCACCGCATCGTCGTCCTCGGCCTGCTGGATGACCTTGGCGTCCTTCTTCGGTGGCGTGTAGGAGGCGAGCGTCTGCGACGGCGTGGTCTTCGCCGGCGGCTGCGTCGTCGCCGTCGTTACAGGATCGACGGCAAGCTTGGCAGCGGCAGGCTTGGCGGTCGCCACGACCGTGCCGCCGGCCGGGACCTTGAGCGTCTGGCCGATCTTGAGCAAGCCGTCCTGCATGCCGTTGGCCTGCTTCAGCGCCACGACGCTGACGCCGGTCTTCCTGGCGATCGAGGACAGCGAGTCGCCCGACTGCACGGTGTAGGAGCCGCCGGCGCCTGCCGGCTTGGCCTCGGCCATCTGCGGCGCGGGCTTCGGGTTCTTGGAACCTGCGGCCGCGGCCGACGTATCGACCTGAGCGGCGGATTTGCCGTCCTTGACCTTGGGCTGCTGCGGCAGCACGGCGACCTTCTCCGGAGCGGGCTGCTTCGGCGTGTTCGTCGGCTTGCCTTCGGCGACCTTCGGCTCCGCCTTGCTCGAATAGGCATAGGCGGGGATGACGATCTTCTGGCCGCTGCGAATGCCCTTCTTCGGATCGATCCCGTTGACCTTGGCGATGGCATCGGCCGGCACATGGTAGTGCGCCGCCAGGCCCGAAAGTGTCTCGCCGTCCCGCACCACGATTTCGGTCGCGTGCGGCGCAGCGCTCGCATTGCGCACCGCATCGGGCTCGGCGGTCTTGAACGGCTTGGCAGTGGCAACCGTGCCGGTGGCCGTCCTGTCGAGATGCGGCGCGGGAGCAAGCGCCGGAGCCGGCGCGAGGGCGGGAGCCGAGGCGGTACGCATCGGCTTTGCCGGCGCCGAGGGAGGCGGCAATTGCTGCGCCGTAACCGGATCGAGACTCGAGCGGCTCACCGACTGGGTATGGGTGCCGTCGACCGGCGCAGGCGCGACCGTGTCGCCCGGATAGGGCTGGTCGACATTCTGCTTGTTGATGATGGCGCGCTGATTGTTGGTGGAGGATGTGAAGACATCATCGACACCGTTGAAGCGCATCGACTGGGAACTGCACCCGGCCGCCGCGCCGGCAATCATCAGGACAGCGCAACCGCGCGCCAGATTACGTCTGTTTGCCTTCAAGTGATTGAATTGCATCGCACTAACCCGCACAGACCCGGTACAAACTGGTCACGATTAAAGCGCGTTAATGTTACTGGGCGGTTAACCCATTAGAATCCGGCGAAAATTTTCTTAAAACATTGGCGGAAATTTTGGCGAGGACTGTGAGGCCCGCTAAATCACCATCGCGACGCTGCGCAGGATCGGCTGCAGCCTGACCATGCCGATATCCTCGCGCTCGAAGCGGCTGCCCACCTTGGTGAGTTTGGCCAGCACCTGCTCGCCCTCCTCCGGGCCGATCGGCGCGATGACGATGCCGCCGCTCGACAGTTGGTCGAGCAGGAAGCGCGGCAGGCTTTCGAAGGCCGCCCAGGCGACGATGCGGTCGAACGGCCCTTCATTGGGCAGGCCGTTGGAGCCGTCGGCCTGGCGGGCGATGACGTTGCTGATGGCAAGCGCCTCGAAGCGCTGCTTGGCCTGCTCGGTCAGGGTCTTGTAGCGGTCGATGGTGATGACGCGCGCCGCAAGCCTCGACATGACGGCTGCCGTGTAACCCGAGCCGGTGCCGATCTCGAGCACGCGATTGCCCGGCTCGATGTGAAGCGCCGCGATCACCGCCGCCTGCAGATCGGCGCCCTCGATCGCCTCGCCGCATTCGATCGGCAACATGCCGTCCGACCAGGCGATCGCATGGAACTGGGCCGACAGGAAACCACGCCTTGGCGTCGCCTCGAAGGCCGCGACCAGCGCCTTCGGCGCCGTGCCCCTACCGCGCAGCCTGAGCAGGAAAGCGGCGAAACCTTCGCGGTCGTCGATGCCCGTGTTCATGCCAAAACCGTGCTCATGCCAAAACCCTATTCATGCCAACGCCTTGTTCATGACAGCGCCTTGGTCAGCTGGTCGCGGAGTTCATGGGCGGTGAGGTCGAGTTGCAGCGGCGTCACCGACACCAGCCGGTTGCGCATGGCATGGAGGTCCGTGCCCTTCTTGCCTTCGACCGGCTCGCGGCCGAAACGCAGCCAGTAGTAAGGCAGGCCGCGCCCGTCGCGCCGCTCGTCGACCCACAGGCTGTGCACCAGCTTGCCCTGCGCGGTAACGACAGTGCCCTCCACTTCGTCGGGCGCGCAGTTAGGGAAATTGACATTGAGCAGGACGCCTTCGGGCAGCGGCGTTTCCACCAAGCGCTTGAGCAGCGCCGGCGCCAGCGCCTCAGTCGTCTCATAAGGAACGACGCGGTCTTCGCCGACATAGGAATAGGCCTGGCTGACCGCGATCGAGCGCACGCCGAGCAGCGCGCCTTCCATGGCGCCCGCAACGGTGCCGGAATAGGTGACGTCGTCGGCGATGTTGGCGCCGGAATTAACGCCGGACAGGATCAGGTCCGGCTGTCCGGGCAGGATTTTTTTCGTGCCCATGATGACGCAGTCGGTCGGCGTGCCGCGCACGGCGTAATGCTTCTCGCCGATCTTGCGCAGCCGGAGCGGCTCCGAAATCGACAGCGAATGCGCATAGCCGGACTGGTCCTGCTCGGGCGCCACCACCCAGACATCGTCCGACAGCGTGCGGGCTATGCGTTCGAGCGACGCCAGCCCCTCGGCGTGGATGCCGTCGTCGTTGGTCAGGAGAATGCGCATGCGGTCACTTCGATTCGATCTTGGTAAGACCACCCATGTAAGGCCGCAGCACTTCAGGAATGGTTACGCTGCCATCCTCATTCTGGTAGTTTTCGATGACGGCTATGAGAGCGCGGCCGACCGCGGTGCCCGAGCCGTTCAACGTATGGACGAAGCGATTGCCCTTGCCGTCCTTGTCCTTGTAGCGGGCATCCATGCGCCTGGCCTGGAAATCGCCGCAGACCGAGCAGGACGAGATTTCGCGATAGGCGTTCTGCCCCGGCAGCCAGACCTCGATGTCGTAGGTCTTGCGCGCGCCGAAACCCATGTCGCCGGTGCATAGCGTCACCGTGCGGAACGGCAGGCCGAGCCGCTTCAGCACCTCTTCGGCGCATTGCGTCATGCGCTCATGCTCCGCGATCGAGTTTTCCTGGTCGGTGATCGAGACCAGCTCGACCTTGTAGAACTGGTGCTGGCGCAGCATGCCGCGCGTATCGCGACCGGCGGAACCCGCTTCCGAGCGGAAGCATGGCGTCAGCGCGGTGTAGCGCAGCGGCAGCTTCTCATGCGCGGTGATTTCCTCGCGCACGAGGTTAGTCAGCGGCACCTCGGCGGTCGGGATCAGGCCGAGGCGACTGTCGCCATGCGGCGTGAAGAACAGGTCCAGCTCGAATTTCGGCAGCTGGTTGGTGCCGAAAAGCACCTCGTCGCGCACCATCAGCGGCGGGATGATCTCTTCATAGCCGTGCTCGGTGGTGTGCAGGTCGATCATGAATTGGCCGAGCGCGCGCTCCAGGCGCGCCAGCTGGCTTTTCAGCACCGTGAAGCGCGAGCCGGACAGTTTCGCCGCGCGCTCGAAATCCATCATGCCGAGTGCTTCGCCGACCTCGAAATGCTCCTTCACCCAGTTCGGCCGCGTCGGCACCTCGCCGACGATGCGCTTGACCACATTGTCGTGCTCGTCCTTGCCGACAGGCACGTCTTCGAGCGGCACGTTGGGCAGCACGGCAAGCGCGTCTTCCAGCGCCTTGTCGAGCTCGCGCTCGCGCGCCTCGCCATTCTGGATGAACACCTTGATGTCGCTGACTTCGCTCTTGAGCTTCTCGGCAAGCGCTGAATCGCCCGAACGCATGGCGTTGCCGATCTCCTTCGAGGCGGCGTTGCGACGCTCCTGCTTGACCTGCAACTCGCTGAGATGCGAACGCCGCGCCTCGTCCTTCGCGACCAGATCGTCGACCGTGGACTGCGCCTCGCCCGCCGGCCACGAGCGCTTCACCAGCGCCTCGACAAGGGCCTTCGGGTTGTCGCGAATCCATTTGATGTCAAGCATGATCGATCCTCAAACTAATGCATGTCGCCCACAAGTGTGCCGCGGTTCTGGGCAACGACATGCATGAAAATAGAGACTTAAACCGCGTCGCGCGCTTTAAGGATCGAGGGCGTAAACCGCATCCGTCGTCGATGCAAGACGGCGGGTAAATGGACCGCTGCGATTTCCTGCCCCAGGCGGCGCCGTTTAGGTCAGGAGGCCGAGGTGTCCGGCGTGTCGCTCGAAACCGAACTCCCCGCCTCTGCCTGCTCGCGCGCCAGGCGGTCGCGCGCCTGGGCGCGCTCGATCATGCGCGAGGACCAGATGGCGACCTCGTAGAGGATGATGGTCGGAATGGCGAGGCCGCACTGGCTCATCGGATCGGGCGGCGTCAGCACCGCCGCAACGACGAAGGAAAGGACGATCGCCCATTTGCGCTTCTCGGCCAGCGCCTGCGACGACAATATGCCGACGCGCGTCAAAAGGCTGGTCACCACCGGCAACTGGAACACCAGGCCGAAGGAGAAGATCAGAGTCATGATCAGGCTGAGATATTCCGACACCTTCGGCAGCAGCGAGATCTGCACCTGGTCGTTGGTGCCGGTCTGCTGCATGGCCAGGAAGAACCACATCACCATCGGGGTGAAGAAGAAATAGACCAGCGAGGCGCCCATCAGGAACAGGATGGGCGAAGCGATCAGGAACGGCAGGAAGGCGCCGCGCTCGTTCTTGTAGAGACCCGGCGCGATGAACTTGTAGATCTGCGTGGCGATCAGCGGGAAGGCGATCACCATGCCGCCGAACATGGCGAGCTTCACCTGGGTGAAGAAGAACTCCTGCGGCGCGGTATAAATCAGCTCGACCTTGTGCGGGTCGAGCCCTGCCCACTGTGTCGCCCATTTGAAGGGGACGACAAGCAGGTTGAACAGGCGCTTGGCGAAGAAGAAGCAGACGAGGAAGGCGACGAAAAAGCCACCCAGCGACCAGATCAGCCGGCGGCGCAGCTCGATCAGGTGTTCGATCAGCGGCGCGGACGATTTTTCGATTTCTTCCTTTTCCTTGTCCGAAACGCTCACTTGGTGTCGCCCGCCATCTTCTTGCTGTCGGTTGCCTTCTTCGCAGCCGGCTTCTTCGCCGTGGCTGGCTTTGCCTCAGCCCTGGGCGCCGCCTTCCTGGCGGGCGCCGCGACTTTAACCGAGGCCGGCGAGGGTTTGGTCGGCGCCTTTGCGGCCGGTGCCTTCGCCGCCGCAACTGCCTTTGCCGTGGCGCCGGTCGTCTTTGCCTTGACGGTCGCAGCCTTTTTCGCCGGCCGGGCCGGCGCGGCGGTCTCGGAAACCGATGCGGTGACGGAGGCGTCGGTCATGGCCGGGAAGATCGGAGCGGCCGCAGCAGCCTCGGCTCCATTACCGCCGGGCATGTCCGTCGCGCCATTCTTGAGCGGCTCGGCGGCCTGCGGAGTCTCAGCGGCCGGTGCTGTCGGATCGGCGGCCGGCTTGGGCTTCATCATCGTATCGACGCCGGACCGCACGTCGGCCGCGGCCTGCTCGAACGGATTGAGCTGCTTGCGCACCTCGTTCAGCGGATTGAGACCGCGAAGGCTATCGATCGAACTCTTCACATCGTCGAGTTCGGCTTCCTTCAGCGCTTCGTTGAACTGCTTCTGAAAGTCGCCGGCCATGGCGCGCAATTTCGCCGCGGTGCGGCCGAAGGTGCGCAACATGTTGGGCAAATCCTTGGGCCCGACGACCACGATCATGACGACCGCGATCACCAGCAGTTCGCTCCAACCGACTTCGAACATGACAATCTATTCCGACGAGCGCCTGCCGCCCAAAAATGCGAAGCGGTTTTGGGACAACGGCAAGCTCAAAGCAACAACCGAGATCAGCTCTTGCTGACCTTCTCCTTGGCCGGCGAAACGGTCTCGTCGGAGCGATGTTCAACGGTACGCTTGTCGTCGGCGTCGTCGTCGGCCATGCCCTTCTTGAAGCTCTTGATGCCCTTGGCCATGTCGCCCATCAATTCCGGGATCTTGCCGCGGCCGAACACCAGAAGCACGATGACCAGCACGATCATCCAGTGCCAAATCGAAAATGAACCCATTGCTAAATCTCTCTCGAATGTTTTTCCCTGGCGATGATCTATGCGTTTTCGCTCGGGGATTCAAACACAACCGCTTCGAAGTTGATAAAATGGCTAGCGGATGTCACGCACTTTCGGCGTGAGCGGCTTGCTACGAATCCGCGCAGCCTCTGCTAATAGACCATTCGCGGCGATTTGATGATCACTCGTCGGTGACGCGCGGCGTCAGCAGCCCGAGCTCCTCGAGGTCGATATCGGTCAGCGCGTCCTCGTCTTCGGCGAGCGCGTCCGGATCGGCCGGCGGCACCGGCATCGAGAAATTCGCCGGCATGCGCGTCGAAAGCAGGCCAGCCCCCTTCAACTCCTCCATGCCGGGCAGATCGCGGATCTCCTCCAGCGCGAAATGATCGAGGAAAGCGTCGGTGGTGCCGTAGGTCACCGGCCGTCCGGGCGTGCGGCGGCGGCCGCGCATCCTGACCCACTCCGTTTCGAGCAGCGTATCGAGTGTGCCTTTCGACGTCTCGACGCCTCTGATGTCTTCGATCTCGGCGCGCGTGACCGGCTGGTGATAGGCGATGATCGCCAGCACTTCGAGCGCCGCGCGCGAAAGCTTTCTCTGCTGGACCGAGTCCCGGCTCATCAGGAAAGCCAGGTCGCCTGCGGTCCGGAAAGCCCAGGCATCGCCGACCCGTACCAGGTTTACGCCGCGCTTGGCATAGATTTCCTGCAGATCCGCCATGGCGGCGGCAATGTTCATGCCTTCCGGCAGGCGCGCGGCAAGCTGCTTTTCGCTGACCGGCTCGGCGCTGGCGAAAATGATCGCCTCTGCCATGCGCACGGCCTCCGACAATTGCAGCCGCTCGGCCGGGTTTTCGATGGAACCCTGCTCCGCCATCTCGTCTTCCGGTTCGTCCTCGACCTTGAACGGGATGACCGAAGCGTTGGCGCGTTCGCTCATGATACCACCTCGACTGCCCTTACCCTTTGCGCGCGGCCGCGCAGATAGATCGGCGCGAACACCTGGTCCTGCCGCATGTCCAATTTCCCCTCGCGCACCATTTCCAGCGTCGCCGCGAAGGAACTGGCCATCGCCGTGCGCTTCTCTTCCGGCGCGGCCAGATATTCGATCAGGAAGCTGTCGAGCGTCGTCCAGTCGCCGACCGAGCCGATCAGCCGCGCCAGCACCTCACGCGCATCCTTCAACGACCAAACGGCGCGCCTGGCAATCGTCACATTGTTGATCGCCTGCTTCTGGCGCTGCTGCGCGTAGGCGGTGAGCAGGTCGTAGAGCGAGGCCGAAAAGCTGTTGCGCTTCTCGATGATCACCATTTCCGGCAGGCCGCGCGAAAAGACGTCGCGGCCGAGACGGTTGCGGTTGACCAGGCGCGCCGCGGCGTCGCGCATGGCTTCCAGCCGCTTCAGCCGGAATTGCAGCACCGCCGCGAGTTCCTCGCCGCTTTCGCCCTCTTCGCCCGGCTGCTTCGGGATCAGCAGCTTCGACTTCAGGAAGGCGAGCCACGCCGCCATCACCAGATAGTCGGCGGCGAGCTCGAGTCTCAGCGCCCGCACCTTCTCGACGAAGGCCAGATATTGCTCGGCGAGCGCCAGGATCGAAATGCGCGCCAGATCGACTTTCTGGTTCCGTGCAAGATGCAACAGAAGATCGAGCGGGCCTTCGAAGCCGGCCACGTCGACGACCAGCGACGGGTCGCCGGTCAGGCGTGAATCGTCGTTCTCGGCCCATAGACGGTCCATCGGTGCGGCCTTCGCGGCCTTGCTTTCCAATGTCTCCGCCACTTGCTTTTCGTCCCTTCGGTTCAGGCCACCGCTTCGAAATAGGTGGCGAATTCTGCGCGTATCGCGGTTTCGTCGGCGACGTCGCGATCCTCTATATAGGTCAGCGCCCGCTCGGCTCTCGCCAAGGACTTGCCCGACAGCGCCGTCGTGCGCGAGGCGATCCCCGACATCTCCTCGAAAACGCCGTTGCAGTGAAGGACGAGATCGCAGCCGGCCGCAAGGATCGAGGCCGCCTTTGTCGGGAAATCCCCAGAAAGTGCCTTCATCGAGGTGTCGTCGCTCATCAGCAGCCCGTCGAAACCGATCTCGCCGCGGATGACCTGGTCGACGACCTTGGCGGATGTGGTCGCCGGATTGTCGGGGTCGACGGCGCTGTAGACGACATGCGCCGTCATCGCCATCGGCAGCTCGTTCAACGCCTTGAACGGGGCAAAATCATGCCGGCTGAGTTCCTCGAACGGCGTATCGACGGTCGGCAGCGCGAAATGCGTGTCGGCAAAGGCGCGGCCGTGGCCGGGAATATGCTTCATCACCGGCAGCACGCCGCCGGACATCAGCCCCTCGGCCGAAGCCCGGCCAAGCTCGATCGCGGCATTGGGCTCCTTGCCATAGGCGCGCGCGCCGATGACGTCGCTGGCGCCTTCGACTGGCACATCGAGCACCGGCAGGCAGTCGGCAGTGATGCCCAGGCGCGAGAGATCGAAGGCATGCAGCCGCGCCATAAGCCAGGCGGCGCGGCGGCCGGCCTCGCGATCGTCGCGCCACAACGCGCCAAGCGCGCCGCCGGCCGGATAGTTCGGCGCCAGCGGCGGACGCAGGCGCTGCACCCGGCCGCCTTCCTGATCGATGAAGACCGGAGCGTCCGGGCGGCCGACGCAGTCGCGCATCGAGGCGACAAGGTCGCGGATCTGCCCGGCTTCGCCGATGTTGCGCGCAAACAGGATGAAGCCCCAGGGACGTTCATCGCGATAGAAGCGGATTTCGTCTTCGGTGAGGGATTTCCCGGCGCAGCCGAGGATCATGGATTTTGATTCGCTCATGCACGGAAGCTTAAGGCTTTGAGCGGGCAAAGGGAATCACCCCTGCCCTCCGACCAGCCAAAGCCCACGACCGTCCACAACGAAAAGCCGGCGCGGCCTTGCGGCGGCGCCGGCTTTGATAGGCTTGATTCAATCAGCGCGATACGAAGCAGTTGCCGCCGGCCGCCTTGTAGCTGGTGCAAAGGTTGATCGCATCGTTGCGCGACTGGGCCGGAACGCGAACGCGATAGAAGGTGCCCTTGCCCGCGACCTCGGCCTTGACGATGTTGGCGGTGCGGCCGGAGAGCACACTGCCGTAGCGGCGTTGCAGGTCCTGATAGGTCGACTGCGCACTTTCGACCGTCGGCTGTGAGGCGATCTGCATCGACCACGAGCCGCCGCCGGCGGCTACCGCCGGATCGATCGAAGCGACCTGGTCCGGCTTGACCTCACCGACGATATCCACCGGCTGGTCGGACGGACGCGCCGGCGCCACCGGCACCACCGCCGGCGTGTTGGCCGACTGAGCCTTGGCTTCAGCCTTCTTCGCGGGCTTCGCCGGCTTGACGGCCGGCGCATCGGCCTGGTCCGTACCGGCCTGGCCCGCGTCGGAAGCCACGGTTCCCGTCTGCTGGCCGTCGGAGGCCGGCGCGACATGCTGCGGCGCCGGATCGCTCGGCTCGGCCGCCGCGACCTTCGGGGCGGCCGGGGCCGGGTCTTCACGCGGCACCAGCGAGCCGTCCGGCTTCACCATCATGGTCTTCACCTTGCGCGGCGCGACGGCGACGACGTCGTTGTTGACGGCGTTGTCGGCATCCTGCTGCAGCACCTGGGCGATGCGGTCTTCCGCCTTCGGCGCCGGCGCTGCCGGCTGCGCGCTTGCCGGCGCGGCAGGTTGCGCGCTTTGCGGCACGGTCGCTTGCGCGACGCCAGGCAGGGCTGCAGCTGAATCGTCGGCGGCGTCAGTGCCGGCCGCGGCGTCGTTGTCGTTGGGCGCGAGATCGACGACCCGGCTCGGCGGCGGTTCCTTCGATGCCAGGTCCACGGGCTGCTCGGTGGTGTTCACCAGCTTCTGCTGCACCGGCTCGGCGGGCTTGGCCGCGCCGCCGCCCTTGGCCACCGCGTCATAAACCTTGTTGTCCTGGTTCGGCACCACCGTGCCGCCCGGATTTTCGGGCTTCACCTTGATCGGCGAATTGTCGGCCTTGACGATAACCGGAGCCTCGCTGCCGCCCTTGCCGCCGAAGGAGAAGGCCAGCGCGCCAAGGCCGCCGAGAACCACCACGGCGCCGACCAGCGCCGCGATCATCACGCCGCGCCGACGCGGCTGCGCCGCCTCGCGCTCGGCAAGCCCGGGGATCGCCATCGCTTCCTCGAGCTCGGGATCGTAGTCGAGCTCATCGGCGGCGAAATCCTCCGCCTGCGAAACCGGCCGGCTGCCGGGCAGGTCGTCGGCGTCGTAATCGTTGGCGACGGCAAACGACGCCGGGGCTACCGGAGCCGCCGGAGCCTCGGTGCGCAAGTCGCGACGGTCATAACCGTTGAAGCCGGCGCTGTAGGATTCGTCATCATAGCCCCGGTTCTGCGCGGGCGCCGACGCGATCTCCGTCGCATTCATGTCGGTGAGCAGGCTGGCGAATTCCGCATCGAGATCGTCATAAGCGGCCGCCGCCGGCTGGTCTTCCTCGAAGCTGAGCTCCGGAATGTCGAGGTCGTCCGCGAGCGCGACCACGCGCTCCGGCACATCGACCGTCTCGACATCCGGCACATCTTCGTGCTGGCGAGGCGGCGACGAAGGCGCCGGCGGCTGCGCCGGCATGGCATAGGCGGAATAATCCGTCGCCGGTTCGCTGCGGTAGGCTGGCGCCGCCATCTGCACTGGCGCTGAAGGCGCGGCCATCTGCGCCGGAGCCGAGGGCGCCGGCTGCGCGGCAAACGAAGCCTGCACCGGCGGAGCCGAGGTCGGGGTCGAGCGGCTCCACGACTTGCCTGATTCCGTAGGCGTCGAATGCAGCCAATCGGAGGAATTTACCGGAGACCTTGCGGTGGCGGCAGCTGCCTGTTCAGCTTCGATGCTCTTGGCGAAAGCAGCGCCGAAATCGTCATCGAAATCAACATCGGCCTCGGTTTTGGCCGAGCTTGAGAAATCCTGGCGATCGAGTTCGCTGGCAAGCAGGTCGTCCATGTCGCTTTCTGCCGGCTGAGCGCCCTGCCCGTTTTGCGCCGACTGGTGCTCGTCGAGATCCCAGTCGAGATCATCAGCCGCCGCCTTCCCGCCAGCGTAGCTTGCGGGTTCCGCAACCAGACGTGGCGCGGGAGCGGGCTCCCTGACGGCCGGCATCGGTCGCGCGGTCATGGCGCCGAGCAGCGCATTGAGCTCGTCTTCCAGGCTGCGTTCGCTGGCCGCCGGCCTCGCCGATTCGACGGCGACGACCGGCGGAACCAGCGCGGCGGCGACGGGCGGAACCGGGGCGGCGACGACAGGAGCCGCCTCGACCGCGGCCGGCTGCAGCGCGGCGGCGGGCTCGATGGCCGGAGCTTGCGGCTCCTCGTTCAGCGCATCGCGGAAACTCAGTTCGAAATCGTCATCGAGGGTCAGCGCGGCGGCAGGTTCAGGCGCGGCGAACTCCGGCTCGGCGGCGAAATGGGCCGTCTCGGTCGGCACCTCGACCATCGGCGCTGGGTCATCGTCAATTGCTGCCGGCTCCGGCTCCTGAAAATCCTGAGCCTGGCCGAGATTGACATCGGTCATCGCCTGGTCGAAGTGACCGGCAAAATCGTCCTCGGAAATCAGCGGATCGGCCGCGGAGACTTCGACCGGCTCGACGGCTTGCGCCTGCTGCTCCGGCTCGTGGCTCTCAAACGACAGTTCGTCTTCGAGCGACATCTGGACGGCATTGTCGAAATCGGCGTTGAACGCCTCTTCGCTCGCGGCCTGCACGGCTTCGACGGCGGCCTGACGGGCCTCAGCCGGCTCGTGATAGTCGAGGTTGGCGGGTTCGTGATGGTCGAGCTGGAAATCCTGGTCCAGCGAAGCCGCCATTTCCTGATCGATCGGAAGCTCGTCTTCGAGCGGCGAGACATCCAGCGAACTGGCGACGGCCTTGTCGAAATCATCGTCAAAAGCGACTTCCGGCTCGGGAGCTTCTTGTGGCTCCGGCGCGAAATGCGGCTCAGCTGCAAAATGCGCCTCCGGCGCGAAATCCGCCTCCGGCACATGGGCCACGGCGAAATCGGCATGATCCGCCGCGTCGTCAAACACGAAATCCTGCTCGAAGGACGCAGTCAGCTCGTCGTCATTCGCGGCGGCGCTGGCGGCCTCGAAAGCCGGCTCATGGCCGATCTGATGCAGGGCAGCCTGCTGAGCGACCGGCTCGCTTTCCTCGACGGAATCGAACTCTCCCATCAACTCCTTTTCGAGGTCGATGTCGAAATCGTCCGCCGCTGGAGCCTGATTGGCCGGCGCGGCCTTCTCGACCGCAGGAGCCGACTGCCGCACCGGTTGGCGCGGGTCGAAACCCATGATCCGGGTCAGCTCCGCGAACGGATCATCGTCGGCGATGTCGTTGTGGTCGGCTACTTTCAGCGGGGTTCTGTCTGCCATTATTGTTCCCGAACTCGCACACAGTCGGACGCCATGGACGTCGCGCAGGGTTGGCCCTTACCAGCGCAATGTGGGCAAAAGGTGACAGGTTTTTTAGTTAAACCTAACGCATTTCAGTGGGCGCGTCTGCCCCGATCAGCGTCAGGCCGGAGGTCAAAACATCCGAAACAGCCTGCACCAGCCCTAGTCTGGCATAAGTTGATTCTCGGTCGTTAACCTTAACAAAACGTAAGTCCTGGTTGTCGTGGCCGCGATTCCACTGTGCATGGAAGCCGGAAGCCAGATCGTAAAGGTAGAATGCGAGCCGGTGAGGCTCCAGCGAAAGCGCCGCGGATTCGATCAACCTTGGATATTCAGCCAGCTTCCGGATCAGCGCGATTTCGCCCTCGTCGGTCAGCGCAGCCACGGAAGCCGCCAGCCGGTTGCGGTCGAAGTTCGCCTCGCCGAGCTGCTCGCTCGCCTGCCTGAAGACGGAATGGCAGCGCGCCGACGCGTACTGCACATAGAACACCGGATTGTCCTTCGACTGCTCCGTGACCTTGGCGAAGTCGAAATCGAGCGGCGCATCGTTCTTGCGGTAAAGCATCATGAAGCGGATCGGGTCGCGGCCGACCTCTTCCACCACGTCGCGCAGGGTGACGAAATCGCCAGACCGCTTCGACATCCGGACAGGCTCGCCGTCGCGGAACAGTTTCACGAGCTGGCAAAGCAGCACGGTGAGCTTGACCGTGTCGCCGGCAACCGCCCGCGCCAGCGCCTCCAGCCGCTTCACATAGCCGCCATGGTCGGCGCCGAGCACATAGATCAGGTCGACGAAGTCGCGCTCGACCTTGTCCTTCAGATAGGCGACGTCGGCGGCGAAATAGGTGAACGAGCCATCGGACTTGACCAGCGCCCGGTCCATGTCGTCGCCGACCGCCGTCGAGCGAAACAGCGTCTGCTCGCGGTCTTCCCAGTCGTCCGGCTTCTCGCCCTTGGGCGGCGGCAGCTTGCCCTTGTAGATGTGGCCCTTGAGCGTCAGGGCGGCGATCGCCGCCCGGATTCTCTTGGCGTTGTCGGCATGCAGCGTGCGCTCGGAGAAGAACACGTCGTGATGCACGTTGAGCAGCGCCAGATCCTCGCGGATCATCGCCATCATCGCGTCGACGGTGCGGTCCTTGACGATCGCCAGCGCTTCCTCTTCCGGCATCTGCAGCAGGCCGCGGCCGAATTCCTTGGCCAGCGCCTGGCCGACGGGGACCAGATAGTCGCCCGGATAGAGACCGGACGGGATCTCGCCGATATTGTCGCCGAGCGCCTCGCGATAGCGCAGGAACGCCGAGCGGCCGAGCACGTCGATCTGCGAACCGGCGTCGTTGATGACATATTCCTTGGTCACGTCGTAGCCGGCGAAGGCCATCAGATTGGCCAAGGTGTCGCCGACCACGGCACCCCGGCAATGGCCGACATGCATCGGGCCGGTCGGGTTGGCCGAAACATATTCGACATTGGCTTTGCGGCCGCCGCCGATGGTCGAGCGGCCATAGTTGCGCCCCTCGCCGAGCAACGTCGTCAGATGCACGTGCCAGAACGCGTCCTTGAGCCTGAGATTGACGAAGCCCGGCCCGGCGATCTCGGCCGAGGCAATGTCTTCATCGGTGCGGAGCGCTTCGGCCAGTCTTTCGGCAAGCGCGCGCGGGTTCTGTCCGGTGGGCTTGGCCAGCACCATCGCCGCATTGGTGGCGAGATCGCCATGGCTTGCATCGCGCGGCGGCTCGACCGCGACACGCGACAGGTCGAGCGCGGCCCCCTCCTTGTCCTTGAGATCAAGGGCTTCGACGGCCTTTACGATCCGCGCGTTGAAATCAGCGAAGATATTCATTGGATATGCTCTGGGCTTTAAGAGACGACCGGCAGCCTGGCCGGCAAAATCGAGGCTCGCCCTAGCTCAAATCGGGCGTATGGTCAAACAGACACCGATGTTCCTTGAGCGCATAGGTGTCGGTCATACCGGCCAGGAAGTCGGCGACGCTGCGCGCCTTGATGCGATCCTCGGCCCTGTCGAGCCCTTCGCGCCAGCCGTCGGGCATGGCGCGCGGATCGGCGAAATAGACGTCGAACAGCTCGCGCACGATGCGCTCGGCCTCGGCCCGCACCCGCATCACTTCCGGGTGCCGGTAGAGATGCTTGTAGAGGAAAGCCTTCAATTCCTTTTCGGCCGCGGCCATCCCTGGCGAAAAGGTCACCAGGGTCTCGCCCGCCGCGCGCACCGCATCGGCGCTGTTCGGTTTG
Organism: Mesorhizobium sp. B4-1-1; assembly: GCF_006439375.1. Lineage (NCBI taxonomy): Bacteria > Pseudomonadati > Pseudomonadota > Alphaproteobacteria > Hyphomicrobiales > Phyllobacteriaceae > Mesorhizobium > Mesorhizobium sp. B4-1-1. The sequence continues at coordinate 505,205 of NZ_VFTH01000001.1, forward strand.
AGACGCTCGACGTTGGCAGCGGTCGATGTAATGACATCCTCGACCATCAGCGTGATCTGCCGGCGCAACAATTCGTGGCCGGTGCGGACATCGTCGAGCTGAGGATATTTGGCGCGCACGCCGTTCAGGATCGAGCCAGGTAGGCCGACGCCTTGCAGCATGTCCAGCGTCAGCAGGCCGGCGCGCAGACCATCGTCGATGTCATGGGTGTTGTAGGCGATGTCGTCGGCGATCGCGGCGCACTGCGCCTCGATGCCGGCGAAGCGGTCGAGTTCGAGGTCGTGCAGTTCGGAATAGTCGCGGATCGCCTGCGGCACCGGACCCTTGAGCCCCTTCCCGCTCGCATCGGTCAACGGGCCGTTATGCTTGACCAGCCCTTCCAGCGTTTCCCAGGTGAGGTTCAGACCGTCGAACTCGGCATAACGCCGCTCGAGCCGCGTGACCACGCGCAGCGACTGGGCGTTGTGGTCGAAGCCGCCCCAGGTGGCCATCTTCTCGTTGAGCGCGTCCTCTCCGGTATGGCCGAAGGGCGTGTGGCCGAAATCATGTACAAGGGCGACTGCTTCGGCGAGATCCTCGTCGCCGCGCAGCGCCCGCGCCAGTGCGCGTGCGATCTGCGCCACCTCGATCGAATGCGTCAGCCGCGTGCGGTAGTGATCGCCCTCATGCGCGACGAAGACCTGGGTCTTGTGCTTCAGCCGGCGGAAGGCGGTGGAATGGATGATGCGGTCGCGGTCGCGCTGGAACGGCGTGCGGGTCGGGCTTTCGGGCTCGTCGAACAGGCGCCCGCGCGAGCGCGCCGGGTCGCTCGCATAGGCCGCGCGCGGCCGGTAGCCGAATCCGATGTCGCCGAGAGCATCCTTGCCCTGCCGCTCGTCCATTGCCCCACCAGTTGACTTGGCCACGCCCGCTTCATACCTATCATGTGAAACCGAAAGCAAGGTGACGCCGATGGGCGCGGACGCCAAGACTGCCATGAAGGTCGAAATGACCGATGCCGCGGCCAAGCGGATCGCCAGGATCGTTGCCGGCGAACCGGGCAAGACGGCGTTGCGCGTCTCCGTCGAAGGCGGCGGTTGCTCCGGCTTTTCCTACAAATTCGATCTCGTCGGCAGCCGCAACGATGACGATGTCGCCATCGAGAAGGATGGCGCGACCGTCCTGATCGACGACCTGTCGCTGGTTTATATGGGCGGCTCGGTGATCGACTTCGTCGATGACCTGATGGGCCAGTCCTTTCAGATCAGGAACCCCAACGCTGTCGCCTCCTGCGGCTGCGGCACCAGCTTCTCCATCTGATCGACCGAAACTTCGCAAGCCTGTGACCGGTGCGAACCAGCCGATGCTGTCGCCCGGCTATTGGCAGGAATGCGCATGGACAGCCTTTCTAAAGGCCCGCGCAGGCAATACGATCGAGCCCGTCGAACGCCCTCCGTCCGAACCGCATCGAGGCCTGCATGAAGATCGTCACCTGGAACATCAACGGCGTTCGCGCCCGCATCGGCAACCTCACCCACTGGCTGACCGAAAGCGCGCCGGACATCGTGTGCCTGCAGGAGATCAAGACGGTCGACGACCAGTTCCCGCGCGCCGAGATCGAGGCGCTGGGCTACAATGTCGAGACCAACGGCCAGAAGAGTTTTAATGGCGTCGCTCTCCTGTCGAAGCTTCCCTTCGACGAGGTGAATCGCGGCCTGCCTGGCGACGATGCGGATGATCATGCCCGCTTCATCGAAGGCGTTTTTTCCACCGACCAGGGCGCCTTGCGCGTCGCTTCGCTCTATCTGCCGAACGGCAACCCGATCGACGATGAGAGGAAGTTTTCCTACAAGCTGGCGTGGATGGCGCGGCTGGAGCGCTGGGCGCAGGAACGGCTGCGGCTCGAGGAGGCGCTGGTGCTGGCCGGCGACTACAATGTCATTCCCGAACCCGCCGATGCCCGGTTTCCCGAAAACTGGCTAGGCGATGCGCTGTTCCAGCCGCAGACGAGGCAAGCCTTCCGTCGGTTGAAGAATCTCGGTTTCACCGAAGCGGTGCGCACCGTGACCGACTCGGCCGGCGTCTACACCTTCTGGGACTATCAGGCCGGCGCCTGGCAGAAGAACAACGGCATCCGCATCGACCACCTGCTGCTGTCACCCGAAGCCGCCAACCGTTTTGCGTCGGCCTCGGTGGAAAAACATGTCCGCGCCTGGGAAAAACCGTCCGACCATGTGCCGGTCGCGATCGAGCTCAGCCTGCTGCCCGCCTGAGACGTTGCCAGGCTCCCGGACCCAGTATCGCCACAAATCCCGTCTTTGATGCGGCTTGCTGTGGGGGTTGAATGGCGATCCGATTTCTTTTCTGGCCAGCCGGCCTTGCCTTGGCGCTTGCCGCGCCGACGCCGTTGCTGGCGGCACCAACCTGTCTTGCCAACGGCAAGTCCTTCAACGTCGGCGAGACGGCGTGCCTGATGCTGGCCGGCGAGAGCTACCTCGCCCGTTGCGACATGGTTCTCAACAACACGTCCTGGACCAGGATCAAGGACGAATGTCCGGGCGAAGCGCCAAAGCCGCACCCGACGTCGATGTCGACCCCGTCGCCTGGCCCTGCGCCGACGGAGCCGACCGAGAACTGATCCTGCGCTACGGTTGTCGACGCAGGCCGGACGCTGGCATCTTCTTGAAATTCGCGTGAGAAAAGCGGCGCTTACTGGTCGCCGTTGTTGCCCTTGGTCAGGATATCGTCGGCGAGCGAGATCGCGGTCCGGCGATCGGCCTCGCCGGCCGCGGCGAACGCCTCTTCCTGCATGTTGCGGATCCAGGGCTGGTCGGCCACCGGAGCCCGCTCGAGCGCGGCCGTCATCATCGCCAGGCCGCGCACCACTTTGCCGCTCTGGAACAGGAGGTTGCCGAGCGTCGCCTGCGCGCCGGCATGGCCCTTCTCGGCCGCGAGCTGCAGCCAGCGACCGGCTTGCTTGACGCTGGCCTTCACGCCGCCCTCGCCCTTGAGGAACATCTGGCCGATCTCGAACTGGGCGTTCGGATTGCGATAGTTGGCGGCGGCGCGCATGTAGTATTCCTGCGCCGCGACGTCGTTCTCCTCGACCGGCGTGCCGGGAATGCCCTTGCGCAGATAGTCGCCCAGCGCCACCAGCGCGTCCGACACATAGCTCTCTTCCGGCGAGCCGGGCTCGACATCCTGATCGACGATTTCCGAGAAGAACTTGAAGGCGGCGTAGTCGTCGCGCGTCACGCCGTCGCCTTCGGCATACATGCGCGCAAGCTTCCAGGTGGCGCCGATCTGGCCGTTCTCGGCGGCGTATTTATAGGCTTCGACCGCCTGTTCCTTATGGCCGCTCTTGTAGGCGGAGAAGCCGAACTGGAACACCGCCCAGGGGCTCGACTGCGGCTTCACGCCGGTCTTGTCGTCGAACACCTTGTCGTCGAAGGCCATGGCCTGCCCGACGGCGCCCAAGGTCGCGCCAAGACCGGCGATCACGACCAGTGCCGACAAGACAGACGACCTCAACACCTCAGATGTCCGCATAGCAGTGCGTTTCTTCTGCGGCGCCCGGATGGGTCACCGCGCCGTCGCGGGCCGGCCCTACGGCCTGCGCATATTTCCAGATCGCACCGGACTGATAGTCGGTCTTGCGCGCCTTCCAACTCTTTGCCCGGGCCGCCAGTTCGGCGTCCGACAGGGCCACTTCGATCGTGCCTTTCACGGCGTCGATCGAGATCAAATCGCCATCCTTGATCAGCCCGATTGGCCCGCCGACCGCCGCCTCCGGCCCGACATGGCCGATGCAGAAGCCGCGCGTGGCGCCGGAGAAGCGCCCGTCGGTGATCAGCGCCACCTTGCCGCCCATGCCCTGGCCGTAGAGCGCCGCCGTCGTCGACAGCATCTCGCGCATGCCCGGACCGCCGCGCGGCCCCTCGTAGCGGATGACGAGAACCTCGCCTTCGCGGTAGTTGCGCTGCGTGACCGCTTCGAAGCACTCCTCTTCCGAATCGAAGCAACGCGCCGGACCGGAGAATTTCAGTTCCGACATGCCCGCGACCTTCACGATCGCACCTTCAGGGGCAAGGTTGCCCTTCAAGCCCACAACGCCGCCTGTCTTGGTGATTGGCCGATTGGCGGGACGCACAACATCCTGGCTCTCATTCCAGGCAACGTGCTCCATATTTTCGGCCAAAGTGCGGCCAGTGACCGTCATGCAGTCGCCATGCAGATAGCCGTGGTCGAGCAACGTCTTCATCAAGAGCGGAATGCCACCGGCCTCGAACATGTCCTTGGCGACATATTTGCCGCCCGGCTTGAGGTCGGCGATGTAGGGCGTCTTCTCGAAGATCGCCGCCACGTCGAACAGGTCGAATTTGATGCCGGCCTCATGCGCGATCGCCGGCAAATGCAGCGCCGCGTTGGTCGAGCCGCCGGTGGCCGACACCACGGTCGCCGCGTTCTCCAGCGCCTTGCGCGTGACGATGTCGCGCGGCCGGATGTTCCTGGCGATCAACTCCATCACCTTTTCGCCCGAAGCGAAATTGAAGCGGTCGCGCATTTCGTAGGGCGCCGGCGCGCCGCAGGAATAGGGCAGCGCGAGGCCAATTGCTTCAGCGACGGTGGCCATCGTGTTGGCGGTGAACTGGGCGCCGCAGGAACCGGCGGAAGGACAGGCCGCCTGCTCGATCTCGAGCAATTCGGCATCGCTGATCGTGCCGACCGAATGCTGGCCGACCGCCTCGAACACGTCCTGCACGGTGATCTGCCGGCCGCGGTAGCTGCCGGGCAGGATCGAGCCGCCATAGATGAAGATCGAGGGCACGTTGAGGCGCACCATCGCCATCATCATGCCGGGCAGCGACTTGTCACAGCCGGCGAGGCCGACAAGGGCATCGTAGCAATGGCCGCGCATGGTGAGTTCGACCGAATCGGCGATCACCTCACGCGACACCAGCGACGACTTCATGCCCTGGTGGCCCATGGCGATGCCGTCGGTGACGGTGATGGTGCAGAACTCGCGCGGCGTGCCGTTGGCGGCCGCAACGCCCTTCTTGACCACTTGCGCCTGGCGCATCAGCGAGATGTTGCAGGGCGCGGCCTCGTTCCAGCAGCTGGCGACGCCGACCAAAGGCTGCGCGATCTCGGCCGCCGACAGGCCCATGGCATAGAGGTACGAACGATGCGGCGCGCGCGCCGGACCAACGGTCACGTGGCGGCTGGGCAGCTTGGCCTTGGAGATTGCCTTGGCGTCCATCATCGTCCTTGCCGCACACCCCGCGGCCGGTCCCCTCGCCGCGCCAACCTGGCACGCATCCCGGGACATATCTCGGGTGCTCCGGGTTTATGGCGGGAAATGGGCAGTTCCCTCGGCAAGTCCTTTAGCGCGGGGGTTGTTCATAAACTGTTGCCAAAACGCCACAATCGTACGGGGCGCCAGTTGCGCGGCGAATCTGCAACAGCGGGCGGAGCGGCGAACCCAAAGCATCATTGACACAGCAAAAAAGGCCGAGCACTGCCCGGCCTTTTCGATGAATTTTCAGAAACTTAGAACTTGATCTTGATTCCGCCTGAAATCGCCGTGATCAGATCATTGCCGACGTCATAGGTAGCGTCTTCGCCCGCGGTATAGCCATTCTCGTCGGTAAGCGTGCCAGAATGGCCGCTGGTCATGACGCCGATAGCACCAGCCAAGCGTAGCTCGATGTTTGGCCGAGGCGTGTAGGCAACACCGCCGCCGAGCGTCCAGGTATCGGTTTGGACGCCATAGCCGTGCGACGTGCCGCGATCCCAGGTAAGCTGACCAGCGGCGCTCCATTGATCAGTGAACTTGTGACCTATGCCGCCGGAAACGGTCCAGCCGTCGCGATACATCAGGTCAAGAGAGGTAAGCCGAACCGGAAGCGGAGAAACGGTTGTACACGCAGCCAAACCTTTGGTCTGTTCGGAACAGATCGGAACACTTTGCAGAGTGCTCCAGTTAACCCACTTGATCGAACCAAAGGCCAGCCAGCCGGGAGCGATACCCGACTGCAATTTCAACTCGACCGAGTCAGGCATGTACTGCGTCGAGCCATAGATTGGCGTGGCTGCAGTCCCTCCCAAGCCGTCCGGCAAAGTCAGCGTTCCAGAGATGTTGTCGAGCTTGACCTGCGAATTGTAGACCAAACTGGCCCGAAGCGCGATCTCAGGGATTTCGTAGGCAACACCGGCTCGCCAGCCCCAGCCGCTGGCCTCTAGGTCGACGCGACCAATCGGTGACGGCCCAAATGGATTGAAACCCACCAAGCTTTCCTTGAAGCCTGAAATGTCCTGATAAAACACGCCGCCGATAAAACGTAGCTGGCCCTTACCGGCATCAAACTTGTAGGAGCATGTACCGGCGTAGTTGTTGCTCTTGATATCCGTTTCGACATTGGAGAACGCGCCGTTCCACGACGTGCCAGGAGCGGTGTGGGCGCCCCAAGGCTGTGAATAGTCGACCATACAGTCGACGCCTTGAACAACTTGGGCTTTGACCCCAATGCGCGGTACCCAATAGGGCTCGGCCCCATCTGCCGTGGAACTGAGAAAGTTGAAGCCCCCCGGACCAGTGGCATTCTTGTACTTGCGATCCGGCATCACATACGTGGCTTCCGCCTCCGTCGCGACCGGCGCCGGGTCGAACAGCAGGTCAATGTCGTAGCCGCCCCGCTCCAGGCCGCCGGCATGCGCGGGATGCATCGCCGCGCCGATCAACGCGATCGAAAAGCAGCCTGCCCCCGCCAGAGCTTTGAGCCGCAAGATGTTCATGGAAATCCCTCCCCGAAATACAAGTGGCTCAAGCTAGAACCAATTCGGGTTAACGACGCAACAACGATTTCAGGAGCTGTACATGTACATCTTGACAGCACGTATTTTCGCCATGGTGGCTGGCACCGCAATCGGCGTCTGAATCGCGCCAACCGGGGTCGAACGGTCGAAAAAACCCGAAGAAACTACCCAAAAAGGGCAAAAACAGCCGTTTTTAGGGCTCGCGGGCCCCATTGTTACATTATGGCAACAATGGGGCGCAAACTTTCCGTTTACGTCAAAATTAACGTAGCGGCACGCCCATTTTCGAGGCAGCTAACGTACCGGAAAGCGCCTTTGGAGCGAGGCCGAATCTTGACGCTCAGCCGGCGTCGCGGACCCTGGTCAGAGCCACCGAAAGCTTCTCCTGCGCCTCGCGGTATTCGGCGAGTTTCTCACGCTCGGCCCCGACCACCTCTTCCGGCGCGTTGGCGACGAACTTTTCGTTCGACAGCTTCTTGTGCAGGCGGGCGATCTCCTCGGTCACCTTCGCCAGTTCCTTCTGCAACCGCGCGGCCTCGCCCTGGAGGTCGATCAGGCTGCCGAGCGGCAGGCTCACCGTCGCCTCGTTGAGCACGATCTGGGCCGAGCCCTTGGGCGGCGCATCGGTGAGCGCGATATCGCCGACGCGCGCCAGCCGCTTGATCGCCTGGGCGTGACGCTCCAGCCGCTCTTGCGTCAGCGTGTTGGCGCCGATCACCATCAGCGGCGCGATCGCCGCCGGCGGCACATTCATTTCCGACCGCACCGAGCGGATGCCCGAAACGAGGTCGACCAGCCAGTTGATGTCGGTAGCGGCCTCTTCGTCGCCGAAGTCGGGCGACGGCCAGGCGGCGTGGCACAGCAGCGACGAGCGCTGCTTGCCCTCGCCGGCGGTCTGCGCCCACAGTTCCTCGGTCATGAACGGCATCATCGGATGCAGGAGCTTGTAGATCTCGTCCAGCACGAAGGCGACGCAGGCCCGGCTCTCGGCCTTGGCGGCCTCGTCCGTGCCCATGAACACCGGCTTCAACAGTTCCAGATACCAGTCGCAGAACAGGTTCCAGACGAACCGATAGGCCGCGCCCGCCGCCTCGTTGAACCGGTAGCTGGTGATGCCTTCGGTGACAGCGCGCGCCGCCCGCGTCAGCTCGGTCAGGATCCAGCGGTTGACCGGCAGCTTGGCGTCGTTCAGCCAGAACTCGTCGTCGCGCGCGACCTCGTTCATCTCGGCGAAGCGCGTCGCGTTCCACAGCTTGGTGCCGAAATTGCGGTAGCCGGCGATGCGGGCCGGATCGAGCTTCACGTCGCGCCCTTGCGCCGCCATGACGGTCAGCGTGAAGCGCAGCGCGTCGGCGCCATATTCGTCGATCAGGTCGAGCGGATCGATGACGTTGCCTTTCGACTTCGACATCTTCTGCCCGTTCTTGTCGCGCACCAGCGCATGCACATAGACGGTGTGGAACGGCTCCTCGTCCATGAAGTGCAGGCCCATCATCATCATGCGGGCGACCCAGAAGAAGATGATGTCGAAGCCGGTCACCAGCACGTCGGTCTGGTAATAGGTCTTGAGCTCCGGCGTCTGATCGGGCCAGCCGAGCGTCGAGAACGGCCACAGCGCGGACGAGAACCAGGTGTCGAGCACGTCCTCGTCGCGGGTCAGGATCTCGCCCGGCTGGAAGTTTTCCAGCTTGTCCTCGACCCACGCCTTCCACGGCCCTTCCAGCGCAAGGTAATATTCGATCGCCGCGGCTAAAGCCTCCTCCTCGGTCTTTTCGACGAAGACGCGCCCGTCCGGCCCGTACCAGGCCGGGATCTGGTGTCCCCACCAGAGCTGGCGCGAGATGCACCAGGGCTGGATGTTCTCCATCCAGTCGAAATAGGTCTTCTCCCAGTTCTTCGGCACGAAGTTGGTACGACCTTCGCGCACCGAGGCAATCGCCGGCTTGGCGAGCTCGGCGGCGTTGACATACCACTGGTCGGTCAGAAAAGGCTCGATCGGCACGCCGCCGCGGTCGCCATGGGGAACGGCATGGCGATGCGGCTCGACCTTTTCCAGAAAGCCGCCGGCCTCCATCAGCTCTACGATCTTCTTGCGCGCGGCGAAACGGTCGAGCCCGTCCAGCTCGTCCCATACGGCCTGGCGCTCCGGCGTGACCTCGAGACCGGCGAGGAAGTCCTCATTGTCCTTGAGCTTGATGTCCGCTTCGACCGTCAGGATGTTGATCGCCGGCAGCTTGTGACGCTTGCCGACCTCGAAGTCGTTGAAGTCATGCGCAGGCGTGATCTTGACCGCGCCGGAGCCTTTCTCCGGATCGGAATACTCGTCCGCGACGATCGGAATCTTGCGGCCGACGATCGGCAGCACGACGTTGCGACCGACCAGATCGGTGAAGCGCTCGTCGTCCGGATGCACGGCCACGGCGGTGTCGCCGAGCATCGTCTCGGGACGCGTCGTCGCCACCGTGATGAACGTCTTCGGGTTCTCAGGGTCGAACGCCTCGCCTTCGATCGGGTAGCGGAAGTGCCAGAGATTGCCGTTGACCTCGTGCTGCTCGACCTCGAGGTCGGAAATGGCGGTAAGCAGCTTCGGGTCCCAGTTCACAAGGCGCTTGTCCTTGTAGATGAGGCCTTCCTTGTAGAGGGTGACGAAGACTTCCAGAACCGCCTTGGACAAGCCTTCGTCCATGGTGAAGCGTTCGCGCGACCAGTCGGCCGAGGCGCCGAGCCGCTTCAGCTGGTTGAAGATCGCGCCTCCGGATTCGGCCTTCCACTCCCAGACTTTCTCGATGAACTCTTCACGCGTCAGATCGCGGCGGTGGATCTGCTTTTCCATGAGCTGGCGCTCGACCACCATCTGCGTGGCGATGCCGGCATGATCCATGCCGGGCTGCCAAAGCACGTTCTTGCCTCGCATGCGCTCGAAGCGCACGAGAATGTCCTGCAGCGTGTTGTTGAGCGCATGGCCCATATGCAGCGAACCTGTGACGTTCGGCGGCGGGATGACGATGGTGAACGCTTCGGCCCCTTCCTCCGCGCCGGCGCCCGCCCGGAAGGCATCGGCCTCTTCCCAGATTTTGGCGATCTTCGGCTCGACGGCTTTGGCGTCGTAGGTCTTATCAAGCATGGAGGAGGTCCGAACTGTCGGGAACAAGCGTCCGGTGTAAATCGGAAGGTCTTGGCCGAGTCAACCGCGAGAACTGCGATCGCTCTTACAGATAGGCATGCCGCGACCGGCGACAATCCCGGCCGGTGCCGCAATGGCGGCTCGCCCGATGCAGGTCGACTGCAAGGGCGCAGCGGGTCCCAAAGCAAAAGCGCCGCCCGAAGGCGGCGCTTTTCAGCTTGCGTGTTGCGGCAGCTTACTGCGCCCCGCGCGCCACGCGCTCGATCTCTTCGCGCACCAGCCTTTCGACCAGCGTCGGCAGATTGTTGTCGAGCCAATCCTGCAGCATCGGCCGCAGCATCTCCTCGGCCATCTCGTCGAAACTCTTCTTGCCGCGGCTGGCAAAAGCATCGGAAAGCTCGCCGAAGGCCGCGGCAACCTGCCGGCCCGTATGCTCGGAAAGGATCGTGGGCCGGGCCGGCTGTGCCTCCGGTTCGGATGCCCGGGGAGCGCTGGCATGCGCGGCAGCTTCAAACGCCGGCTCTTGCTTCTCGATCTCGACCCTCGGCGCGGCTTCCGGGACCCGGACGGCCGGTCTTGCGGTAACCGTGCTGCCGCCGACCGCCGCTATTTCGCGCCGCCAATCGGCGACAATGGTCTCGGCTGCCTGCGGCGCATTTGCCGCGGCCGGCCTGCTCGTGGCCGCTTGCGCGCTCGGCTCGGCGCCCTCGGGATCGACCGCAGCCGCAGCCGCCTTGACCGGCTCGGGACGAGCCTCGACGCGTGCGACCGCCGGATCGGCCGCGGCCAGCTGGGCCTGGACCTCCGCCAGCGTCGCTGGCTTGCGCGGGCCGGTGTCGGCATGCAATTCGGAACGAAAGGCGTCGACCTCGACCGTGGGTACGCTAACCGCGGCCGGCTCCAGATCCTGACGCAGTTCACCGGCCTCGGCCGGCTGCTTGCGCCCGGTGTCGCTGTCTTCGATGATCCTCCGGATCGAAGCCAGTATCTCTTCCATGGAAGGTTCGCGCTGCGCGCTGCTTGCCGTCGCCATCGTCACATCCGCCGCCCCAGTGACCTGCCCAAGAACTCGACCCTGTCCGAGAACTGACCCGTTCAAGAACTTGACCCATTCAGGAATTCCGTTCCTGCCCAGGTCGGAATTCGAATCAATGGCGACAGCGTAACCGACCGATCGTCATCCGAGAATCCCCAATCTTGGGACGCGTTGGATTTCAACAGATTAGGCGACGCAGCCCCATGAGCCGCCCGGAAAGAAACGCCGCGTGTCCATCGGACACGCGGCGCTTGCTGGAAGCATACCGGAAATCAGCGTCCGTCGGGCGTGCGCAGTCCGAACCACTTGTCCTTGACGGCGTTGTAATGCTCTTCGGGCCTGTATTTGGTGACCGCCAGCCCAAGACGATCGACCGACAGCCGGCCCATCGCCGACAGGATGGCATAGCTCGCCACGACCACGTCGCGTTCGGAGCTGGCCTGGTTGATCTTGGCGGTGATGACCGCGTTCTGCGCGTTCAACACATCCAGCGTTGTGCGCTGGCCGACATTGCGCTCTTCGATGACGCCGTTGAGCGCCAGTTGCGCGGCATCGATCACCTGCCTGTTGGCATCCACGCTTTGGCGCGCGGCGACATATTGCGTCCAGGCCGAGACCACGGCCTGGCGCACCTGGTCACGGCTGACATCGACCTGGATGCGCGCCTCGCCCAGTGATTCCTTGCTCTGCCGCACCAGCGCCGAGGTCCGACCGCCCGAATAGATCGGAATGGTGAGCGAAGCGCCGATATTGGCCGATGTCGAACTACCGTTGGGGCTGCTGATGGAGCTGGGAACGGTGTGGCTGTAGTCGTCCGAAACGCCGGCCGAGGCCGTCACCTGCGGCAGCAGCGCGCCTTCCGACGACTTCACCGAAAAGGCGGCGGCATCGACGAGATGCTGTGTGGCCAGAATGGCGGGATGTTCGGCGGAAGCGATGGCCAAGGCCGAATCGACGCCACCGGGCAGCAGCTTGCCAAGCGGCGAGGCTGCCTTGAGCTTGCCAGGCTCGTCGCCGACGATCTGGTGGTAGGTGGCGGCGCTTGCCAGCGCCGTCGCGCGGGCGGCGCTCAACTGCGCCACGGCCGTTGCGCGGGAGGCATCGGCCTGGGCGACGTCGGTGCGGGTGCCCTCGCCGACCTCGAAGCGCGAGCGGGCGGCGCGCGCCTGCTCGGACAGGAACTGCAGGTTCTGCTCGGTCAGCACCGCGATCTGGCGATCGCGAATGACGTCCATATAGGCGCTGGCCGCGTTGAACAAGATGTTCTCTTCCGTGTTGCGCAGGCTTTCGACCGAAGCCTTTACTTGCGATTCGGCGGCGGCGACATTGTTCTTGGTCTGAAACCCGTCGAACAGCGTCTGGTTGATCTGCACGCCGAAGCTGCCCGTCGTTATTCTCCTGCTGGTGCCAAAGCCATGTACGTTGGTGTAGTCGATGTTGGCCGAACCGGTGACGGTCGGACGCCAGCCCGATTTGGCAATGGCGACGCCCTCGTCGGTGACGCGCACGCCAGCGCGGGCAGCATTCAACTGGGAGTTATACTGATAGGCTTTGGCGAGCGCGCCCGTAATGGTTTCGGCGGAGGCGGCCAACGGCGAAAGCGCTGTGGCCGAAACAAGGATAGCTACTAAAACACTCTTGCGTAGAGGCGGCACGTTATTTCCCTCATTCGTTTTGCATGGGAACCACGCCACGTCAGCCTACCCATACGGATCGGCCGGCGCCGCGTTGTTTATCGTTCCCCCGCTGACGGCCTCCCGAAAACACCCGGTTAACCAAATCAGCAACGATTGTCAGGCGCAAGCGATCATGACAGCGCATTCGCTGCAAGGCAAAAACGCTCAGAATTCAAACGCGTGAGCACGTTCGAAGCCCGGTAGTGGCTTAATTGCCGCATTAAAGGCCCTTCTTCCGGTTACAACCCCTCCTGCCTTGAAAAACAGCCGGGCCACGCCAGAGTTGCCCCGCCCTTCGACCACAACCAGGCGGCCTTCTTCCGCAAGCTGGTCGAGCAATGCCGACGGCACTTCCTCGACGCTGCCGCCGATGAGGATGGCGTTGTAGGGTCCTTTGGCGGCCTGCCCCTGCGGCAGCGGCCCGGTGACCACCGTGACGTTCTGGCAGCCAAGGCTGGAAAGCGTGGATTTGGCGGCCTCCGCCAGCGCGGGATCGCTCTCCAGCGCGACGACGGAGCGCGCGAGCCGCGACAGCAACGCGGCGGAATAGCCGGTGCCGCAACCGACATCCAGCACCGAATCGCCCGCGTCGATTTCAGCCAGCTGCAAAAGCTTGGCGAGCGGCGACGGCTCCATCAGGTAGCGTGCGTCGCCGCCATTCGCTCCGTCGGAAATGCGGATGTCTTCGTCGATATAGGCCAGATCCTGCTGCCCGGCGCCGACGAAGGCCTCGCGCGGAACGGCCAACATCGCTTCGAGGAGCGGCGCGCTGGTCACATCGGTGGTCCGGACTTGGCCGTCGACCATCTTCACGCGGCGTTCGGAGAAATCAGCGCTCATGTCCCAACAATCCGCTCTCCACGCCAGACGCGCGGCCAAAACTTCGACTGGAACCCCTGCTCCGGCGCGATTGCGCTGGAGCCCGCAAGCATCTGGAGGCCTCGCCCGGAATCGAACCGGGGTGCAAGGATTTGCAGTCCTCTGCGTAACCACTCCGCCACGAGGCCTCGCAATGCTCCCGGCGTTCCGAGCGAACTCATTATGTTGGCGCTCAAAGGTCGTCAAGCGCTCGCGCGTCATTTGTCATGGGTCCGGCATCGCTGAGGCGGAGCCGCCGCAGGCGCTCAGTCGGGCCGGCGCCGGCGTTCCCACCAGACGACGAAACGCCGCCGGTGACGCCGCACCAGTGCGAATTCGTAGGACAGCACCAGGAGGCCGAGCGGAATCATCCAGAAGCCGAGAATCGGCAGGAATCCCAGAATTCCGCCAATGGTCAGCAGCACCCCGATCGCGATCCGCAGGCCGCGCGACCGGGGCATGGCGAACTCGCGGCCGAAAACCGTGATTTTCCGCGCCGGGGCGCTGTCGTCGTCAGTTGCCGTCATTCAAAAATCAGATCCCATCTACGACCGATGCCGTATCAATGCGGTAACCGACCGCTTTGTTTCGCGCCGGTGTGACGCCCTTCATATGTGTGCGCGCCGAAACGATGCCACATATAGCCGCATTAAAAACTGGAGAAAAATTGCGAATTGCTGCTTTGCAAAGCCGAAAGGTGTTTGCTATAGGCTGCGCCACTTACGTCAGAGCCTCCGTTCCCCGGTAGCTCAGTGGTAGAGCAACCGGCTGTTAACCGGTTGGTCGCTGGTTCGAATCCGGCCCGGGGAGCCAATTCTGCGCTCACAAATCACCTCCATCGCTTCTAACGTATTGGTTTTACTGGTTAATTCGCGCGCTCTGCGTAAGGCGATCGATCCGCGCGCACAATTTTGGCGGCATGAACGTCAAGCGCCGTAACAACGAATTACAGTGACAGTGCACCTTTTCCTTTTGCAGCCAGCCTCGGATTGCTGAACCAGAAGCGCTGGCTTTGATCATTAGCCACCGCAATTCGCCAATCTGACGACGGGCATTTCGATTGCTCCTGAGTTGAAGGCAAACAAGGGAGAGAACGACGTTAGGCCCAACGGAATGGGCATTCAGTCCAAATTGCTGGTCTTCACAACGCCAAGTAACCTCGCGACGGGAAGGCAGGGGCACATGGCGGGAAAACGGACAATTGCAGTCAAAGACTGGTCGTGCGCCATGAGTGACGAAATTGGCCGCGTGGTCTTGGCCATAAACTCGACCGAAGGTGAAACGACCTACGTTCTCATGACAATCTTCCAAGCGGCAAAGATCGCGCAGGAACTGCGGTCGCCGAAGATAGTCCCCCGATACGACATCTAGCCATCTCTGGCCAAAACACTGAGCAGCGCATGGCGGGGAATCGGAAGCGGCGGCCAGTGCCCGCGTGGCGCCCATCGGGGCGGCCTCATTCCTTCCCACTATTCCGACCCCTTGCGCCAGGCTACTCTTGCTCGGGCTAGGCCGCGGCTGTGGGGATAGCTTGGGGGAATACGAGGGCGCCAATCAAGCCGATCGTTGGCGAAAACGCATGAGACAAGGTCGCCGCTGGCGCCTGTCCGCAAACGTGGTGATTTGGACATTCATCGTGCTTTTGATGACGGTCTCGATCATGCTGATAGCGAATAAGGCTAGTGACCCTGCTAGTCGAGAAAAGAGAGCCTGGTCGGCCGCTGCCTCCACACCCCGCATGGGCCAAATTCCCATAGTCATTGTGCCGGCGAATTTTGCTTTGCGGGTTGGCCGCCCTGCCTTAGCCTTCACTGCGCAACACCTTGCCGACAAGCCGACAGCCGGACCTTTTATGCCGTGCCCCTGAAAGCCACCGCCCATATCGAGGCCATGTCCGCTTTCGCGCTGGCGAATTTCGGCGGGTATGATCGGCCGACGCTGGCCCAGAACGAGAGCGCCTTCCCGCCCAGCCCCAAGGCGATCGAGGCCGGCCGCGATGCCGCGGCGCGCAGCCACCTTTATCCGGACCCGGACTGGACCTTGCTGCGCGGCACGATCGCCAGGGCCTATGGGGTCGAGCGCGATCTTATCCTGTGCGGCGCGGGCTCGATGGAGCTGATCGCCTGCACCATCGCGGCCTTCGCCGGTCCGGGCACGCAAGTGCTGGGCACGGATTATGCCTATAATTTCGCCGCCTCGGCGGCCGCGCGCGTCGGGGCGACCTACGTCAAGGCTGCGGAACGCGGCTTCGAGGTTTCGATCGACGCCATCCTTGCGGCTCTCACGCCGGCAACGCGCATCGTGTTCGTCTGCAATCCGGGCAATCCAACCGGCACGCGAATCAAGAACGCCGAGCTGCTGCGCCTGCGCGCGGCGCTGCCCGGCAACGTTCTCCTGGTGATCGACCAAGCCTATGGCGAATTCGACGACCAGGATCCGCAAGCCGTCTTTGCGCTGGCCGGGCGCGGCGACACCGTGGTCCTGCGCACCTTGTCCAAGGCCTACGGGCTGGCCGGCGCGCGCGTCGGCTGGGGGCTGTTCGCGCCCCAGATCGCCGCCGAAGTGCGCAAGATGCAGAACTCGAACCAGGTCTCGACGGTCAGCCTCGCCATGGCCGTCGCGGCGGTCGAGGACCAGGCCTATACGCGCAGCATCGTGGCGCGCACCACGGATATCCGCGACCACTTCGCGCAGGGCTTGCGGACCGCCGGATACGAGGTCCCCGAAAGCCGGACGAATTTCGTCCTGGTCCGCTTTGCCGACGCGGCGGCAGCCACCACCGCCGACAACGCTTTGCGCGGCGCCGATATCATCGCGCGCGGCCTCTCCGGTTACGGCCTCGCCGACTGCCTGAGGATAACGGTCGGGCCGCAGGACGTCATGGACCGCACGCTGCGCGCCCTGATCGCCATACGCGGCCGGCAATGCTGGTAGGGATCCATCCGAGGGGGTTTACAAGACGTGACGTCCCATATGCCGTATCTGCCCGCCCGCGATTTCATCGGCTATGGCGAGCAGCCTCCGCAGGCTGAGTGGCCCGGCGGCGCGAAACTGGCGCTCAACATCGTCGTCAACTACGAGGAAGGTGCCGAATACAGCATCGGCGAAGGCGACGGCGTCTCCGAAGCGATCCTGTCCGACCTTGCCGTGGCGCCCGCCGCACCCGGCCTGCGCAACCGCAACATGGAATCGCTTTACGAGTACGGTTCGCGCGTCGGCGTCTGGCGGCTGATCTCGCTGTTCCAGGACAAGGGCGTGATCCCGACCTTCTACGTCGTCGGGCGCGCGCTGGAGCTCAACCCGGCGGCGGGCAAGGCGATCGCGGCACTTGGCAGCGACATTGTCTGCCATGGCTGGCGCTGGATCGACTACGCGCCGCTCAGCGAAGAGGAAGAGCGCCAGCATATCGCCATGACGGTGGATGCGGTCCGCAAGGTCACCGGCATCGATCCGCAGGGCTGGTACACCGGCCGGCCAAGCCTCAACACGAGGCGGCTGGTGGTCGAACATGGCGGCTTCCTGTTCGACTGCGACGACTACAATGACGACCTGCCCTATTTCGTCGACGTCGGCGCCAGGCGGCACCTTGTCGTGCCGCACAGCTTCGACAACAACGACAGCCGTTTTTCGCGCGGTTCAGGCCTGGAGACGGGCAGCCAGTTCTTCGAATATGTCAGCGACGGCGTCGACTGGCTTCTGAAGGAAGGCCAGAAGACCCCGCGCATGATGACGGTGTCGCTGCATTGCCGGCTGGCGGCGCGGCCGGGTCGCATGATCGGGCTGGAGCGCTTCCTCGACAAGGTCACGTCCCATCCCGACATCTGGGTCTGCCGCCGCTCCGACCTCGCCCGCCATTGGCTGGACCGGTTCGGCGGCTGAGCCGTCGGCGGCACGGTCGCCGCCGACCAATTCTCAAGCAATAGCGGCCGCTACGAGCGCAGCCGCTTGCCTTCCGGGTCGAACGGCGGATGCGCGAGCAGCACCGCGTCATGCGGCCGCCCGAGGATGGCGACGGTCACCTTGTCGCCGGCCTTGGCGGTTCCGGCCTTGACGTAGCCCATCGCCAGCGACTGATCGACGAAATAGCCATAGGCGCCGGACGACACCTGGCCGATCGGCGTGCCGTCCGGCAGGAAGATCGGCTCGCCGCCGGTGGCGTCGGCGTCCTTGGCCGAGACGGAAAGCATGATCAGTTCGTCCCGGGCCGGCCTGTCGGCGACGGCGAGATAGGCTTCGCGGTTGAGGAATTCCTTGTCCGTCTTGATCAGCCTGTCGAGCTTGACCTCCTGCGGCCAGTATTCCGGCGAATATTCGCGGCTCCAGCTGCCGTAGCCCTTCTCGACGCGCAGCGACATCAGTGCCCGCGAGCCGACCGGTCCGGCGCCGACTTCCGCGCCTGCCTTGAGCAGCGCGCGATAGAGCTCGACCTGGTCGGCTGCCTGGCAATGCAGCTCCCAGCCAAGATCGCCGGTGAAGGAGACCCTCAGCGCCACGACATCGACGCCGGCGACCGTAATCTGGCGCGAACGCATGAACGGGAAGGCCTCGTTCGACAGGTCGTCATTGGTCAGCCGCTGCAGCAATTCGCGCGATTTCGGCCCGGCGACGTTGAAGCCCCCAAGCTCCTCCGTGCGCGAGCGGAAGGTCGTGCCCGCCGGCAGCGGCACGGACTTGAAGAAGCGCTGGTGGAAGCGTTCGGCCATGCCCGAGCCGATCACCATGAACGCGTCGTCCGCGAGCCTGGTCACGGTGAAGTCGCCGGCGATGCCACCGCGCTTGCCGATCAGCGGCGTCAGGCAGGAGTTGCCGACCTTGGTCGGCATGCGGTTGGCGAAGACCGCATTCAGCCAGGCTTCCGCGTCCGGCCCCTTCACCTCGTATTTGGCGAAATTGGAGATGTCGATGATGCCGGCATGCTCGCGCAACATGCGGGCTTCGCGGCCGACCGGCCCCCACCAGTTCTGGCGCGTGAAGCCGATCGTCTCCTCGCGCGGCTCGCCTTCCGCGGCGAACCACAGCGGATGTTCCCAGCCGAAATTGAGGCCGAACACGGCGCCCATTTGCTTCTGCATCTCGTAGACCGGACGGGTCCTCACCGGACGGCCGGCGGCGCGCTCCTCGTTCGGGAAATGGATCTTGAAACGATGGCTGTACTGGTCCTGCACGCGGGCCTTGGTGAAGGCCTTGCCGGCCCAATGGCCGAAGCGCGCCATGTCCCAGCCGAACATGTCGAGCGAAGGCTCGCCCTCGATCATCCATTCGGCCGCAAGCTTGCCCATGCCGCCCGATTGCGAGAAGCCCGGGATGATGCCGTTGCAGCAGAAATAGTTGCTGAGCTCCGGCACCGGCCCGAACAGCACCGCGCTGTCGGGCGACCAGATCATCGGGCCGTTGATCACCTTCTTGACGCCGGCGGTGGCGGCGGCCGGGACGCGCTGGACGGCGCGCATCATGTTTTCCTCGATGCGGTCGAGGTCGTCGGGAAACAGCTCGTGGCCGAAATCCATCGGCGTGCCGTCCTCTGCCCAGAATTTCATGTTGCGCTCATAGGCGCCGATGAGCAGCCCCAGGCCTTCCTGGCGCAGATAATACTCGCCGTCGCGATCGGCGACCGACGGCAGGCGCCGGCCCATCGAGGCGATCTCGGGGATGGTCTCGGTGACGAAATACTGGTGCTCGGTCGGGATCAGCGGCAATTGCAGCCCCGCCATGGCGGCGACCTCCCTGCCCCATAGGCCGGCGGCGTTGACCGCCCATTGCGTGTGGATGTCGCCCTTCGGCGTGCGCACGATCCAGCTGCCGTCGGCTTGCGCCTCGGTCGCCGTGACCGGTGTGAAGCGATGGATCTCGGCGCCGCGCTGGCGGGCACCCGCCGCATAGGCCGCCGTCACCCCCGACGGATCGACATTGCCGCCCTCCGGCTCATACATGATGCAGCGAATGCCGTCGAAATCGACCAGCGGATGCAGCCGCTCGGCTTCGTCGCGGCCGACTTCGTAGAAATTCATCTTGTAGCGCCGCGCCTTGGCTTCCTGAAGCCTCAGCTGATGCTCGCGCGCCTCCGTTTGGGCGAGATAGAGCGAGCCCGGCTGGAAGATGCCGCAGCCCTGGCCGGTCTCGGCCTCCAGCTCCTTGTAGAGCGCCATCGTGTAATGCTGCAGGCGGCTGATATTGGTGGAATCATGCAGGCCGTGGATGTTGGCGGCCGCGTGCCAGGTCGAACCGGAGGTCAGCTCGCTGCGCTCCAGGAGGACGACATCCGTCCAGCCGAACTTGGCGAGGTGATAGAGGATCGAGCAGCCGATCAGACCGCCGCCAATGACAACGGCTTGTGCATGAGTACGCATATCGAGGTTTCTTCCTTTGTTCGGCGACTTGTCTCGCGTTCTTTCGAAACGCTCTGCGAGTTGGTTTAGCCGACTGGGCAATCACAGTCGCCGGCGAATTCAGGGGCGCAACACGCGCCCCTGAGATACTTGTCGCGATTGACCGCTTCAGGCCTTGTCCAGCCAGACCTTATCCAGCTGCAGTTCGAACGTCTGATGCATGCCAAGGTTCTTCACGTAAGCGGCGTGGTGACGGTAGAGCGAGCGCCAGAACGCCTGGACGAGGATGCCGGAGTCCTGCAGGATGAACTGGACGTCCTTCATCAGTTCCTTGCGCTTCTCGGGGTCGGCGATGGCCATAGCCGCGTTGAGCTTCTTGTCGAAGTCCGGATTGGCGTAGCCCGACTCGTTCCACGCCTCGCCGCTGCGATAGGCGATCGCCAGCACCTGCACGCCCAGCGGCCGCATGCCCCAGTCGGTGGTCGACCACGGATATTTCGTCCAGTCGTTCCAGAACGAGGAGCCTGGAATGATGGTGCGCTTGACCTTGAATCCGGCGTCGCGCATCTGCGCGGCAACGACGTCGGCCGGATCCTTCACATAGTCGGCGTCATAGGAAATGAGCTCGAACTCGTGGTCCGTCTGGCCGGCCTCGGCCATCAGCGCCTTTGCCTTGGCGAGGTCGCGCGGGACTTTCGGCAGCGCGTAATATTCCGGATGGATCGGGCAGACATGGTGGTTCTCGGCAACTTGGCCCAAGCCGCTATAGCCGAGCTTGAGCACCGTCTCGTTGTCGACCGCGAGTTGGATGGCGTTGCGCACCCTTTTGTCGTCGTAAGGCTTGTTGGTCACGTTGGTGCGCAGCACGATCGTGCCGGCGGTGACCACCTGCTCCTTGACCAGGCCCATGCTGTCATAGAGGTCGACGGTGCCGCCGACGGTCTGGTAGTTGCAATCGATCTCGCCAGCCTCGAAGGCGCTGCCGATGGCGGGGTTGGACGCATCCGAGCCGTAGTCGGTCCAGTCGACGCCATCGAGATAGGGCTCGCCGCCGAACCAGGTGAAGTCCTTGCGCCGCCGCACCGAAGCCGACTCGCCGACCTTGTAGGAGATCAGTTCATACGGGCCGGTGCCGGGCGTCTTGAGCATGTCGGCGCCGTTCTTGTCGAAGTCGCGATGGACGATGACCGCCGGGTAATCGGAAAAACCCGGAATGATGGTGACGTCCGATTGGTTGCATTTCAGCTTCACCGTGTGGTCGTCGATCTTGGTGATGGCGCCGGCGGCCGCCTTCTTGGTGGCGGGGTCGATCAGCGAGCCCATGCGGCCGGCCATCGAATTGCCCTCGGCCGCCTTATCGCACCAGCGTTCGATATTATGGACGATGTCGTCGGCGTCGAAGTCGTCGCCATTCGACCATTTCACGCCCTTGCGCAGATGCAGCGTGTATTCGATGGCGTCATCGCTCACCTCCCAGCTTTCGACCAGGTGGCCCTCGAAGGTAAAGTCGGTGGTGTAGCGGATCATGTAGTCGTTGCACTGGCGCATGACATTGGCGATTTCCGACCAGTCCCAGGCGCGCGGATCCTTCATATCCTTGATGATCATCTGCATCTTCAGGATGCCGCCCTTCTTGCCGGGCACGATCGCCGCGGCCTTGGCCGGCTCGATCCCCGCCATCGAGTAGGCCAGCGCCGTGGAAGCGCCCATCACGCTCGCCATGGCCAGGAATTCGCGGCGGTCCATCCGGTCGCTTTTGACTTCGGCTGCGTAGCTTTCGATGACCGTCGGGACGCGGTCACCGTTGCTCTTGAACATTGTCATCGTTGTTCTCCGGTTCAGGGCTTTTCCGCCCGTTACATTCCCCTTGCGGTTACGCATGTTAGGGGCGATGCAAAAATCCCGGAAGGGCTCGGCCTTTCACAAACCGCAGAAAGCCGGCCTTGAAGGCCTAAAAAAACAATGCCATTGGCCCGTCAAATTTTTGAAGGCGACGGCGCTGCCGCGTTTAGGCGGCGTCTTCCCTGGCCCTGGACAGGATCCACTCCTTGACCGTGCGCGCTATGTTTCCCTTCGAAAGCTGGCTCTCGGTCAGATAGTAGTTCCAGGGACTTGGCGGCCGGATCGGAAACGGCTCGACGAGCAATCCGCGGCGCATATAGGCATGCGCAAGCGAGCGCTGCGTGGCGACGAGGCCGGCCCCCATGGCGGCAAGCTCGAGCGCGATGTTGGAAGCATTGGTCGACAGGCCCTTGTCGTGCTCCTCCAGGTCGACGCCGAGCGCATCGGTCACCACCTGCCAATATTCCTGGCGGCCATGCACGAAGATCCAGTCCACCTTGAGCATGTCCTGCGGCGTCTTCAGCGCATGCTCGCCCTCGAGCACGGCGGGAGCGCAGAGCAGGACCAGTTCGTCGTTCCAGAGCGGGATCGCCGAAGGCGGCCTGTCGTCGAAGCGCCGCGTCGAGATGGTGATGTCGGCGATCTGCTCGCTCAAGTCTTCCCAGATCGTGCCGTGCAGCACGATCTCGATCTCGGGGTGCTTTTTGCGGAAGGCGGCCATGCAGCCGGCCAGCCAGTTCTCGGCAAGGCTCATCGGGCAGGAAACCACCACCGTGCGGTTGCGCGACGACGCGACGATCGCCTCGGTCGCCTGGTCGATCTGGTCGAGCGCCTGGCGCAAGGTCGGCAGGAACGCCTCCCCCATCTCGGTCAGCTTCAGGCTGCGCGGATAGCGAATGAACAGCTGCCGGCCGATATAATGTTCGAGGACACGCACATGCGTGCTGACCGCCGCTTGCGTGTAGCCCAGTTCCTTGGCCGCCGTGGTGAAGCTCAAATGGCGGGCCGAGCTCTCGAACGAGCGGATATAATTCAACGGGGGCGGCGGCTTCATCCGGGTCTCCTGCTCCACGATCGCCATAGCTATCGCATGGGCAACCGGCCATTCAATCGCAGACAAGCGACATGGCATCAATATTTTTGGTCAAAGCCGCCAAACTAATCGCGTGCTTGCGCGATGAACCCAATTTATTGATGTTGTGGAGAGACAGGGGAGATTAGCGCGTGGCTGTGCCGTCATACCGGCGTGAGGGGCCTGTCGTCAGTTCCGATACGTTCACTCGCCTCGCCGATTTCGTGCTGCGGCGCCCCGCTTCCGTCTTTCCCCAACCGGTGCTGGCACAGGCGCGTTACCTGTTGCTCGACACACTCGGCATCGCCATCGCGGCCGGGCCGATGGACGCGGGCCGGATCGCGCGCGACGCCGCCGTGCTGCTCTATGGTTCAAGCGATCCGCAATATTCGGCCCGCATGCTGTTCGACGGACGCCGCGCCAGCATTGCCGGCGCGGCCTACGCCGTCGCCACGCAGACCGACAATCTCGACGGCCACGACGGCTACAGCCCCACCAAGGGCCATATCGGCGTCGCGGTCGTGCCGGCGCTTGCCGCGCTCGCGGAAGCGAGGCCCGACCTTACCGGGCGGGAGGCGCTGGCGTCCCTGGTGATCGGCTACGAAGTCGCCGGCCGGGCCGGCATCGCCTTGCATGCGACGGTGAGCGACTACCATACCTCCGGCGCCTGGAACGCCTTGGGCGTGGCTGCCGTGGCGGCGCGGCTGCGGCGGCTCGATGAAACACAGTTGCGCGAAGCGCTCGGAATTGCCGAGTATCACGGCCCGCGCAGCCAGATGATGCGCGAGATCGCCACGCCGACGATGCTGCATGACGGCTCCGGTCCCGGCGCCCTCATCGGCCTTTCGGCGGCGGTGCTTGCAGAGCGCGGCTTCACCGGCGCGCCGGCGATCACGGTGGAAGCGCCTGACGTCGCGACGCACTGGCAGGATCTCGGCGTCTTCTGGCAGGCGCTGCACCAATATGTAAAACCCTACCCGATCTGCCGCTGGGCGCATGCGGCGATCGACGCGGTGCGCGGGCTCTGCCAGGCGCACAATCTCGCTCCGTCCGACATCGCCCGCGTCCAGGTCAACAGCTTCCATTATGCGGCCACGCTGTTCGACGGCATGCCGGACACGACTTCGAAGGCGCAATACAGCCTGCGCTTCGCCGTCGCGACCTTCATCATCCATGGGCGTATCGGGCTCGAGCATATTTCCGGCGCCGGGCTCGCCGACGCCGCGGTCGCGGACATGCTCAGCCGCATCGCGGTGACCGAATCCGAGCGCCACAGCGCCCGCTTCCCGGCCGGTCGCTGGGCCGACGTCGTCATCTCGACCACGGACGGACGCGTGCTGGCGTCGGGCGACGTGCATGCGCGCGGCGGCCCGGAAGCACCGATGACCGCGCAGGACGTCGAGGCCAAATACATGCAGTTCGCAGCACCAGTGCTCGGATCCGGCCGCGCCGCGGCGATCCGCAACGCGGTGCTCTCGCTCAACGACCGCGACAGCCGCTTCTCCGATCTCTCGGCGCTGCTCTACGATCCTCCCAAGACTTTGAGCTGAGCGCGCAATGCCCTTCAGGCTTCTGAAATACGGTCTCAGCAGGGACTATCCGGTCAGCGGCGACATCCCCGCCACGCCCGAGCTGAAGCCGGCCTACGACGTCGTCATCATCGGCGGCGGCGGGCATGGACTGTCCTGCGCGCACCATCTTGCTAAATATCACGGCATAAAGAGCGTGGCGGTGCTGGAGAAAGGCTATCTCGCCGGCGGCAACACGGCGCGCAACACCACCACCATCCGTTCCAACTACATCACGTCGGAAGGCATCGCCTTCTACAAGGAGGGCGTCGAACTGTTCGAGCGCCTGTCGCAGGAACTCGACTTCAACGTCATGTTCTCGCAGCGCGGGCAGCTCACGCTGGCGCATAGCGAGGCGACGATGCGCAGCTTCCATATGCGCGCCGAAATGGGCAAGCACATGGGCACGCGTACCGAGGTCGTCGACCAGAAGGGCGTCGAGGAGCTCTGTCCGCTTCTGAATATGGATTATGGCGGCCCGCTCGAAATCCTCGGCGGGCTCTGGCATGCCGACGGCGGAACGGCGCGCCACGATGCCGTCGCCTGGGGCTACGCCGCCCAGGCGTCGCGGCGTGGCGTCGAGATCCACCAACGCACCGAGGTGCAGGGCTTCGAGGTCGTCGGCGACCGGGTCCAGGCCGTCAAGACGAACCGAGGCCGCGTCGCCTGCGGCCAGGTGCTGGTCGCCACCGGCGGCATGAACTACGACGTTGCGCTGATGGCCGGCGTCGAGCTTCCCATCCGATGCTACCCGCTGCAGGCGATGGTGACCCAGCCCCTGAAACCCTGGCTCAACACGCTTGTCTCGTCGGTTTCGCTGCACACCTACCTCGTGCAGTCGTCGCGCGGCGAGGTCGTCATCGGCGGCGGCTCCGATCCCTACCAGCTCTACTCGACGCGCTCGACGCTCGACATGAAGGAGCACCTCGCCGAAGGCGCCGTCCACCTCTTCCCCTTCCTGCAGGGCGTGCGGCTGCTGAGGCAATGGGCCGGCATCACCGACATGACGCCGGACTACAGCCCGATCATGGGCGCGAGCCCGCTCGCCAATCTGTGGCTCGACTGCGGCTGGGGCACATGGGGCTTCAAGGCGACGCCGGTCGCTGGAAAGCGCATGGCAGAGACCATCGCCGACGGCCGTGTGCCCGAAATCCTGAAACCATTTGCATTGGAGCGGTTCGAAACCTTCAGGCTGCTCAATGAAATGGGCGCGACCGCTGCGAGCCATTGACGATGAAGCTTTTGACCTGCCCGATGAACGGCCCGCGCAACATCGACGAGTTCCAGTCCTTCGGACCGGTGCGCGCGCGGCCCGATCCCAACGCAACCGCAGACAGGGAATGGTCGCGGCACCTGTTCCGCGCCGAAAACCGCAAAGGCATCGTGGTCGAGTGGTGGCGGCACGTGCCGAGCAACTATTTCTTCCTGGCCGAGCGCGATCTCGTCAGCAACGAGATCATCCGCACCTTCGATGCGTCCGAGCAGCGGGATCGCGCATGAACCGGCTGCCCGCGCCTTTCGGAAGTCGGATCGATCGAAGCCGCCGCATCCGCTTCACCTTCGAGGGCAAGCCCTTCGAGGGCTACGAAGGCGACAGCATCGCCAGCGCGCTCGCCGCTTCCGGTCAATGGGTGCTGTCGCGCTCGTTCAAATACCATCGCCCGCGCGGCATCCTGTCGATGACCGGAGCCGACGCCAACGCGCTGGTGCAGCTGCCGTCAGAGCCGAACGCCGCCGCCGAGCGCACGCCGATCAGCGAAGGGCTGCGGGTCAGCGCTCAGAACGTCAACGGCTCGCTCGAACGCGACCGCGACGCCGTGATCGACAGGTTCGGCCGCTTCCTGCCGGTCGGCTTCTACTACCGCACCTTCATGGGTCCGCGCCGCGACAGCTGGCTGAAATTGTGGGAGCCGATCATCCGCCGCAAGGCAGGCCTGGGCGTGGTCGACACCAAGGCTCCGCATCGGCATTTCGACAAGACGCACCTGCATTGCGATGTGCTCGTTGTCGGCGCCGGTCCGGCAGGACTGAGCGCCGCGATTGCCGCAGCGGAGGCCGGCGCCGATGTGGTGCTGTGTGACGAGAACCCCGAGGTCGGCGGCTCGCTGAGCTACGGCCGCTGCGATCCAGCCACCCTCTCCGGCCTGTCATCGCGGCTAGAGGCGCTGCCCAATCTCAAGGTGCTGACCGGTACCGTTTGCAATGGCTGGTACGAAGACAACTGGCTGCCGCTGATCGAGGGCAATCGGCTTCATCGTACGCGTGCCTGCGAGGTGATCCTGGCGACCGGCGCCATCGAGCAGCCGGCTGTCTTCCGCAACAACGACCTGCCGGGAATCATGCTCGGGGGTGCGGCCCAGCGGCTGATCCGGTACTATGGCGTGCGGCCCGGTCACAGCGCCGTGGTTCTGGCCGCGAATGAAGACGGCTACCGGGCGGCGCTCGATCTGCTGGACGCAGGCGTATCGGTCGTCGAGCTCGTCGATCCGAAACCGGCCGGCGATGCCGGCCCGCTGGAGGCCGAACTCCGCGGCAAGGGTGTCGCCATCCGGAAAGGCGCAACTGTCGAGGCGGCGGAAGGCATGGCCGGAAACCGCCATCTTGCCCGCGTCCGTGTCGGCGGAAGCTGGATCGCCTGCGACCTGCTGGCTGTTTCGACCGGCCAGGCGCCGGCATGGCAATTGCCGTGTCAGGCCGGCGGCAAGGTCGGCTACGATGCCGGCACGCAAACGATGACGATCACGCTCCCGGACGGTCCCGTCCAACTCGCCGGCGCCGTTGCCGGGACGGACGAGTTGCAGGACGCAATCGCCAGCGGCCGGCATGCGGCTGCAACCGCGCTTTCGCGGCTCGGCCATGTAGTTGCGGCAGAACCTCCGGCCGCGCCGAAGAGCGTTCGGCCGCGCTATGTGCAGCCGATCGCCGCCGATCCCAAGGGACGCGACTTCGTCGATTTTGACGAGGACCTCCAAGTCAAGGATCTGCAGAACGCGACCAAGGACGGCTATCGCGAGATCGAGCTGGTCAAGCGCTTCACCACCGTCGGCATGGGCCCGAGCCAGGGACGTCATTCGGCCCTGGCGACGGCCCGCATCGTCGCCGAGGCAACCGGTAGGACGGTCGGCGAGATCGGCATCACCACGGCGCGTCCTCCGGTTGGGCCGGAAACGCTCGGCGTGCTCGCCGGCCACCACGAGGTGCTGGAGCGCCGCACCGCGCTGCATGCGCGGCACGTCGCGCTGAAGGCTGCGATGAAACCGGTCGGCGCATGGTGGCGGCCCTATTATTACGGCGCTGCAAGCAGCGCCGAGGAAGCTGTCCGCGAGGAAATACTCGCCGTGCGCGAAGGCGTCGGCCTGCTCGACGTCTCGACGCTCGGCAAGCTGGAGGTCCGTGGGCCGGACGCCGGTGAATTTCTCGACCGCCTCTACACGATGGCGCATGCCAACCAGCCCACCGGCCGCGTCCGCTACTGCCTGATGCTCAACGAGATGGGCTCGGTGATCGATGACGGCGTCGCCTACCGGATGACTGAGGACCGGTTCTATGTGACGGCGACCACCGGGGCCGTCGCGCGCGTCTATGCCGACATGCTGTTCTGGAACGCCGAGTGGCGCCTGAAGGTCGATGTGCTCAACCTCACCGGCGCATTCTCAGGCCTCAACGTCACCGGACCCAAGGCGCGCCTGGTGCTTGAGGCGCTGGACGGCGACATCGATTTCAGCCGCGGCGCCTTCCCTTATCTCAGCGGCCGCGACGGCACCGTCGCCGGCGTCCCGGTGCGGGTGATGCGCATCGGCTTCACGGGCGAGCTAAGCTACGAATTGCATTGCCCTTCGAGCCTGGCGCCCAGCCTCTGGAACGCGGTGATGTCGGCGGGCAGACCGCACGGCCTGCGTCCCTATGGACTGGAGGCGTCGCGCATATTGCGCCTGGAGAAAGGCCACATCCTGATCGGCCAGGACACGGATGCGATCACCACGCCCGACGAACTGGGTTTCGGTTGGGCGGTCTCGAAGAAGAAGCCGTTCTTCGTCGGCAAGCGCTCCATCGAGATGCGCGCAAGGCTCGGGCAGACCCGCAAGCTGGTCGGCCTGCAATTCCCCGCCGGCAGTCGCAATATTCCCGGCGAAAGCT
Organism: Mesorhizobium sp. B4-1-1; assembly: GCF_006439375.1. Lineage (NCBI taxonomy): Bacteria > Pseudomonadati > Pseudomonadota > Alphaproteobacteria > Hyphomicrobiales > Phyllobacteriaceae > Mesorhizobium > Mesorhizobium sp. B4-1-1. The sequence continues at coordinate 533,639 of NZ_VFTH01000001.1, forward strand.
GCCTGGTGTTGCGCGGCGGCGCCCCGGTCGGCCAGATCACATCGGTCGGATACTCGCCGTCGCTTGGGGCTCATATCGCGCTCGCCTATGTCCATGTCGACGACCAGGCGGAAGGCAGCCGCGTGACGGTGAAGTGCCGCAATGGCGAGTTGGTCGAGGCGCCGGTCGTCGCCCACGCCTTCTTCGACCCGACCAACGCGCGGCAGGAGATCTAGATGGCCGCCGGCACCGCGACACGCGTCTACCCCTTCATGCCCGGCGGCGCGGCCGACGGCACGAAGCTGATTTCCGGCGCGGTCGCGCTGAGCGATCTTACAGACAAGCCGCGCTTCGGCCTGAAAGGCGGTGGCAGCGCCGCCTGGCTCGCCGCGCAAGGGATTCCGCTCCCGGCCGTCAATCGCATCGGCGACCACCGCGGCATGCGGGTCTTGCGCCTCGGCAACGAGGACATCCTGCTTCTCGCCGAGGACGCCGGCGAGACGGTCGCCGACGTCAAAAACACCTGGCATGCTGCGGTTGCGCCGAAAGGCTATTCGTCATGGCGCGAGGAAGGCTGGGCGTGGATGCGCCTTTCCGGTCCTCGCCTTGCCGAAGCGATGAGCGGGCTTTGCGCGCTGGACCTGAGACCCCAAAAATTCGGTGCAGATGATATCGCCCAGACGCGCGTCGGCCATATCGAGGCCGTGACGTTCCGTTCGCCGGCAGGTTTCGACATACTCTTCGACATCACCGCCTCGGCCTACTTCGCCCGCGCCGTCGCAGCGATGGCCGGCCACACAGACCAGCATAGAGGACATTCATGACTCGCCCCCAAGGAACCATCGCCCCGATCCTGACGCCGTTCGAGGACGACGGCCGCATCGCGCGCGATCTCTGGATATCCCATGCCAAATGGGTGCTCGGCCAGGGCGCGCATTTCCTCTCGCCCTTCGGCACGACGGGCGAAGCGCTCTCGGTTTCGCTGCGTGAGCGCGTGCAGGCGCTGGAATGGCTGGTCGAGGCCGGCATCGCGCCGGACCGGCTGATGCCCGGCACCGGCGTCACCGCGCTGCCGGAAACGGTCGAATTGTCGGCCCATGCCGTTGGGCTCGGCTGCGCTGCCGTCATGGTGCTGCCATCCTTCTTCTACACCGGCGCCGGCGACAACGGTCAGGCGCGTTACTACAGCGAGCTGATCGAGAAGGTGGCAAAACCTTCGATGCGCGTGATCCTCTATCACATCCCGCAGAACTCGGGCGTGCCGGTCAGCCCGGCGCTGACGGCAAGGCTGAGCAAGGCCTTTCCGGACACGGTCGTCGCCTACAAGGACAGCGCCGGTGACTGGAACAACACGGCCGCCGTCATCGCCGCCGCGCCCGGTATTTCGGTCTTTCCGAGTTCCGAGGCGCAGCTCACCAAGGGTCTGGCGAGCGGCGCGGCAGGCTGTATTTCGGCGACCGTCAATCTCAACGCCGCCGCCATCCGCCGCCTCTATGATGCGGCCCGGAAGGGCGAGGACGTCGCCGAAGCGGATGCCGCCATCAAGGCGTTCCGGAAGGTGATCCAGGATGCCGGGCTGATCCCGGCGATGAAGGCGGTGCTTGCGGTCAGGTCCGGCGACCGGCGCTGGCTGAACCTGCGCGCGCCGCATGAGAATGCGACGCTGGAAAACGGCCAGGCGCTGCTTGCCGCCCTCGGCAGCGCCGCCGACCATATCGGCCGCAATTGAGAGTCGCGATGTCGGCGCGCCCAACCGTCATCCTGCACACCGACAAGCCGGCCGGCGCGCTTGCCGTGCTCGCCGAAACGCATCCAGACCTCGATATCCATGCCTGCGACACTTATGCCGGCCTTCCCGCGCTGATCGAGCGGACCGCCGCGGAAGTGGTTTATTCGATCCGTTTCGACGGCACGCCGCGCTATCCGCGCCAGGCGCTCGTCGAGAGCCCGACGGTGAAATGGGTGTCGATCGGCGGCTCCGGCACCGACCATCTCGGGCGCTGGGATCCTGCGCATGTGACCGTCACGAATTCGGCCGGTGTCGCCGCCGGCATGCTGGCCGAATATGTGCTCGGCGCAATGCTCTCCTTCTCGCTCGACCTGCGCGGTTTCGAGCGCCGGCAGCAAGCCCGCCAATGGGGCGGCGGCCGCGTCGAGCCGATCGAGGGCAAGACCGTCCTCATCCTCGGTCTCGGCAAGACCGGCGAGGCCGTCGCGCGCCGCGCGCAGGCGATGGGTATGCGCACGCTCGGCATCCGCGCGCGGCCGAAGCCGATGCCCGCGCTCGACGAGGTGCATGGCCCCGATGCGCTGCTGACATTGATCGGCCGCGCCGATTTCATCGTCTGCTGCGTGCCATTGCTGCCCACAACGCGCGGCTTGCTTGGCAAGGCCGCCTTTGCCGCCATGAAGCCGTCCGCCGTGCTGATCGACATTTCGCGCGGAGGCGTCGTCGAGGAAGCCGCACTGCTCAACGCGCTCGACAGCGGGCGGATCAAGGGCGCGGCGCTCGATGTCTTCGCCACCGAGCCGCTGCCGGCCGGGCATCCGCTCTGGGCTTACGAGAACGTCGCCGTCACGCCGCATTGCGCGGCGGTCTATGACGGCTGGGACATCAAGTCGGTGCGCATGTTCGCCGACAATCTGGCGCGCTACCGCAAAGGCCAGCCGCTGGAAAACGTGGTCAATCCGGAACGCGGGTACTGAAGCCGGAAGGGAACAAAATTATGTCACAGGACAGGCGTGGCGGCGGTCGCCGATCGAAACTCGGGCGCAGCGGTGGTGGCATCGCGCAACTGCCTTGGCAGAGCGTGAAAAACCCCTACCCGCCCATGCAGCTTCTCGACGAAGAGCGCATGGAACAGCTGCACAAGACCTCGATGCGCATCCTGTCGGAGCTCGGCATCCGCGTCATGAGCGAGAAGGTGATGGACCTGTTCGCCGCTGCCGGCGCCATCGTCGATCGCGAGGAAAAGACCATCAGGATCGATGAAAGCCTGGTGACCGAGGCCCTGCGCAACGTGCCGTCGTCCTTCACGCTGACCAGCCGCAACCCGGAGAAGCAGGTCCATCTCGGTGACAATTCGCTGGTTTTCGGGCTGGTCGCCGGCCCGCCCAACGTGCATGACCGCATCAATGGCCGCCGCCAGGGCAATCTTCCCGACTACCAGAACTTCATCCGGCTGGCGCACCACTTCAACGCCATCCACATCATCGGCAACCAGGTGGTGGCGCCGATGGAACTGCCGGCCAATGCGCGTCACCTCGACACTTACCACGCCAATCTGACGCTCAGCGACCTCTCCTTCCACTGCACCGCGATCGGCCGCGCCAGGGCAATGGACGGCATCAACATGATGGCGATCGCCCGCGGCATCAGCGTCGAGGAGATGCGGACTTCGCCCGGCGTGACGACGATCATCTCGATCAACTCGCCGCGCCTGTTCGACGATGCGATGGCCGAAGGCCTGATCGCCATGGCCGAGCACGGCCAGCCGGTGACCGTCACGCCCTTCACGCTGATGGGCGCGATGACGCCGGTGACGTTGGCCGCAGCACTCTGCCAGCAGAACGCCGAAGCGCTGTTCGGCGTCGTGCTGACGCAGCTCGTCAATCCCGGCACGCCGGTGATGTATGGCGCCTTCACATCCAATGTCGACATGAAGTCGGGCGCGCCGGCTTTCGGTACGCCGGAGAACGCCAAGGCCAACATCATCGCCGGGCAGTTGGCGCGGCGCTACAATTTGCCCTACCGCACCTCCAACGCGAACGCTTCCAATGTCGTCGACCTGCAGGCCGCCTACGAGACCGAGATGGCCACATGGGGTGCGGTGCTCGGCGGCGCCAATTTGATCTACCACGCGGCCGGCTGGCTGGAGGGCGGGCTGACGGCGTCCTACGAAAAGCTCGTGCTCGACGTCGAGATCCTGCAGAACATGATGGAGTTCCTGCGGCCGCTGCCGTTCCAGGAAGACGATCTCGGCTTCGAGGCGATCAAGTCGGTGCCGGCCGGCGGCCACTTCTTCGGCGCCGAGCACACCATGTCGCGCTACACCACCGCCTTCTATCAGCCGATGCTCTCCAACTGGCAGAACCATGGCGCCTGGGAAGAAGCGGGCGGCAAGGATGCGCTGGAGCGGGCGACCGAGCTCTGGCAGCAGGCCCTGCACGACTACGAGGAACCGGTGATGGACCCCGTGATCCGCGAAGAGCTCGACGCCTATGTCGCGCGCCGCCGCGAGGAGATCGCCGCCAACCCGGAAAGCTAGGAAAGCCGCCCAATGCCCTATGATCTCCTCATCCGCCGCGCAACGCTGATTTCCGGAGACGGTTCTGACCGCTTCGAGGCAGACATCGCCGTCACGATGGGCCGGATCGCCGCCATCGGCCGGCTGGACGATGCGCAGGGCATCGAGGAAATCGATGCAAAGGGCAAGGTGGTCGCACCCGGCTTCATCGACGTGCACACCCATGACGACGGCGCGCTGCTGGCACCGCGCGGCATGGATCCGAAGATCAGCCAAGGCGTGACGACGGTGATCGCCGGCAATTGTGGCGTCAGCCTTGCACCGCTGCTGCTCGACAGGACGCCGCCGCCACCCTTCACGCTGGTCGGCGGCCGCGAGAACTTCCGTTTCGACCGCTTCGCCGATTATGTCTCGGAGCTGAAGCAGCGCGGCATCGCCACCAACGCCGCCCTGCTCGTCGGCCACACGACCTTGCGCCAGCGTTGCATGCCGGTGACCGACCGGCCGGCCAATGAAGCCGAAACAGCGCTGATGCAGGAAGCCGTGGCTCAAGCCATGGCCGAAGGCGCTTTCGGCCTGAGCACCGGGCTGGACTATCCGCCGGCCGTCAATTCCTCGACCGAGGAAGTGAAGGCGCTCGCCGCGACGGCGGCCGGCCTTGGCGGCCCTTACGTCACCCATACCCGTAACTATTTCGAGACTATGGACGAGGCGATCGAGGAAGCCATCGACATTGCCGACCATGCCGGCGGCAAGCTGGTGATCTCGCACCACCAGTGCACCGGCCGCGCCAATTTCGGCAAGAGCCGGCCCTCGCTGGAAAGGATCGACCAGGCGCGCGCGACGATGGACATAGGCATGGACGTCTATCCCTATGCCGCGAGCTCGACCGTGCTGCGGCTGGAGCGCTGCGACACCGGCTTGAAGATCCTCGTCACCTGGTCCGATCCGCATCCTGAGATGGCCAGGCGCGAGATTGCCGACATCGCCCGCGAATGGAACTGCACCGAGCGTGAGGCCGGTGAGCGTCTGCTGCCGGCGGGTGCTGTCTATTTCCAGCTCGACGAGGACGACGTCCGTAACATCATCGCGCATCCGCGCACCATGATCGGCTCGGACGGCCTGCCGCACGACATCCATCCACATCCGCGTCTGTGGGGGGCCTTTCCACGCGTGCTCGGGCACTACGCGCGTGACATCGGGCTATTCAGCCTGGAGGAAGCCGTGTTCCGCATGACCGGCCTGCCCGCGCGTGAATTCGGCATCCAAGAGCGCGGCATTCTGGCCGAAGGCAATTTCGCCGACCTCGTCATCTTCGATCCCAAGACGGTCATCGACACCGCCACCTTTGAGGAGCCGCGCCGACCCGCCGCCGGCATCGAACATGTCTTCGTCAACGGCATCTCGGTCTGGCGCGGCGGCAGGGCGACCGGAGCGCTGCCCGGCGCGGTTCTCAAGCCTTCGGCTTCAAAAACGGTCGTCAGAGGCGCCTGCGGCTGCGGCGCCGATCACAGCGCCTCGTAAATCCGGTCGACGCTCTCCAGCGTGTAGGCGAACTCCACCGGCCGCGTGCAGCGCCAGCCATCGAAGGACTGGCCGGTCAGCGCCTTCAATACTTCCAGTTGGCGCAGGATGCCGCCGCCATAGAGCCGGTTCGCCATATCGAGCATGCCGGTGCGGTGCATCGCCTCCGTCATGCTGCCGCAGGCTTCCTTCACCAGCCACACGCGAAAGCCCTGGTAGACCGCATCGAACACGCTCTCGGTCACGCAGCTGTCGGTCAGCACGCCGGCGACGACAAGATTTTCGATGCCGAGCGCGGCGAGCCGTTGCGAAAGGTCGGTTCGCCGAAAGGCGCTCGGCCAGTGCTTGTGGATGACGATGTCGCCGGGTTGGGCCGCCACCTCGGCGCAGATCGCGGCGCCGTCGCTGCCCGCGATCGCCGAGCGGAATTCCTCGGTCAGGATCTCTTCTTGCCGCGCATAGCCTTCACGCTCTTCCGGCTTGACCCACGCCTGCGCATGGATGACGGGCACGCCCGCCTTGCGCGCGGCCTCGATCAGCGCGGCAGCGTTGGCGAGCACGGCGTCGTAGCCGACGACCGGCCAGGCCGCTCCGGGACGGTATTCATTCTGCAGGTCGATGACGAGCAAGGCAGTCTTGGCGAGGTTCATGGCTGGTCCGGTGAGTTGTCGAAATCGGTGACGAAACGCAGGAGCAGCCGGATTGCCTGATCGAGGTCGGCGATCTCCATCGCTTCATGCGGGTTATGACTGCCGTTCTCATTGCGCACGAAGAGCATCGCGGTCGGAATGCCGGCGCCGGCGAATGTGGCTGCATCGTGCCCGGCCCCGCTCGGCACATGCGGGGCGCGGATTTGCAGTTCGGCGGCCGCACGGTCGAGCCTGCCGATCAGGTTCGGCGACATGGTCGCCGGTTCCCAGGTGAAGCGGGACCCGGGCTCGAAGGTGACGCCGCGCGTGGCGCCCACCTTGGCGAAAATGGTCTGGAGCCGATTTTCGATGCGATCCAGAACGGCTGCTTCGGCGCTGCGGACATCCAGCGTGAAGCCAAGCTCGCCGAGCACACGGCTGCCGCCATGCTGGCTCGGATCGGACTGCACGCGGCCAAAGGTGATCGTCGCCTCGTGGCCGTCGCGTTCGAGCGCGTCCCACTCTGCCTCAAGGCCCGCAACCAGATCGGCAAAGCCCAGCACGCTGTCGTGGCGGGCGAAGCGCGGCTCGGCGCCGGAATGGGCATAGGCGCCAAGACATTTCGCGTCGACATAGCGGAAGCCGCCGGCGATACCCGTAACGATGCCGACCGGCGCTCCGGCGGCGACTAGGCGCGGCCCCTGCTCGATATGCAGCTCGACGAAGGCAGCGATCCGGCCTGCATCGATGCCTGGCACGCCGCGTCTCACGGCGTCGGGGTCGAAACCCTCCTCGCGCATATGCGCGGCCAGCATAAGGCCGCTGTCGGAACGCCTGGCTTCGAGCGCCTGCGGATTGAGCAGGCCAAGCGCCGCCTGGCTGCCGGGATAGGAGAGCGGAAACCAGACCGCTTCCTCGGCGCGAGTCGCCAGCACGATGAGATCGCGCGCCAAGCGGATATTTTGCCCGACCAGTTCGGCCATTGCCGCGAGCCCGGCCACGACGCCGGCGGCGCCATCGAAATTGCCGCCATGCGCCACGCTGTCGAGATGCGAGCCGATGACGATCGCCGATAGGTCAGGGTCTCGGCCTTTCAGCGTCAGATAGAGATTGCCGGCTGCGTCGACGCGCGCGACAGCGCCGAGCTTTTCCGCCTCCTTGCGCACGAGATCATGGGCGAAGCGTTCGCCGGCTCCGTAGGCGACGCGCGTGATTCCCGGTGGGTCCGTCGTAGCTTCGGCCAGCGCGTCCAGGATGCGTCCCGCCAGTTTGCCACCGGCCGCCAGTGCGGCCTTGCTCATGAAGCAACCAGTCGAGCTTCGTCCTCGGTGCCGCGCAGCCGGTGCGGCGTCAGATCGTCCAAAGAAACGCCTTGCCTCGCGACATCGTCGGGCAGCCCGCCGTCGGCGATCAGGCTGGCGCAGACGCGCGACAACGCCGGCGAGGTCTTGATGCCGTAGCCGCCCTGCCCGACCAGCCAGACGAAATCCGGCAACTCGTCGTCCGGACCGACCACCGGCGAGCCGTCGGCGACGAACGTTCTCAAACCCGCCCAGGAGCGCGACACGCGTTGCACCTCGATCGTCGTTGCCCGTTCGAGACGCTCGGCGCCGATCGCGACATCGATGTCTTCCGCAAAGGCGTCGATCGGCGCCGATGGTGTCGCATCGGCCGGCGAGACGAAGAGTTGCCCGGCATCCGGCTTGAAATAGAATTCCGCGCCGATATCGTTGACCAGCGGCCAATCGCTAATGTCGAGACCGGCCGGCGCTGGAATGTTGAAGGCGGTGCGACGCTTCGGCTGCAGGCCGACCGGACGCACACCGGCCATCGCCGCGATCTCATCGCCCCAGGCGCCGGCTGCATTGACGATCAACGGCGCAAGGAATGTTCCCGCTTCCGTCTCGACCCGCCATTGCCCGCCTTGCCTGCCGATGGCTCGCACGCCGGCCTTGGTGAGGATGCGGGCGCCGCGCGCGCGCGCTCCGCGCAAGAACCCCTGGTGCAGGCCATTGACGTCGATATCCATCGAATGCGGTTCGATGTAGGCGCCGGCCAGATAGTCCTCGCGAAGCACCGGCACGCGCGCGATCGCTTCGGCCGGCGTCATCGCCACAATCGATGGCACCAGCGCCTGCGCCGCCTCCAGATCCTCGCGCAGCAGATCAAGCTGATCAGCGCGCGCCACGGTGATCATGCCGCGCTTGCTGAGCAGCGGATAATCGCAAAAACCTGTCGGCGGCTCGGTGAGAAACGCCCGGCTTGCCAGCACGATGCGGCGGATGACGCCATTGCCGTAGTTCTCGGTGAAGCTTGCGGCCGAACGTCCCGTGGTGTGGTAGCCGCAATGGCTCTCGCGCTCGAGCAGCACGACTTTCGAACTGCGTGAAATCTCGAAGGCAGCACCGGCGCCGGCCATGCCGCCGCCGATGACGATGACGTCGGTCTGCTCGCTCATGGTTGCCCATCCTTTGAAACTGTTTCGCGCGGCACCGCAGGCGGTTCGCCCAGGCGGCCGCGCCGGGCTCGATCGCGAGCGCCACGTCCCTCGGCCAGATTCTCGCCCGCTGAATTCTGCGACGCGCATTCGCGCAAGGCGAGACCGGTGACGAAAGGCACCGGCTTGCCGGCGATCTCCATACCCTTCAGCCGCGCCCAGACCGCGCGGCGTTTGCGCACCTGATGCGACTGCAATTCGCTGATCTCGGCGATCCCGCTCTCGCGCTTGATCTCCAGCGCGCCGGCTTCGACCGCGGCGTCGAAAAGCTCCAGCCCGCGCTTGGTGCGCACGATGATACCGTTGAGCGGCTCATCCTCGACGGCCGGTCCGCCATTCAGCCAGGAATCCGATACCGCGATATCCGCCACCTGGCCGATCGCGTCGGGGCAGATCTTGCAGCGCGGCTGGATCATCCATTTGTCCTCGTCTTCCCAGAGCTGCCGGTAGCTGATCTCGAAGGCGCGGCCGTCGCGAGTTTCGATGCGGTTAAGTCCCGGATTGCCGTGGCCCCGGTAGCGGAAGAGAGCAAGCTCGTCCTCGCCGAGGCCAAAACGCTGCAGCACCTGTTCCGACTTGGTCAGCTCCGAGGCGCCGCCGCAGACGAAGGCGAGCGCATAGCGCATATGCTCGTCGACGCGCGGATCGAGCCGCGCCAGATTGCGCACGGTGGTGATGTCGCAGGGCTTGGCGATCAGCGCGAAAAGCTCGCCGCGGTCGAGAATGTCGTTGAAATCCACCAGGGTCGCCGCCGGCCCATAGCGCGAGCCGGCGCCTTCGAGCACCGAGGCGGCGTCGAAGCTCAGCTTGCGTTCCGTGCGCATCGGCATGGATTGCGATGCCGCGACATGCAGCACGAACTTGACCCGTCTCGAACTGAGCAGGAATTGGCCGAGCGCCGTCAGCGTCCCGCCGCCGGAGCCAATAAACCGAACCGTGGGTTTGCCCGCGCGGCCAAGCGCCAGCCGCTCGACAGGCCCCCAGACAGGGTCCGACAGCTTTGCCTCATGCAGTTGCGCCTGTATCGGACCGGCGATCCGGGTTCCCGGACACACGGCGTTGATCTTCGCCAATGTCGACTTGTCCAATTCCTGCAACGCCACGGGCCGCTCGCGCCCCTCCGGCGTCATCACCATGTCGATGTGGCCCGCCCCTGCGATCGAACGGCAGAGGCCGCAGCCGATGCAAAGGCCGTTCTCGACGATCTCGCCGAGCGTCAGCGGCTCGACCGACGGCGGCATCGAGGCCTGGTTGTGACTGGTTTCGACGAGGCCCATCGCGGCCTCAGACCGGTTCCGAGATGCGCTTGTATTGATCGGGGCGGCGATAGAGCGCGAAGTTGAAATTCACCTTCCGGCAGACCTCGATCAGATCGAGATCGGCGCGATGGACGATGACTTCGTCGTCGAGCGACATCGCCAGTGCCGCGATCTCGCCAGTCGGCGCGATGATGCAGGAGCCGCCGATCAGCGCCTGGCCATCTTCCAGGCCCGCCTTTGCCGCGGCGGCGACCCAGAGCGTGTTCTGGTAGGCACCGGCCTGCATCGGCAGATGGTTGTGGAACATTCTCAGATGCGCCAGCGCCGGCGCTTCGTCGAGCAAAAGCGGCGTGTTGTACCCGAGCAACGCCACCTCGGCGCCGTTGAGGCAGAGCATGCGATAGGTTTCCGGCCAGCGGCGATCGTTGCAGATGGCAAGCCCGACGCGCACGCCGCGATAGTCGAAGACCGGAAAGCCGAGATTGCCCGGTTCGAAGTAACGGCGTTCGAGATGCGTGGTCGTGCCCGCCGCCGGCTCGCTGGAGCCCGGCACATGCATCTTGCGGTAACGGCCGATGAAGGCGCCGTCCGGCCCGACCAGATCCATTGTGTTGAAATGGCGCGTACGGCCCTCTTCCTGCGCAAGCTCGCAATAGCCTAGCGCGAAGCCGACCTTCAGCCGCGCCGCCGCATCATAGAGCCGCTGCGTTTCCCGCCCCGGCATCGAGGCTTCGAAGAAGGCATCGATCTCGGCCTGGTCGTCGATGCGCCAGCGCGGGAAGAAAGTGGTGAGCGCCATTTCGGGAAACACCGCGATCTCGCCGCCGGCGGAAGCAGCCTTCTCCAGGAGATGCACCAGGCGCCCGACCGTTTCCGCGCGCGTGGCGCTGCGCTGGATCGGTCCGGTCTGGCAAACGGCGATGGTCAGGCATCGAGCCATGGTGTCCAATCCTCGACTGGTTTTCTGAGATGCGCCGGATCGGCGGCGGTGCGTGCCACAAAACGCCCGAAGCCCGGCTCTGCCTGCAGCTTGCCCTCGGCGACCACCGGCACGCCGCGCACCAGGACGGTGCTTGGCTTGCCGGTGACACCCCTGCCCTCGTAGGGCGTGAAGTCGACGCGCGAATGCAGCGCCCTGTGCCCGAGCGTCCAGCGCGCCGTCGGATCCCACAGCGCCAGGTCCGCGTCGAGCCCGACGGCGACACTGCCCTTGCGGTCGGCGAAGCCGTAGATCGAGGCCGCATTGCGCGAGGTGAGGTCGAGATAGCGCTCGAGCGTCAGGCGGCCGGTGAGCAGCCCTTCCGAAAACAGCAGCGGCAGGCGTGTCTCGATGCCGGGAATGCCGCTCAGCGTCGTGGTGAAACCGGGTGTTTCGGAGCGGCCGATCTTGTCGGCGAAATAATATGGCGAATGATCGGACGACCAGAGGTCGATGCCGCCATTGATCAGCTCTTGCCACAGATGCTCATGGCTGCGCGGCGAGCGCGGCGGCGGCGAGAAGACGAAGCGCGCGGCATCGATTGCCGAGCGATCGAGATCGGCCGCGCCGAGAAAGAGATATTGCGGGCAGGTCTCGGCGATAGCGTCGACCCCGCGCATCTTTGCCCGCGCCACCTCCTCGGCCGACTGCCAGGACGAGACATGCACGATGGTCATGCGCGCGCCGGTCATCTCGGCGAAGGCCAGCGCGCGATGCGTCGCCTCGCGCTCCATCGTCTCGCTGTGGGCAACGACATGATAGCGGATGTCAATGCGGCCGAGATCGATCAGCCGCTGGCGCGTGCGCCGGATCGCGGCATCGTTCTCGGCATGGACCATGACGATCCAGCCCAACCGCCTTGCCGTATCGAGAACCTTGAAGAAGAGGTCGTCGTCGACGGCGAAACCCTGATAGGTCATGAACAGCTTGACCGAGGCGATGCCGCGCTGGGCGAGCGCGCCGAGCTGAGCCTCGACATCCGCGCCGGTGCCCATGGTGACCACGGCATGCAGCCCGTAGTCGATCACCGCGCGTCCCGCCGCGCGCTCCAGCGCGCGGTCCATGGCGCCGACGGTCGTCATATCCTGCCCGGGCATGCCGAACGGGACTATGCAGGTCGTGCCGCCAAAAGCGGCGGAGATCGTGCCGGAATAGAAATCGTCGGCATTGCCGGCTCCGCCCCAGGCCGGCTGGTCGAGATGGCAATGCGCGTCGATGCCGCCGGGCATCACCCAGCGGCCGCCGGCGTCGATCGCCTTCTCGCCGGAAAGGGCCTTGCCTATGGAGGCGATGCGGCCATCGTCGATACCGACGTCGCACTCGGCCCAGCCGTCGTCGAGCGCCACGCGCCCGCCCTTGATCACCAGCTCATGCATTGGCGTACCCTCGCCGGCCGGCTCAGCCGACGGCCGCCGTCACCATGATCTCGACACGATACTGGTCGCCGGCAAGCCGCGCTTCCACCGTGGCGCGCACCGGCATGGCGCTCCTGTCGATCCAGGCGTCCCAGGCCGTGTTCATCATCTCGAAATCGGCGATGTCCCTGAGCCATATCTGCGCGCTGAGCAGCTTCGACTTGTCGCTGCCGGCCTTGGCGAGAAGCGCGTCGATCTTGGCAAGGATCTGCTTGGTCTGGCTGGTGGTGTCGCCCGAAAGATCGTCCCCGGTCAGCCCGGCCACATAGACGGTGCCGTTATAGCGGAGCACCCGGCAGAAGCGCTGTCCGTTTTCCAGGCGTTCGATCGTCATGATGTTCCCTTCCGCTGGTTTCCAGATTTGGTTTTTGCCTATGGTAAGGAGGGTGCAAAACCGCTGTAAAGCCCACAGCGCGCCGAGACGCTGCTTTCCTTCGCCGGCATGGCCAAAAAAATTTTAGCCATAGCCGCGCCAATCTTCGTTTGTGGCAATCGCCACAAAGTGTAGCTTCTGCTCGGGCTGCCGTCGGTCAACGGTGCCGCCAGGGAGCCGCCGCAGCCGCATTCATGAGGTCGATCGCTCAATCCGCGATGAGGCTTTGGCAAAATGCAGAGCGCTCCCGCGCCATGCTGCCGATCATGGTCGGCATCTGCCTCGCTTGTATCGGCAGCGCCATGCTGACCACCGCCGTCTCGCTGCATCTTGGCAAGCCCGGCATTTCTCCCCAGGTCGTGCAGATCGTCTTGACGGCCTATCCCGTGGGCTTCCTCATCGGATGCCTGGTGACCCGCCCGGCCGTCGCCCAATACGGCCATGAGCGAACCTTCGTTGCCATCGTCGTCGTCGCGCTGCTGGCGGCTTCCGGTTTCGTCTTCACCGACTTCCTGCCGAGCTGGATCTGCTTTCGCCTGCTCGGCGGCCTCGCGATGGCATCGCTTTTCGTCGTCTGCGAAAGCTGGATCAACCTCTATGCCGAGCACCACAATCGCGGCGCGATGTTTTCGATCTATATGCTGACAACGGCAATCGCCGTGTTGCTCGGGCAGGTTCTGGTCGCGATGGTCGGCCCTCAATCGCCGCATCTGTTCCCGGTGGCGGCGGCGACGGTGCTGCTGGCGCTGATCTCCAAATTCGCCGGTGGCCGCTGGCCGGCGCTGCCTGCCACCGATCCGGAGCACGCAAGTTCGGCAAGGCCCGTCAAGCGCCTCGGCCCGCTGGCGCTTTTCCGGCTGGCGCCGGTGACGGTCGTGGCGATCTTCCAGGGCGGGATCACCAATATGAACATCTTCGTGCTGACGCCGATCTACGGCACGCAGATCGGGCTGTCGGCGGCAACGACCGTCGGGCTGGTCACGACCATCAGCATCGCCGGCATGCTGGCGCAGACACCCGTCGGCTGGCTGTCCGACAGGTTTGAGCGCAGGATCATACTGCTTGTCCAGGGCATCCTGTCGGTCACGCTCTGCGCCGCGATCGCCTGGCTCGGTAACTTTTCGGTCCCGCTGCTCTTCGTGCTGTTCTTCCTCTATGGCTGCACGGCGCTTACCGTTTATCCCGTGGCGATGGCGTTCGGCGCTTCGCAATTGCACAGCCGGCACATGGTCGGCGCCTCCGGCACGCTGCTCCTCCTCTATTCGATCGGCAATGTCGCGACGCCGGGCATTTCGGCCGGCCTGATGGAGCATATGGGCGCGCCGGCCATGTTCCTGCTTCTGGGCGGCGGCGCCGTGCTGGTGACGATAGCTGCTTGCTACAATCTCCTGCGCCGGCCGGTCGTCGCGCCGGCGATGCAAGCGGTAGAGGAGCGGGCCTGATGGCGGATGCAGCAACGAACCGCCTCGAAGGCAGCGTCATCCTGATCGCCGGCGCTGCGAGCGGCATCGGCGCGGCAATCGCCCGCCGCTGCATTGCCGAAGGCGCGAAGGTCATCTGTGCCGATTACAGCCTCGGGCCGGCCACCGAGCTTGCTCACGCACTGGGGCCTGCCGCCGCCGCTTGCCAATGCGACGTGACGGATATCGAGTCCGCGGAGGCGGCCGTCGCGTTCGCCCGTCAAAACTTCGGCCGGCTCGACGGATTGGTGCACAATGCCGCAGCACCCTCGACCAGCGCCACCGTCGTCGATCTCGACGAAAGCGCCTGGCGGCACGAGATCGATGTCGGCTTGACCGGCGCCTTCCTGACGAGCAAGTTCGCCGTGCCGCTGATCGCGGCAAGTGGCGGCGGTTCCGTCGTCTTCATCGGCTCGCAATTCGGGCGCGTCGCCACCACCAGGGCCGTCGCCTATTGCGCGGCCAAGGCCGGACTGATTCACCTCGCCAAGGCGATGGCCGTGGACCACGCGCCCGACAAAATCCGCGTCAACAGCCTGTCGCCCGGCGCGGTGGCGACGACGCGGCTGCTGCGCCGGTTCGCCGATTTCGAGGCGGCCAATGCCGGCCTTGGTCCCGCCCATCTGCTCGGCCGCATCGCCGAGCCCGACGAGATCGCCGCGGCGGCGGCTTTCCTGCTTTCCTCCGACGCATCTTTCGTCACCGGATCAGACATGCTCGTCGACGGCGGCTATGCGACGCGCTGAGCCCGAAACCCTTTCAAAGGAGCTCCCATGACCTTGCTCGTCACCGGCGGCACCGGCTTTGTCATGAGCGTGGTCGCGCGCGCATGGCTGGACCGCGATCCCAACGCCCGTGCCGTTATCCTCGACCGGTCGGGCCTCGACGCGGCGGCCGAGAAGCACTTCGCTCCGGTGCGCGACCGACTGACGGTGATTTCCGCCGATATCCTCGACCCGCAAGCCTGGTCCGAGACGCTCGACAGGCAAGGCATCACGGCAATCGTCCATGGCGCGACGATCACGCCGATCTCGCGCGGCAGCGCCTCGGAGGCAAAGCGCCAGCCGGAGGCCCAAGACCCCGCCCGCATCGTCGACGTCAATCTCATGGGCACCGTGCGCATGCTGGACTGGGCGCGCGAGAGGCCGGATGTGAAACGCTTCGTCTATGTCAGCTCCGGTTCAGTCTATCGCCACAACGGACCCGACTGGGGCGGCGAGCCGCTGCCGGAAGACGGCTATGTCGCGCCGCTGACGCTCTACGGCATTTCGAAATTCGCCTCCGAGATGGTCACCAACCGCTATGCCGACCTGTTCAACCTCTCGGCGGTCTCGGTGCGGCTCGCTTCCGTCTACGGCCCGATGGACCGCGCCACCGAGAGCCGCAACTTCCGCCATGTCCCCAACCGCGTCGCGCATATGGCTTTGGCCGGCGAGACGATCAGGCCGAACAGCCTGGAGCCCGTCGGCGACTATGTCGCCTCGACCGACGTTGCCGCCGCGGTCCTCGCGCTGATCGACGCGCCCCGCCTCAACTACCGCCACTACAACATCGGCTCCGGGTCCAGCCAGACCATCGGCGAGATCATCGGCTGGGCAAGGGAACGCGTGCCGGGACTGAAGGCCGAGGTGACGCCTGGAGACGACGCCAACATCGTCCAGGATGTGAGGCTGAAAGGCGGCATGTGGGGCGCCTATGACATCGCCCGCATCATGCGCGACACAGCATGGCGGCCGCGTCCCGGCAAGGAAGCGTTCCACGACTATATGGACTGGATTGCCGCCAACGAGAGCTAGAACAATTCCAGGAAAAGTGTGAGCGGTTCCGTTCGGAATTGCGCAGAAACAACGACAGGGAGAACGCAAGATGCCGATCGATTTCCAGCAGCCGCGCGATTTCGTCGGCTACGGCCCGCACCCGCCCTTCGTCGTCTGGCCGGGCGGCGTCAAGCTCGCCGTCAACCTCGTGCTCAACTACGAGGAGGGCTCGGAATATTCGTGGCTCGAAGATGGCCGCAACGACAATTGGGGCGAATACAATCTCAGCGGCAGCATGCCGGTGCGCGATCTCGGCACCGAGACGCATTTCGAATATGGCAGCCGCGCCGGCGTCTGGCGCCTGGCCAGGCTGTTCGATCGCTACGACATTCCAGTCACCTTTTCCGCCTGCGCCGTGGCGCTGGAGCGCAACCTGCCTTTGGTCGAATGGATGAAGAACCGCCGGCATGACCTGATGGGCCACGGCCTGCGCTGGATCGACTACACGACCATGGAGCGCGGCGAGGAAGAGCGCCATCTGCACGAGGCGATCGCGCTTTACGAAAAGCTGCTGGGAAAGCGGCCCCTGGGCTGGAACTGCCGCTCGCTGCCCAGCGTCAACACACGCGACCTGCTGGTCGAGGAAGGCGGCTTCCTCTACCACTCCGATCCCTGCAATGACGACCTGCCCTATTTCCTCGATCACCGGGGCACCGAGATCCTGGTGGTCCCCTACTCCAAGACGCTCAACGACAGCCGCTATCTGGTGGCTCCGGGCTACAGCAATCCGCGCGACTTCGCCGAGGACTGCCGCGCCGCCATCGACTATATGCTCTCCGAAGCCGACGAGACCGGCGGCCGCATGCTGACCATCGGCATCCACGCCCGTTGGACGGGTCAGCCGAATCGCGCCTCGGGCCTGCGCGAGGTCATCGAGCATGTCCAGAAATCCGACGGCGCCGCCTTCACGCGCCGCGAGGACATTGCCCGCTTCTGGCACGCGAACCATACGCGCTTCGAGCAACGCGGCTGAGGGCATGTTCGAAACCTTGATCCGCGGTGGAACGGTGGTGAACGCCGATGGCCTCGGCCGGCGCGATATAGGCATCGCCGCGGGCAAGGTCGCCGCACTCATCGCGCCTGGCGAAGCCGCGGAAGCCAGCACGCTCATCGACGCCTCAGGTTGCCTCCTGCTCCCGGGCCTTGTCGATGCGCATGCGCATCTGCGCGACCCGGGCCTGACCCACAAGGAGGATTTCTCCTCCGGAACGCATGCGGCGGCGCTCGGCGGCGTGACCACGGTGCTCGACATGCCGACCGACGAGCCATGGACGGCCACGTCCGATCAACTCGCGGGGAAGATGGCGGCCGCCGAAGACTGCATCCATGTCGATGTCGGCCTGCAGGCCGTGGTCAGCCGCGACCTGTCGCTCGTTCCTCGCCTCCTTCGTCTCGCACCGGTCTCCTTCGAGCTGTTCACCGCCGACGTGCCGGACACCTTCTTTTTTGCCTCGCTCGATACCGTTGCGGAGGCGCTGAAGGCTTTCGCCGGCGCCGATACGCTGATCGGCATTTCGCCCGGCGATCAATCGATCCTGACCGGCAGCAGCGAGCGCAATCGCTCCGGCAGCATCGCCGCCTTCCTGGACAGCCGGCCGCCGCTCGCCGAAGCCAATGGCATCGCCCGCGCCCTTGTCGCCGCCGCCTCTGCGGAGGCGAGGATCCATGTCCGCCAGATCAATTCCGGGCTCGGTGTCGAGACCTGGAGCCGGCTCCGCGGCGTCGCCGACGCCAGCGTCGAGACCACGCCGCAGAACCTGTTCTTCACGGCGCAGGACTACGAGGCGCAGGGCGCCAACCTGAAAGCCTCGCCGCCCCTGCGCTCGCCGCATGACGTCGACGCGCTGCGCGCCGCTCTCAGCGCGGGACTGATCGACGTCGTCGCCACCGATCATGCCCCGCACGCGCCGGCCGAGAAGGCAGCGGCTTATGCGGCTTTCGCCGACATTCCGGGCGGCATGCCGGGGCTGCAGACATTGCTTCCAACCGTGCTGAGGCTGGTCGACGAAGGGCTCATCGCCCTGCCCGATCTGGTGCGCATGTGCGCTAGCAATCCAGCCGAGCGCTTCGGCCTCGGCCGGCGCAAGGGCCGCATTGCCGCCGGATACGACGCCGATCTGCTGATCCTCGATCCGCGCCAATCCAGCACCATCGCCAATGCCGATCAGGTGTCGCGGGCGGGCTACACGCCCTTTGACGGCTGGACCGTGAAAGCGCGCTTGACCAGTGTCTTCCTGCGCGGCCGCGAGATCGTGCGCGAAGGCCTGCTGGTCGGCCGGGCGCGGGGAAAGATCGTCACTCGGGAGAGTTGAACACCATGGCCTTGCTCGCAGGTAAAACCGCCATAGTCACCGGAGCGAGCTCCGGCATCGGCCGCGCCATCGCGCTGAAATTCGCGGCGGAAGGCGCCAACGTCGTCGTCGCCGACACGGCGGAGCAGCCGATCGAGGGCGGCCAAGGCACCGTCGACATGGTCCGTTCGGCCGGCGGCACAGCCATCTTCCTCAAGACCGACATCTCTGACTGGAGCGCCGTCGACGCGCTGGTCGGCGTGACGGTCGCGCAATTCGGGCGGCTCGACGTGATGGTCAACAATGCCGCGATCTACACCAGCACCAACCTGATCGAGACCACGCCGGACCAGTGGAACCGCGTCATCGGCGTCAACCTGACCGGTTTCTTCTACTGCAACAAACGCGCGGTCATGCAGATGCTGACCCAGGCGGCGGTTAACGAGGTGCGCGGCCGCATCATCAACATCTCCTCGCAGCACGGCATGGTCGCCTGCCCCGGCGACCTGCCCTATTCGGTGAGCAAGGGCGGCATCGTGCAGATGACCCGGCAGATCGCCGTCGACCATGCCGACGACCTGATCGTCTGCAACGCGATTGCTCCCGGCAAGATCATCACCGGCAAGCCGGGCGTCGCCAACGATCCCGACGCGCTCGACTATTCGCGCCGCCGCACGCCCTGGCCACGGCTCGGTCATCCGAACGACGTGGCAGGCGCGGCGCTCTTTCTCGCCAGCGATATGGCGAGCTATGTTACCGGCATAAACCTGATGGTGGACGGCGGCTGGATGGCGGGCTGACGCTGCCAGCCGGGCCACGGCCGGCATCCGAGGGCAGGAACTTTTGCGGAAACCACCCGTTGACCCTGCTGCGAGGGGGCCAACGATATCTGGGACCCGTTGCCTTGGACGCAAAAACTGAAAGAAAAGAGCGCGAAACCGCTCCCGCCGAGGAAACGCGGGTTCGGCCCCGGTCCGATCGGCAGCAACGCCCGCCGGATGACGAAAAGGGCATGGATAACGAGCGCGACGGCGAGCGAGCGCAAGACACGCAGTCGAATGACAGCCCGTCGGACGACAACAAACCCGGCCTCCTCAGACGCCATCCCTACATAGCGGCGATCGTCGCCATCCTTGTTCTGTTGGTCATCGCAGCCGTAGTCATCTGGTGGATCAACGCGCGTCAGTACGAATGGACCGACGACGCTTTCATCGACGCCCGCACGGTGACGATCGGCGCGGAAATTGCCGGGCGCATCACCGATGTTGCCGTCACAGACAACCAGCCGGTCGAGGCCGGCGCCGTGCTTCTGCGCATCGACGACAGCGATTATCAGGCTTCGCTCAAACAAGCGGAAGCCGGCGTGGTGGCGGCGCAGGCCGAGATCGCCAACGTCCAGGCCCAGACCCAGGCGCAGAACGCCAAGATCGATGCCGCTGAGAAACAGGTCGCCCAGGCGCAGGCAGCGCTCGAATTCGCCAAATCCGAGGACCAGCGCAACCGCGAGCTACTCGCCAAGGGCACGGCGACGCAACAGCAGGCACAGCAGGCCGCTTCGACCTTACGCCAGGACCAGGCAGCGCTGGACACGGCCAACGCCAATGCCGAGGCGGCGAAAAGCCAGGTTGCGGTATTGCAAGCACAAGGCAAGAGCGCCGAGGCCAAGCTTCGGCAGGCCGAGGCCACCGAGGATCAGGCCAAGACCACCCTCACCCGCACGATGATCACGGCGCCAGTGGCGGGCCATGCCACCAACATCACGGCGGCGAAAGGCACCTATGCGCAGCCCGGCCAGGTGCTGATGATGTTCGTGCCCAACGACGTCTGGGTGAAGGCCAATTTCAAGGAGACGCAGCTCGATCTGATGCGGCCCGGCCAGCCCGTCGACATCGCCATCGACGCCTATCCGGAAAAGACTTTCCACGGCCATGTCGACAGCGTCCAGGCCGGCAGCGGCACGGCATTCAGCCTGCTCCCGGCCGAAAACGCCACCGGCAATTTCGTCAAGGTGGTGCAGCGTGTGCCGGTCAAGATCGTGTTCGACCAGCCGCCCGGCGTCTATCTCGGCCCCGGCATGTCGGTGGTGCCGACGGTCAAGGTACGATGAGCGATGCCGCAGCAGCCCAGGGTAACGAAAGCCGGTCGGCGGCCGGCGGGCGCAACCCTTGGCTGATCGCGATCGTCGTCTCGATCGCGACCTTCATGCTGGTGCTCGACACCTCGATCGCCAATGTCGCGCTGCGCAACATCGCCGGCAGCCTCGCCGCCGGCATGGACGAGAGCACATGGGTGATCACCACCTATCTCGTCGCCAACTCCGTCATCATCCCGGTCAGCGGCTGGCTCACCAGCGTCATCGGCCGCAAGCGCTACTACATGATCTGCGTGGCGACCTTCACGCTGGCGTCGCTGCTTTGCGGGCTGGCCCCCAATCTCCCGACACTGATCGCCTTCCGCATCCTGCAGGGGCTCGGCGGCGGCGGCATGGCGCCGAGCGAGCAATCGATCCTCGCCGACACTTTCCCGCCTGAGAAACGCTCCCAGGCCTTTGCGCTTTACGGCATTGCCGTGATCGTCGCGCCGACGGTCGGGCCGACCATCGGCGGCTGGCTGACCGACAATTTCTCCTGGCACTGGATCTTCTTCATCAACGTGCCGTTCGGCATCATGTCGCTGGCGCTCGTGCAATGGCTGGTGATCGAGCCCGACATTCTCGAACGCGAGCGCCGCGAGCGGTTGAGCAAGGGGCTGAAAGTCGACTGGATCGGCTTCATCCTGGTGGCGATGGCGCTTGGCTGCCTCGAAGTCTTTCTCGACGAGGGCCAGCGCAACGACTGGTTCGCCTCGACCTTCATCACCGCCTTCGCCGTGATCTCGGCGGTGTCGTTCCTGCTGCTTGTTCCGTGGGAGTGGACGAGGCGCGATCCGATCGTCGACATCCGCCTGCTTTTCAGCCGGCAGTTCGGCATGTCGTTCCTGGTCATGATGGCGGTTGGCGCCGTGCTCTTCAGCACCACGCAGCTGATGCCGCAGCTGCAGCAGACCACCTTCGACTATACCGCCACCCTTTCCGGCCTGTCGATGATGCCGGGCGGCATCGCCATGCTGATGCTGATGCCGATCTCGGGCTTTGCCGCCGGTGTCGTGCAGCCGCGCTATCTCATCATGATGGGCATGTCGGTGGTCGCGGTCGCGCTCTGGCACATGACCTCGCTGACGCCCGACGTCAGCTTCGGTTTCTTCGCCTATGCCCGCGTCTACATGATGATCGGCCTGCCATTCCTGTTCATTCCGATCTCCACCGCCGCCTATGTCGGCCTGCCGCCGCAGAAGACCGACCAGGCATCCTCGCTGATCAATGTCGCCCGCAACATCGGCGGCAGCATCGGCGTATCGCTGTCCAACACGGTCATCGCCCAGGACGCCCAGTTGCATCAGTCGGTGCTGGTCGGCCACACGGCGCAGTCGAGCGAGGCCTATCAGCAGACTCTCCGCCAGGTGACGGACCATTTCGTCGCCGAGGGCTCGCCGCTGGTCGAAGCCAGGCAGCAGGCCGTCGGCTGGATCGGACAGGAAATCGGTCGCCAGGCTTCGCTGCTCGCCTATGTCGACGTCTTCTTCTATTGCGCGATAGCGACGGCGCTGCTCGTGCCGCTCGCTTTGCTGCTCCGGGCGCCGAAGCCCGGGCCTGCCAAACAGCAGGACAGCCCCGCCGCGTGACAGAGCCGCTTGGAGTGTTCACCGCAACACGATGGCGTGCTCACTAAGCGCCACTCCCGGTAACGACAAAGTGTCCACCCCGCGCTACGGCTCGGCACGGTAGAGCCTCAGTCCGATGCTAGCCGCCGCTTGGGGGGAGCTCAAAACAATGGAGATCGCAATGAAAGTAGCAGCTCGTCTTCTTGCCTCTTTCGCTCTCGCGGGATTTGTCACCACCGGAGCCATGGCGGCGACGTCGACAACGACAACCACGCCCGCCGCCACCACGACAACGACCATGGCGCCAATCACGAAGAAACCGAAAACCGCCATGACGCCCGAAAAGACCGCGATCTCAAAGCAATGCTCGACGCTCGCGGATCAAAAAGGTCTCCACGGCAAGGATCGCGAGAAGTTCCGCTCGGCCTGCAAGAAGAACGGCGGCAAGGCACCGAGCTGATCCGCCGGATCACCTTCCCGGCGCGTCCCTGATTTCCATCGCACAGCGAAACAGCCGGCCGAACGGCTGAGGCGATGATACAGTGGCGAGGCCCCGGCATGTCCGGGGCCTTTCACGTCTTCCAGAGCAGCTTAGACCGCAGCGTCCGAAATCTGACGTGCAAAAGGATGCTTGCGCGTCAATTTCCGTCGGGCGATGGTGCGGCAACTTGGAGGGGACCATGCGCAACATCACGATATCGGCGCTGCTGGCGATAGCCACCGTCCATGCGACCGCGGCCAACGCGTTGGACAGCAGCAATACGCCGGTCGTCGTGACGCCGCTGGCGTCGAAGACCACGACCGCTTCCGGACAGCCGATCACGCTGCCACAGAAGAACGTCGAGGTTCAGGTCTCGTCCTACCAGATCG
This sequence comes from Mesorhizobium sp. B4-1-1, assembly GCF_006439375.1. Lineage (NCBI taxonomy): Bacteria > Pseudomonadati > Pseudomonadota > Alphaproteobacteria > Hyphomicrobiales > Phyllobacteriaceae > Mesorhizobium > Mesorhizobium sp. B4-1-1. The sequence goes on from NZ_VFTH01000001.1 coordinate 556,678, forward strand.
CGCCGGGGGCGACCTTGCCTGTGCACAAGCACCCCTTCCCGCGCTACGCCTATGTCGAGCAAGGCACGCTCAAGGTCACCAATGTCGAGACCGGTGCTGCCAACACCTACAAGACAGGCGACTTCATCGTCGAGATGATCGGCCAGTGGCACCAGGCCACCAATATCGGTGTCGATCCGGTGAAGCTTCTGGTGATCGACCAGGTCGAGCAAGGCGCCAAGAACACGATCCTGAAACAGTAGCCGGCGAAGCGCCGGCTTCGAAGCGGGCACCCTCCTCTCGCCTCACCCCCAGGCGCCTACCGGTTGCCGCGTGGTGGCGTTCAGCCGGTTGAACGCATTGATCAGCGCGATCTGGATCACCAGGGCGGCGAGCGCCTTGTCGTCATAGTGGCGCGCGGCCTCGTTCCAGACCTCGTCCGGCACCGCGTCGGAACGATCGGCCAAGCGCGTCGCGGCTTCCGTCAGCGCTAGCGCCGCACGTTCGGCTTCGTTGAAGTACGGCATCTCCCGCCATGCCGACACCGCGAAAATCCGCTCGTCCTTCTCGCCGGCCTTCTTCAGCTCACGCGCATGCATGTCGACGCAGACGGCGCAGGCGTTGATCTGGCTGGCGCGCAGATGAACGAGCTTGCGCGTCACATAAGGCACGTCGCCGGCTTCGGTCGATTTGTCGAGCGCCAGCAGCGCCTGCAGCGCGCCGGGGATGAGCATCACCGGGTTCTTCAATCTTGCTTCCATCGTCGGTCTCCTTGGCCAATAAGGCTCGCATCAATCAATAACCTTTCAGTTATGAGTTATCCATAACTTTACAGTTATGTATTGTCAAGCACCTCCATGGCTGGACCGATCGTTGCGGCTTTCGCGACGACCCGCCCGATGCTAGGGCTGCGCATCTGGTCGAAAGCATGGGTGGAAAACGGTGGCGGACACGCAAAAACCCCTGATCGAAATCTGCGTCGAAGGCATTGACGGGCTGCTTGCCGCCCAGGCCGCCGGCGCCGACCGGGTCGAGCTCTGCGCCAGCCTCATCGAAGGCGGCATCACGCCGAGCATGGGCACGGTGCGCGCCGCGGTCGAAAGCGCGACCATTCCCTTCCATGTCATCGTGCGTCCGCGCGGCGGCGATTTCCTCTACAGCGAGGCCGAATACCGCTCTATGCTCGCCGATGTCGAAGCGCTTCGCGAGCTCGGCGTGGCCGGCGTCGTCGTCGGCTGCCTGACCGCCGACGGCGCCATCGACGAGACGCGCATGGGCGCGCTGGTTGAGGCTGCCGGCCCGCTCAACGTCACCTGCCACCGTGCCTTCGACATGACGCGCGATCCGGCCGAGGCGCTCGAAGCCTTGATCCGCTGCAAGGTCGGCCGCGTGCTGACCAGCGGCCAGCGCGACACGGCGGTTGAAGGCGTAAAGCTTTTGGCGGAGCTTGTTCGCCAGGCGGGCGCGCGCATCGTCATCCTCGGCTGCGGCGCCCTCGCGCCCGACACCATCGGCGAGGTGCGCAGGCGGACCGGACTGACCGAGATGCATTTCGCGGCATTGGCGGACGTGCCGAGCGCCATGCGCTACCGCAACCCGAATGTCGGCATGGGCGGCGCCGACCTCGACCGCGAATACCGCAACACGGTGACCGACCAAGCCAAGGTGGCGGCGACGATCGCAGCCGCGAGAACCTGATGGCGAAGACGATGAGCAAGGAATTGCTGCCGATCGAACGCATTTCGCCCGCCGACGAGGCCGTCATCCTCGCGCTCAACAACGAGCATGCGGCCGAACTGTCCTGGCTCGAGCCGGAACGGCTCTCATTCCTGCTCAGCGAAGCGTTCTACACCCGCCGCATCGGCGCGCTCGAGGCCTTCATCCTGTGCTTCGACCAGGATGCAAGCTACGACAGTCCGAACTTCCTCTGGTTTCGCGAGCGCTATCCGCGCTTCGTCTATGTCGATCGTGTCGTCGTGGCCGCGGACGCCCGTGGCCGGGGCCATGCCCGCCGGCTTTATGAGCACCTGTTCGAGCAGGCCCGCCTCGCCGGCCACACCATCGTCACTTGCGAGGTCAATGCCGATCCGCCCAACCCGGCCTCCGACGCCTTCCATGCCGCGCTAGGTTTCGCCGAGGTCGGCGATGCTGTGATCCATGGCGGCAAGAAATCGGTGCGCTATTGGGCGAAGCCCATCGCCGCCTGAACGCTGCTGGCCAGGAAAACAAGCCACAGCTAATATAGCGGCTCCGCTGGCTGGGGCGACATCATGGCGAGCAATGTCTTCCGCTTCGACGAAAGCTGGGACATCCCCGAAGGCACGCCGCAGGAACCTGATCTCACCAGTTGCGGTTGAGCCAGCTGCGTGCGGGCTTTTCGACGATGTAGTAGCTGGCCAGCGCGCAGGCGAAAACAGCCGCCAGCATCGGCATCGGCGCGCGACCGTGTTCATCGACGAACTTGTAGAAAGGCTGTTGCCACAGATAAAGCGAATAGGACCACAGGCCGAGCACAACCATGGGCCGCGACGACAACGGCCCCTTCACATAGCCGCCCGCGAAGTCGAGCGTGTTGACGGCGAGCGCCAGCAGCGGCACGCCGACAAGATAGTGGATCGTGGTCGGCACCGGATCGAGGAACAGCAACACGCCGCCAACGGCCGCTGCCAGCGCCACATGCTGGCTTTGCAGGAAAGCCGGCAGGCGCCCGTCGGCCTTGAGCAGGCAGATCGCGGCGGACAGCAGGATCGAGGCGATATGCACGTCGGTGCGCCAGTAGGTGGTCTCGTAGCTCATGCCGAGAACCCCGTACGAAATGGCGCCGTTGGCCATCGCCAGCAGCGCCAGCACGATCAGCAGCCGCACGACGTTCGTTCTTCCGGTAACCACCACGCTGATCAGCGCGAGCAGGATATAGGAATGCTCCTCGACGCAGAGCGACCAGATGTGGTCGAGCGCGCCGGCACGGGTGATCAGGACGCCGGCGTAATTGTAGGTGAAGGTCAGCGCCGTCAGCGCCGCCTTCCACTTGAAGGCGATGAAGGTCCCGATCAGGCCGATCATGGCGGCAATCACGAACACCAGCAGCGCGGGATAGATGCGCGAGAAGCGGCGCTTGAAGAATTTCTTCAGCGGAAAGCGCTCGATGAACAGGATCTCGCCCATCAGCCGGCCGCTCAGCACGAAGAAGAACTCGACGCCGAGCACGCCGAGATTGAGTCCCGGGACCGGAAAGAAATGGCCGATCAGCACCATGGCGATCGACAGGCCTCGCCAGCCGTCGAGGTAAGCCAGTCTTGCCCTGGCTTCCCTGTCGATTGCGGCCCGCGGCAGGACAACGGACGCTGCGGAGATGTCGGTCATACCGTGCCTTCGCAACTCGAGGTCCGGATGCGAAGCGTTGCCCGCGTCTGGGACCGTCTGGTATTCCCGCCGCGGTCATTTTGCAGTGCGGGATATTATTGTGCAAGTGCGAAACCGCGGATACTCAGGTAATTCCCGCCAAGTCGTTGCGAATACAAAAGAAAAAGGGGCCGCGAGGGCCCCTTTCCTTCACCCAGGCTGAGAGCGTTCAGGCGTTGGCGGCGGCCACGGCACGCTTGGCCATCACCGCGATCAGATTGGCGCGATAGTCGGCGGAGGCATGGATATCGCTCATCAGCCCCTTTGCCGACACTTTGAGGCCGCCGAGCGCCGCGACGTCGAAATTCTTCGCCAGCGCCGCCTCGATTTCCTTGGAGCGGAAAACGCCGTCCTCGCCGGCGCCGGTCACCGTCGCCCTCACCCCATCCTTCCCCTTGGTCACGAACACGCCGACGATGGCGTAGCGCGAAGCCGGGTTGCGGAACTTCTGGTAGGCCGCCTTGGCCGGAGCGGTAAAGCTTACCGCAGTGACGATCTCGCCTTCCTTCAGCGCCGTCTCGAACAGGCCCTTGAAGAATTTGTCCGCCGCGATCTCGCGCTTGTTGGTGACGATCGTCGCGTCCAGGGCCAGCAGCGCAGCCGGATAGTCGGCGGCCGGATCGTTGTTGGCGATCGAGCCGCCGATCGTGCCTTTATAGCGTACCGCCGGATCGCCGATCAGGGATGCCATATGCGCAAGCGCCGGGCAGGCTTTCTTCAGCTTGTCGTCGGTGGAGACGTCGTAATGCGTCGTCCCGGCGCCGATGGTGACCGTCTTGCCGGACACCTTGACGCCTTGCAGGTCCTTCAACCGCGAGACGTCGACAAGGTCCGAGGGCGCCGCGAGCCGCGTCTTCATGGCGGGGATCAGTGTCATGCCGCCGGAGAGCAGCTTGGCGTCGCCATTCTTGAGTTGCCTGGCGGCGTCGGCGACGGAGGAAGCGCGATGGTAGTTGACGGAATACATGCTCGTTCCTCCTCAGTGCTTCGTCGCGCGGATGGTTGCCCACACCGTCGCGGGCGACGCCGGCATGGCGATATCGACGACGCCGAGCGCGTCGGTGATGGCGTTGATGACCGCCGGCGGCGAACCGATGGCCCCGGCCTCGCCGCAGCCCTTGACGCCGAGCGGATTGCCAGGGCATGGCGTGTTCGAGGTCGAGACCTTGAAGGACGGCAGGTCGCCCGCGCGCGGCATGGTGTAATCCATGTAGCTTGCCGTCAGAAGCTGGCCGCTTGAGTCGTAATGCGTGCCTTCCAGCAACGCCTGGCCCACGCCCTGGGCGATGCCGCCATGCACCTGCCCCTCGACGATCATCGGATTGATGATGTTGCCGAAATCGTCCGCCGCGACGAACTGGATGATTTCCGTCACGCCGGTTTCCGGATCGATCTCGACCTCGCAGATGTAGCAGCCGGCCGGGAAGGTGAAGTTGGACGGATCGTAGAAGGCCGTTTCCTTCAGCCCGGGCTCCATGCCCGCCGGCAGGTTGTGGGCGGTGTAGGAGGCAAGCGCCACCTGGAACCAGGGCAGGCTCTTGTCGGTGCCCGCGACCTTGACCTCGCCATTCTCGATGACGATGTCGCCCTCGTCCGCTTCGAGAAGGTGCGCGGCGATCTTCTTGGCCTTGGCCTCGACCTTCTCGAGGGCCTTGACGATGGCCGACATGCCGACGGCGCCGGATCGCGAACCATAGGTGCCCATGCCCATCTGCACCTTGTCGGTGTCGCCATGCACGATCGAGACGGAGTCGATCGGCACGCCGAAGCGCTCGGTGACCAGTTGCGCGAAGGTCGTCTCATGGCCCTGGCCATGGCTGTGCGAGCCGGTCAGCACCTCGATCGTGCCGACGGCATTGACGCGCACCTCCGCCGATTCCCAGAGGCCGACGCCGGCGCCGAGCGAGCCGACCGCCGACGACGGCGCCAAGCCGCAGGCCTCGATGTAGCAGCTCATGCCGATGCCGCGCAGCTTGCCCTGCTTGGCGGCGTCGGCGCGGCGCTTGGTGAAGCCGGCATAGTCGGCGGCTTTCATCGCCGCATCGAGCGAAGCGTTATAATCGCCCGCGTCATAGGCCATGATCACCGGAGTCTGGTGCGGGAAGGACGTGATGAAGTTGCGGCGTCTGAGTTCCGCCGGCGGCACGCCAAGCTCGCGCGCCGCGGTTTCCATCATCCGCTCGAGCACGTAGGTGGCCTCCGGCCGCCCTGCCCCGCGATAGGCATCGACGGGCGCGGTGTTGGTATAGACGGTGCGCACATTGGCGTGGATCGCCGGGATGTTGTACTGGCCCGACAACAGCGTGGCGTAAAGATAGGTCGGCACGCAGGACGAGAACAGCGACATGTAGGCGCCGAGATTGGCTATCGTGTCGACCTTCAGACCGGTGATGCGGTTGTCCTTGTCGAAGGCCATCTCCACCGTCGAGACATGGTCGCGGCCATGCGCGTCGGAAAGGAAGCTTTCGGTGCGGTCGGCGACCCATTTGACGGGAACGCCGGTCTTCTTCGATGCCCAGAGGCAGACGATCTCTTCCGGATAGATGTAGATCTTGGAGCCGAAGCCGCCGCCGACATCCGGCGCGATGACCCTGAGCTTGTTCTCCGGGGCGACGTTGTAGAAGGCGCTCATCACCAGCCGCGCGACATGCGGGTTCTGCGACGTCGTCCAGCAGGTATAGTGATCCTCGGCCTTGTCGTAATGGCCGAGCGCCGCGCGCGGCTCCATGGCGTTGGGCACGAGACGATTGTTGACGATCTTCATGCGCGTGACATGGGCCGCCGACTTGATCGCCGCGTCGGTCGCCTTGGCGTCGCCAAGCTCCCAGTCGAAGATCAGATTGTTGTCGGACTCGGCGTGGATCTGCGGCGCGCCGGCTTGAATGGCCTTCGTCGCGTCGACCACGGCCTTCAGTTCCTTGTAGGTGATCTCGACCGCTTCCGCCGCGTCGCGCGCCTGGCCCTTGGTGTCGGCGACGACGATGACCACGGCATCTCCGACATAGCGCACCTTGTCGACGGCTAAAGGCGACCATGCGCCCATCTTCATCGGCGTGCCGTCCTTGGAATGGATCATCCAGCCGCAGATCAGATTGCCGATCCCGTCGGCCTTGAGCTCCTTGCCGGTGAGCACGCCGACGACGCCGGGCATCGCTTGCGCCTTTTTCACATCGATCTTCTTGATCTGCGCATGCGCGTGCGGACTGCGCACGAACACGGCATGTTTCATGCCGGGAACCACCATGTCGTCGACATAGCGGCCGCCGCCGGTAATGAACCTCTTGTCTTCCTTGCGCGCCACGCGGGCGCCGACGCCTTCGATACCCATTTGCGGAAATTCCTCCGGAATTAAGGGAATAGGCAGTAGGGGTTAGGCAGTAGTGAGGGGCTCCCGGTCGTATCGCCGTTTGCCTTATTCCCTATTGCCTACTGCCTACTCCCTAAGCTGCCTGTTTCGCCCTGCCCTTGGCGCCCTTCGCCATGGTCTCCGACGCGGCGAGGATCGCCTTGACGATGTTGTGGTAGCCCGTGCAGCGGCAGATATTGCCTTCGAGCTCGGCGCGCACCGTCGCCTCGTCAAGGCCCTCGGGATGGCGCGCGATCAGGTCGGTCGCCGTCATGATCATGCCCGGCGTGCAGAAGCCGCATTGCAGCCCGTGATGCTCCTTGAACGCGGCCTGCACCGGATGCAGCTCGGCGCCGTCGGCGAGCCCCTCGATGGTGACGATGGTCGATCCGGACGCCTGCACTGCAAGCATGGAACAGGATTTCACCGCCCTGCCGTCGACATGCACGACGCAGGCGCCGCACTGCGAGGTATCGCAGCCGACATGCGTGCCGGTGAGGCCGAGATGTTCCCTGAGGAAATGCACCAGAAGCGTTCGGTCCTCGGCGTTCCCGCTGACCCGCCTCCCGTTCACAGTCAACGACACGTCCGACATGCTACCTCCCTGGGTATCAACCTTGGTCATTGCCGAATGCCGCGCTTGTGCTTCGGCAGTGCGTTATTCGGGTAGCGTACAACGGGCAAAACAGTGCTGCCAGCGCCGGTTCCATTGTACTTTCGATCATGGCAAAGGCTATGTGCAGCGCAGCAACCGGCCCCATTGCCAAAACCGGGATTGAAGGCAAAGATGCCTTCGACGCGAAGCGTGCCTGACACGCACAAGAAAAAGACACGCACAAAACAGCGTTGGAGGAAATTGCGGAGGACGGCAGCTGGCCAGTTCGAGCACACGCTATGCATCGGGCCTTTCGGCGCTCACCACGGATGAGCCCGACCCGAATGCCTTTGCACGAGCCATCGCGGCCGAAGCGGCAGCCGTCGACGCCGGCTTTGCGCTTCTGTTCTTCTCCCAAAGCCTGGTCGACGCGGCGGCTCTTGCGCAAGCGCTGAAGGTCCATGCGCCGTCGCTCGCCTATGCCGGCTGCTCGACCGCCGGCGAAATCACGCCGCAGGGACTGGAGGAAGGGCATGCCCTTGCCCTGCTTTTGCCGTCGGCGTCGTTTTCGACCGTCAGCACCATGGTCGAAAACCTTTCCTCCTCCGGCATGGACGGGATCACCGGCGAGGTCGTGGAACTGCGGCGCCTGCTGCGCTGCCGCGCCGGTCAGGAACGGGCGAAGAGCTTCTTTGCCCTCTGCTTCATCGACGGGCTTTCCTATGCCGAGGAAGCGGTGACCTCGGCCATCCACTGGGGGCTTGACGACATCCCGCTGATCGGCGGCTCGGCGGGCGACGACCTGAAATTCGAGACGACCAGCCTGATCTCGAACGGCAAGGTCACTTCCGACAGCGCCATCATCGTGCTGGTCGCGACCGAGATCCCTTTCCACGTCTTCAAGACCGACAATTTCATTCCGACCGACGAGAAGCTGGTGGTGACGGCGTCCGACCCCGATCATCGCATCGTGCGCGAATTCAACGCCACCAACGCGGCGGAAGAATATGCCGCCTCCGTCGGCATCGTGCCGCAGACGCTGACGCCGCTGAGCTTCGCCTCGCACCCGGTCGTGGTGAAGGTCGGCGGCGAATATTACTGCCGCTCCATCCAGCGCATGCATGTCGACGGCTCGCTGTCGTTCTTCTGCGCCATCGACGACGGCGTCGTTCTGTCCATAGCCCAGCCGAAGAACATGGTGGAAGCGACGCGCGCCGCGTTGCAGGACGCCGAACGCAAGCTCGGCGGCATCGACATGATCTTGGGCTTCGACTGCGTGCTGCGCCGGCTCGATGCGCGCAACCGCCAGGTCTACCGTGACATTTCGGAGCTCTACCGGGCCAACAAGGTCGTCGGCTTCGGCACCTATGGCGAGCAGTACCGCTCGATGCACCTCAACCAGACCTTTACCGGCATCGCCTTCGGCGAGCGCCGGGCAGCCGAGTAGCGAGATGCCGCTTCGCGACATCAACGACCTCGAACGGCTGAAGAAGATCAACGCGGCCCTTGTCAGCCGCGTCGAGCGTTCGATGGACCAGCAAGGCAATGCCTTCTCGCTGTTCCAGACCGCCATCTCGCTGGAAAACCGGGTGCGCAACCGCACCGAGGAACTGCACGCGACGCTGCGCCGGCTCGAACAGTCGAACATCGACCTCAGCGAGGCGAAGGAGAGCGCCGAACTGGCGAACCTCTCCAAGACCAGGTTCCTCGCCGCCGCCAGCCACGACGTGCTGCAGCCGCTGAACGCCGCGCATCTTTCGGTCTCGGCGTTGGCCGAGGTCCAGACCAGCGACGAAGGCAGGAAGCTGGTGCGCCAGGTCGAGCGCTCGCTGGAGACGATGGAAGACCTGTTGCGCACGCTGCTCGACATCTCCAAGCTCGACGCCGGCGTAGTGCAGCCCGAAATAGGCGATGTCGGCCTGGAGGCGCTGTTTTCCTCGCTACGCTCGGACTTCCTTCCCGAAGCGGAAAAGAAAGGCCTGTCGCTGAAATTCCGGCCGGTCAACGTCGTCGTGCGCTCCGACCGCACACTGCTTAGACGTATCCTGCAGAACATCCTTTCCAACGCGCTCCGTTATACCCGCTCCGGCGGCGTGCTGGTCGGCACCAGGCATCGCGGCGACACCATCCGCATCGACGTCGCCGATACCGGCTGCGGCATTGCCGAGGACCAGCGCGAGGCGGTCTTCGAGGAATTCCACCGCGGCACCGCGACGCTTGCCGATGCCGGACTTGCCGGCGGCCTTGGCCTCGGCCTTGCCATCGTGCGCCGCATGGCGGCTGCGCTCGGCCACCCGGTAACCTTTTCCTCGAAGGTGGGACGCGGCACCATCTTCCACATCGACGTACCGATCGGCATGGCGCCGGCCGAACCGGCGACGGCCAGCGCCGACATGGATCGCCCCCGCGGCTACGGCCTGTTCGGCACCAAGGTGCTGCTTGTCGAGAACGACGCCGATGTGCTCGCCGCCATGACCTCGCTGCTCGAGCGCTGGCAGTGCCAGGTACGTGCCGCCACCTCGACCGACGACGCGCTCGACCTGCTCGGCGACACCGCCTGGGTGCCCGACATAGTCATCGCCGACCAGCATCTCGACGGCGGCGACCTCGGCACCGCGACGATCGCCGAGGTGCGCGACTATCTCGGCCGCCCCGTACCGGCGCTGATCGTCACCGCCGACGGCTCGGAGTTCGTCGCCAAGGCCGCCCGCGCCGCCGGCATAGAGCTGATGCGCAAACCGCTGAAGCCGGCGCAATTGCGCGCGCTGCTGGCGCATTTGTTGGCTTAGAAATGCCGCCCTCAAAACCCGGCCTGGTCGCGAAACAGCTCCGCATTGTCGAGCTTCGACACCTCGATCACCGCTTGCGTGCGGCTGTAGACGTTGAGCTTGCGCAAAATCTCCGAGACATGCGCCTTCACCGTGGTCTCGCCCACCTGCAGCTCGTAGGCGATCTGCTTGTTGAGCATGCCCTGGCGCAGCATCTGCAGCACCCTGAGCTGCTGAGGCGTCAGCCTGGCCAGGCGCTGCACCATGTCGGCGCGGTCGGTGCTGTCGGGATCGGGCGGCTGGCCCTCGTAATTTTCCGGCACATAGACCGCGCCATCCATCACCGAGCGGATGGCGGCGGCGAGATCGCTCTTGCGGGCCGATTTCGGGATGAAGCCGGCGGCGCCGTAGGACAGCGCCTCGGAGATGATCTTCGGCTCCTCATAGCCCGACACGATCACAACCGGCAGCCGCGGATAACGGGTCCTCAGCTGCAGCAGGCCCTCGAAGCCATGCACGTCGGGCATGCTCAGATCGAGCAGCGCGAGGTCGAACGGCTTGGCGTCGGCAAGAAGCTCGATCGCTTCCGCGATCGAGCGCGCCTCGACCGTGTCGACGTCCGGATAGGCCATCTGCACCGCGCTGTGCAGCGCCTCGCGAAACAGCGGGTGGTCGTCGATGATCAGGAAGCGGGCGCGATCGCTGACGGAGGTCATTGCACGGGTTCAGGCTTCGGTTCGGTTTCAGCCGGCACAGGATAGTCCCGTGATCATGGCCAGATTATTGGCAAATAGTACACGCCCAATGGTACGGCGCATTGTCACTGAAACGACAGGCCGATGTGCAGGGACGCCCGAGACTTGCCCGCCCGGCAAAATCGGCCGAAGGTGCTAACGATTCATGCCAGCACAGAGAAAAATCATGCCAGAATTCGTCCTTCCGCCACCGGCGATTGCTTCGGTTGCCGTCGCAGGCTCGGCGGAGCGGTTTGCCGTGCGCCGCATCTTCTGCGTCGGCCGCAATTACGCCGCGCATGCGCGCGAGCTCGGCAATGACGAGCGCGATCCGCCCTTCTTCTTCACCAAGCCCGCCGACGCGGTGGTCGACAGCGGCGCCGAGATCCCCTACCCGCCGCTGACCTCGAACCTGCACCACGAGATCGAATTGGTAGTCGCCATCGGCAAGGCCGGCTTCCGCATTCCGCGCGCCGATGCGCTCGCCCATGTCTGGGGCTATGGCGTCGGCGTCGACCTCACCCGCCGCGACCTGCAGGATCAGGCAAAGAAGGCGGCGCGTCCCTGGGATTGGTCGAAGGCGTTCGACCAGTCGGCGCCTTGCGGCCCGCTGGTTCCGGCCGCGAAATCAGGACATCTGGAAAAAGGCCGCATCTGGCTTGCCGTCAACGGCGCGGTGAAACAGGACGGCGACCTTGCCGAGCTGATCTGGCCGATCGCCGATATGGTCTCGATTTGCAGCGAAGCGGTCGAGCTTCGGCCCGGCGACCTGATCTTCACCGGCACGCCGGCCGGCGTCGGAGCGGTCCAGGCCGGCGACAGGATCACCGGCGGCGTCGACGGCATCGGCGAGATCACGGTGACCATCGGGCAGCCGAGGCGATGAGCGACCTCGTCCTTCACAACTACTACCGCTCCTCCACCTCCTACCGGGTGCGGATTGCGCTGGAGATGAAGGGACTGGACTACACCTATGTGCCGCACCACCTGCGCCACGGCGAACATCTCGAGCCCGCTTATCTCGCTGTGAACCCGCAAGGACTGGTGCCGGCGCTGGTGCTCGACGGCGGCAAGCTTTTGACCCAGTCGCTGGCGATCATCGAATATCTCGACGAGATCCGGCCCGAACCGCCGCTGCTGCCGAAGGATGCGCTGGGCCGGGCGCGGGTGCGGATGCTGGCGCAGATGATCGCCTGCGACATCCATCCCGTGAACAATCTGCGCGTGCTGACCTCGCTGCGCACCTTGTTCGGCGCCGGCGACGAGGACGTCGTCAACTGGTTCCGGCATTGGGTGAATGAAGGTTTCCAGCCGCTTGAGAAGATTCTGGCTTCGTCGCCCGAGACCGGCGCGTTCTGCCATGGCGACACGCCGGGCCTGGCCGACATCTGCCTCGCCGCCCAGGTGACCAACAATGCACGTTTCGGCGTCGACATGGCGCCCTATCCGGTGATCGCGCGCATCAACGCCGCCTGCATGGCGCTGCCGGCGTTCCAGAAGGCTGCGCCGCAGAATCAGATCGATGCCGAGTAGGGAAGCCAAAGACGCCGAGGAGGCCAAGGCACTCGCCGACATCGAAGAGTACGGCTGCCACATTCTCTATGTGCTGGAGGAGGACGAGCATCCGCCATTCGCATACTCGGTCGGGATAGAGCACAATTTTGGCGTCCCTGAATTGGTCGTTATCGGGCACAAGCCGGACCTTTCGCTAACCATCATCAACGAGTACTGCAGACGCGTGCGCGGCGGCGAGAGGTTCAGCGTCGGTGCGCGGGCGTCGGGTTTCCTGGGAGGAGGCTTCGATTGTCAGTTCGGTGCGGTCCATCCCGATCACTACCCGGAATATTTCGGTTGGGACATATGGTTCTACGACGGGCCGGATTTCCGGATCGTGCAGCTTATCTTTCCGACAACTTCCGGGATTTGGCCGTGGGATGTCGAGGCTGATGAATGGTTTCGCGAACGGCAGCCGCTGCTCGATACTCCGCCGCCATAACTAGCGCCCTACCCTCACCGTCGCGGCCCAGAACGCCAGCGCCGACTTCCGCCAGCAACCGGAGTAACTGATCAGTCCGCCAGTCGCGGCCCTGGCAGAATCGATTTCCGGCCGACCAGCGGTGGAATCGGCTATCGTCAACTCAAAACGCACCAACGGTGGGAGTTGCCGATGAAAGCCGTCGTCTTCGAGAAATTCGGCGAGGCGCCGACGATCCAGACCGTGCCCGATCCGAAGCCGGCCGCGGACGGGGTGGTCATCAAGGTCGAGGCGACCGGTCTTTGCCGCAGCGACTGGCATGGCTGGATGGGCCATGACGACGGCATCACGCTGCCGCATGTTCCCGGACACGAGTTGGCGGGCGTCGTCGTCGCCGCCGGCAAGCAGGTCAGCCGCTGGAAGGCCGGCGACCGTGTCACGGTCCCCTTCGCGGTCGGCTGCGGCCGCTGTTTCGAATGCACGTCGGGCAACCATCAGGTCTGCGAGCATCAATCCCAGCCGGGCTTCAACGCCTGGGGCTCGTTCGCCGAATATGTCGGCATCGAGCACGCCGACACCAATCTCGTGCGCCTGCCGGAAGAGATGGAATTCGCTACCGCCGCCAGCCTCGGCTGCCGCTTCGTCACTTCGTTCCGGGCCATCGTCGACCAGGGCCGGGTTACGCCCGGCGAATGGGTGGCGGTGCATGGCTGCGGCGGCGTCGGCCTGTCGGCGATCATGATCGCCAGCGCCATGGGCGCCAATGTGATCGCCATCGACCTCACCGACGAGAAACTGGAATTTGCGGAGAAGATCGGCGCGGTGGCGACGATCAACGCCGCGACGACGCCGAACGTGGTCAAGGCGGTCAAGCAGATCACCAATGGCGGCGCGCATATGTCGATGGACGCGCTGGGACACCCGACCACGTCCTTCAACTCGATCGCCAATCTGCGCCGGCGCGGCCGCCACGTTCAGGTCGGCCTGATGCTAGGCGAGCACGCCCGGCCGCAGGTGCCGATGGACAAGGTGATCGCCTTCGAGCTCGAAATCCTCGGCAGCCACGGCATGCAGGCCTATCGCTACTCCGCGATGATGGAGATGATCCGCACCGGCAAGCTGAAACCCGAACTGCTGGTCGGCAAGAAGATCAGCCTCGAGGAAGCGCCCGCGGCCCTGATGGCGATGGGCGGTTTCGAGGGCATCGGCATCGGGGTGGTGACGAAGTTCTGAGCAATTCCAGGAAAAGTAGGAAACGGTTTTCCGTCCGGAATTGCGTCAAAACAAATCACTAGGCGCCTACCGCGCGAACTTCTTCGCGCCGAACACACAGGCCACAACGCCGAGCGTGACGACCACCATCATCGGGCTGACCTTCTCGTGCAGCAGGCTCGCCGCCAGCGCCAGGCCGAAGAAGGGCTGCAGCAATTGCAGCTGTCCGACTGCGGCGATGCCGCCTTGCGCGAGGCCGCGATACCAGAACACGAAGCCGATCAGCATGCTGAACAGCGAGACATAGGCGAGGCCGATCCAGGCGCCGGAGCCGATGCCGGCGAAGGACGGCGGCAGCGTCAAAAAGCTCAGCGCCAGCATGACCGGCAGCGACAGCGCCAGCGCCCAGCATATCACCTGCCAGCCGCCGAGCTTGCGCGACAGCTTGGCCCCTTCGGCGTAGCCCAGCCCGCAGACGATGATGGCGCCGAGCATCAGGCCGTCGCCGACCGGCGAGGCAGTCAAGCCTTGCGACAGGGCAAAGCTCGCGACCAAAGCGCTGCCTAGGCACGAGAACAGCCAGAAGGCCGGGCGCGGACGGTCGCCTCCGCGAAGCACGCCGAAGATCGCGGTCGCCAGCGGCAGCAGGCCGACAAAGATGATCGAATGCGCCGAGGTGACATGCTTCAGCGCCAGCGCCGTCAGCAACGGGAAGCCGACCACGACGCCCAGCGCGACGACGACGAGCGAGATCAGGTCGCTGCGCTCCGGACGTCTCTCGCGGAACAGCAGCAGCATCGCAATCCCGAGCAGACCAGCGATTGCCGCCCTGGCCGCCGTCAGGAAGGTCGGGTCGAAATCCATCACCGCCACCCGCGTCGCCGGCAGCGACCCGCTGAAGATCAGCACCCCGATGAAGCCGCTGAGCCAGCCGTCAAAACTCTTGTCCATCATCTGCTCCGTTTGCGCTTCCGTACGAGGCAGGTCATGGCATTACCAGAGACAATGGGGTACAATTCCACGAAACTGTAATGGTAGTTCGGGCAGTACGGATGACAGATCTCGCTCTTGAAAATGACGGCTCGCGCACGCGCGTCGAAAGCGTGATGGCGACGATCCGCCATCGCATCGCGGCACGCACGCTGACGCCCGGCGCGCGCCTGCCGTCGATCCGGGCTCTCGCCAAATCCTTGCAAGTGTCGAAATCAACGGTGGTCGAAGCCTATGAGCGGCTTGCGGCGGAAGGCGCGATCCGTTCGCGGCCGGGCTCGGGTTTCTACGCCGCCGGCCAGCTCGCGCCGCTGTCGCTTGCTGAGATCGGTCCCAAGCTCGACCGGACCGTCGATCCGCTCTGGGTGTCGAGGCAATCGCTGGAAGCGGGCGAGGAGATGCTGAAGCCCGGCTGCGGCTGGCTGCCCGCGTCCTGGATGCCGCAGGCCGCCTTGCGCCGGGCACTGAGGACCGCGGCCCGTGCGGACGACGTGGCGCTTGCGGACTACGGCACCCCGCTTGGCCTGCCGCCGCTTCGCCAGTTGCTGGCGCGGCGCATGGCCGAGCACGGCGTCGAAGCCTCGCCCGACCAGATCATGCTGACCGATTGCGGCACCCAGTCGATCGACCTTCTGTGCCGTTTCCTGCTCGAGCCCGGCGACGCGGTGCTGGTCGACGACCCCTGCTATTTCAACTTCCACGCCCTGTTGCGCGCCCATCAGGCCAAGGTGATCGGCGTGCCGTACACACCTTCGGGGCCGGATATCGAGCACTTCGCCGAAGCACTGACTGAGCACCGGCCGCGCCTCTACATCACCAATTCCGGCATCCACAATCCGACCGGCGCGATCCTGTCGCCGGTCGCCGCGCATCGGCTCCTGAAACTCGCCGACCAGGCGGACCTCACCATCGTCGAGGACGATATCTTCGCCGACTTCGAGCACAGTCCCGCGCCAAGGCTTGCTGCCTTCGACGGGCTGCAGCGCGTCGTCCAGATCGGCTCCTTTTCCAAGACGTTGTCGGCTTCCGTGCGCTGCGGTTTCATCGCCGCGCCCCGCGACTGGATGGAGGGCCTCACCGATCTCAAGATCGCCACGACATTCGGCGGCACCCGGCTGTCCTCGGAACTGGTGCTGAGCCTGTTGAAGGACGGCAGCTACCGCAAACATGTCGAGCAGTTGCGCACCCGCCTGTCGCGCGCCATGGCCGAGACGGCCGGCAGGCTGAAGGCGATGGGCATCACGCCCTGGATCGACCAGCCTGCCGGCATGTTCCTCTGGTGCCGGCTGCCCGACGGCATCGACGCCGCCGACGTTGCCCGCCATGCGCTTTCGGACAATGTCGTGCTGGCGCCCGGCAACGCCTTCAGCCTGTCGCACACCGCCGGCCGCTTCATGCGCTTCAACGTGGCCCAGTGCGGGGATGAGCGGATTTTCACCGCCCTGGAAAGAGCGGTCGCCGCATCCCGCCGCAAGGCGGCATAAGCGCGACGTCGGTTGCCCGAGCGGTCTTCGGCTGGTAGTGAAACCGCGAGCACGCATGCCAGCCGGCATGCGCATCGTCACCGGGACCGATGGCCATGGGATCCAGCAAGTCAGCAGACAAGTAAGCCGCAACAGCGCTTCGTTGTTGCGGCAGTCTGTCCCGTCCGTGAGCAATTCCAGGAAAAGTGTAAAGTGGTTGGGCTCGGTCCTTCGCCTTCCGTCCGGAATTGCTTCAGAAAAGACTCAGGCAGATCGCCGCCGAATGTCACCATTTGAGCGGAACTCTCCTCATGTCTTCTCCGAACCAGCCGACATGGACCTTGTCCATGCCAGCAGCCTTGCTGCTTTTGTCTCCCTTCGACGTCCTGGCCTCCCTCGCCATGGATATCTACTTGCCCGTAGTGCCGATCATGCCGGGCGCGCTCGGCACCTCGACGGCCGTGGTGCAGCTGACGCTCAGCCTCTACATGATCTGTCTGGGGCTCGGCCAACTTGCTTTCGGACCGATCTCCGACAGGATCGGTCGGCGCCCGGTGCTGATCGGCGGCGCCCTGTCGTTCGCGGCCACCTCCTTCCTGCTCGCCGTCACGTCGCTTGCACCGGTCTTCCTTGCCCTTCGCATCGCGCAGGCACTCGGTGCCTCGGCCATGCTGGTCGCTGTCTTCGCCACTGTCCGCGACGTCTATGCGCAAAGGCCGGAAGGCGCCGTCATCTATGGCACGCTCGGCTCGCTGCTGTCCTTCGTGCCGGCGCTGGGACCGATCGCCGGGGCTTTGATCGCCAATGGTTTCGGCTGGCGGGCGATCTTCGTCGCCCTCGGCATTCTTGCCGTCGCCGCCACGCTCAACGCCTGGCCAAGATGGCGCGAAACGCGCCCGCTGACCCATTGCCCTGCCCGGGCTGGTTTCGGGCCGATCCTGCGCAGCTTCGGCTTCTGGACCTACACGCTGGCCTTCGCCACCGCCATGGGCTCGTTCTTCGTGTTCTTTTCGACGGCGCCCAGGGTGCTCATCGGCAAGGCCGGCTTTTCCCAGATCGGCTTCAGCCTGGCCTTCGCCAGCGCGGCACTGGTGATGATCGCCGCCACCCGCTTCGCCAAAAGCTTCGTCGCGCGCTGGGGCATCGAAGGCAGCGTCAGGCGCGGCATGGCGATGCTGCTCCTGGGTGCTGCCCTGCTGGCCATAGGACAGTTGTTCGCCGAGCCATCCTTCGCGAGCTTCGTCATGCCGATGTGGGTCATCGCCATCGGCATTGTGCTGACCGCTTCAGTCACCGCCAACGGCGCCCTGGCGCCGTTCGGCGAAGCAGCAGGGACAGCGGTCGCGCTTTATTTCTGCGCGCAGAGCGTGATCGTCGCGACGGCGGGAACACTGTTCATCTTCTTGTTGGGTGGCGATACGGCATGGCCGCTGGCGGGCTTTGCCGCGAGCTTCGCGCTAGCGACACTGTTTGCATTGGGGCAGTTTAGGCCGAAATTGACCTGAAGGAAGCGATCGGCATCCCAGGGTCTGTCGAGATTCAGGTCAGGCCGAGCCGAGGATGGTGGCTTCCGAGAACCGGCCTACGCCGGCCGAAGTCCTCATAAGTGTCTCCGCTCAATGAAGGCTACGGCCGGCGAAGGCCGGATCGGAGCGTACTTCAAGTACGTGAGCACCTGAGGCGCTGGGCGCCACCGTTCGCAGGCCGACCCCACCTGAATATCGGCAGACCTTAGGCCCGCTTGCGGCGCTCGTACATCATCACCAGCGTTTCGGCCGTCAGCGCCGGCTTCTGCTCGCCTTCGATCTCGACGGTGTTGGCCGCCTTCATCAGATACTGGCCGGGACCGCGGTCCTCCATCGAAAGCAGCGTGGTGCGCAGCCTGATGCGCGCGCCGGCTTTGACCGGCGCCAGGAAGCGCACCTTGTCGAAGCCGTAGTTGAAGGCGGCCTGGGTGTTCTCCGGCACGATGCCCATCTCCAGCGCCAGCGCGCCGATGATCGACAAAGTCAGGTAACCATGCGCGATCGTGGTGCGGAACGGGCTCTGCCGTTTCGCCCTTTCGGGGTCGACATGGATCCACTGATGGTCGCCCGTGCATTCGGCGAACTGGTCGATGCGCTGCTGGTCGACCGTCGTCCAGTCGGACACGCCGAGTTCCTGCCCGGACATCGTGCGCAACTGTTCGAAGGTCGGCGGCGTTCTCGGCCGTGCTTCCGTCATTCCGGCTTTCCCATCACACTTGCCTGTCTCCCGACCATGAAGCGGCGGCCTCTGTCAATTCGCCGCCCCGCGATTTTCGCCGGTAGAGTTGATGCTTTTACGGCATGCCGAGAACGCTCGGGCGACTGGACCGGTTGCATCGCATATCGGTCGATGGTGGGTCCGAAACCGCCGGATAGGCTATTTCTTTTCGTAACCGGCGCGGATCTCCGCCATCGCATCCCTGATCCGCTCGCGCAGTATCTCGACCGATTCGGTGCTGGATTTGCGCACAAGGCCAGCCACTTCGCTGGCATTCTTCAGCGTCGTCTCGAACGACCTGCGGGCAAATTCAGCCTGCTTGGTCATGAGGTCCTGCGGATTGCCGGGCGTCTGGTAGTTCTGCGCCATCCGCGTGATCTCGTGCATGGCATTCTGCACCATCTCATGCTGCCTCGCCAGCACCGAGGATGCCCCTGCCGCGCCCGCCCTTGCCGATTTTTCCAGGGCTTCGAGATTCTTGCGATGATGATCCAGGATCGCCTGGACATCGACATTCGGCAGCTTGAGGTCGCGGCCGAACCTGCTGAACATGTCGAGGAACGAGTCGGATTCCGGTTGTTTTGCCATGCTTGCCTCCCGTTTTGCCACGTTTGCGGCGTCCCCGAAGGAGAATAGTGCGCCTTGGGCCAGCGTCAATTGACGAGAAACAGCCGCTCCGCCGTATAGAGCGCCAGCCCGGCAAGCCCGCCGATGATCATGCCGTTGAAACGGATATATTGCAGGTCCTTGCCAATGTTCGTCTCGATCAGCCGTGTCAGTTGCGTCAGGTCCCAGCGCTTGACCTGGTCGGCGATGAATGTCGACACGCCGCTCTTCTGGCTTTCCACGAATGAAGCCAGCGCCACGACAAAGCCCTGGTTCATGTCGGCCCTGATCTGGGCGTCGTCGGCCAGATGCCTGCCGACCTCGACGAACATGTTGGCGAGGTGCGCGCGGATCGTCGAATTCGGCGCATTGATATCCTGCTCGATGAACAGGCGCAGGCTTGTCCACGCATCGCCGGCCAGCGCCTTCACCTCCGGACGGCCGAGAAAATCGCGCTTCAGCTTCTCCGCGCGCCTTGCATATTGCTTCGAGGTCCTGAGCCGCTCGATGAAGCCGAGCGCGAAACGATCGAATTCGGCGCGCATCGGATGATCGGGATCGGCTCGTACCTCATCGAGCAGGGAGCCCGCCGAAGCGACGATCTTCTTCAAGAGATAGGCATCGGCGCGGAACAGGTTGAACAGCGACGGCAACTCCTCGCGGATCTTTTCGCGCATCGTCTCGAGCGCCTGTTCGTCGTTGAGGAAACGCCCGACGACCCGGGTGAACTCGTCGAACAGCTTCTGGTGGCGGCGATCGTCGGTCAGCGCCGACAAAAGATCCGCCGCGAGCGGCGCCAGCGGCACCTTTTCGATCTGCTCCAGCATGCGGCTGGTGACGAAGTCGCGCAGGCCGGATTGCTCTACCGCCGTCAATGTCTGCGGCACCAGCCGCGCGACGAATCGCGACAGGCCGGCTGCGCGCTCGGCATCGGCCAGCCAGTCGGCGACCAGGGCGGCGAAGTCGACCTCGGCGAGCTTTTCGCGCACCGGCTCCGGCGCCAGGAAATTGGCCTCGATGAAGCGGCCGAGATTGTCGGCGATCCGATGCTGGTTTTCCGGAATGATGGCCGTATGCGGGATCGGCAGCCCGAGCGGCCGTCTGAACAGCGCCACCACCGCATACCAGTCGGCGAGCCCGCCGATCGTCGCCGCCTCGGCAAAGGCCGCGACGAAGCCGAGCCACGGATGGCTGCCCTCGAAGGACTTGGCGAGCGCGAAGACGAGGATGCACAGCGTGAGCGCTGCGGCGGCGATGAACTTGGTCCGCCGCAACGCCGATAGCTTCGCCTTGGCATCGGCGTCGAATCGAACCGGCGCGAAAGCCGGAGCTGACTGTGACATGGAAAGGCCGTTTCCTGTTTGCACCCGCATCTATCTAGTGGCTGCGCTGCCAAAACGCTCGCTCGAAGCGCAGGAGCGATATCCGGCGACTATCCGCGCCAGCTTGCACAAAAAGTTGACGCGATTATTCAGCTATGTACCCGGTCCAGTCTGGAATTGTTCCAAACTATGGGCCATATTCGGCTCAAGCTAATATTTCGCGAGGATACCATGCGGCTCACGCGCCAGACCAACTATGCGATGCGCATCCTGATGTATTGCGCCGCAAACACCGACAGGCTGAGCCGCATCCCCGAGATCGCCGCCGCTTATTCGGTGTCGGAACTGTTCCTGTTCAAGATCCTGCAGCCGCTGGTCGAGGCCCGCTTGGTCGAAACCGTGCGTGGCAGGAATGGCGGCGTGCGGCTCGGCCGTCCGGCCGAACAGATCAACCTGTTCGATGTCGTGCGCGTCACCGAAGAGAGCTTCGCCATGGCCGAGTGCTTCGAGAACGACGCCGCCGAATGCCCGCTGGTCGACAGCTGCGCCCTGAATTCGGCACTGCGCGAGGCGCTCAACGCCTTCTTCGCCGTGCTTTCACGCTACACGATCGCAGATCTCGTCGCGGCGCGGCCGAATGTCCGGCATCTGCTCGGCATCGACCTTCTGGAGCGGCGCGCCCCGGCGGCGTGATCGGGCCTTGGCGGCTTGATTCTCGAGGGCTGCCACCCCACGCCTTCCCTGGTGCGACGCCGCCCATGACTTCCCGGGTGGGGCGCCGCCCATGACTTCGTCATTCTAGGGCGGAGCAAGGAGCGAAGCGGCGCAGCGCAGACCCGAGGATC